>JBCLRG010000002.1:0-299705 GCA_041223955.1 Oscillospiraceae bacterium 38-13 | reverse complement strand
GGGAGGGCCTCCGCCGGGGAGGGAAGGGACGCCGCCGGGTCCGGCGTTTTCCAGTGATAGCTGGTTTTGTGGAACAGAGGCTCGCAGACGCAGAGAATGGCGGGCATGAAGACAATGCTCACCAGCGCCGAGATCAGCGCTCCTCGGGACAGCATGACGCAGATGGACCCGATGAGATCGATGGAGGAGACGAAGGACACGCCCAGCGTGGCGCAGAAGAGCACCAGCGCACTGGTGACGATGGACGCGTCCGAGGCGGCGGCGGCCACGCGGATGGCCTCCTTCCGGTCCAGGCCCCGCTTCAGCTCCTCCTGAAAACGGGAGGTCATCAGTATCGCGTAGTCCACCGTCGCGCCCAGCTGGACGCAGCTGATGATGGTGGGGGCGATGAAGGGAATCTCCGTGCCCAGGAAATAGCAGCAGCCTTGATTGATGAAAATCGCCAGCTCAATGGTGGCGACCAGCACCGCCGGGATGGTCAGAGACCGGAAGACCACGGCGATAATCAGGAAGATGGCCGCGATGGAGATATAATTCGTCACCTGGAAGTCCACCGCCGAGGTGTCGATCAGGTCCCGGTACATGGCGCCCTCGCCGGTGATCATGGCCGAGGGGTCGTAGCTGTGGAGGATGCCGTTCATGGCGTCCAGCTGGGCGGACACTTCATCCGTGGCCGGGGCGCAGCTGGAGTTGATCATCATCAGCTGCCAGCCCTCCTGCCGGAGCATGTTTTTGACGTCCTCCGGGATGAAGAAGTCCGGGATGCCCGTTCCCAGCATCTTGTGGAAGGAGACCAGAGAGGTGACGCCGGGGACCTCCTCCAGGCGGCGCTCCAGCTCGACCATGTCCGAGGCCGGGAGATCGTCCCGGAGAACCACGAAGTGGCTGGTGGCCATGCCGAAATCATCCTTCAGCTTCTCGTTGCTGACGATGGAGGGCAGGTCCCTGGGAAGGGATTCGTCCAGCTTGTAGTAGATCTCCGCGTGCCGCTGGGCATAGACCGCCGGGAAGAACAGCAGCACCGTCAGCACCACCAGGGGAATCCTGTGCCGGATGATGAAGCCGTTCACCCGGTCAAAGGAAGGAATCAACGTCCGGTGCCGGTGCTTGCCGATCTGCCGGTCGAATATCAGCACCAGGGACGGCAGGACCAGGATTACCGTCGCTACCCCCAGGACCACGCCCTTTGCCATGACGATGCCGATGTCCCGGCCCAGGGTCAGGCGCATGAAGCACAGGGCCAAAAAGCCCGCGATGGTGGTCAGGCTGCTTCCGGAGAGGGAGCGGAAGGCGGCGATGATGGCCTGTGCCATGGCGTCCCGCCGGTCGTTGTAGTGCTCCCGCTCCTCCTCATAGCGGTGGTAGAGAAAGATGGAATAGTCCATGGTGACGCCCAGCTGGAGCACGGCGGCGATGGCTTTTGTGATGTAGGAAATCTGGCCCAGAAAGATGTTGCTTCCGAAGTTGTAGACAACGGCCATGCCGATGCTGGCCAGGTACACGAAGGGCAGAACCGTGGAATCCAGGGTGATGCTCATGGCCGCGAGGGCCAGCAACACCGCCAGGCCCACAAAGATGGGGAGCTCTCCGTCCATGACGTCCCGGGTGTCCTTGATGACCACGGAGAAGCCCGCCAGGAAGCAGCGCTCGTTGCAGACGTTCCGGACCTGCTGGATGGCTTCCATGGTCTCGTCGGAGGCACCGGGGTGGTCGTACTGGATGAGCATCATGGTGGCCTGACCGGAGAAGAATACCTCCCGGAGGTCCGCCGGTATCATCTCCACGGGAATCTGAATGCCTACCAGATTGCTTACCCACACGGCGCTGGACACGCCGGGGATGTCCTTGATGTCCTGAAGGAGGCGGTTGGTGTAGCCCGAGGGCATCCCCTCCACGATAAGCATGCTGGTGGCCGCCATCTGGAAGGGGTCCTCCAGAAGCTGCTCCCCCTGAGAGGAGGGGAGGTCCTGGGGCAGGTAGGACAGGATGTCGTAGTTGATGCGGGTGGCGGCGTAGCCGGCCAGGGAGGGGATCAGCATCAGCACGGCGATGAGGGCCACCAGCTTGGGCCTGCGGGTCAGCTTATGGGCGATTTTTTCAATCATGGCGTCCGTTCTCCCCTCAGTGGAATATACCGGTGACGGCGTTCCAGAAATCCCGGAACATCTGGCCCACCCGGCCCCAGAAGGTGGAGGCGGGCTTTCCAGCGGCGGCTTCCGCGTCCGCCGGGGCCTCCGTCAGCTGGATTTCCTGCGTGCGGATGAGGACCTGAACGCTGGAGGGCGCGGGGTTCCGGCTGTCGGTCAGGGAGACCGTTTCCGCCGTGGCGTCCATCATCAGCATGTTGTTCACATCGCCGGTATATTCGTTCCAGGTGTCCTCAATGATATTGGTGATGGTGTTTTTGGCGTCCCGGACCTCGCCGGTGGCGGCCAGGGCCTTGGCGGTCTGCCGCAGGGCGGCGGAGAGCCCCGCCAGGGACTGTTTTGTTCCGGCGTCCAGCTGCTTGCCGGTGGAACGGGCCAGATTCTCCGCGTCGGAGAGAAGGGTCTCCGTGTCCCGGATGGTGGCCGAGGCGGAGGCGGAGAGGGCTCCGGCATTGCGCAGGGCTTCCTGAAGGGTGGGCTCGTAGCCGTTCAGCACCGTCCGCAGGGCCTCGGCGTCCGCCAGTATCTCCCGCAGCGTCCCGGAGGACTGCCGCAGGGCGGCGGCCAGGTCCTCCGCGCTGTCCAGATCGCCCAGGAGGCTGTTCAGCCCGGCGCAGAGGTTCGCCAGATCGCCCGCGACGGCGGCGGTGGGGGCCTTGATGGCGTTCAGGGTGTTGTTGAGCTCGTTTTGAATCTGGTCAATCCGGGCGCTGGCACTGTCCAGCCCGCTGGTGATGAGGTCCACCACCGCGCCGCCCACGGTGTTGTTCTCCGGGGGCTTGGAGGGAGTATCGCCGCCGGGGGTGTCCTCTCCAGGGGTGTTTCCGCCGGAGGAATCCCCGTCGGAATCCCCGCCGCCGGGGGTGGTGGTTCCGGCGTCATCGTTCCCGCCGGAGGAATCGCTGCCACCGGAGGAATCGTTCCCACTGGAGGAATCACTGCCGGAGGATTCGCCGCCGCTGTCTTCGCTGCCGGAGGCTTCGTCGTTGGGAGCGTTGAGGAGCAGCTTGGCGGTGAGGGGCTCCGTCTCGGATGGGGCTTCCTCGGGTTCTGCGGGTTCCGCCGGTTCGGAGGCGGGCGGCTCGGGAGACGGGGGTGTCTCGGGAGACTCGGGGGACTCGGAAGGCTCCGGGGCTGTGTTTCCGGCGGGCGTCTCTGCCGGGGGTTCCGCCGGGGTGGTTTCCGGAGTTTCCGCCGGGGCCGGAATGCGGGGCTTTTCAGGGGATGCCTGGCGCTTTCCGCCCACCACCTCGCCGCTGTTGTAAATCAGCCAGAGATCATTCATCTGCTTGGCCTCGCTGTCCGAGGCCCCCAGCTGTCCGCAGAAATCCTGAAAGCTCATGCCGTTTTCCTTCATGGAGTGAAGGCCGTCCATCTGCTTTTTGGCCGCCTGGGCCGCCTGCCACTCCTGCTGTTTGCCGATGGCCGCCGCTGTGGATTCGTCAAGGCCCAGAAGGGACTGGATATCCCGAATCTGCCCCTGGTTCTTGCCCTGAAGGGCCAGCATCCCCGCGAAGAACGCGTCCTGGTCCTTCATGGCGTAGACGCCGTGGACGTTCTTCACCTTCTGCACCATAGCCGCGCTGTTGGTGGAAACGCTGCTGCTCACATGCGTGCCGCCCAGGGCGCGCTCCAGGCGGAGGAGGCTGCTTTCCATATCCGCCGCCAGTGTTACGACGTTCCGGAGATCGTAGGTGCCGCGCTCCAGACCGTAAAGGGCTTCCTCCAGCTCCGCCAGCTGGGCCTGGAGGGTCAGGGCGGAGTCCGCCATCTCATTCAGAACCGCGTTGGATTCCGTGACGGTCTGGCTCAGAAGGAGAATCCGTTCCTCCACCGGAGCCAGCAGGTCCGCCAGATTGCTCAGGTCTCCCCGAAGGCGGTCCGTGCCGTCGTACAGCACGCCCTTGCCGCCGGAGAAGGTGCTCCGGGCCGCTTCCAGCTGGTCCAGCCCCTTGGCCGAGGCATAGAGGCCGTTCTGAATGTCGTTCAGGGCGTCCAGGAGGTGGTCCAGACTGCCGGAGAGGGCCTGATAGTCCGCCTCCAGATCGTCCTTCCGCTGGCTGAGCTTGGCGATTTCCTCCAGCTGGGCCAGGGTGGCGGGGGCCATCAGCACCGTGAGCCCGCCGAAGGTGAAGGAATCGCTGCCAACCCGGATGGTGAAATGCTGCTCCTCCCCGGGGAGGCAGAGGAAGAGAACCGTCCGCAGGTTGCCCACCAGCTGGACTTGAGCGCCGGGGGCCTCCAGGGAGAGGATATCATCCTGATTGAACAGGGCCGTGGCCGCCAGCGTGTAATTATACCGGGCATAGCTGCCGGCGTTCTCGTTGGGAACCAGGTCCAGCAGAATCTCCACTACGCCCTGCTTTCCCGCCAGGTCCTCCGCCCGGGCGGGGACGCCGTTGAGGGTATAATGAAGAGAGACGGTCCAGGGCAGGTCCTCGAAGGGACGGGTGGTCTTGCCCTCGAAATAGAAGTGGTCCGGCGCTCCGCCGTCGAAGCGGAAGGAGGTGGCGCCCTCGCCCCGCACCGGGGCGGTGCGGTCGGTGAGGTTGATTACATCGTCGTACACGCCGTAGTCCGTCAGGCGGTCTTTGCCGTTCATGGCATAGCTCTTTACCACGCTGCCCTCCATTAGGCTGCCGTAGTAGTCCAGGGTGGCGTAGTAGGCCTCGTCACAGGTGGGGGCCACGCCGTCGCCGGACTCCGCCGCTGCGGCGGGCAGGGGGAGCGCCGCCGTCAGAACCGCCGCCAGGGCCAGGGCGGAAGCGCGTTTTCCGAAAGTTCGCCAGTTCATAATGATTCCTCCAGTAATCAACTATTGTTTAATAAAAGATTTTTGTTGACTTATTGACTTGAGTTGATTATAGTAAAAGCAGGAAATCCGGTCAATAGGCAAAAGAGGACGAATGTCTGGCATGTACCGGAAACGGGCCCCGACGGGAGACCGGCGTGCCGGAACAGAGGAGGACGACGATGTTGAAAAATCCAGAAGACCGCCGGGCGCGGCGGTCCCGAAAGCTGCTGAAGGAAAGCCTGCTGGAGCTGATGAAGAGCCGGAGCTTTGCGGAAATCTCCGTCCGGGACGTGACGGACGCGGCGGACATGAACCGGGGAACCTTTTACCTGCACTACTCCGGCACGGCGGAGCTGCTGCAAAGTCTGGAGGAAGACCTGCTGTCGGAGATTCAGGCCCTGGTGGACGAGCACATTCAGGAGACCGTGGCCGTCGGCAGTGTCGCGCCGGTGTTCGAGCCGGTGCTGGACTTTGTGATTGAGCACCGGGAGACCTGTGCCGTGCTGTTTACCGGCAGCGAGGCCAGCGGCTTTTTCCAGTCTCTCCAGCAGCTGGTCCACAAAAACGGCGCGCCGCTGGTCCGGACCTGGTTCCAGGACGCGGACCGGCGCCTGACGGATTACCTGCTGAATTTCCTGGCCTGGGGCTTCATCGGTCTTTTAAAGGAGTGGTTTGACCAGGACATGGCGCTGCCCAAGGGCGAACTGCTCTCCGCCGCCCAGCGCATGGCCGACGGAGCCGCCGCCCGGCTCTTCCGCCCCGAGGAGAGGAGGGAGGCTCTATGACTTCCTCCGAGTCCATCAAGGCGGCGTTCCTCCGCCTTCTGGAGGCACGTTCCCTCCGGGAGATTACCGTGAAGGACATCGTCCGGGAGTGCGGGGTGAACCGGAATACCTTTTATTATCATTTCAAAGACCTCCCTGCCCTGCTGGAGGAAATCATCCTGGACTGCGCGGACCGCATCATCGCCTCCCAGGGCCCGGCCCCGTCCCTGGAGCGCTGCCTGGAGACCGCTGCCCTCTTCGCCCAGGAGCACCGGCAGGCGGTGCTGCACATCAATCAGTCCGCCCACCGGGACCTGTTTGAGCTGTGCCTGATGGATGTGTGCCGCCGGGTGGTGGAAGCCTATGCCGCTGCGGTCACCGGCAATGTTCCCATCGGGAAGGAGGACCGGGAGATTCTGGTCCGGTTCTATCAGTGCGAGTGCTTTGGGCAGGTGGTGGCATGGATGAACAGCGGCATGCGCTATGACATGGCCCGGCAGATCCGGAGGCTCTGCCGCCTGGGGGAGGGCATGACGGAGATGATGGTACAGAGGGCCCTGGAGGAACGTACATAAAAAACATACCGCCGCGCACAGCGCGGCGGTACGTTTTTGGAGAACCCAGCGGTCAGGGAAGCAGCTCCGGCACTGCCTTGGCCAGCAGGTCCGCCAACTGGGCGTGCCCCCGGCGGGTCAGGTGCATGCCGTCCACGGCGTTGAACTCGCACTCCGCCGCGTCCAGGTAATGGGCCCCCACCAGCCGGGCGGTCTTCTCATAGTACCCGGGCAGCTCCCGGGATTTCTCCAGACAGCCCCGGCCCATGGGGACGCCGGCCTCGGAGAGCTCCATCTCCGGGCGGATGGGGGGCGGGCATACGATGAGAATATTGGGGGCGTGGTCCCCCCAGCAGTCCACACTCTGGGCCTTGCGGACCAGCCGCTCCATGCCGATGGCGATGCACGAGGCATTTGCGCCCAGACGCTCCTTCGTGTCGTTGGTGCCCAGCATAATGATGAGCAGGTCGATCACCTCGTGGCTTTTCAGCAGGGAATAGAGGACCGTCAGGGCGTCCATGGTCTCATGCAGGGGATCCTGGAAGACGGTGGTCCGGCCGCTGAGGCCCTCCTCCGTCACCAGCACCTCCGGCCCCAGGGCCTTCTGGAGCAGGCAGGTCCAGCGCTCGTCCTCGTTGAAGCGGATGCCGCCGTCAGCGCAGTCAGCGGGGTCGGCGCAGTAGCCGTGCGTGTTAGAATCGCCCAGGCAAAGAATGTGCTTTTTCATAGTTCCATCTTCCTTTCTTTGTTCAGCGGCAGGTTGGAAATTTACTCCTTGAAATATACGTTAGCAGTTTTTTCCGGTTTGTCAAGGCGCGGAGGGGCGGTTTCCTCTTGGTTTGTGCTGGGAATTTCACCAAAAATCGAAATTATTTTTGAAGCTTCCGCCGAATATGGGGATTCGATGGAAATCCTTCCGATTCTAATTGACAAAAGCAGGAAGGACTTGTATAATTTACACAGCGAGCCGGAGCTTGCCGGCTCATTTTTTGTGAGGATTAAAAGGAGGATTCGCGATGAAGAAACTGCTTGCGCTGCTGCTGGCCATGACCATGGTCATGGCTCTTGCCGCCTGTGGAGGCGGCAACGATTCGACGCCCCCGGCGGACAGCCAGACTCAGGGAGATACCCAGACCCCCGAGACCCCGGAGGAGCCCGCCTCCGGCGGTGAGCTGACCCTGTGGACCTATCCCATCGGCGACTGGGGCAAGGAGGAGAAGGTCAAGGCCATCACCGACGCCTTCACCGCCGACACCGGTATCGCCATGAAGGTGGAATACCTGGCCTACGCCGACGGTGACGACAAGGTCAACTCCGCCATCACCGCCGGAAAGGCTCCCGACCTCATCATGGAAGGTCCCGAGCGCCTGGTGACCAACTGGGGCGACAAGGGCTATCTGGTGGACCTGAGCGATATGTTTGACGACACCGACCGGAGCGAGATCAACGCCGCCGCCATGACCGCCTGTACCCATTCCAACGGCGCTGTTTATGAGTATCCCCTGGTTATCACCGCCCACTGCATGGCCGTGAACCTGAACGCCTTCAAGGAGGCCGGGGCCGACCAGTATCTGGACCTCGCCACCCGCACCTGGACCACCGAGGACTTCGTCAAGGCCGTGGACGCCCTGTACGCGCACTTCAACGCCCCCGTCGGCGCCGTGTACTGCAAGGGCCAGGGCGGCGACCAGGGCACCCGCGCCCTCGTCAACAATATGTACGGCGGCACCTTCACCACCGCTGCTCACGACAAGTACACCTGGGATGATCCCCTGAACATCAAGGCCCTGGAGCAGCTGAAGAGCATGCCCGGCATCGCCTTCGACGCCTCTCTGGAGGGCGGCGACGAGATCAAGGTCTTCTATCAGGGCATCCTGAAAATGGCGTTCTGCTGGAACATCGCCCAGCAGCTCAACCCCAACCAGGCCGACACCGGCGCGGGCCTCACCGCCAGCGGCGAGGAGATCGTGTTCATGGGCTTCCCCTCTGAGAGCGGCTCTCCGGCCCTCCAGGGCGGCATCTGGGGCTTCGGCATCTTCGACAACAACGATCCCGCCAAGGTTGAGGACGCCAAGACCTTCATCAAGTGGATGTGCGACTCCGAGCACACCGTGGAAGCGGTGAAGACCGCCAGTTACTTCGCCGCCCGCTCCTCCGCCGAGGGCACGGACCTCTCCAACGTCTGGGCCGACAACGAGATCATGAACGACTATCAGGTCCTCATGCCTTACCTGGGCGACTACTATCAAGTCACCAAGGGCTGGGCCGGCGCCCGGACCGAGTGGTGGACCATGCTCCAGAAGGTGGGCGAGGGCGCGAACATCGCCGAGACCGTCGCCACCTACGCCGGCAACGCCAACGCGGCCGCCGCTGGTTAAGCTATACGCAGTTTAAACGGATAAGGGTTTTGCGCCCCTCTCCCGCGAAGGGCGGGAGAGGGGCGCGTTCTTACAGACCCTGCCGAATCCAGTTGTAAAGGAGTGTTGATCTTGGCAAGACAGTCCCACCCCACCATGAGCCGCGCGCTTCAGCGGAGGGAGAATATCTCCGGCTACCTCTTCCTGCTGCCCAGCCTGATCTTCTTCGTCGGCTTCGTGGTCATCCCCATGATCATCTGCATCATCACCAGCCTGACCAGCACCAACATGCACGACAAGGGCATGTTCGGCGGCTTCGTCGGTCTGAGCAACTTCACAAGGCTGATGACGGACGAGGTCTTCCTGGAGGCGCTGAAGAATACCTTTATCATCGTCATCGTCAGCGTGCCCACGGTCTGCGCCTTCTCCCTGTGGGTGTCCTCCGCCATCTATAAGCTGAAGGGGCCCGTGCTGTCCGCCTTCCGCTGCATCTTCTATCTGCCCGTCGTTACCGGCTCCGTGGCCGTCACCGTGGTGTGGAAGTGGATGTATGACAACTACACCGGCATCTTCAACCATGTCCTCAAGGGCATGGGCCTGATTGAGCAGAACATCAACTGGGTGGGCGATTCCAAATACGCCCTCTGGTGCATCATCCTGATCCTCTTCACCACCTCCGTGGGCCAGCCCATCGTGCTGTACGTCTCCGCCCTGGGCAACGTGGACCAGACCCTCATCGAGGCCGCCGAGGTGGACGGCGCCAACAGCTTCCAGGTCTTCTGGCAGGTCAAGTGGGCCCAGATGATGCCCACCACCCTGTACATTCTGGTTATCACCACCATCAACTCCTTCCAGTGCTTCGCGCTGATTCAGCTGCTGACCAAGGGCGGCGCGGGGACCAACACGGTGATGTACCACATTTACTGGACCGCCTTCAAGCTCACGGAGCAGGCGGGCCACTTCGGCTACGCCAACGCCATGGGCGTGGTGCTGGCGATCTTTATCGGACTGCTGTCCGCCCTCCAGTTCAAGCTGGCGAAAGAAAGGTAAGGAGGTGCTGGTATGAAAATCGAAACCGGACGCGGGCGCGCGTATAAAATCGTCTCCATCATCGTTCTGGTCATTCTGGCCTTCCTGTTTACTTTCCCGCTGTATTGGATTGTCACCGGCGCGTTCAAGAACGGCGCGGATATCAACGCCACCAAGCCCATCTGGGTGCCCACCGAGTGGGTGATGAACAACTTCGACAAGCTGATGAAGCAGCGCACCGTCCCCCTGTGGGAGGTCTATCTGCCCTTCGGCAGCTTCTTCAACGGCGGGAAAAAGGTCCTCCTCACCGCCGGGCCGGACGCCCCCGCCGCCATCCGCTGGCTGATCAACGCGGTGCTGATGAGCGTGCTGGCGATGCTGTTCACCTGCCTCACCGCCGCCATGGCGGGCTACGCCCTGGCGAAGAAGCGCTTCAACGGCCGGGCCATCCTGTTCTCCCTTATCGTCTGCGCCATGGCCCTGCCCAAGCAGGTCATTCTGATCCCGCTGCTGAAGGAAATGGCCGCCCTGCGCCTGTATGACAGCCTCTGGGCGGTGATCTTCCCCACGGTGGGCTGGCCCTTCGGCGTGTTCTTGATGAAGCAGTTCTCGGAGAGCATACCCGGCGAAATTCTGGAGGCCACCCGCATCGACGGGGCCAGTGAGCTGAAGACCTTCAGCACCGTGGTAATGCCCATGATCAAACCGGGCATCGGCGCGCTGGCGATCTTCACCTTCATCAACTGCTGGAACGACTACTTCATGCAGCTGGTCATGCTGGCCAGCGGCAGCAACTACACCATCCCCCTGGGCGTCGCCACCCTCCAGGCGGAGACCTCGGTGGACAACGGCCTGCTGATGGCCGGAGCCACCCTGGCCGCAGCTCCCATCATCATTGTGTTCCTCATTTTCCAGAAGTATTTCACCCAGGGCATTACCATGGGCGCGGTGAAGGGATAACCCAGAAATGGAGAACGGATCATGATATACGCCAAGCACAAGGACGCCCCGGCCTATCGGGGCATCCACCCTAACCTGGATTTGGCGCTGGAGCGAATCACGCCGGAGTTTCTCGCCGGAGTGGGGGAACAGCGGGTGGAGCTCCGGGGCGGCAGCGTGTACGCCACCCGGTTCACCTATGAGACCGTCCCGGCGGAGGAGAGCTTTTTCGAGGCCCACCGGAAATACCTGGACATCCACATCATGGTTGAGGGCCGCGAGAGGGTGGAAATCGCCCCGCCGGAGTCCCTGACCGAGTTCGACCGGGTGGAGGCCAACGACTTCTATGCCTACCGGGGCGTGGGGGATTACCGGCTGGTCCTCTCCCCCGGGGACTTCCTGGTGGTGTTCCCCGGGGACGCCCACCGCATCAAGATGCAGGTGGAGGGCCCGGAGACCGTGAGCAAGGTGGTTTTCAAGGTGAGAATTTACGACGATTGAGGAGTGTTACTATGAGAGATCTTTCCAAATACCATGGCATTTTCCCCGCTTTTTACGCCTGCTATGACCATGAGGGCAAGGTCAGCGGCCCGGCGGTCCGGGCTCTGGCGAAGTACCTGCTGGACAAGGGCGTCAAGGGCCTGTATGTGGGCGGCTCCTCCGGAGAGTGCATTTACCAGAGCGTGGCGGAGCGGAAGGAGACCCTGGAGAATGTCATGGCGGAGGTAGGGGGCCGGATGACCATCATCGCCCATGTGGCCTGCAACAACACCGCCGACAGCCGGGAACTGGCCGCCCACGCCGAGAGCCTGGGGGTGGACGCCGTGGCGGCGATTCCGCCCATCTACTTCCACCTGCCCCCCAAGGGCATCGCAAAATACTGGAACGACATTTCCGAGGCCGCGCCCAATACGGACTTTGTCATCTATAATATCCCCCAGCTGGCGGGGGTGGCCCTGTCGGTGCCCCTGCTTCAGGAGATGCTGAAAAACCCCCAGGTCATCGGGGTGAAGAACTCCTCCATGCCGGTTCAGGATATTCAGATGTGGCGGGACGAGGGGGCGCTAGTGTTCAACGGGCCGGATGAGCAGCTTCTCAGCGGTCTGGCCGCCGGAGCCGCCGGAGGCATCGGCGGGACCTACGGCGCCATGCCGGAGCTGTATCTGGAAATCTACCGCTGCTTTAACGCCGGAGAGCTGGAGAAGGGCCGGGAGGTTCAGAATGAGTGCTGCCGCATCATCTACAAGATGTGCGCCGCCCAGGGGAACATGTACGCCGTAATCAAGGAAATTCTCCGCCTTCAGGGCGGACCAAATGTGGGCAGTGTCCGGGCTCCGCTGCTGGAGCTGACGGAGGGAGACCGCGAGGTTGTCGCGCAGGCCCATGAGATGATTCAGGCCGCGATTGCCGAATACTGCTGAACGGATGTTGACAGCCCCGGAAATCCAAAGGATTTCCGGGGCTGTTCCTTTGGCCTCTCCGCTCTATCCACCCCCCGGCAGTCCGCCGGAGGGGGCTGCGGAACCTGAAGGCCTATGCTCACAGGCTCATCCGGTAAATATTGACAATATCCTCCACCTGAAGGGGCACGAAGGTCCGGTCAAAGCCGCTGTTCCGGGCCTTCCGGGCCATTTCCTCGAAGTGCTCCGGGCCCACGCCCACCTCCGTCAGCGTAGAGGCGAGCCCCAGAGACGTGAAGAAGTCCCGGGTTTTCTGGATGGCGGTTTCCGCCAGCGTCCTCGCGGGCAGGGACCGGTCCAGCCCCCAGACCTCCACGCCGTACCGGGCGAACCGGCCTTCCGTGGTCTCGTTCAGCACGTAGCGCATCCAGTTGGGCGTGAGAATCGCCAGCCCCACGCCGTGGGTGAGGTCGTAGAAGGCGGAAAGCTCATGCTCCATCCGGTGGACGCTCCAGCCCACCGGCTTTCCCATGTCCAGGAAGCCGTTGATGGCCCATGAGGCGTTCCACATCAGGTTGGCCCGGGCCTCATAGCTGTCTGGGGTCTCCAGAGCCTGGGGACCGTATTTGACGCAGGAGCGGAGGATGGCCTCCGCCAGACTGTCCGCCAGGTAATTCGTCTCAATGGGGCTGAAATAGTTCTCAAAGGTGTGGGACATGATGTCCGCCACTCCTGCCGCCGTCTGGGAGGCGGGGAGGGAATAGGTGTAGGTGGGGTCCAGGATGGACACGGCGGGATAGCAGCACGCCCCGGCGAAGGATTCCTTCTCATGGGTCTCCGGGTTGCTGATTACGGCGATGCAGTCCATCTCCGAACCGGTGGCCGCCATGGTCAGCACGGTGAACAGCGGCAGCGCCCTCTCCGGAGAAAGCTTCTTCCCGGAGAAGTCCCAGGGGTCCCCGTCGTAAAGGGCCCCGGCGGCGATGCCCTTGGCGCAGTCGATGACGCTGCCGCCGCCCAGGGCCAGGACGCCGTCCAGCCCCTCCTCCCGGCAGAGGCGGACGCCCTCCCGCACTGTGGCAATCCGGGGGTTGGGCTCCACGCCGGAGAGCTCCGCCCATGCGATGCCGTGCTGCCGCAGCTGTTCCGCGGCGGCGTCAAACACGCCGTTGCGCTTGACGCTGCCGCCGCCGTAGACCACCAGCACCTTGTGGGCCCTGGAGGCGATTTCCCCGCCCAGCTTTTGAATCTGGCCCTGTCCAAAGTGGACCACGGTGGGGATGGAGTAGGTGAAATTTTTCATAGCCCTCAGTCCTTTCCTCCGTTCGGATTTCCGAACGGGTCAGCCGTAGAGGCGCTTGACCGCCGCCTTGGCCTCATACATGATTTTCTCCGCGTCCAGGGTTAAAAATTCGCCGTTCTCATAGAGGATTTTTCCGTCCACCATGGTCATGACCACGTCGCTGCCCTGAGCGGAATAGGCGGTCAGCGCCAGGGGGTCGAGATTGGGGTACATGTGAGGCCGGGTCAGGTCCAGGGCAATGATATCCGCCTTTTTGCCCACCTCCAAAGCGCCGGTGTCCTCCCGGCCCTGAAGCTTTGCGCCGTGGCGGGTGGCCATGGTCAGGAGCTCGGCGGGCTTCAGAATGGTGGGGTCCCGGTGGAAGCCGTTGTGGAGGACGGCGGCGAGGTGAAGCTCCTCCATCATGTTCAGGTTGTTGTTGCTGGCGGCGCCGTCGGTGCCCAGGGTGACGTTCAGTCCCAGGTCCAGCATCCGCTGGATGGGGGCGAAGCCGCTGCCCAGCTTCATGTTGCTGGTGGGGTTGTGAATGGGGCTGACGCCCTTTTCCAGCATCAGGGCCATGTCCTCCTCCGTCACAAAGACGCAGTGAGCGGCGGCGGTGGGGGAGTCGAAGGTCCCCAGGTCATAGAACCATCTGGCGGGGGTTTTGCCGTACTTCTCCACGCATTCGTCATGTTCCTTTTTCGTCTCGGAGAGATGGATCTGCATCCGGCCGCCCAGAGCCTTGCACTCGGCGCTGTAGGGCTCCACGATGTGCGCAAAGCAGGTGTATTCCGCGTGGACGGCGAAGTCAATGCGGACCCGTCCGTCCCCCGCGCCGTGGAAGTCCCGGAAGAGCTGGATGGACTCTTTGGCCCGGTAGTTTTCCGCGTAGGTCTCCGCCTTGTCGAAGCACTGGACCGGGCGGCTGATGTTGGCCTTGATGCCGCAGGCCAGGGCGTTTTTCACGGCGGTCTGAGGCTCGAAATACATGTCGGAATAGCTGGTGGTGCCGGTGGAAATCATCTCCAGCAGGGCCAGAAGGTTGCCGGTTTTGATGTCCTCCGCCGTCAGCCGGTCCTCAATGGGCACGATTTTCCCGAAGAGCCATTCCTGAAGGGTGAGGTCGCTGCCCACGCCCCGGAGGAGCACCATGGGGCTGTGGCCGTGGCAGTTGATGAGGCCGGGGAGCAGCAGGCGGCCCGCCATGTCTTTTTCCTGGTCATAGGCGGTCTGAGGGCGTTCGTTTCCGATGTAGTCAATGGTATCGCCGTCGATGCCGAGGAAGGCGTTTTCCAGGCAGCGGAAGCCTGTCCCCTCTGAGATCAGGATGTCGCAGTGTTTCAGCAGCAGCTTCATGATGGTTGTCTCCTTCTGTATGAAATGGCGGCAAGAATGCTCTTGAGGTACTCGCTGAAGGGGCCGGAAATCATCTCCGCCGTCCGGTCCACCTCCTCGCCGCTGAGGGGCTGGTCCAGCACACCGGCGGCCATGTTGGTCATGACGGACAGGGCCAGCAGGGGCAGGCCGCAGTGGGCGGCGGTAAGAGCCTCGGTGACGGTGGACATGCCCACGGCGTCGGCGCCCAAGGCCCGGGCGGCCCGGATTTCCGCCGGAGTTTCGAACTGAGGGCCGGGGAAGAACATATAGGTTCCCTCGTGAATGCGGAGGGGAGACTCCTTGGCACGGTCCAGCGCCAGCTTCCGGAGGGCGGGGGTGTACATTCGGCTGGTGTCGAAAAATCTGGGACCGAATTCCTCCACGTTAGGGCCCCGGAGGGGGCTGTCCCCGTTGAGCTTGATGTGGCTGGAGAGGACCATCACGTCTCCGGGACGGTATTCCGTGTTGACCGCCCCGGCGGCGTTGGTAAGGATGACGGCGCGGACGCCCAGCAGCTTCAGCACCCGGATGGGGATGACCAGTTGTTCAAAGGTGTAGCCCTCATAGGAATGGAAGCGGCCGGACATGCAGACCACCCTTCGGCCCGCCGCTGTGCCGAAGATCAGTTTCCCGGCGTGGGACTCCACGGTGGAGAGCAGGAAATTGGGGATGCTGGCGTAGTCTACCGTCACAGGGTCCTGAATTTCCCGGGCAAAGGGACCCAGGCAGGAGCCCAGGACGATTGCGATTTCCGGTGTGGCAGGGAATTTGGCTTTCAAGAAATCCGCGCTTTTCTGAAAGTAATCAAGGGTGTAAATCATGGGCAGAACGCACCTCCCGAGAGACTCTGCGGAGTGAGAAACGCCGCCGCGGGCGTTTCCATCAACTGGGGACTATTTTATCACAGCTCCATTTGGGTGTCAATCGGAGAGGGGGCGTTGATGGCGGTGCGGTCCTTTTGCGGCTTTGGCGGGTGCAGGGCTGTTCCTTACCGGTCGCTTGGAAGCCAGCTGTCCTGAAAAATCAGATCGTCCACATCGCCGGCGGCGATTCTCTTTACACTCACGGCAGGTCCTCCTTTTGTTTTTGGTCTATTTGACAGTCTATGCGCGGGAGCGTAAAAGCTTTCCTGGAATTTGGCGGCCAGCATGCGGTTGCTGTTATCTTTAAAATACAAAAACAAGGAGGTTTTCATCGCGAACGATAAAGTCATACGTAGTGCGGAACTCGTCAGTGCATTTGATTTCACGCTGATATTGCTGCCTTCGCAAATCTTAATGTGGTCGATCAGCTCGCCTAAAATTTCCCGTGTCAGCTTGTCAATGTTCTGGTATTTGAGAAATGGAGAAAGGTATGGGCTTTCCACATCCACGCCGTTTTCCTGTTGTTCCTGTTCCGCCGTCAGCGTTTGCATAATGCGTGTGAGGGCCTCGATCTGCTGTTCATAGTCCTCGCTCATGTGGCGATAATTGTTTGCGGGTGACTTCCCAATCTTGATTTATCCGCTCCCTTTGAATCGGACAGGTTCCCTTTCTACCCCCCATACCCTGGTATCGATGAAAATACAAAATTGTGCTCTCAGTTCGCCGTTTTGGAGCGTATGAGCCAGACACAGTATTCCTTCATATGATAAGGTCTGATCAGTTTTCTAAACATATCTGAGTGAAGGAGAGGTCGAATGTATGAAGATTATTGTTGCCATCGACTCCTTTAAGGGCAGTCTGACTTCCCTAGAGGCAGGGCAGGCGGCCCGGCAGGGCATTCTCCAGGCCATTCCCCATGCAGATGTCCTTGTTCGGCCCCTTGCGGACGGCGGGGAGGGCACCGTGGAGACGATGGCCCTGGGGATGAACGGGCGTCGGGAAAGCATCTCGGTAACCGGCCCTTTAGGTGAGCCAGTAGTGTGTACGTACGGCATTCTGGAGACTTCAAAAACAGCAGTGATCGAGATGACCGGGGCAGCGGGTATTACATTGTTGCCGGAGCAAAAACGCAATCCCATGCACACGACAACCTATGGAGTCGGCGAAGTCATTCAGGACGCGATTTTCAAAGGCTGCCGGCATTTTATCATTGGTATCGGAGGAAGCGCAACTAATGACGGCGGGACCGGCATGCTCCAGGCGCTCGGTTTCGGCATTCTGGACAAGAACCGCAGGCAGGTTCCATTCGGGGCAAAGGGTCTGAAAGACATCGCAGTCATCACCGATGCCCATGTCATTCCGGAGTTGAAGGACTGCTTTTTCCGAATTGCCTGTGATGTGTCGAACCCGCTCTGCGGAGCACAGGGGTGCAGCGCAATTTTTGGGCTGCAAAAGGGCGCAACGCCAGCGATGATTGCGGAGATGGATGACTGGCTGAATCACTTTGCCGCCCTGACAAAAGAAAAAAATCCGACAGCTGATGCGGAGACCTGCGGAGCCGGTGCTGCCGGAGGATTAGGTTTTGCGTTTCTCTCATACACCAAGGCGGTATTGGAATCCGGTGTGAATATCGTGCTGGAAGAGACCAGGCTGGAGGAATCTATAAGAGAGGCGGACATTGTTGTTACTGGGGAGGGCCGATTGGACAGCCAAACGGCAATGGGCAAGGCGCCTGCCGGTGTGGCAAAAATTGCTAAAAAATACGGAAAAACCGTTATTGCCTTCTCCGGCTGTGTGACGAAAGAGGCCTCGATCTGCAACCGGTACGGAATAGACGCTTTTTTCCCGATTTTGCGTAATACGGTATCTCTGCAAGAAGCCATGGACCGCGAATACGCCTGTGACAACATGGTCGCTACGGTGGAGCAGGTTTTTCGTTTGATCAAGGCCGTCCGCTGAAATACAAGGGTTAGGCAAGCTGCAAACGCTCCCTTCCTCAGTGCAAAGACCCTACGGACTCCGGCAGGGCGTCTATTATATCACCACATATATTCAAGCAGGAGATTCCCGGCGAAAAAGCGGAATCTCCTGCTTGAACAATATCATTTCAATTGTGCTCTTCCAGCAGATCCCAGATGGTTTCCGTGATATGGTACATTAGAATCTGCCGGTCGAGGATCAGGATTTTCTTTCTCTGGGTTTTCAGCGCTCCCTCCGCACGGAGGACCGCTAGGGCGCGAACCACCTGACTGCGGGACATCCCCACTACATCGGCCAGCTCCTCCTGCGTCGTATCGGGGATGGAGGAATCCACGGCCCTGCAAATATCCAGATGAATCAAATAGTTGCTGATTCGGTTGATACAGTCTCCATCTTGATACAAAATCGGTTTGAATGTCAGATACGCAAGCCGCTCTGCGATCTCTTGGTCAACCAGCTCGGAAAAACGCTGGTCATTTTTAATCAGTTCCCAGACGATTTCCTTGGGGAATACAATCGCCTCTACATCCCCATACGCCGGCTCTGTTCGCCAATAAGGGGCCAGAGTATAGGACTCCTGCCGGTTGGCAATGGGCAGGATACACGCCCTGCCATAGCTCATGACGTTATGGGGACTGCCGTCGTTGCTGACGATCCGAATATTCACCCGGCCGCGGTCAATATAGATTGCTTTACGCTGGGATTTCATATAAGGCCCGATGTCCTTCCCCTCTGGAAATTGGCGCAAAACGCCTCCCCGAGACAAAAACTCCTTCCGATACTCGGCAAAGCGTCCGGTTCTCCAAAAATAATTATACCCCATATATCTCCCGCATAAATAGGCAGCACATCCGGCAAGGATTAAAATCATCCACTTCCCGGCAGACATGTTTTCTGCGGCTGTCAGCCGCAAGGTCCCATATATTGTCGATTATGACTGTGTAGATTCCCTAGTTTGTGCGTTCTGATTATATAGTATTCCCATTTTTTTGTCAACGGCCCCTTCCCATGGAAGCACCTGACTCTAACGGGTGGAGGAAATTGGATTTTGCCGAAAGCGGAATTCCGTATCTTCACTCACCCCTTTCTTCCCTCTGGAATCCGGAAGGCGGAACCATCTTCTGGTTGTTGGAATATGACAAAAATTTGCCGTCTCTTTTTATGGTTGTTCCAGCAGAACACGCAAGAAGTGCTTCATATGCGCCAAAGAACTAGAGGACGCTTATGTTATAATGCAGGCAATGAACGGAGGCGTGGCCATGACAATAACAGTTCTTTTGGAGGGAATCTCCGGACAGACAGAGCGGGGCTGGCTGGGCTGGAGCAGTGTGATCCTCCTCCAGAGCGGAGGGAAAAATATTTTATATGATACCGGCGCGTACAATGACCGGCCCAAACTGGTTGAGCGTCTCCACAACTGCTATCTCGCCCCGTCGGATATCCATGCGGTAATTGTCAGTCATCTGCACTTCGACCACATCGCAAACATCGATCTGTTTTCCAACGCAGTCTGGAGCATCCACGAAAACGAACTGGAGCGGACCGGTGAGCTGCTGAATCCTTCGCCGGAGCCTTATCGCAGGTGGATTTTGCAGCAGCCAAATTTAAAGCTGATTAGCAACCGATGCTGTCCTGTTCATCCGGGTATAGACGTAATTTTAACGCCCGGACATACTCCGGGGTCCTGTTCCGCACTTGTAAAGGCGGACAAGCCCGTCCTTCTGGCCGGAGATACCATCAAGGACCGGCAGGATCTTGCGCGGGTCCGGACCTTGGCCGGGGAACAGCTGAGAGAGCTTTTGAAGCAGGCGGAAGTTATTATTCCCGGTCACGACTGTCCGCTGCTGCCAGATGGAAATCCTTTGAAAAAAACAACGGTGCATTGGATTGAAACTGCTGCCCAGATGGAGGTGCGTCATGGCAGACCCGACTGATTTCCGGCAGAATCGCTGGAAAATTCTGTGTGATTATGCTTATACGGCGGATGAGGAGCAAACATTTTTCGCCAAACCGGCCATCTTCTGTTCCGATGGCAAAATCGACTGGATTGGTCCGGAGGCCGACATTCCCAGCGACCTGCGTCAGGCAGACTATCCGACCTGTCACGCGGAAGGACTGATCGCCATGCCCGGCCTCATCAACGGACACGGACACAGCAATTTAAATGGCTATCGCACAATCAGCGACGCGGCGAACTTCACTGTCTGGACATCTGACCTAGCTCCGTTCACCTCCACCTTGACGCTGGAGGACATCAAGCAAAACAACGATATGTCCATTTTGGATATGCTCCACACTGGAACAACCTGCGTCTGCGACTGCACACGATATGGCGCAGGCTTGATGGCAGACAGCTGTGCACGGTTTGGAATGCGCTGCCTTGCGGGCGGGCTTGCGAATTCCCCGGAATACCGGAATAACGGAACCCTCAATTTCCCCCAGATCGCGGAGGACGCCAAACGATATCAGGAAAAGTACGCCGCAGATTCCCGCATGGCCTTTTTTGTCGGGGCCCACGCCACATACAGCTGCACCGGTGAGATGATTCAAAACGCTCACAAAAAATCCCAGGATTTGGGAAGCCGGTTCGTAATCCATGTGGCGGAAACGATCACGGAGGAGAACACGATCCTCGCGCGCACGGGCCTCCGTCCGATCGCGTGGCTGAATCAACTGGGTGTACTGACTCCTCAAACCGCACTCATCCACTGCGTTCAGCTGGACGATACGGACATCGCCATGATCCGGGACGGCGGCTGTGGGGTCGTACACTGTCCGGTCAGCAACGCCAAATTGGGCAACGGTATATCCCCGGTAAAGAAGTTGCTCCGGCAAGGGGTGCGTGTGGGTCTGGGGACGGACAGTATGCTGAGCAACAACTCTCTGGATCTGTTCCGGGAAATGAAGATGGCCGCATTGGTGAGCCGGCTCCTGGGAGAGGAGCAGGCGTTGACAAATGAGGAAATTGTCGCAATGGCCACCCGTCGCGGAGCAGAGGTTTTGGGACTGCCGGACATCGGTTCACTGTGTGCCGAAAAACAGGCTGATATTCTGCTGGTCAAAGCCTGGACGCCGTTACAGTATAACCGGGAGCGGTTTTTGTCAGATGTTGTGTTTTATTTGGACGGCTCAGCCGTGCAGAGTGTGTTTGTCGGCGGATATCCGGTTTGTGTCCAGGGCGTGCTGACACAAGTGGATGAGTTGGCAGTGAAACAGGAAATCATCAATCATTATAGGAGGAAAACGACATGAGCCTATACCCATTCGGAATCATCACCAGCCATATGTCGGAATCGTTGCTGGAACACAGGAAGGCGGTGAAGGTTCCCACGCCCTGGGGCGACGCGAACCTGTACACTGGGCAAATCGGTGGCATCAACAGCGTGGTGTTTTTGCGATACGGAGACCACGCAGATCAGGCGTCACACCTGGTAAATTTCAGGGCAAACCTGTGGGGCATGAGAGAGCTGGGTGTCACACAGGTGGTTTCCCAGAACGCTATTGGCTCCTGCAACCCCCATGTACGTCCCGGAGACTTTATGGTGCCAGACGACGCTATGGACTTCACCAAAAACCGGGTGCGCAGCTTTTTCGAGAACGATAGCTGCTGGGTTCGGGTGGACATGATGGAGCCTTTTTGCGGAAGTCTGCGCAAGCTGCTGCTGGACGCCTGTGCGGCGGAGCGGATTTCAGTCCATTCTTCCGGCACGTTCGTATGCACAGAAGGCCCCCGCTTTGAAACACCGGCAGAGATTCGGTTTTACGGGTCCATAGGCGGTGACATCATCGGTACCCCTCTGTTCCCGGAGGTGGTTCTGGCCAAGGAAGCCGGGATGTGTTACGCCTCCCTGGCCATAGTCATTAACATGGGCACCGGCTTGGGGCCGGCCATCTATCAGAGCGGCGACGATGGATTGATGACGGTCTACGAGCGCACGGACATGGAACAAAAGGTAGAGAATATTTTGCGGTATGTGGCCGGGCACCTGCCGGAGAAAAGAACCTGCAAGTGCCCGGAGATTCTGGAAAAAGGCTTTTGGGGCAAAGAACCGGATTGGATGAAAAAGGATGCTTGAGTGCAACCGGCGGCGCGGCCGCCCGAAAATAATGGGGAAATCCCTGAGAAAAGGAGAAACACCTATGAAGAAGTTTATGAGTCTGTTGCTGGCCTGTTTGATGGTCCTCTCCCTTGCCGCCTGTGGAGGCGGCACCAGCGATTCCTCAACTCCCCCGCCCCAAGGCGGTCAGGACACCACCCCGGCCCAGACGGACGGAGACGCGACGGATGAAACCGACTATGACTGGCCCAATTTTATCACCCTGCTGGGAGCTTCCTCCGGCGGCAATGCCCAGCTGAGCATGAGCGCCATTGCCCAGATCATCTCTGAATACACGGACTGTACCTGCACTGCACAAGTTACCGCCGGTTCTGCCCAGAATCCTTATCTGATGGAAGCGGGAGACGGTGACTATGGCTTCAACGTCAGCTACTATCTTTACTGCGCCAAAAACGGCATGGGAAATTATGCGGAGGACCCAGTGGACATGGACGCGAACCTGATCATGATGTACTCTTCCAGCATCGTCCAGATCGCCTGCCGGGAGGGTTCCGGCATCAACAGCCTGGAAGACCTGATCGGGAAGAAAGTCGTGGTGGGCACAGCCGGCAGCGGCTCTGAAAACATGTGCCATGACCTGATGCGAATCTGCGGATACTACGATGACCAGAACGGCTATGCCTTCAACCCTGAGTACTCCAGTCCCGGCGACGGCGTGGAGCTGATTCAGAACGGACAGGCCGACGCCATGATTGTGACCGGAACGATCCCCATGACCAACTATGCCCAGCTGTTCGCTACCAACAGCATCTACCTGATCTCCTTCACCGAGCAGCAGGTGGAAGACATTGTGGCCGCCGATATCGGTTATGGAAAAGCCACCATTCCCGTCGGCTCCTATGACGGGGCCGTGACCGTCGACCTGCCCAGCGTGGTCAGCGTAGCCGGTCCGGCCTGCAAATCCTCCTGCAGCGAGGACGAGGTGTACTGGATCACCCGTCTGATGGTGGAGCACTGGGACGAGATGGCTCAGATGCACAGTCTTTTCGCTGGCACCACTGCCAAGGAAGTCTTTGAACTGACCTATAATGACGCTTACACTCCCATGCACCCCGGCGCGGTCCGCTATTTCAAGGAAATCGGCTGGGCGGCCTGATGGAAAGAAGCACCCTCTCACCTGAAGAGAAGGAGATGATTGAATGAGCAGCCACCACGAAGAGATATCCATCCATTCTGTAGAGACGGTGGATGACCGCATCCAACAGGATTTACTGGAAAAATATGACCGGGACGCTGTCGCGGAGAAGAGCAGCCGAGATTGGCGGCACCGCCTTGCGGATATACTTGGCGCGATTCTGTGCCTCTATGTTTACGCTGCCTGTGCTTTCGGAGCTCCCGAGGCGCTGATGCACCGGGCCATCTTCATGGGGTTGTGCCTGACGATGGTATTCCTGCTCTACCCCCTGCGGAAGAAGGACACCGGAAAGCTGCCCAGGTGGTATGATTATCTCTTTCTGGCGGCGGCTCTGTCTGTTTGCGGCTATGTCATTCTCCACCACCGGCAGATCACCACTGGCAGCGGCATTGCCTCTGACTTGGAGATTTTCTTGTGTATCCTGGTGGTGCTGGCGGTGATGGAGGCTATCCGCCGCTCCGGTGGACTGAGCATTGTCATCATCATCGCGATATTCCTGCTCTATGCTTACTTCGGGCGGTATGCTCCCGGTGTGCTGAAACACTCTGGGCTAAGCATCAAGCGCGTCGCATCTCAGCTGCTGCTCACCAGCGAAGGCGTCTTCGGCTCCAACGTCGGTACTGTGGCGGGGGTACTGAGCCTGTTCATGATCTTCGCAACTTTCATGGAAAAAAGCGGTACGGGCCAGTTCATCAATGATTTTGCCCTTTCCCTTACCGGTCGCTCCGCCGGAGGTCCGGCCAAGGTCTCCGTGGTAACCAGTGCCCTCTTTGGAACCATCAGCGGAAACGCGGTTAGCAATGTGGTGACTACCGGGGCGTTTACCATTCCCCTGATGAAAAAAACCGGCTATGAGCCGGAGTTTGCCGGAGCAGTGGAGGCAGTTTCCTCCACTGCCGGACAACTGATGCCGCCCATTATGGGCGCCAGCGCATTCATCATAGCGGATATTACCGGCCTGGCTTACAGCAAGATATGCATCGGTGCGATTGTACCTGTGCTTCTCTACTATACAGGCTGCTTTACGATGGTGCATCTGCGGGCCTGTAAGCTGGGCCTGAAGGGCCTTGCCAAAGAGGACTGCCCAAAGATGATGGACGTTCTGAAGTCAAAGGGCTACCTATTTTTCTCTTTCATCTTTGTCGTAGCCATGCTGTGCTTCGGGTATACGGTAACCTGGGTTGGTGTGCGGGCTATCCCCATCTGTGTAATTTTTGCCGCTCTCAAAAAGGAAACCCGGCTGAGCCTGCGGGATATCTGGTCCTGTCTGGAGCTGTCCGGAAGACGGATGATTAGCGTGGCGGCAATGTGCTGCGGTATCAACATGATTACCGCCGTCTGCAACCTGACGGGCATAACCCAGACACTGAGTAACATTATCCTGAAAATGGCGGGAGGAAATTTTGCTTTAACCTGTGTCCTGATCGCCATTATCTGCATTGTTATGGGCATGGGACTGCCGACAGTCTCTGTCTATATGCTTCTCTCCACAATAGCCGCTCCCGCACTGATTACCGGCTTCAACGTTCCGGTATTGGCTGCCCATATGTATGTGTTTTACTTTGGCCTCCTGGCGAATGTGACCCCGCCGGTGGCAATTCCCGCTTATGCCGCTGCCGGACTAGCCAATGCGGACCCCGGCAAGACCGGATGGCAGGCTTTTCGGTTGGCGTTGGGTGGATTCCTGGTTCCATTTGCCTTTATCTATTCGCCGGACATGATATTCTGTGATGGAACCGTCACGATCTGGGTGGTCGAAAAGATCCTGACCGCTGTCATAGGCGTTGTCATTCTGAGTTTCACCGTAGAGGGCTGGATGTTCGTTAAAATGAAAACCTGGCAGCGGATTATATTTGGCATTACGTCTATCCTGCTGGTTACTCCCGACACGCTGACCGATGTCATTGCGGTAGTGGTACTGACCGCGATGACAATTGCCCAGCGCCGGGACTATCAGAAATCGGGACCCGACAAAGGGGAAAAAACTCATATTTCTTCATAAGAAAAGAGGCTGCTTTCATGAAACTTGTTATTTTGGAATCCCTGGGAGTGGAAAAGACCCGTTTTCTTGCCATGGCTGCGGACAGATTAGGGAGGCGCGTGGAAATTGTGGTCTATGACGACCGAAAAGAAGATGTTCCCACCCTGATTCAACGCTCCAAAGATGCGGACATGGTTGTACTGTCCAACCTTCCATACCGCGAGGCCGTGATTTCTCAATGCCCCAAGCTGAAAATGATTTGTGTGGCCTTCACCGGCTATGATCATGTGGATATCGAATACTGCAAACAGCGTGGGATTACGGTCTGTAACTGTGCGGGTTACTCCACGGCTGCGGTGGCGGATTTAGTCATGGGCATGGTGATTTCCCTGCTGCGGGGCATGTCCGCTAGTGACTGGGCTGCCCGCAATGGCGGCACCAAAACCGGCATTCCCTCCTTTGAGTTGGAGGGAAAGAAATTCGGCATCATTGGCACCGGTGCCATCGGTCTCCGTGTTGCGGCGCTGGCTCAGGCCTTTGGATGCGAAATTCTGGCATACAGCCGGACCAGGAAGGACATTCCCGGTATTAGCTATACCGGGCTGGATGAGCTGCTGAAGCAAAGTGACATTGTATCCCTTCACGTCCCTGCAAATGCAGAGACAAAGCAGCTTATTTCGCGGAAAAAGCTGGCTCTGATGAAGTCCTCCGCCATTCTAATCAACTGCGCCCGCGGTCCGGTCGTGGATTCACAGGCACTGGCGGACGCATTGAATCACGGCGATATTGCCGGCGCAGGCATTGATGTTCTGGAGTGTGAACCGCCTTTCCCGGAAAATCATCCCCTGGTGACCGCGGCCAATACGGTTCTTACTCCCCATGCGGCTTTTTCCACAGCGGAGTCTATGGTCAAGCGCGCAGCCATTGTATTTGATAATATTGCCGCCTATCTGGATGGGGCCCCTCAGAATGTTATTTGCTGATTTGTCTTCCCTTATGACTCCACGATTGCTCAGCGCCAATCTGGGCGGCAAACACGGCTTTGTACTACCAATGCGCCGGTTCTTTATGAGCATAGCCGTTTTGGCTGCTTCTTCACATGTGCATAAAGAAAAAAACACTCCGATGGCAGCCTTCGCCATCGGGGTGCTTTTTATCTCGGGCGCTATTCAATCAGCCAGAATCCCAGCGTTTGTTCGTATCCTCTGTCCTGCCATGCTTCTTCTTATGTTATGTCTGCTGGCTCCGTCATATTTTTCGCTCCCAGGTCAAAATCGTGGGGCGTCTGGAATTTGTATCGGACTAACCGGCATTCTTTGCTTGAGAATTATCAAACCGGGCATGTTCTATCGGAGAATGCCCGGCCAATCAAAGGTTTATTTTCAGCTCATCCATCAGCTACATAATTTCAGGGGCCAGCTTTTCCCGTTGCTTGTTTGTGATGTGGATATACAAGGAATAGGCCCCGCTATGATAATGCTTGCGGAATATAACAAATTCCCATGGGACATTGAAGCGGACAAAATTACCCTTGCAGCCCCCTTTGAGTTGCGGAAAGTAAAGCATATGCTCAATTGGGTACCTCAAATGCCGCTTCCCTCTGTTCGGCCTATAAGCATTCAAGATTCTGTACAGCATAAAATATAACCAAATCAAATCATACCAAATGCAATATTGAATTGATAACGGTGCAGTTTTAATATAGAATGGCTCTTTTCTTGCGGCGATATGTTGAAGCCCTTTTTGAACAAAGTGAAAAGCCTCCCTTCCGGCAACTCTTGTTGTTCCTTGTTCTCTATTTTGCTTTCCCTTAACGAGGGGACGTTTTTATTCTGCGAGCTTTGCCGTCCTCTCTTTTTGATATTTCCACCTAAAAATGGAAGAAACTTTGTCGTTTTTCCCAACTTGTACCAGAAAATACTTTGGTGTATTCTATAGATATGTAAATTATTTAATTTAATTAAAAATTAGGCGGAGCGCCAAAACAGGAGGACGATACTATGCCACTGGTTCCTATGAAAGCGATTCTCGACGCCACCGAGAAATACAACTACGCACAGGGCGCCTTCAACGTCAACGCCGTCTGTCAGGCCAAGGCGGTCATCGAAGTCCATGAGATGTTCCGCTCCGCTGCCATTTTACAGGGCGCGGACCTGGCCAACGCCTTCATGGGCGGGCGGACTGACTTTGCCAACGGCACCCTGGAGGACAAGAAAAAAGGCGCGCTGAACATCGCCAATGCAGTGAAAAAGTACGCCGTGGACTCCCCCATCCCCGTGGCCCTGCACCTGGACCACGGAAAGACGCTGGACTCTTGCGTGGCCGCCATTCAGGGGGGCTACACCTCCGTGATGATCGACGGGTCCTCCCTGTCCTTTGAGGAAAACGTGGAGCTGACCCGGGAGGTTGTGAAGTACGCCCACGAGCGGGGCGTCACCGTGGAGGGTGAGCTGGGTGTTCTGGCGGGCGTTGAGGACCACGTTTTCGCCGCCAATTCCACCTACACCAATCCCATGGATGCGGTAAAGTTCTTCCGCCAGACCGGCGTGGACGCTCTGGCGATCAGCTACGGAACCAAGCACGGAGCCAACAAGGGCAAAGACACCATCATCCGGAAGGAAATCGC
The DNA here is from genome assembly GCA_041223955.1 of Oscillospiraceae bacterium 38-13. GTDB lineage: Bacteria > Bacillota > Clostridia > Oscillospirales > Oscillospiraceae > Oscillibacter. The sequence goes on along the minus strand of JBCLRG010000002.1, from coordinate 272,356 downwards.
CATCGCCACCAAGGAATGCATGATGCATGAGGGCATTGAGGGCACCCTGGTCAGCCACGGCTCCTCCACCGTGCCCCAGTACATTGTCAGCGAAATCAATGCCTTGGGCGGCGATATCCACGACGCCTACGGCATCAAAAAGGAGCAGCTGAAGGAAGTCTCCAAGCTGGGTATCCGCAAGATCAACGTGGACACGGACATCCGCCTGGCCGTCACCCGGAACCTGCGGGAGCTGTTCCAAAAGGAGGCCGGACTGCGGAACAGCGCCTCCATCGGCGGCATCTATGAGCTGCTGTGCAAGAACCCCTCCGCCTTTGACCCCCGGGTCTTCTTCCCTCCTATCATGGACACGGTCATGTACGGAAATGTGCCCGATGAGGACGTGGCCCGTATTGTGGACTGCATCGAGCGGGGCGTGAAGGAAGTCGTGGGAACGCTGGTCGTTGAGTTTGACAGCGTGGGCAAGGCTCCCCTCATTGAAACCGTCAGTCTGGATGAAATGGCCGAGCGGTACAGGAAGAAGGGCATTTAATGGGAAAGAACATTCTGGTTGCCCACGGCGGCGGCCCTACGGCGGTTATCAACTGCTCCCTTCAGGGAGTCGTCGAGGCCGCCCGGGCCTCCGGCAAGGTGGATAAGATTTACGCCGCCCGGTTCGGGGCGGAGGGCATTCTGGCCGGGGACCTGATAGACCTCACGGACGTTTCCCCGTCCGCCATCGCCAAGCTGTCCCACACCCCTGCCTCCGCCATCGGCTCCTGCCGGAGGAAGCTCACGGACGCGGACTACCCCACGGTGCTGGAGACCTTGCGGAAATTTGAAATCGACTGCTTTTTCTACAACGGCGGAAACGACTCCATGGACACCTGCCACAAGGTCAACGAGCTGGCAAAAAAGGAGGGGCTGGACCTGCGGGTCATCGGCATCCCCAAGACCATGGACAACGACCTGGAAATCACCGACCACTGCCCCGGCTTCGGCTCCGCCGCCCGGTACGCCGCCCTGAGCGCCGCCGAGCTGGCGTTGGACGCCTCCGGTCTGCCCATCCATGTGGTGGTGCTGGAGCTGATGGGCCGGAATGCCGGATGGGTCACTGCCGCCAGCGCCATGGCCGCACGGCTGACGGACTGCGAGGTGCTGACCTATCTGCCGGAGGTCCCGGTGGATGAGGACAAGATGCTGGCGGACATCGAGGCGCGCTACGCCAAGGGGCGGGGCCTTCTGGTGACGGTCAGCGAGGGCATCTGCGGCCTGGACGGAAAGCCTCTGGCGGACACCGGCATCGTGGACGGCTTTGGGCACAAAATCCCCGGCGGCACGGCTCAGCATGTCACGGACCAGATTATCCAAAAGCTGGGCCTCAAGTCCCGGGCGGAGAAGCCGGGCCTTCTGGGCCGGGCCAGCATCCCGTATGTCTCCCTCCCCGACCGGGAGGAAGCTTACGCCGTGGGTAAATTCGCTCTGGAGTCCGCCCTGAACGGCGAGAGCGGATACATGGCGGCGATTGCGGCGGAACGGACTCCCCAATACAGCAGCAGCCTGTTTTTGACGCCGCTGGCGGATGTGGCGAATGTGGAGAAGAAATTCCCCCTGGAGTGGATTGTGGACGGGAACAGCATCGCGGACGCCTTCTTCGACTACGCCGTGCCCCTTATGGGCGGAGATTTTCCGGAGTACGCCCTGTTGAGAAAGTGAGGAGCCATGAAACACATTTACCTGAATCTGAAACGCTTTGACGTGCCTGTGGAGCTGGGGGGCGTGAACCGGCTGGCCCCGGTCCGGGACTGGGGCGCGGCGGTGGTCAACGGTACCCAGGAGGCGCTGAAGGCCTACGACCCCGCGAAGGTGGAGTTTGTCCAATACCTGCCGGAGGCCCATCTGCTGGGCGCGGCGGAGGCCTTAGTCCCCGGCAGCCCGGTGCGGCTGGGCAGTCAGGGTGTGTACCGGATGAACACGGCGGCGGGGGGCAACTTCGGGGCCTTTACCACCAACCGGCCTGCCTCCATTGTAAAGGCTATGGGCTGTACCTCCACTCTCATCGGCCACTGCGAGGAGCGGAATGACAAAAAGGGCGTTCTGGCGGAGGCCGGGGTGACGGACATGTCTGCGGTCAACCGGATTCTCAACCAGGAGATCAAATGCGCCCAGGAGGCCGGGCTGACGGTCCTCTACTGCATCGGCGAGACCAGCGAGGAACAGCCGGAGTGGGAGAAGGTCCTGGGCGAACAGCTGGACGCGGGCCTGGCGGGCGTGGACAAGAGCCGGGTGGTTATCGGCTATGAGCCGGTGTGGTCCATCGGCCCCGGCAAGACTCCGGCCGGTAAGGACTATATCACCAAAATCGCCCGCTTCGTCAAGGAGCGGACCGGCGGCATGGACGTGGTATATGGCGGCGGCTTGAAAGCCGAAAACGCCGCTATGCTGGCCTCTATCGAGGAAATTGACGGCGGGCTGATTGCCCTCACCCGGTTCCAGGGTGAGATCGGGTTTTACCCGGAGGAGTATCTGGAAATCATCCGGCTGTATTTAGGGGAGTGAGAGAGATGAAGCTGGAATTTGAGTATGGCCACGGCCTGATGGCCGCGAATCTGCCGGACAGCACCGACGTGTTTATCCCTGGGGAGACCGTTCCCGATCCCCCCTGTCTGCCCCAGGACTGGGACAGCCTCTATAAGGCCACGCTGGAGAGCATCCGCAATCCCATCGGCATGCCGCCCCTCCGGGAGCTGGCCGGGCCGGGGAAGACGGTGGTGTTCGTCATTCCCGACATTGTCAAGGGCGGCTGCCAGCCCACCAGTCACCGGAAGGTCTCCATTCGGGCCTGCCTGGATGAGCTCTACGCCGCCGGGGTGGAGAAGAAGGATGTCCTGCTCCTGTTCTCAAACGGCCTCCATCCCCGGGCTACCGAGGCCGAGATGAAGCAGATTCTCGGCGAGGAGCTGTTCCACGAGTTCTACTGGACCAACCAGATCACCAGCCACGACAGCGAGGACCCGGACCACATGGTGGACCTGGGGACCACGGAGCGGGGCGACCCGGTGCTGATGAACAAGTATGTGTTCCAGTGCGACATCCCCATTCTGATCGGGCACACCCAGGGCAACCCCTACGGCGGCTACTCCGGGGGCTACAAGCACTGCGCCACCGGCATCACCCACTGGCGGAGCATCGCCAGCCATCACGTGCCCAAGGTCATGCACCGCCCGGACTTCACCCCCGTGTCCGGCAAGAGCCTCATGCGGACCAAGTTCGACGAGATCGGCATGTGGATGGAGAAGAAGATGGGCCACCCCTTCTTCTGCTGTGACGCCGTGCTGGACACCAATTCCCGACAGATCGCCCTGTTCTCCGGCTATGCCGCCGAGATGATGCCCCTGAGCTGGGAGGTGGCCGACAAGCGGACCTACGTCCCCTGGGCGGAGAAGAAGTATGACGTGATGGTCTTCGGCATGCCCCAGGCCTTCCACTACGGCGACGGCATGGGCACCAATCCCATTCAGATGATGCAGGCTTTGTCCGCCCAGGTGATTCGCCACAAGCGGGTGATGAAGGACAACTGCGTGATCATCTGCTCCTCCATCTGCAACGGCTATTTCCACGACGAGCGCTGGCCCTACCTGCGGGAGCTCTATGAGCTGTTCCAGCACGATTACATGAACGTGCTGCCGGATATGAACCGCTACGGCGAGTATTTCGCCACCAATCAGGAGTACATCCGGAAGTACCGTTTCTGCAACGCCTTCCACCCCTTCCACGGTTTCTCCATGATGGCCTGCGGGCACATCGCGGAGATGAACACCAGCGCCATTTATATCGTTGGCGCGCAGGAACCCGGAATCGCCCGGGGCATGGGCCTGAAAACCAGGGCCACCTTCGAGGAGGCCCTGGAGGACGCGAAGAAGAAATTCGTGGGGCAAAACCCCAGCATCCTGGCCCTGCCCAAGACCTTCAAGGTGGGCGCAGTGCATCTCTGCATGAAAAATGAGCCCTACGACGGAAGCAACGGCTGGCAGGAGTGACCCCCCGGGCAGCGGGAAACAGAAGTTTTGAGTAAAGGAAGTGCCGCATGAACGACAAAAAGAAAAAGCTGGTCATCAGCGATAAGGTCTGGCTGCTCATCTCATTCCTTGTGGCCATGGCGGTGTGGTATGTGCTGTCCATCGGCGAGAAGACCGGCCGCAGCTTCCCCTTTGCCCCCAGCGTCTTCGAGGGACTGAAAACCATGGTGGAGCGGGACGCGCTGTTCAGCGATTTTTGCAGCAGCATGCTCTCCGTCATTATGGGCTTCGGCCTGGGCTTCATCACCGCCCTGCCCATGGCCTTCCTCATGGCGTGGTATACCCCGGTCCGCAAGATTATCGAACCCTGGATTAACTTCATCCGCAACATCCCCGCCCTGGCCTACGCTCCGCTGATCGTCATCATGCTGGGCATCGGGCGCACGCCCTCCGTGGTGCTGATCTGGATCTGCACCTTCATGACCATGTGCGTCACTATTTTCCACGGCATCCGCAACATTGACAACACCCTGGTCAAGGCGGCCCGGGTCCTGGGAGCCAACGATGTGGACATCTTCTTCCGCATTACCCTCCCCGCCACGGTGCCCTTCATCCTCACCGCCGTCCGCCTGGGCCTCAGCGCGGCGCTGACGACCCTGCTGGCCGCCGAGTCCACCGGCGCACGGGCCGGATTGGGCATGCGCATCCGCACCCTTCAGACCACCTTTGAGACCAACGCCATGCTGGGGTACATCATCCTCATCGGCATCATCGGCACGCTGCTGAGCATTCTCACCGATAAAATTGAAAGGAGGCTGACATCGTGGCAGGAGAAGAGAGAAGGGTAAAAATCGAAATCAAGGACGTGGTCAAGGAATACCGGGGCGACCACGGCACCACGGTGGCCCTCAACGGCGTCAACCTGAACATTCTGGAAAACGAGTTCGTCTGCGTGGTGGGCCCCTCCGGCTGCGGCAAGTCCACCCTGCTGAACGTGCTGGCCGGGCTCCATGAGGCCTCCAGCGGCGAGTGCTTCCTGGACGGCAAGCGCATCGAGGGCACCGGCGTGGAGCGGGGCGTGGTCTTCCAGCAGTACGCCCTGTTTCCCTGGCAGACCGTTATCCAGAACGTCATGTTCGGCCCCCAGATGAAGCGGCTTCCCAAGGCGGAGTGCCAGGAGATCGCCCGGAAGTACATCAAAATGGTGGGCCTGGAGGACTTTGAGAACTCCTATCCCAAGGAGCTCTCCGGCGGCATGAAGCAGCGGGTGGCCATCGCCCGGGCCTATGCCAACAACCCGGAGGTGCTCCTTATGGACGAGCCCTTCGGCGCTCTGGACGCCCAGACCCGGGCCCAGCTCCAGACGGAGCTGCTGAAAACCTGGGAGCAGGAGAAGAAGACCTGCTTCTTCATCACCCACGACGTGGACGAGGCGGTGCTCCTGGCCCAGCGGGTGGTCATCATGTCCGCCCGGCCCGGGCGCATCAAGCGGGTGGTGGACATCGACATCCCCTATCCCCGGGACCAGGCCACCAAGAACGACCCCCGTTTCATGGCGCTGAAGGCCGAAATCTGGAACGAGGTCTATCAGGAGTACCTGGAGGTCCGGAAGTAATCTGTGCCTGACCGCCGGAGGGCGGTAACTATAAAACGGGCAGACAACCCCAAACTTTCAAGGAGGAACATGGAAATGAAAAGACTCGTCTCAATCCTGCTGGCCCTGGTGATGGTGCTGGCCCTGACCGCCTGCGGCGGCAAAGACAGCGGTGAAACCACCCCGCCCCCCGCCGATACCAGCGCCCCCAGCGACAGCGGCGGCGAGGAAACCCAAGAGCCCGCCGGTCCCGAGCCCATCACCCTGAACATCGCTTACATGCCCAACTACGCTTCCCTCTGGGGCGTGCGCTCCGCCATGGAGCAGGGCTTCTTCGAGGAGGAGGGCATCACCGTGGTGCTGTCCGAGTTCCCCGACGGTCCCTCTGAGATCGCGGCCATGGAGAGCGGCAAGATCGACCTGGCTTACATCGGCAAGGGCGCTCACCGCCTCTGCGTCCTAGGCAACGCCGTCATCTTCGCCCCCAGCTCCGTCCATACCACGGACAAAATCGTGGTGCACCCCGACAGCGGCATCGAGTCCATGGAGGACCTGAAGGGCAAGACCATCGCCTTCAACTCCGGCTCCTCCTCCGAGACCACCTATGACAACGCCCTGAAGGTCGCCGGCCTGACCCGGGACGATGTGGACGGCTACGATATGGGCATTGACAACATGGTGCCCGCCATGGTGTCCGGCACCGTGGACGCCGCCGTGTGCTGGAACCCCTACTCCGGCCAGATTCTCCAGCAGGTGGAGGGGGCCAAGGAAATCGAGTTCTCCGACGGTTCCACCAACATCTCCAGCTGGATCTGCCTGCCCAAGTACGCGGAGGAGAATCAGGACGTGCTGGTCCGCTTTACCCGTGCCCTGTTCAAGGGCATGGACTGGGGCTCCAAGTCCGAGAACTATGAGGCCGTGGCCCAGCTCTGCGCCGACACCATCAAGAGCAACCTGGAGTCTCAGCTGGCCCAGCTGGGCGACGCCCACTGGTTCAGCCTGGACGATATCAAGACCGGCATGGCCGACGGCACTGTAGAGAGCTACTACAAGAACATGCAGAACGACTTCGTACAGGCCGAGACCCTGAAGCCGGAGGAGGTTGTGGAGGACGTGTCCCAGTTCGTCCTGTTCGACGTGATCAACGAGGCGCTGAAATAAGAAAAGCGGCGCGTTCCCGTGTGTGATACAAAGTGGACCCGGTGGAGCGGCGTTCCATCGGGTCCATTTTTAAACGGAGGGTTATGAACATCCTTTTCGATTACAGCGCCCATTCCGCCGTCCGTCTGGCGGCGGAAGAGCTGGAGCGCTGCCTGGGCCGCATGCTGCCCCGGGGCGGCGGCGAAGTGCGCATCCGCCTGGAGGCGGCGGGCCTCGGGGACGGACCGGACCACTTCCGGGTCCGCATGACCCGGACCGGAGGCGAGATCACCGGAAACCGGCCCCGGAGCGTCCTGCTGGGCGCGTATGATTACCTGCGCCGCCTGGGGTGCCGGTTCCTGGGGCCGGGCAGGGACTGCGAAAGCATTCCCGCCATATCCCCGGAGGCGCTGGAGATGGACTATGAGGAAACGGCCTCCTTCCGCCACCGGGGCGTGTGCATCGAGGGGGCGGACAGCCGGGAGAACGTTCTGGAGTTCATCGAGTGGCTTCCCAAGGCCGGATACAACAGCTTCTTCCTGCAATTCAAATCCCCCCGGGCCTTCCTGGCCCGCTGGTACGGCCACGAGCGGAATCCGCTGCGGGAGCCGGAGCCCTTGACGGATGCCGCTGTCCAGCGGTACGCGGAGGAGTTCCAGCAGGCCGTCAAGGAGCGGGACCTGATGCTCCACATGGCGGGCCACGGCTGGACGGGGGAGGTCCTGGGTTACGACGCCCAGTCCTGGGACAAGGCCCGGCCCCTGGAGGAGGCAAAGCGTCCCCTGGCCGCCCTGGTAAACGGGAAGCGGGACCTGTTCGGCGGCGTTCCTGCCAATACGAACCTCTGCTTTTGCGGCGGCGGGGCGGCGAGGGCCCTTGCCGCCCGAGTGGCGGATTACGCCCATCCCGGCGTGGATTATCTCCATGTGTGGCTGGCGGATGCGTATAACAATGTCTGCGAATGCGAAGCCTGTCAAGAGACCACCCTGTCGGACCAATATGTGGAGCTGCTGAATGAAATCGACCGCCTCCTGCGGGAAAAGGGGCTGGAGACGAAAATCGTCTTCCTGCTCTATCAAGAGCTGCTGTGGCCCCCTATCCGGGCGCGGCTGGAACACCCGGAGCGGTTCACCCTCATGTTCGCCCCCATCAGCCGGACTTTTGCGGCGTCCTATCAGGTGGAAGAGCGGCTGCCTCCCATTCCGCCATACCGCCGCAACCGGGTGACGCTGCCCGCCAGTCTGGGGGAAAATCTGGCCTTCCTCCGGGGGTGGCAGGCGCTGTTCCAGGGGGACAGCTTCCTCTATGACTATCCCTTGGGCCGGGCTCATTACGGCGATCTGGGCTATGTTCACATTACCCGGGTCATGGACGGCGATGTGAAGCGGCTGCGCCAATTGGGGCTGGAGGGCTATATCAGCTGTCAGGAGCTCCGGGCGGGCCTGCCGGACTTCCTGCCCAACTATGTGCTGGGCCGCGTGCTCTGGAACGAAAAAACGGATGCGGAGGCGGTGATTCGGGAGTATTTTCAGGCCGCCTATGGAGAGGACTGGGAGGAACTCCTCCGGTATCTCTCCGCCCTGTCCCGGGGAAATGTCTGCGACTATCTCAACGGCAAGGGGGAACGGACGGACCCCGACATGGCCTGCCGGATGGCGGAGGCGCAGGAGGTCTGCCGGAATTTTTCCCCCGTGCTGGAGGCACACCGGAAGGACGGGCGGTTCTGGGATCTGCTGGCCTATCACCAGCGGTATGCGCTGGCTCTGGCCCGGGCCCTGGAAGCCCTGGCCCGGGGAGAGCGGGAGGCGAGCGGACAGGCCTGGCGGGCCTTTCGGGATTTGATCTGTGAGAACGAACCGGATTTTCAGCCCTTCCTGGACGTGTACCGGGTGCTGGAGGTCACGGAAACCTATACCGGCTTTCCCACGAAAGCCTGAAAAGAGGGAAAAATATGCGACACGACTATTACTACTACAACAAGGAGCAGCTGCTGGCCGCGCCGAAGCTGCCCGTCACCGTCATGGCGGACAACGCCGCCGTGTTCCAGGCCATCGCCCGGGAGATGGCGGAGGAAATCCAGCGGAAAAACGCCCTGGGGGAGAAGACCGTGTTCATCTGCCCGGTGGGCCCCGTGGGGCAGTATCCTTACTTCGTGGGGCTGGTAAACACCCAGAAAATCAGCCTGAAAAACGTGTGGTTTCTCAACATGGACGAGTACCTCACGGACGAAAAGCAGTGGGTCGCCAAGGACCACCCCCTCAGCTTCCGGGGCTTTATGGACCGGACGGTCTACACGAAGATCGACCCCGGCCTTATCATGCCTGAGTCCCAGCGCATCTTCCCGGACCCCAGGGACCCGGAGAACATGTGGCGGGTCATTCAGGAGCTGGGGGGCGTGGACATCTGCTTCGGCGGCATCGGCATCAACGGCCACGTGGCCTTCAACGAGGCCCAGGACGAGCTGACGCCGGAAGCGTTCCGGGCCCTGCCCACCCGGGTGCTGGAGATTTCCCGGGAAACCCGGACAGCCAACGCCATCGGCGATTTGAACGGCGCCGTGGACGATATGCCCCGCTGGTGCGTCACCATCGGCATGCGGGAAATCTACAGCGCCCGGAAGGTGCGGCTGGGCTGCTTCCGGGACTGGCACCGGGCGGTGGCCCGCCACGCGGCCTATGGAGAGGTTTCCGCCCACTTCCCCGTCACGCTGCTTCAGGAGCACCCGGACGCCCTGCTGCGGATTACGGAGTTCGTGGCCAACCTGCCGGAGTGAGGGGCGCGCCATGAGTACCAATTATATTGTAAACGGACAGGTGTACCTGGACCATCGCTTTCAGGAGGCCGTCATCGCCATGGAGGACGGGAAGCTCCGCCTCCTGCCTCCGGACGCGGTCGTGTCCGGGGAGGTCTATGACGCGGCGGGGAAAAAGGTCATTCCCGGCTTCATCGACATCCACACCCACGGGGCCATCGGCGTGGACGTCAACGGGGCCGCCCCGGGGGACCTGGACAAAATCGCCCGGTTTTTCGCGGGGAACGGCACCACCTCCTGGCTGTGCTCCGTGCTGACGGACACCGAGGAACAGACCCGGTGGTGCATCGACCAGTGCAAGGCGTACCGGAGCCGGGAGGGCGGCGGCGCGGAGCTGCTGGGAATTCACCTGGAGGGCCCCTTCCTGGCCTCCGCCTATAAGGGGGCCATGCCGGAGCATCTGCTTCGCAAGGGAGAGCCCGCCCTGCTCCGGTCCTACCAGGAACAGGCGGAGGGCTGTATCCACTACCTCACCGTGTCCCCAGAGGTGGAGGGGGTTCTGGACCTGATTCCCGTGGCCCGGGAGCTGGGGATTGTCACCGCCATCGGCCACTCCGGGGCGGACTATGAGACGGCCATGGCCGCCGTCGCCGCCGGAGCCGCCGCCGCTACCCATACCTTTAATGCCATGCAGCTCCTCCATCAGCACCGCCCCGCTATCCTGGGGGCCGTGCTGGAGAGCGATGTGTACTGCGAGGCCATCTGCGACGGGCGGCATCTCCATCCGGGCATCGTGCGGCTGCTCCTCAAGACCAAGGGGCTCAACCGGGTTGCGGCCATCACGGACTCCATCATGGCCGCCGGACTGCCGGATGGAAAATACCACCTGGGAGTCAACGAGGTGGTGGTGGAGGAAGGGGACGCCAAGCTGGCCTCCGACGGCACCCGGGCCGGGAGTACCCTGACCCAGAACACGGCGCTGAAAAACCTGCTGTCCTGGACCGGAAGGCCCCTGGAGGAGCTGGTCCCCCTGCTGACGGAGAATCCCGCCCGTCTGATTGGCGTATTTGACCGGAAGGGATCCATCACCGGGGGGAAGGACGCGGACCTGACGGTGCTGGACAGTCATTTGGATGTGGAAGCCGTGTTCCTCCGCGGGAGGCGGTTTCAAAGGACCTGAAAGGAGAGGTTGAACGTGCAGTTTGGGCAGGGCGCGAATCCGGCGCGGGTAAAAGCAGCCAATCAGGCCGCCATACTGAAGACCATTTATCACCGGGGCCCCATCAAACGCGCCGAGGTTGCGGCGAGCCTTGGGCTGACCCTGCCCACCATTACCACGAATGTCCAGAGCATGATTGCCCGGGGGATTGTCCGGGAAGCCGGGCCCTTGCAGTCCGGCCCCCGATTCGCGGGCCGCAGGGCCCATCCGGTGGACATTGTACCGGAGTCCCGGCACTTTGTGGGCCTGGAAATTCAAGGGGCCCGGCGGGCTGTGTGCCTGTTGGACTACCGGGGAAAGGCCTTGTACACCCAGGAGTGCCGGGAAGACGAGCGGGACTATGACCGGAACCTGGAGCTGTCCTGCGGCATGGTTCGGAAGGCGTTGTCCGCCTGCGGCATGGAGACCGGCGGGATTGCCGGAATCGGCGTGTGCCTGCCGGGGCTGGTGGATACCCGGCGGGGTATTCTGGAGGTGCGGCCGAGCTACGGCTGGACCCATAAGGATATCCGGGGGGATCTGGCGGCCCGGCTGGGCTACGCCGGACCAATCCATGTGGAGAACAACGCCTGTGCCCGGGCTTACGGCGTTCAGCTCTTCCGCCGGGAGGCGCTGGAGGACGCCCAGACCTTCGCCTATCTCTTTATCCATCAGGGCGTCGCCTGTCCCCTGGTGCTGAACAGCGCCATGGACTTCGGTTCCGTCGTGGGAGCCGGAGAGGTGGGGCATATGGTCATGATTCCGGACGGTGAGCCTTGCAGCTGCGGCAACCGGGGCTGTCTGGAGGCCTATGCCAGTGATTCGGCCATTCTTGGCCGCTGCATCAGGGCTCTGGAACAGGGGGAGGCGCCTCTTCTGGAGCGGCTTCGGAACGGGGCGGACTTATCCATGGAGCATGTTCTGGCGGCGCAGGAGGCAGGAGACCCGGCGGTATCGGAGATCGTGGAGCAGGCGGTGAATGTTTTGGGGGCGGCGGTGGCGAATATCAATCATTTTGCCTGTCCCAGCCTGATGCTGATAGAGGGCAGCCTGTTCCGCCGTCCGGACAACTGGGAGCGCTTCCTGAAGGTGGTGCGCCGGAATCTCTGCGGCGTGATCCACTCCGGGACGCGGTTTATCTTCGTGGAGCCGGACCCTCTCAGCGGCGCTAAGGGGGCTGCGGCTATGGCAATCTGCAAGGACCTGGAGACCTATATTGAGCTGTGAGGAAATAATTGTCATGCTGATCTTTTTTCTAGTGGCCCTGACGGCCAGCGTTGCGGGAGCGATCTGCGGCATCGGCGGCGGCGTGATTATCAAGCCGGTGCTGGACCTGCTCCATTTGGAGACGGTAACGACCATCAGCTTTCTGTCCGGCTGTACGGTGCTGTCTATGAGCTGCTATTCCGTGGGGAAGTCCCTTCTGGCGAAGGAGCGTAGCGTCTCCCTGAAGCTGGGGACGCCTTTGGCCCTTGGCGCGGCAGTGGGCGGACTGGCGGGGAACCAGCTGTTTTCCGCCGTGCGGAAGCTGTCCGGTTCACCGGATACGGTGGGAGCGGTTCAGGCCGCGTGTCTGGCCGTGGTGACGGCGGGAACGCTGTTGTATACGGTCAACAAGGCCCGTATTGCCACCCGCCGCGTTCAGAATTTTGCCGCCTGTGTCGTCATAGGCCTGGCACTAGGGGCGATGTCCAGTTTTTTGGGCATTGGAGGCGGGCCGATTAATTTGGTGGTTCTGTACTATTTTTTCAGTATGGATACCAAGACCGCCGCCGCCAACAGCCTGTATATAATTTTGTTCAGCCAGATATGCAATCTGCTTGCCACGCTTTACGGAGGTTCGGTTCCGCCGTTCCGCTGGTCCGTGCTGGCGCTGATGGCAGCGGGAGGCATCGGCGGCGGGATTATCGGGCGGCTGCTGAACCGGCGTATGGATAGCCGGTCGGTGGAGCGGCTGTTTATTGGGCTGATGGCGGTTATTATTTGTATCAGCTTGTTTAATACGTGGCGGTACGCAGGTTGGTAAATGAGGGCAGGGAGCTGCTGGAATATGTAACCCCCGCTGGAAACAGGATGTTTTCGGCGGGGGTGTTTTGTGAATATGCTCTATAAAGCTGTCCTGGGGTTTGTTCAGGAAAACAGGTTTGAAGTAGAATAAAAGTGAGAAGAAGAAAGGTTTCCATAGATTACTTTGCCGTTCGGCCCTCCGGGGCTTTCAGCTTATTCCTCCGCCGGGAGGGACAGCCACTCCTCTGCCGGAAGGAGGGACTTCAGGGTTTCCATGACCTTGCCGTACTGGTTTTCATAATGGGAAAACGTGTCCGTTTTCTGCATCTGGAAGCCCTGCCCCGCGTAAAGCCGAATGGCTCGGTGACTCCAGGGCTGGGTGTGGATGTAGACGGGCAGCTCCCCCGCTTCCAGATACCAGTTCATGGCCGTTTGCAGCAGGGCCTTGCCAATGCCCCTCCCCTGGCGGGAAGGCGCTACGGCCAGCCAGTGCAGGGAGGCCACCGTATCCCTCCCCCGCCGGTCCCTCCATGCGATGACGGAGCCTACCGTCTCCCCCGCTTCCACGGCAAAGAATATCCGGTCCCGGAAATCAGGGCCTGCCTGAAGGTAGGTTTGGGAGAAGTAGGCCAGCGCCTCCTCAACGGAGGCAAAGTCGCCAATTTCCCATTCCAGCCGCGCCCAGGCCTCCTCGTCTCCCGGACGGTAAGTCCGGATACGGAGGCCGTCCTCCAGGCGCACCGCCGCCGGTTCCCAGCGGCTGCATTTCAGGATGGCGTTGTAAAACGGAATGCTTCGGTCCAGCATGAATGCCCCTCCTCTCATCGGTCCCCTTCACTATACCATTTCCCCGGCCCTCCGGCAAGGGCCAACGTCCCCCGGAAGACGGGACAGAGTCCAGCTCCCGCTTAAAGCCTTCGAGCGGGACGCTCCCCGCCCCTGGAAAAACCAGGGTTCTCTCCATCATTCTCCATTGATTTTCAGAACACTTATGTTATAATGAAACATCATACACGCCCCGCCGGTCCATCAATCGCGGATGGGAGGTGAAATTGATGGAGGAAAGCTACGTTCTGCATCTGAAAAAGCACTATCAGAAATTCACCGACTTCTATCTCTGCTACTGCGGACACGCCCGCTGCGAACCCCTGCACAGCTACGGTCCCGCCGTGCGCCCCAACTATCTGCTCCACTACATTTTAGATGGAAGCGGCGTGTACCGGGTGGAGGACCGGGAATACCTTCTCCACAAGGGCGAGGGCTTCCTGATTGAGCCCAACAAGCAGACCTTTTACCAGGCCAGCGGCGAGGACCCCTGGACCTATCTCTGGGTAGGCTTCGACGGGGAGAACTGCCAGCGCTGCCTGAACAGCCTGGGGCTGGGGGGCGAACAGGTGACGTTCCGCTGCGAGGACAACGGCGAGTTCCTGGAGCTGGTGGAGTCCATGCTGACCTATAACAAAAGCGACAATGTGGCGGATTTTATGCTCCAATCCCTGCTGTGCCGGTTTTTTGCTCACCTCGCCAAGGGAATCTCCCGGGACGCGGAGCGCCGCCTGACCAAGCCCGAGCGGGAAAACCTCTACATTCATCAGGCCATGGAATACATCCGGAACAACTACGCCAACGGCATCACCGTCACGGACATCGCCAACTACGTGGCCCTGAACCGGAGCTATCTGTTCACCCTCTTCCGCCGGATTTTGGGGGTCTCTCCCCAGGAATGCCTGACCCAGTTCCGCCTGACCCGCGCCAAGGAACAGCTGACCCTGACCGACGCGCCGGTGGCCAACATCGCCATGAGCTGCGGCTATCAGGACCCCCAGGTCTTCTCCAAGGCCTTCAAGCAGCAGTTCGGCGTCACGCCGGTAAAATTCCGGAAGTGGGACCGGGAACGGGCCCGGGATAATCTGGAAAACCATCTGGCGGAGCAGACCGGGGAGGCCTTCGGGCCCTACGGCGGAGGCTCGGAAGCGCCTCTCTGAAACTGCCAATCCGGTTCCCCGCATTCGGAAAACCCAGAGGAGGTGTTTCCCATTATCGAATTTTATCAGGGAGCGCCCGACTCCGTCATGGAACGGTTATGCGGGAGCATCGCGGGCTTTGACCGGTCTTGGATGGCAGAATGTGTCCCTGCGGCAGACGGGCAAATCCGGCAGTTGGAGAACATCTGCGGCCAGTTCGGCTATCAGGTTCCGAAGGTATATTCCGACTACCTGCGGACCATGGGGGAGAATGACGGAGGTTTGCTGGAAAGAGAATGGGATGGTTATATGGAGCCCAGTATCCATACCATTCTGAAGCTTTTTTCGGACGAAAGTTTTGACGCAAAGGAAAGTTTGCAGCAGGGACTTCTTCTGTTCTCCTACCACTGGACAGAGGCCCATTGTTATTTGAGAATCAGCCAGTCAGAGGACAACCCTGTCGTTGTAAACTGGGAGAACCGCCGCTTTGCCGGGAGCTTTGAAAAATATCTGTTCCAGAAGGCATTCTGCATGTATCAGGAAACCTTTCGTCACAGGTCTTTCGTCGGGACATCCATCCTTTCCTGTGATGCGGTCTTGAAAAAGCACTCCTTCGCATGCTCCGTCCGCGGCGGAACGGCGGAGGAAAAAATGGCTTTCGTGAGGTGGCTGGCGAAGTCCCTTGCGCTTCACGAAGAGGAAACCTGGTTTGGTGATGATCTGAACTTTTTCAGCTATAATGAGCATTACGCTCTGCGGGTTCATGTCTATTACAGCCTTCAGCTTGTCTTTTCATGCGATACCATCGCGCAGAAGAAACAGGTGGATTCCATTTTAAACCGCGTTTTTCCGCCGTAACCGCATTCCGTTTAACGCATGCTCCGGAAGCATGAAACCGGCTATGAAAACGGACCGGGCCGCCCATTTGGGGCGGCCCGGTTTCCTTGTAGGGAGAGATGTTTTATCGCCGGGCCCGGGCAGGTGCTCAGGCCTTCAGCACATAGATGCGGGAATCAAAGTCGCAGATGGGCCGCTCATCGGCCTGGCACTCTCCCGAACCGCTGTCGGTGGTCAGCAGGCCCAGGTTCATCAGCTCATCGCCGTAGTGCTCCTCCCCGCCGTCTACGCGGTAGCAGAGGTCCGGGTCCAGGCCCTGGAGCTTCACCCGGCGGAAGGGGCCGTTGACCTCGCTGAGGAGGCGGTACCAGCCCACCAGCGCCGTTTTCCGGTCCGGGCTTACCACCATCCAGGCGGTGAAGTTCCCCTCGAAGGGAGAGCGGAGGCGGTAGAAGTCTCCGAACTGGAGAATCTGCCGGTACTCCTTCATGAAGGCGATCTGCCGGCGGACCTGCTCCCGCTCCTCTTCGGTCAGCTTATTCAGGTCCAGCTCATAGCCGAAGGTGCCAAAGTGGGCCACGTTGGCACGGGTCTCCAGGGGCGTAATCCGCTTCACCTGATGATTGGGCACCGCCGAGACGTGGGCCCCGATGGAGCTGATGGGATAGCAGTAGGAGGTTCCGTACTGGATCTTCAGCCGCTCCACGGCGTCGGAATCGTCGGAGGCCCAGCCCTGGGGAGCGTAATACAGCATGCCGGGGTCAAACCGCCCGCCGCCGGAGGCGCAGGACTCAAAGAGCACATGGGGGAACCGGCTGGTCAGCCGCTCATAGAGGCTGTAAACCCCCAGGATGTACCGGTGGAACAGCTCCCCCTGCCGGTCCGGCGGCAGCGCCTCGGAGAAGGGCTCGCTGATGCTGCGGTTCATGTCCCACTTGATATAGGAAATCTTTGCCTCGCTGAGGAGCTTTGCCATCTGGTTGTAAATGCAGTCCACCACCTCGGAGCGGGAGAAGTCCAGAACGTACTGGTTCCGCCCGTGGGACTCCCGGCGGCCCGGGACGTGGATAATCCAATCCGGGTGGGCCCGGTAGAGGTCGGAGTCCTTGTTCACCATCTCCGGCTCAAACCAGAGGCCGAACTGCATGCCCAAGTCGTTAATTCGCTGTGCCAGGCTGGCGATGCCGCCGGGGAGGCGTTCCTGGTTGGGCGTCCAGTCCCCCAGGCCCGCGAAGTCGTTGCACCGGGCGCCGAACCAGCCGTCGTCCAGGACGAAGAGCTCCACGCCGTCCCGGTGGGCGGCCTCGGCGATGGAGACCAGCTTATCCTCGGTGAAGTCGAAATAGGTGGCCTCCCAGTTGTTGATGAGGATGGGCCGGGGGGTATCCCGCCACTGGCCCCGGGCCAGACGGCTCCGGTAGAGCTGGTGGAAGGTCCGGCTCATGGCGTTCATGCCCTCGTGGGAGTAGACCATCACCGCCTCGGGGGTCTGGAAGGACTCGCCGGGGGCCAGCTTCCAGTCGAAGCCGAAGGGGTTGATTCCCAGCGTGACCCGGGTGGTGCTCCAGGCGTCCACCTCCGCCTGGGCCAGGAAGTTCCCGGAGTAGATCAGGGAGAAACCGATGACCTCGCCCTTCTCCTCGTCCGTACCCGGGCGGCGGAGCATGATGAAGGGGTTGTGGTTCGGGGAGGAGTGGCCCCGGGCGGACTCCACGGACTGGATGCCCGTCTCCAGCTTCCGAGCCTTGATCCAGCGCTCCCGGGACCAGGCTCCGGAGAAGTGCACAAACTCATAGTCGCTGTCCGGAAGGTCCAGGCAGAGGCTGGCGGCATGGGTCAGGTGGAGGTCCTGCTCTCCCTCGTTGAGCAGCCGGGCGGAACGGGCCAGGGCCGGCCGGTCCGCGAAGAGGGTGTAGTTCAGGTCCAGGGAAACTCCCAGCAGCTCATCCCGGAGGCGGATGGTGAGAGTCTCGGCCTCGCTGCCGGATTCGCAGTAGGTGGCGGGCAGGCCCTCCAGCGCGGGCTTGCCGGGGGTGATCTTGTGGGACTGGACCACGAAGTCCGTAACCCGGCTTCCGCTGGGCTGGAGAATCTGCACGGCGGGATGGCGGTAGTCCGTGGAACCGTAGGCGGGATACTCCTGCTTGGCGTGCTCCAGAGAGAAGAACTTGTTTCCCTCAAAGACCCAGGAGGTCAAAGGACGGTGCTTCATCTCCAGCAGATGGTCGAAGTCCTCCCGGTCCCGGATGGCCCGGCCGAAGTACAACTGCCCCAGGGCTCCGTTGGGAAGCACCTTCATGATGTAGCTGATCTGGCCGTTGGTCATGTGGAAGGTTTTGCTGCTTTCATGATAGATAACGCTCATGGGGTCGCCTCCTTATGTATTGTGGGGCTTATCTCTGTCCCTGCTTGGCGTGGAGGGCGTTGACGTCTCTGGTCAGCTGATCCAGGCGGGCGCCCTTCAGCTTATACTGGGTCTTGTAGATCAGGAAGCTGATGACGGCCAGGGCAATGGGCACGGCGAACATCAGGAAGCGGATGCCCATGATGGTTCCGGCGGACTGCGCGCCGGAGGCCTCGGGATTGTAGCCGATGATATCCAGACCCACGCCGGTGAGTGTTGCGGCCACGGCGGAGGCGGCCTTCATCAGGAAGGTCTGGGCGGAGCAGGTGACGGACTCGTTGCGCTTGCCGAACTTGATCTCGCCGTAGTCGATGACGTCGGCGATGCAGCAGGTGGTGGTGCCCAGGGAGAGGCCGGAGCCGAAGAAGATGAAGGCGCAGGAGGCGATGACGCCGGCGGTGCTGGATGGGGCCACATAGCCCAGGGCGAACAGAAGCACCAGGCCGATGACGGGCAGCGTGCAGGCCAGGAGGTAGACCTTCTCACGCTCCATGTTCTTGGCGATCTTGGGGAAGAGGAACAGGCCGACCATCTCGGCGATGATGGCGTATCCGAAGATGGAGTACAGGTAGGCGTTGCCGCAGGCCTCCTTGAAGTAGTACACGGCGAAGGCCTTCAAAATCTGGGTGCAGAGGTTGAAGGTCAGCAGCAGGCCGATAAACGCCACCAGCTGGTCGTTCTTGATGATGATGGCGAAGGCCTCTTTCAGGCTGGTCTTCTCGCTCTTGCCCTCGCCGATGGTGGGCTTTTCCTTGACCACGGCGCAGGTGATGCCGATGCAGACGATGAAGAGGACCACAATGGCGATGGCGGCGTAGGTGAAGCCGGTGACGGAGATGTTCAGCACCTGGCCGTTGTCCTGGGTCTGCATGACGGTCTGGTCCCCGGCCATCTCGTTGAAGTAGTTGATGAGGTTCAGGCCGAAGGTGCACACCAGGAAGCCGCCGATGGAGGCGAAGATGCGAGGAACAACAGAGATGGACTCCCGCTCACGGGGATCGCTGGACAGGTTGGGCAGCCAGGACCAGTAGGGTACGTCCATGATGGTGTAGGTCATGCCGTAGAGGATGTACATGACGGACACATAGATCATCAGCGTTCCCTTGTCGGTGATGCCGCAGGTGGTGAAGAGCAGGATGAAGAACACAGAGTTGACCAGGGTACCGATGATGAGCCAGATGCGGAATTTGCCGTAGCGGGTGTGGGTGTTGTCCACGATCATGCCCATCATGGGGTCATTGACGGCGTCCCAAATACGGGCCACGCCCAGAAGAACGCCCGCGAACGTCGCGCTGAGGCCCAGAGTATCCGTCATATAGAGCATCAGGAACGCGCCGACCAGGTTGCAGATCGCGTCCTTGCCGATGGCGCCTATGCCGAAGGCATACTTCTGGCTGGCAGGAAGCCGTTTTGTCTGGGTGTCCGGGGTTGTCATTGTGGGTTCCTCCTTCATTCTCATACATACTTTGTGAATCGGCGGGGGCCCTCCGTCTTTCTATAGCTAATTTTAACAGGAGAACCCCTGAAACGAGAGAGAAA
The DNA here is from genome assembly GCA_041223955.1 of Oscillospiraceae bacterium 38-13. Lineage (GTDB taxonomy): Bacteria > Bacillota > Clostridia > Oscillospirales > Oscillospiraceae > Oscillibacter. The sequence continues at coordinate 252,923 of JBCLRG010000002.1, read as the reverse complement.
AATGTTGTGAAGAACAGTCGATATGTTATTTTTCACGGACGGATATCAAAAAGAACGCGCCGATTTTGTGCACAATAACGATACCTCTCTTTTGGTTTTCTCTGGAAAATGTCGGATTTTCGGGAAAAACGTCCTGGTTTTCTAAAATGCCCCGGAGAGGAAACGCCTCTATATGTTATTTTCCATTTTTCTGAAAACAGTGGAAATGTTAAATACATTCTTTTTTCTCCCCTTTTCGGAGGATGCGCGGCGTTTGCGTAATGGCTTTGGTTATAATAACTGAAAATTGGCTCTATTTTTATCTAATGTGCATAAATTCCAGCCGTCCATTCCGGAAACTTTGCCCAGTTTGATTCTTGCGAAACCGCCGGGGAAGGGATATACTGACGTCAATCTCCGGGGAACACAAAACCGGAGAGAGACCCAAACACAATGAACAGGGAGCTTTGAAGTCTCCCACGTAACAGGAGGTTACAACCATGTTTCAGAAGTTTTTTGATGAAGCCGGCGCCCTTTGCTATGGCAGCCTGATGCTCACTTCCAATATGAATAAGACCGAGGTGGAGCACAGCTTCGACCGCCTGCGCAAGCAGGAGGCCGCCCGGAGAAACCGGGGCACCGCCGGAGACGGCATGTTCTCCCGGAAGAGCAGCGTGTACCGCCACGCCTGAGCACAGGCGCATTTCATCGAACCAGGACCTCCGGCCAAGCCGGAGGTCCTGGTTTTTTCCGGCCCAGGAAGTCTCCGCCGGGCGGCGTCCGTCATATTCTGTATTGTGAACCGGGCGGGCCGTACCCTTTTACCGGCGGCCTCGCGGCCCCGGACGCGGTCCCCCGTTCACAGAGAAGCGCGGGCCCCATCCTGTGACCGGCGGACCATCCGCCGGAGAAAGGAGATGGATTTATGTTGGAGCAAACCGCTGTCAAAGAGGGCGGCGCGTCAGAGAAAAAGGCCGTCCTGCCCGCAGACGTATTGATCATCGCCCAGCAGGAGCTGGGAACTGAGGAGGCTCCCCCCAGCTCCAATCGTGTCAAATACAACACCTGGTATTATGGCCGGGAGGTTTCCGGAAAGGCCTACCCCTGGTGCATGGTGTTTGTGCAGTGGTGCTTTGCCCAGGCGGGGCTGGAGCTGCCCCTGAAAACGGCCAGCTGTTCGGCTCTGCTGGACTGGTTCACCAAGAACCGGCCGGACCAGGTTTCCGCTCTTCCCCTCCCGGGGGATATCGTCATCTATGAATTCGGCCATACCGGAATTGTGGAATCCGCCGGAAGCGGCGTGATCACCGCCATCGAGGGAAACACCTCCCCCGGCAGCTCCGGAAGCCAGACCAACGGCGGCATGGTCGCGCGGAGAACCCGCAGCGCCTCGCTGGCAAAGAAGTATATCCGCCCCGACTATGGGAAGGAGGAGACGCAAATGGACAATACCCCCAGCCCCGCCCATTGGGAGGGCGTTGAATGGGCCCAGAAAAACGGCATCATCACCGGCAACGAAATGGGTGATCTGCATCTGACCGACCCCATCACCCGGCAGCAGGCCTGCACCATGCTCTACCGGCTCGCCAAGCTCATGGGGAAGGTCTGAACACAATGGGAGAGGGCCGGAAGCCCTCTCCCCCTTCTCACAGGTGCCGCAGGCCCGTCCGGTATTGGCGCAGCGCTTCCTCATGTTCTCCCCGGCACGCCTCCTCCAGCCGGGCCGTCATCCGTTCCCGGTCCTCCGGGAGCGTCCCCTGTACCCACACGGCGTTGGATACTCCCAGCGTGGCGAAGCGGACCGGAATTTCCAGGTGCTCAATCAGGACCTTCAGCTCCTCCAGCTTTTCCACCTCTCCCGCCTCCTGCCAGCGGCCCGCCTGGATCTCCTGATACAGCCGGGACTCCGGGCACACCGTCAGCATGGAGGACCCGATGAGCAGGGGCCGGGTCCGGTTGAAAAACCCGGCGCTGGCCAGGGCGCCCTCCCTCCCCCGGCCCGCCCCGGAGAGGCCCGCCAGATAGGTGAAGCTGTAGGATATCCCCGCCTCGTCCAGCCGCCGGACCTGCCGGAGGGCCTCCCCGGCGGTGTAGCCCTTGTCCATAAAGGCCAGGGCCTGATCATCCCCCGTCTCCACGCCTATGGAGAGATTTTCAAAGCCCAGCTGCCGGAGCTCCAGCAGCTCTGCGTCTGTCTTCCGGCTGATGTCCGTCACCCTGGCAAAGCACCCGATGCTTTTACAGGAGGGAAAATAGGCCTGAATCAGCTGTGCGATGTCCCGGAGGCGGTCTGTCTGGAGGACAAAGGGATTCCCGCCTGTCAGAAAGACCCGCCGGGGCTGTTCCGGCTCCGGAAAGCCCTGAAGCCGCGCCGCCAGACGGGCCATGGGATCACCGGCCCGCATCTGCGCCTCTTGAAGGTCCGCCTCCACGTCCTCCAGCGGGGACATGCGGAACCGGAAGGGGAGTTCTTCGTACAGGGTGCAGAACTTGCAGCGGTGGTGGGTACAGCCCGCCGTGACCTCCAGCAGCAGCGACTCCGCCTCATAGGGGGGACGCCAGATGGTTCCCGTATAATGCATATACAGCACTTCCTTTCCGCATCCCGGTGCTCTTCAGAAGCCGGGATGCCTGTTTTCCGGTATCGTAACGCCGGGAAAGGATTTGTGCAAGTACGGTCTTTTTTAGCAGATAGTATGATTTTTGATACTATTGGAGGGCTGTCCGACGCCGCCGTTTGTGCCTTGCTTTTCCTCCGGCGGCGGGGTATACTGCTCAAAAAGGAGGGAACACGTATGTCCGGCAGTAAATTTCAGGGGGAGGCCGCCATGGCCCGCTGTGTGCCCATGAGCAGCCTGCAATCCGTGCTCAGCGGCAAGTGGAAGATTCTCATTCTGTGGTACGTGGCCTTTTACCGGGTCCAGCGCTTTGGGGAACTGCTCCGCCGCCTGGACGGAATCACCCAGTCCACGCTGACCCGGCAGCTCCGGGAGCTGGAGGGGGACGGGTTCCTGCACCGGGAGATTTATCCGGAGGTTCCGCCCAGGATGGAATACAGCCTCACTCCGCTGGGGGAGAGCTTTGTCCCTGTCCTCAATCAGATGCTGGCATGGAGCGAAGCGCATCTCTGTCCGCCGGATTATGTCAATCCCTACCGGCTGGCGGGACAGAGTGATACGGTTCGCCATGAGGGAGATTAAAAACCGGGGAGCTGTCCTGATTGGGCAGTTCCCCGGTTTTTCCGTGATGACATATTTGCCTGATCAATGGCGGACAGCTGATTTCAAGCGGGTTTTTTCGCCTTCGCAAACGCGAGCCGGAACGCCTCTATCGCACCTTCCGCTGTATGCTGTTTAATCAGCCCCTCTTTTGCCCAGGCTTTCAGGTATACCTGTCCGTCCTTCACCTGAAGCGCAAGAAAGGCCGGATTCATCTTCGCACCCCCTGAGAGAATTACGCCTTCGATGATCCCTTCTGAAGGATGCTCTTCCAAAATGCTTCCGCAATCCGCAAACGCTTTCTTTGACAGGGTATAGCTATCGCCGCTTCCGCTTTCAAGCTGGGCTTCAACTGTTGACATCTCAAGTTTCTTTGCCGATTTCTTCACGGATTTTCTGCCAAATCGAGGCCCATATCCGGAGACGACAGCAGCCAGCAGCTCACTAATCTTTTCTTCCGTCATACACCGCTTCCTGACTCTCCTCTCAGTCCATGGCCCCGTCAAAAAGAATGTCCTCCGCCAGGCGGGTCATCACCGCCGCCGAACGGGTGATCTCCTCACAGGGGACAAATTCGTCGGGACGGTGGGCTTGTTCCAGACTGCCGGGGCCGAAGGACATGCAGTTCCGGCAGCCGGTCAGGGCGGCAATCACGGCTGTGTCCGTATAGCCGGGGAAGAAATCCACCGGCAGCTCCCGGCCAACAACGGCGGCTGTGGCCGCCCGCAGACGGGCCAGAAGGCAGGAATTCTCATCCCGCTCAATAGCGGGCCGCTGGGCGTCGATGGTGTACTCGCAGGTCACGCCGGAGACCTCCGCCAGACCGGCGGCGATGGCCTCCTCCACCAGCGCCTGAGCCTGTTGGTTCGTTGTGGGCGGCGTCAGGCGCATGTCTATGGTGGCTGTGCATTCGTCCGGCACAATATAGGGGTTCCACCCGCCCTGAATGGTGCCGAAGGTGGCGGTGGAGGGCCCCATCTCCGGGTGCCGGGGCAGCTGCGCCGTCCGGCGGCGGACCTGGGAGAGAATTTCCGTCATGGCGGCGATGGCGTCGCACCCCTCCTGCGGCATGCTGGCATGGCAGGTCCTGCCGTGGGTATGGAGGACGAACCAGCTCTTGCCCTTGTGGGCTACCTGAATGTGTCCGTTGGTGGGCTCCGCGTCCAGAATATAGCCCGAGGCGTCCACCCAGCCGTCCTTTACAGCCTGTTCCGCGCCGGTCATGGCGTCCTCCTCGTTGACCGTGGCAATGAGCTGGAAGTCGTACTTCCGCTTCCGGTCCTGGCGGCTGATGTTCCGGAAGGCGATCATGGCGGCGGCCAGACCGGCCTTCATGTCGCAGGACCCCCGGCCATAGAGCTTCCCGTCTACGATTTCCGCTCCCAGGGGATCACAGGTCCAGCCCTCCCCGACGGGCATGGTATCCATATGGCAGATGTAGGTCAGGCGGTGCTCTGAAGACGCTCCCCGCAGAATAGCGACCACGTTGTCCCGTCCCGGGTGCACCGGTTCCCGGATGATCTCGGCGGAGGTATTCCGCTCCAGCCAGCCGCAGACAAAGGCGGCTGCGGCCTCCTCATAGGCGCCGGGGTTGCTGCTCTCGATGCGGACCAGCTCCTGTGTCAGCAGGACTTCTTCTCTTGTCTCGTAATCCATAGTTATCCTCCACGCTTTCAGGCGCGCTCCCTCCGGACGGCTGGGCGCGGTTATTTTTTGGGGTTTATATTCAGTATAGAAGCCGCAGAGGGAGAAGTCAAGCCGCCGGTTTTCCTGCTGGAGTTGAGCGTCTTTAGAACCGCTTTACCAGGGTCGAAATGGACGGTTTGTAAAAATGCGTAAAACACCCCTTATATATAAGTACCATAAGCTCCTATTTAGGTTTTATCTTTTTGAGGAGTTTACAGAAAATTCATATTTTCGACTGAACTTTCTCTTGGTAAGATGCGGAGCGGACACTCACCAGCGGCAAAAAGGGCTTGCAAGAAGGCGGGTTTTCTGGCAAAATGGAGGAGATTCGGAACTGCGGATGTTTCTTTCATATCCGGCGGAAACACGAAAAAAGGCGGGGGGCTTGCCCGCCTTCACAAGAGGAGTTTTTTCATGAAGATCATCGACGCCCATCTCCACCTCTTCCCCCAGGACCCCGAAACCGAGGACATGGCCCGGCAGGTGGGGCACTCCAACAGCGTGGACCATCTGCGGCAGGTTTATGACGGCCTTCAAATCGTCCACGGCGTGATCATGGGAAACCACAGCCTGGACCCCGGCTATCACCAGTATCCGGCGGACCTGTTTCACTACTGCATCGGGCTGGACAGCTCCTTGCAGGACCAGCAGGGCGGACTGGCCCCCGACTATGTGGAGCGGGTGGAGGAAAACCTACGGCGGGAAAGCTGCTGCGGCGTCAAGCTCTATCCCGGCTACAACCACATCTGGCTCTCCGACCCTCTCTATGAGCCCGTCTACCATCTGGCCGCGCAATACGGCAAGCCGGTGGCGGTCCATATGGGGCTCACCGCCTTCCCCGGTGCTCATCTGAAATATGCCCACCCTCTGGTGCTGGACGAGACGGCGGCGGACCATCCGGAGACCCGTTTCGTCATGTGCCACTTCGGCAATCCCTTCCTGGAATCCGCCGCCGCTGTGGTGGAGAAAAATCCCAACGTGGCCGCCGACCTCTCCGGACTGCTGGAGGGGCGGGTGGACCTGGACCGCTATTTCCAGCACCAGGCGGGGTATGTCTCCCAGCTCCGGACCTGGCTGACGGCAATCCAGCAGTGGGACTCCATTATGTTCGGCACCGACTGGCCCATCGTTAATCTGGGGGAGTATATTGACTTCATCCGGCGGCTGGTTCCCAAGGAGCATTGGGAGGCCGTGTTCTTCGGCAATGCCAACCGGATTTATGGATTGGGACTTTAAGACGGGGATAACGCACAGCGCCCGCCGGTTTTCGGCAGGCGCTGTGTTCCTTTCAATGGGAGGCATTCCGGCGGATTTTCCTCTCCAGCCGCTTATCCGGGCTGTTTTTAGGGCTCCTCGGATGGGACCAAAGTCTCCGGCGTCTCGTTATTTTCCGGCGGAGGTGTTTCCTTATTCTCCTCCGGCGGCGCTTCGATGTTCTCTTCCGGGGGAACCGCTTCTTCAAGGACCCGGACCTGGAAAGAGAAGCTTTCATAGACCATGCCGAATCCCTTCATGGAGATGTTCAGGTTTCCCGTCACCGTCGTAACCCCCGGCACAGACTTGCTGGTGACGAGGCATTGGGTTTTGGTGCTGTCCTCCTGCCGCGTGACGGTGAGCATAAGCGAGTCCTCCACCCTCCATATGGTGGACAATATCGAGGCGCTGTCCCAGTTCATTTCACAGGAGGAGAAGGTATGGACCGCACTCTCCCCCGGCTTCAAAACCAGGTCTTCAATCGTATACGTCCAATCAAGCTGGTCCTGCACATCCACAATGACCGCGAAGCTCGGGCCGGAGCCCTTCTGCGGTGTGGCGGTCAGAATCGCCTGCCCGGCCTTCATTGTGCAGAACTCACCCTTCTCGTTCAACGCAACAATATTGCTGGCGGAACTCCGGTAATACATGTCCGTCTCCGGGAAGTCCAGGCCACGCTCCGCCGCAAGGGCCGGGATGGAGTTGGTATACCCATATCCTGAGCAGTAGCCAAAATCCGTCAGCTCAATGATCTCCATATCTTCCGGAGCATGAACCGCCACCCGGCAGGAAATCGAGTCCTCCATGGTCACGCGGCCCATGCAGGTATCCACTTCAAAGCTGACGTTTGCGGTAAGTTCCGCCGTTCCGGGGCGTCCCAGCCTGAGAGTGCATCTGGGCGGGTTCAGGAAGGAACCCATGACCTCGACAACCTCCGGGCTGCTGCTGGTGAATTCCACCTTTTTGATCGACGCGCCGGTCAGCGAATATGTAAAATCGTGGAACCGCGTGGTATCCCCGAACTCATACTCTTCATCGCTGAATTGTGGATACCAGCCGTCAAACCGGTCCTCCACATCCGCCTCCAGAATGTAACGCACATTCGGCTCATCCGGGTCCCATGCCGTCAGGAAGGCGGGCCCGGCGCTGAGGGCTGTGAACCGCCCTTTGGCATTAATCGCAAGCACCGAGGCGTCCGAGGTTGTGTATTGCAGGTTCTCCGGCAGAGGATCGTCTTCTCCCCACATGTACCGGAACTCCTCATCATAGCCATAGCCAAACCGGTTCCGGCCAAATTTCAGCAGAGGCTTCCGGTACTCCGTGACCGGATTCTCCGGCGGAGGGGCCTCCTTCACGAGAACCTTGAATGTGACTATGGCCCGCATCTCACGGCTTCCGTCCGGCGTGTGCGCCAGAAACAGCGCGTTCGCCGTGACCTCCGCCGTGCCGGGGACCATTCCGGCGATGATGCAGCCGCTGGTATCCTTTCTGCTCAGGTTGACAATCCGGGCGTCAGAAGTTTCCCAGGTTACGCCGATGATATCCGCAAGGCCGCCGGTCTGATATTCCAGTGTCTGCTGGACGGATTCCCCCACGGTGAGGGTCATGTCCTTCAGATTGTGCGTCCAGGAAAACGCGTCCTCCACGTGGACCGCCAGCTCGTAGATCAGGCCGGGATTGGCGGGGTCCTTGGCCGTCAGAACCGCGTCTCCGGGGGCCAGAGTTGAAAAATAACCCTTCTCATGGATGTAAGCCACGGAGGGTTTGGAGGAGGTATAGACCAGCGTCTCCGGCAGGGAATCTCCCCACTCGCTGATGAAATCGGAAGCGTAGCCATAGCCCGCCCGCAGCTCCTTTCGAATGCTCTCCGGCGGTTCCGGCTCCGGTTCGCTGGTTACGGTCAGCTGAACCACGGCGGTCAGCTTCCAGGGGTCCGCCGGGACCCAGCGGGTGTAATAACGGACCTCCGCTGTTCCGGGGGCAACCGCGTAGAAGTTGCCTGCCGTCAGCACCTTGACCACGGCGGGATCGCTGGATTCAACCTTTTCATAAAACCTTCCTGAGACAAGGGGAGACCTGTAGAGCGGATGTGACGGGCCCTCCGCCCGGATGGTGCGCTGATACCGGAACACTCCGTTCCCGTCGGTCCTCTGATACCCGCCCCAATCGTAATTCGGGGTGATGGGCGTCTCCGGCAGGACCCGGACATTCGCGACACCCTTCAGCTCATAGGGGCCTGCCGCGTTCCGGCTGAGGTAATACAAAACCTTGCACTCTCCCGGGGCGATGCCATAGATTCGTCCGTTAGTAATCCCTACCCGGTCCAAATCCGAGACCACTTCCCGGCTGTACACGCCTGTAGGCTCGAAGGGAAAATACCACTCTTTATTATCGGAGTAAAGAATCAGATCGAACTCATGAACCCCATCCTCGTTCTTCCCCAGATAACTCCCGAACATCGGGTTCACCCGATACGTGTCATCGGTGGCCGGGGGAATCGGAACCGGCGGCTGTTCCGGGTCCTCCGGCTCCTCGGGGCTCTCCGGGCCTTCCGGACCGGGGTTCACCGGACCGGGGTCTGCTGGGCCAGGGTCTACCGGACCGGGGTCTACTGGGCCAGGGTCTACCGGACCGGGGTTCACCGGGCCGGGATTCTCCGGCGGGACGGGCACCGTGGGACGGGCGGGCTCTTCCTCGCCGCCGGGGACCCGGTTTCCGTTCTCCGAAGGCTGGACCGGACGCGGCGTGCGGATGGGTTCCCGTCCCCTCTGCGGCTCCTCCTCCGGGGGTATGTAGGGTTCCAGCTCCACGACTATGGTGCTGGGCCCGGAGGGATCCGGGGCCGCAGAAGGGGCCGGTACGCCGGGGATGCCCGGTTCTTCCGGAGGCTCGTAGTCCGTGACCAGGTGGGGCTCCGTCTCCAGAGGCGTGGTGTCGCCGGAGAAATACTGCGGGGGAATGGGAAGCGGGGCGGGTACGGCCTCTTCAACCGCCGGAGGCTCCGGCGGCACCTCCGGGACAGCGGGCCGCAGCGCCGCAAGGCCTATCGTTCCCGCCAGGGCGATTCCCGCCACAATCGCAAGGCCCTTGTGCGCCGCCAGGGCCCCTGCCGTTTTTGCGAGTACGGCGGTTCCCGCCGGGGCGGCGGCGCTTCCTGCCCCCGCCGCGAAGGCCGCCAGGGCCGCCGTGCGGATTGCGCTGGCCACGCTGGGTCCCAGGACCAGCTCGGCGGCGTCCTGACGGAGGAAGTACTGAATGAAGGACAGCGGCGTGACCATGTAGAGCTTGATTCCCTTGGCCGCGTGGCGTTCCACGCCCTCCTTGATGGTCTTGCGGGCGTAGAAGAGGCGGCTTTTCACCGTACTCTCCGACGTCCCCATGGCCGCGGCGATCTCCCGGACACTCATCTCATTATAATAGTATCCGATCACGCACAGGCGCTGGACCTCCGGCAGGGCGTCCACCAGCTCGATGATCAGGCGGCGGTTCTCCTCCGTGTCCAGGACCCGTTCCGGCGCCGTCTGGTCGTCAAAGTTCCAGAGCAGCGGCAGCGCCGTCTCCTCGGGAAGCGCCACCTCCCGGTTGTCCCGGAGCTGCTTGCAGCAAACGTTTACCGTAATCCGGTTCATCCAGCTCAAGAAGGCCCCGGGCTTCTCCAGGTCCTTCAGGCCTTTGAACACCGCCAGCAGGACCTCCTGCGTGGCGTCCAGGGCGTCCTGTTCATTTTTCAGCATCTTCCGGCACTGGTAATACACCGAATCCTGAACCTTCAGAATCAGCTGTTCCTGTGCCTCCCGGTCTCCTTCCCTGCTGGCCCTGACCAGCTTCTCCAGCTTCTCCATCGTCTCTCCTCTCTGCAAGGATGAGGACGGGCGTGTCTCCCAGCGTGGAGCGCTTTGCGTCCCACAGGAGCGCGTTCCTCATCCAGCGAAAAAATGTTATACAGACACCTCCTTTCCCGATGGGCCGCTCCCCCCGCCCGGGGCGGGGAGAGCCGGTCCGGCTGGTCCGGCGGGTCTGCGAAAGGGCGCGCTGGCTGCCGCACTTTTTTATCCGGCTGCGGATGGGATTTTATCTGTTTATTATACCACACGCCGGGCCCGTCCGCAAGACTCGCCAGATCAAATATTTACTTAGTCCGCCATATTTCTGTAAAGATACGTGACAATGTCCGCCCGGGGAGAGCCCCCGTCGGGAGTGAACGCCTTTCCGGTGCCGCTGAGCAGACCCGCCGCGTCCGCCCAGGCGATGGCGTCCGTGTAATACTTCCCGGCGTTCCCGGCGGCCAGAGAGCTGGAGCCGGAGGCCGCGGGCTTGCCGTTGGCCCGCCAGAGGAAGGTCACGACGTGGCCGCTGGTGCACGTGCCGCCGGGGGCGAAGCTGCCCGCCGTCTGTCCGGCGGTGATGCCGTTTTCATAAGCCCAAAGGATTGCCTTGTAGAAGGGACTGGAGGAGGAAACGTCGGTGAAGGGATTCGTCTTCGTCTTCGGCTCCGGGCAGCCCTTGGCCCGCCAGAGGAAGGTCACCACCTGGCCCCGGGTGCAGGGCGCGGAGGGACGGAATTCTGTGGGGGTGACGCCGGTGGTGATACCGTTCTCCGCCGCCCAGAGGACCGCGTCATGGTAGTACGCGCCGCTGGGAACGTCAGTGAAGGGGGTGTTCGTCTTGGGGGGCTCCGGAGTGGGAGTGGGGGTGGGAGTTGGCTTGGGGGTGGGTTTCGGAGTGGGCTTGGGCGTGGTGGTGCCGGGCTTGTTGGAGCCGCCGCCGTTGTTGGAAATGATGGTGCCCGGCTTGCTGGAGCCGCCGCCGCTGGAGCTGCTGCCGCTGGAGCTGCTGCCGCTGGAACTGCCGCCGCTGGAACTGCCGCCGCTGGGACGGCTGGTCTCCTTCTCAATCACGCCGCAGGGCTTCGTGCCCTCTTTGATCTTTGTTATGCCCATATCATCGCGCACTTCCCACAGCGTGCCGTCGCGCGTCTGGAAGATGTTGTACCAGACGCTGCAAACATCATCCATTTCTACCAGCTTGGGGGTGGTCTGATAGCGTCTTTCAAACTCAATGCCATCGGCGGGAATCACAAGGTTGCGGTCCGAATAGCCAAGCGCGTTGCCGCTTCCCCAGCTGTAGAGCTTGCCGTCTCTGGTCATAGCATAGCGGGCAAGCGTATCACCCCATGCGCCCACTACGTTGTCCATAATTTTCACAGGGGTGAACGAAATCTCACTGCCGTTGCCCGCTGTGTAGTTATCGCCCCAGCTCCAGAGAGAGCCGTCTGTCTTGATTGCCATGCCGGTGGAAACATACGCAACATTATCCATAACCTTGCGCATAGTCACGGCCATCTGCCCCTGATCACGGCCCAGCAAAGCAGACGGGTTTCCAGTATCTGTCCAAGACCAGAGAGAACCGTCATTCTTCAGAACGAAGTTCACCGATGCATGCATATTATATACATACACAGCCTGTTTGGCGTTTTCGGCGACGCAAATGAATTCTTTAACGTCCTCGGGTTCCGGATAGCCCTCGGGAGGGTACCAGGACCATACCGTACCGTCGTTTTTCACATGCAGGGGATGACTGGAAACCAGCCGCACATTGTCAGCCAGCTTTAGAACATCTCTAAAGTTTCCATCCGTGTCCATAAGCCATAGTGCGTCGTCCTTGTCAATGTAGCCATAGTTTTCCAAAGCCTTGAAACCTTTACCCACAACCCGGGTAGTAAAGTCTTCTTCCCCATCATTCCAATAGTCACTATGCCAGCACACCACATCGCCGTTCGCCATGATCGCGGCATCGTCGCTGTAAGTCATATTGGGGTTGGTTATCAAGCGCCAATAGGTGGGCTTCTCAGGCTTTCCGGGGTTCTCACCCTCGCCGGGCTTCTCGCCTTCGCCGGGCTTCTCGCCTCCGCCGGGCTTCTCGCCCTCGCCAGGCTCCTCACCTTCGCCGGGTTCCTCACCCTCGCCGGGCTCTTCACCTTCGCCGGGCTCTTCCTCATCCCCGGAGGCGCCGCCCAGCACCGTCACGCCGGAATCGTTCAGGCCATAGAAGGTGGGGGCGGAGTTGTCCGTCACGTACCAGACCGCCATGCCGTCGTGCCGGATGGGCTGGCAGTCGGACAGGGAGGCGGTATCCGTCTCCACGGAGCCGACCTGGCCGCCGTCGGAATAGGAGGCGTAATAGAGCGTATCGCCGTCCTTCTCGTTCCACAGGACATAGCCGCCGCTCAGGCCCATGGGAGCCAGCACCGGCGTACCGGAGCCGGAGGAACCGGGAATCGCCCGGGCGGAGCTGGAAAGGCCGGACTTGCTGGTGTAGCCCACGTAGACGTCCCGGGGATTGCGCCCGCCCGTGCCATCGTAGTTGAAGACGGTGACGTAGCCGCCGGAGGTCTCCGCCAGACCGCCGATGGAGCCGCCGGTGGTGTTGTTGCCGCTCCGGCCCGCGAAGTTCTGGACGATGCTGTAAGAGCAGAATTTCTGGGTCTCGGCGGTGAAGCCGCTTTCCCCGGCCTTCCGGTCGTACTTCATGAGGGTGACGCCCCGGGTGTTGACCTCAAAGGGCTGGTAGTTCGGGCCCATGGAGAGGCTGCCGGAATCGCCGTGGTCCACGGCAATCAGGTTCCGGTCACTGTCCACAAGGATGAACTGGTTGAAGGAGTGGCTGATATAGCCGTAGTCCACGCACCAGACATCGTAATAGGAATCCACGATGTCCATGGCGTCCTCGTCCAGCTGGAAGGTGAGGTTCGCCTGATGGTTCAGACCATCATCCGAGGTATACATCTCATGGCTGGTGCGAACATAGAGATAACCGCCGTACTCCGCGCAGCGGAGGGAGCCCGCGTCAAAGGGGACGGTGGTGTTGGCTCCGTTGAGGCTGGCCGAATCCTCGAAGCGCCAGTCCTTGGAGTACTTTTCCACGCGGATGACCTCGGCGGAGTTGTTTTCACTGTTGTTGGTCTGGCCGGAGATGACGAAGTTGGCATCCTCCCCGGCGAAGAAGCCGCCCCAGATGGGGAGCCCCACGGAGATGGTGCGGCTGTCCGCCAGCTCATAGGAGGCATCGTAATCCTCCACCAGGAGCTTCCCGCTGGTGTACTCCACCCGGGTCACGCCGCCCTGTTCGTTCTCGTAGAGATAGGACGTGACAGGACTACCGTAGTTGGTGTAGTCCTGCCGGTGGATGTTGCTGGAGCTTGCGGGTGTGGCCTCCGCCGAGACGGCAGGGGTCGACAGCGACAGCAGCAGCGCCAGAGCGCAGAGCAAAGCCGTCAGTTTTCGCATGTTTCTCATAAAATCCTCCTTGCTGTTTTAGGTAAATTTTCCTTTGGGCATTTACCTCCTATATATAAGTACCGCGAGGAGGCCTTGCGGTTTTATTTTTTAAAAAATTTTTTCCATTTTTTCGGGGCCATCTTTTACAATAGAAGGAACCTACTCTTTTACTATGGAGGTGTCCCATGAATTACGGCTACATCCGCGTCTCCTCCCGGGACCAGAACGAGGCCCGGCAGCTGGCCGCCCTGGCCCCCATGGCCATCCCGGCGGAGAACCTCTTTCAGGACCGGCAGAGCGGGAAGGACTTCGACCGGCCGGGCTACCGGCGCATGCTCCGGCGGCTGCGGGAGGGGGATACGGTGTTCCTCCTCAGCATCGACCGGCTGGGGCGGAATTACGACGAGATTCTAGAGCAGTGGCGGCTGATTACCCGGAAGAAGGGGGCGGATATCGTGGTGCTGGACTTCCCCCTGCTGGACACCCGGGCCAAGCTGGAGGGCCAGGATCTCACGGGGCGGTTCGTGGCGGATTTGGTGCTTCAGATTCTGGCCTACGTGGCCCAGAAGGAGCGGGAGAACATCCGCCGCCGTCAAGCGGAGGGCATCGCCGCCGCGAAGGCCGCCGGGAGACGCTGGGGCAACCGGAGCATCCCCCGCCCGGCGGAGGCGGATGGATACGCCCGCCTCTGGCGGGAGAAGAAGATTTCCCTGGAGGAGATCGGGCGTCGGCTGGGGGTGTCCCGCAGTACGGCGTATAAGTTCGTGCGGGAGGGGGCGGAGAAGACTTTCAGTTTTGTCTGATTTGTTAAAATTCCGCTTTTATAATTGGTTGGATTGACGAAATTGCAGAGGGTCTTTTGGGGAGAATCGTCATTTTACCTCTGGATTTCTTTCGGGAAACGTTGTACTCTGTTAGCATCGGCAGGGCGGAACCGTGCCGGAGGGCCGGGCCTCCACCCAGTGCCAGTATCCTACAGGAAAGAAGGGATCCCACATGCTTCGTGCGTTTTTCCAGGAGCTGGTGAACGCCCATTTTATTGAGCTGAGCCGTATGCGGCGCGAGCTGCGGAACAAGTAAACAAAACGCCTCCGGCGAAGACATCCGGAGACGTTTTCCATGGCTGCAAAAGCATCCCCGCCGGAGAAATCCGGCGGGGATGCTTCTCTGCTTATCAGGCGGTTACTGTGCCCAGGCGGTAGCCGTGGGCCTCCGGCTCCGCGTCGTTTCCGAAAAGAATCCGCTGGCCCGTGGCCTGGTCCTTCATCTCCAGGTATACCGACCAGCTCTCCCCGGCCAGCTCCGTCAGGGGGACGCTGAGGGCAAGCGTCAGCTTCTGGGCGGCTTCCGTTCCGCCGGAGAGCTGCCGCACGTCCTGGAGGAAGGCATAGCTGAGCTCACGGCCTCCGGCGGTCCGGAAGACCGCCCGGGTCTCCACCGGTTTGTACACCGGCGCAAAGCCCACGTTCTGAAGGTCGGCCTCCAGGGACAGCTGGTCCCCTGCGGCGCTCATCCGGGCCTCCCGGATTACCAGGCGGTAGCCCAGGCGGCGCTCCACGAGGGCCAGGCCGTCCAGGCCGCTGAAGACTCCCGCTTCGGCGGGCTTCGACGCCGCCCATTTGTCCAGGACCGCTTTGTCGTAGCCCAGGTTCAGGTATGTGATGTGCATCCGGGAAAGGTCCTTGAGGGCGTTTTCCAGGTTGTTGAGGTAGTTGCTGATTACAACCTCCCCACCGTTGGGAACCAGGCGGCACAGGACGTTCTGGAAGTCCAGCTCCTCCTCCCGGCTCCAGCTGACCAGGGGGCCGTCCTTCTCCCGGCTTCCGGCGCCGTAAGTCCCCAGGTCGCTGCCGCTGCCCATCATGCCGTCGTTAAACAAGCCGATACGGGTGGCGAGAATCTTGTCCCGGCGGCTGATTCCGGCGGGGTTGGAAACCCGGGTCGTCTGCCGCCACTGGAGGGGCGTCCGGAGGGCCAGGTAGATGTTCTCCCCCGCCGCTTCTCCCAGCTTCCGGGCCAGGGTCTGGACCCGGTCCGTCTCCATGTAGCGGGAGCTGTGCATCTCGCCGCAGTTCCCGAGGAAGACGCCTTGCAGGGTAAAAATCCGATTTTCATGAGCCTTCAGCAGGGGGCCTACCTGGCGGATGTGGAAGAGAATCTGGCCCATGTTTTCCGGCTCCGATTCCGTGGCATTATCGTCCCAGTCGTAGAGGAAGCGGACGATCAAATGCTTCTCCGTTTTCGCCAGGGCCTGGAAAAGATTCTCCAGGTTCTTCATTCCTTTGGAGGAAATCGCCTGGTCCTTGTACTCCTTCAGGTTGAACTCCACCAGCGCCAGCGTGGTCTCCGTGTCCTTCTCGAAAAGCTGCGGAACCAGCGTGTTGTAGTCCGTTTCTTTGTCCTTGATCTCAAAGCGGTAGATGTAGTAAAAGCCCCGGTTGGGATTTTTCAGTGCCTTCGCGGACTCCGTAAAAACGGCGCACTCCGCCCGGACTGCGGGGGCTGCGTTTCCGGCGGCCGTCAGCAGCGTGGAAATGCCAAGGGCCAGCAACAGTGCGCAGCAGCGTTTCAAAATGTTTTTCCCGGTCATGCCTGCATTCTCCTCATCGTTTTTGTGTCTCAGCGTGTTCCCGAAAGCCTATGGCGAGGCAGGGGGCTCCATCCGGCCCAAGGGTAACTTTCCATCCTCTTCACTCCCCTGATTTCCGAAGCGGATCACCCCGCCGTCCCGGTCTCTGGACGCCCACAGCAGCACCGCGCCGTCCCCCGGCGCGATCTCCCGGCTGTACCGCCGGACCTCGCCGCTCTGCCAGCCCCGGAGGTTTTCCTCCAGGACCTCCCTCCGGAGAGCCCCGCCGCCGTCCGTGTACTCCAGGCCCATCCGGCCCTCCTGATAGATGCCCGCGAACCCGGTGTTCTCCACCTCCAGCTCCGCCTTGCAGACGCCCCGCCGGTCCTCTGCCACCCGGACGCTCCGGACCAGGAGGCGGTAGCCCAGGTGGGCCCCGATATAGTCCAGAAGGCTGGCGTTCTCCCACACACCCCGTACGGGGCAGGGCGTCTCCCCCCAGAGATCCAGCAGCTTTCGGTCATGGGCCCGGTTCAGGTACGTCACCCGCATGCTCCGCAGGGCGGACAGCACCTCTTCCGGCGTCCAGGCGTACTCTTTTCCGTACACGGCCTCGCCGCCGTTGGGGGCCTGCCGGAACAGCTCGCTTTCAAAGGCCAGCTCATCCTCCCTGCGCCAGCGGGCGTCCCAGGGCGCGGTGCTCCGCTCCTCCACGCCAAAGGTCCCCAGGTGGTCCGGAGAACCGAACATGCCGTCGTCAAAGAGGGTGACGCCATCCGCGCGCACCGGGCCGTCCCCGGACTGGTTCCGGTGAAGCAGCCGCCACTGGTCCGGCCTCCGGACCGCCAGCCAGGTGTCCTCCCCCCGTCCGGCCCGGAGAATCTCCGCCATCTGGGGCAGGCGTTCCCGGGTGAGGAAGCGGGAGGTGTGCATCTCCCCCCAGTTTCCCACCAGCATCCCCTGGAACACGAACACCGAGGCGGTAAAGGGCCGGACGGCCTCCGACACCTGCTGGAGGTGGGTCTGCACCTGCTGGAAGAAGAAGGGTTCCCGCTCCGGGGCGCGGCCCTCGTTGTCATAGACCACGCGGAGGATGCAGTCCCGCCGCCGTTCCGCTAAAAATTCCAGAATCCGGCGGAGGCGGTCCAGGGCGGCCCCGTCCAGGTCCCGGCTCTGATAGGCCCGGATGCTGATCAGGACCAGAACCAGCGAGTCCAGCGGATTCAGGCACCACTTCTGTTCCTCCAGGTCCGGCTCCTTGTCCAGGCGGAAGGTGTGAATCTGATACCACCCTCTGGCTGGATTGGGGAAGGCCGCTGTGGTTTCTGTCAGCTCTGCCGGCTGAAAGCGGTTCCCGGCGGCTTTAAAAAACGGAATTCTCATCCAAGTCCCCCAAATCCATATGAAACAGCCTGATGCGCACCCACACGGCCAGCAGGGAAAACGTCATGCGGAACATGTACACCACCGGCCGGAGTCCGGAGTGCATGCTGGCCCCCTCGGCCCGGGGGTGCATCACCGCCGGTATCTCCGTCACCCGGAAGCCCAGCAGAAGCATCTGCATCAGCATGTTGGCGTCCGGGTATTTGTCGTCAAAATGGCTGTACTTCGCGTAGAAGGAAAACGCCCTCCGGCTGAGCCCCTGAAGGCCCGTGGTGGGGTCCTGAATCTTCCGCCCGGCGCCGATTCGAATCCAGACGCGGAAGATGACATACCCGATTTTCTTCGCCAGGGACATGGGATAGGTGGTGCTCTCCTTCAAAAACCGGGAACCCAGAACGATGTCCAGATGCTTCCCCTGGCCGTCCCGCTCCAGGAGCTTCTGATACAGGCGCTCCACGTTGCACGCGTCATGCTGTCCGTCGGCGTCCATCTGAATGATGTATTCATAGCCCAGCTTCTGGGCGTACTTATAGCCCACCTGAAGACCGCAGCCATAGCCCAGATTATAGACGTTCGTCACCACGGCGCAGCCCATGCTCCGGGCAATTTCCGCCGTCCGGTCCGTGGACGCGTCATCCACCACCAAGACATCCCCCAGCTCCATGGCCCCGGAGCGGCGCAGGCTCTCCAGAAAGCCGCCGATGCTCTTCGCCTCGTTATACGCCGGGACGACAATCAGCAGCGTCCTGTCCGTCATGGCCCTCACCTCCTCTCATTTTCCGGCAGCAGGGCAAGCAGCTTCTCCAGCTCCGTCCCGTCGGTCTGGGTCCGGGCGGCGGCGGCCTTTCCCAGCCGCTCCCGCTTCTCCCGGTCCCGCAGAAGGCCCTGGATTTCCCGGCAGATGGCCTCCGGCGTCAGGGCACACATCATGCCGTCCACCCCGTGCTCCACCTGCTCCCGGTTGCCGCTGCAATCCGAAACCAGAATGGCCTTGCCCAGAACCTGCGCCTCCTGAATCGCAACGCTCTTCCCCTCGAAGCGGCTGGCATGGACATAGAGGTCCGCCTGCCGCAGATAGGGGTAGGGATTCCGCACCGCCCCCGGCAGCAGGAAATCCCCCTCCAGCCCCAGGGCCCGGACCCGTTCCTCCAGAAACGCCCGCTGGTCTCCCTCACCCAAGACGTACCAGCGCACGGGCTCCCCGGCGTCCTTCAGGAGGCGCATAGCCTGAATAGAGACCTCCAGCGCCTTCTGCTGGGCCAGGCGGCCCAGGGTCAGCAGCCGCAGGCCCTCGAAGCCGTCCTCAAAGCCGCCGGGAAGCTGGGCCAGACGCAGGATCCGCTCCCGGTTCAGGATGTTGTGGAAAATCTCCGTCCGGGCCTCGCACTCCGGATAGGCCCTCAGAAAGGCCGTCCGGACCTCGCCGGACACTGTGAAAATCCGGTCGTATTTCAGATAGCACTCCCGGTCCAGGGCCCGGGTGTACCCCGCCTGACCGTAGTCCACGTGGACGAACGCCGCCTTTTTCCGCGCCTCCACGTGGTCCGCCACGTAGTACGTGGCCCCTCCTTCCAGAAAGGCCACGGCCAGGTCATACCGCTCCTCCAGCCGCTGCCCTCCGTCGGAGAGGACCCGCCACAGGAGCTTATCCGCGCGGACGTCCCGCTTTTCCAGCATATCCAGAAAATTCCGGCAGAGATAGGGCGAAAGCCGCGCCGCCGTCCCCCGGGCCAGCATAGCCCGGAGCACCTGGCCCGCCATTCGCCGCTGCCCCTGCCGGTTCAGCACCGGACGGTCGCTGTAGCGCCGGTTCAGCAGCCGCACGTGCTCCGGCAGCTCCCGGGCCAGCTCTCCCTGCCCCATCAGCACATACAGCGACACGCTGTACTTCTCGGGGTCCAGGTGGCGGAGGAGCTCCAGAAGCGCGGTCTCAGCTCCGGCCCGCCCCAGCGTATTGATCACAAACAGCAGCTTCTTCACTCCATCGCACCTCTTCTTCCAAAGACGCCCCCCACTTCTGCTCCATCTCATACCGCAGCAGCGTGACCTGCATAGCCAGCTCCAGATTCCTGCGCATCAGCTCTGAAATCCGGAGGCTCATGAAATACGCGATGAACACCACACAGAACCCAACCGCCGCCACCAGCAGCATGCCCATGACGCTGATATAGCGGTTCAGCTCCACGGGGCGCAGGAAAATTCCGGCGGAGATGAAAATCACGCTGATCAGCTCCCAGACGAGGCCCAGCGAATCCGTCATCCGCCTTCTCGCCAGGGAGGACATTGTCACCCCCAGCAGCACCACACCGGTGACAATCAGTCCCAGCCGAAACACAATATTTGCTTCCATGGTCTATCCTCCCCCGGCGTCCGCCAGAACGCCGGGGGCGCTCCAGCGGACTTATTCCACCGGCATTTCGTACTTCAGCGTTCCCCTGGTCTTCTCCAGGAGAATCTCCACCTGGCTCTCCCGGGCGCAGACCAGGTAGGCGTCCTTTTCCACGGCCTGATAGTCTCCGCCGCTGATCTTCGCGATTCCCTCTCCGTGGGTCCGCAGGAGGAACCAGCAGCGGCCCTCCATGCCCTCCACGTCCAGGACCAGACGGTCTCCCGTCCGGCGGCTGGAGAAGTCCAGGTTCAAAAACCGCCGCAGACGGCTGTCGCTCTCCGTCAGCGTGGTGCGCTCAAAGGCCTGGAATGGCTTCCACCAGGTGCTCAGGTTCCCGGAGAGCTCCTTGGAGAGCTTTTCCCAGTGGCTTTTCTCGTTCTCCGGCCACAGAACCTCGTGGAGGTCAAGCTGCACATTGGAATAGCCCAGGGCCGTCTCCAGGCTCCGGAGCTGCAAATTCTCGCTGTAGGTGTGCCGCTTGGCGTCGCCGGTGATGCTCTGCCCGGTGACGCGGTCGCTGAGATAGCTCACCAGCGGAACGCCGGGCTGGTACTCAAAGGCCACCGTCCGGAGCTTCTCCGTGACCTCCTCCAGCTCCGCCACCGCCTGGAACTCCGTTCCCCCGGCGTAGGCCGCGCTGTATACATACCCGGTTTCCGTGGAACGGAAAAAGTCCTCGTCCCGCCGGATTTTCTCCTCCAGCGAGATGTCCTCCCCATGGTAGAACGAGACGCCGACCTCCGCCCCCGCCTCCTTGAACTGCTGGAGGTAGAAGTTCAGGTCCGTTGTATCCGGTTCAATTCCGTCCTGATAGTCGTACTGCGGGGAAAGGAGGCTGGTCAGCTTCCACTCCGCCCGGCTGATTATGGACAGCATCGACGGCCACACCACATCCCGCTGCACAGCCCGGGGAGAACGGCTGTACACCTCCTGCATGATTCCGGCGTTTTCCCCGGCGAAGCTGGGGAAGTCCTTCAGCACCACATTCTGCGCGTTGATCACGGGATACAGCTCATAGTCCTTGGCCTCATAGGATATGGCGCTGAGCAGCCCCAGGCCGGTGAGGCCGGACATGTAGTTCCCGTTCACGGCGAACACCCGGGCGTTCCCATAGCTGTTGCGCCAGATGACGGCGGGGAGGTTTTCATTCCGGTCCTCCTGGTCCTCCATGATCTCCTCGTCCAGCAGCGCCATGGCATAGGTCCGGGTGCCGCTCAGGGTCACATACCAGGGCATGGTGAGCTCCAGGTCCTGCCGTTCCGATTCCTTCAGTTCCCCGTCCTGCCACTGCTCCTCTTTTTCCTGACCAGCGGCGTATACGGCCTCTCCGCCCAGCAGGAAACCGTCAAACAGCCAGATGCCCTCCGCCTCCACCTCGTCAGCCTCCACGCGCTGAATCCCCAAGAGCTCCCGGAGGTCCGCCCGCCGCCGGATGAGGGACGGGTCCGGCAGGCTGCAAAACACCAGGTCCACGCCCCGGTCCGCCAGATGGATCAGGGCCTGGGCCTCCTGGCCGCAGTCAATCTCCCTGGCATCCACCAGCACCATCTCCGGGCGGCTTTCGCTGTCCAGCACATAGCTGCCGGCAGAGCTTTCCACCACCAGCTCCCGCTTTGTGTAGAGGCACCACTGGGACACAATATCCCCCAGGGCGTTGTCCAGACTCCCGAAGAGCAGGATAGCCCGCCCGGCCTCCGTTTTGCCCGCCTGGGCCTTCCGGATGCCGTCTCTGGCGGCGTAGGGCAGCCAGCGGCTTTCGCCGGAGGCCGCCTGCCGTATCGCATATTCGTTGACGTCGTATTCGCTGATACTCTCCCGCGCCACTGCGGTAAACATGAACATGAACAGCAGCACAAGCATCAGCATCACGATGCCGAGATATTTCCTGTGGGTTATCATGCGCTCATTCATGCGCGCTCTCCTCCGCCTCATATTCCCGAGTGTTGTAATCGTAGTCGATGGCGAAATCGTACAGCCGGTTTACATTCTGCTCAATCCGGTAGCAGATGAACTGGTCGCTCTCCAGGTAGACGTCCATCTCGTTGGGATACAGCTTCTGGAAGGCCTGGGCCCAGCAGTACATCCGGGACATCAGAATCCAGCGCTGTTCACCCTTGTACATCTCGTTGCCCTTGATCTCTGGCAGAGGGCGGTTCGCGCCCTCCCTGGAGATGGTCTGCCCGCTGTTCTCATAATAGATGGGGTAGTCCCAGGGATAGTAATTCAGGGGAATTTTCTCAATGAAAATGTACACCACCGGAGTCGGAATGCGGATATGCATCTGGCTCCAGTCCGTTATCCCCTCCATATCCTTCAGGAAGGAGATAGTCTCATAATGGTATCCGTGCCCTTCGCCCATCTGCACCTCGTCGCTGGTGGAGACGATGGTCCAGCTGTAGTCCTCCTCCATCTCCAGGATGTTCTCCATGCAGGTGATCGCCTCGTTCATCTCCAGCACGTCCGGCACATAGGGCTTACGGAGCTGGCCGGTGAGCATGGTGTTTCCCACCACCAGGCAGACGCACAGAAGCGACAATCCGTTCAGCAGGAATTTATGCTTCAGCGGCAGGCACAGAACCACCAGTATGGCGTCCGCGCAGAGGGAGATGGCAATCGGCAGAGAATAGGCGAAGTAAATGCGCCGCCGGAACATATCGATCAGCATGGGCAGGCCGAAGGTCTGGGGCGTGGTCAGAATGCTCATGAAGAGCATGTAGAGTCCCGCCGACAGCAGCATGGCGCCGTAGGAATAGCGCCTCATAATACACATCAGCACGCCCAGACCGCTCAATATGATACAGCCGTAGATGACCCAGTCCGCGTATCGTGGGTCTGAGAGGGTGAACACCTCCGTGTTCAGGGACTGGTTCAGGGCCCGCATCACCGTGTTCCAGCGTTTCTGAACGCTCTCCTTCAGGTTGCTCAGCCGCTCACCCAAGGTGAGGTCCGGATCGGCGGACGGGACCGCCGTCTCTCCCTCGCCGGAGGGAACGGTCTCCTCGACCTGGGATTCCCGAATGATGTTCATGCCCCATCTCAGGGAGTTTTGCAGGGGCGTGCCGCCGATGAAGGCGGCCAGCATCGGCAGCAGCGCGATGGTCACGCTGAGGAAGCACGTAACGACCACGTTCCAGAAGTACTCCCGCCGGATGAACCGGAAGAAATACCCGATGGCCATGGCTAGGCAGAAGAGCCCGGCGATCATTGTTCCGTAGAAGTGCACCGTCAGCGTCATGGAAAAGCTCATGGCAAAGCCCACCAGATACAGGTAGGACCTGTGCCACTGGAGGCGCCAGTCTTTCCAGCGCTTCCACAGGGGGACCCGGGGAGCGTTCGCCGGAAGGGGGACATCCGGAGCCGCTTCCGGCTGCTCCGGGAGTTCTTCCCGCTCCAGAACCGCCACCGCCGCCTGCACCGCTTCCGGCGCGCTCTGCACGGCGGCGCTTGCCGCCGCTTCTCCCGTCCGGGCGGACCCGGCCGGTTTCCACGGGAGGCGCAGGGCCGGGACCTTTGTCCCCTCCCGGGTCCAGGGCGCCTGCCATTCCAGCGTGTCCATCTTTTCCCTCACCCAGGGAATCCGCCGGGCGAGGGTCTTCACGCCCTTCCAGAGCTGGGGGAAATGCCGCATCCGGGCGGCGTCGGGATTCTCCTCCTTATCCAGCTCCTGCTTCCTCTGCACGAAGAAAGCAAAGCCGAAATAGACCACCGGCAGGATGAAGGTCATGCCGAACTCCTGGGGCAGGGAGGTGTAGAACCGGTCGTAGGTCGTGGCGGAGAAATACCGGCTGCCCACGTAGAGGAATGTTCCAAGATACGCGGCGTACCGGCTCCGGCAGCACAGCTTCAGGAAAAACAGCAGAATCAGGTGGACCATCACGGTCTGCACAAAGCCGAAGAGGCGCAGCAGCGTAAAGGTATGGAACCCGAACAGCGCGTGAATGTAGTACAGCACACAGTGGAAGCCGTAGGGATATACGCCCTCCACGAAGATGCGGTTCTTCTCCAGGGAGTTAATCCAGTAGTTATGCACCGGCAGGTCAAAGGCCTTGTAGCCATAGGCGGTGATGTAGTTGGTGCCGTACACCCAGCTCAGCAGCACCAAAAAGCCCGCCAGCAGCAGGCAGTCAACGGTATGGTGCTTCAGTACTCCGCACAGGAAGCACCATACCTCCCAGAGCTCCTTCCGCACTGCCCGGTAAAACCGGCTCATCAGTGTCCGGGAGCCCATGGAGCCCAGGCTGAGCTTCTTCATGTCCCGCAGCCAGCTCCGGACGTTCCTCCGCACCGGGGTCCGGTTCAGGGCGATCCGCGCCAGCACCGCCGGTATGAAGGTTCCCAGGGCCAGCGTTATGGGATAGGACAGCTTCAGCAGCTGAAGCAGATACACCAGATTGATGATGTAGAAATTCCCCGCCATGAAGTAGACCATGAAGCGCTCCAGAATCCGGTAGCTCTTCAGCGATCTTCCCAGCACAAACGCCGGTACGAACACCGATACAAACAGGTACGCGGCAAATATCTGAAGGATTTGAACCAGCGTCAGCAAATTCATGGGCATTTCAAATCACCTGCCTTGTCACTTCTCCGCGGCCCTCGCCTGCCGCCGCCCCAGACGGGCCGGTTCCTCCTCCTTGGGCGCGGACCGGTCGTAAACCCGGTTGGAGGGCTTCTTTCCATACCCTCTCTGGACGATGTTTCCGGCGCAGAAGACATGGATGTCCAGCACCTGCTCCATCCGCCGGATGCGGTAGTAGGCCACTGTCCAGCCCACCAGCGTCCCCGCCACGAGGCCCATCCCATACCACACCGGCGTGAACTTCGAGGAGATGATGCTGCCGATCAGCGTCACCAGGCAGAAGCTCAGAGAGGCCATCACCGCCCCGTTCAGGTCGTTGTAGTAGTATAGGAACAGCATCGCCGCGTACATAATGAACAGAATGAAATAGCCGCCGGCGAGGCAGGGGTAAATCTGCATCACCAGTCCGCCAAAGCCGAACTGCGGCAGAAGGATGATGCACACCAGGAACAGAATCACGCTGACGATAAACTGAATGCGGGCCAGGCTCATCAGCTCCTCGGCCAGCTGGTAGAACATGCGCCGCTTGGCGTTGGCGATGTCCATGCCCCGGCCGCCGATGACGGCCTCGGAATAGCTCTTGTACCGCTCGTGGAAATGCATCTCCACCCGGGAGATGAAAATCACGCTGGCGGAGAGATTGGTGAACATGGCGAGGCAGGTGGCCATGTCATAGGGCTGGGCGCAGACAAAGCTCTTCACCACCACCATGCGCATGTCCGTGGTCCAGAAGACGAAATTGTGGACATACAGGCCCAGGGTGTACAGGAAATTCGTCGCCACCAGCTGCCAGTACCTCCCGAAGTATTTCAGCACCGCCTTGTACTTCCGGCTGTTCTCCCGGAAGTAGCTCTTCACCAGCGCCATCTCCATGCAGGCAATCAGAAAAAAGCCCACCACCAGGGACAGCAGCATGGCATAGCTGACCTCCATCCGGAACCAGTACACCAGTGCCAGCGACAGGAGCACGGACACCACCATGCCGAGGATGAAGTAGAAGGAAATCTTCCCGTAGTCCTTGCAGATGGAGAGGTAGAGCATGCAGTAGAACACCAGCGCCAGGGAGACAAATCCGCAGTAGCCGGTGAAGACGTAAAAAATCGGGACGTGCCCCACCAGATACTCATGGATGCAGAAGGGAATGCCGAACAGAACGGAAAACACCACGTTAATCAGCATCCCGGTGTAAAAGCAGGGCAGGATATCCGCGTAGGTCTCGTTGTAAATAATATCCGACAGATAGCGGGACAGCACCGCGTTGAAGGGCGAACAGGTCAGCAGGGAAAAGATGAAAATGTACAGCACGGTGCAGGCAAACAGCTCTCTGGGCGTATAGCCCAGCTTGGAAAAGCCCAGCAGGTACTGCATGACCAGAATCGCCCCGATGACCATGCACATGGGCGCGATGGTCATGACGGAGCTGTAGCCAAAGCCCACCAGGTTCGTCACCAGTGTGTTTTTGCCGAAGATATTATTAAGTCTGACACCAATTCCGGCCATATTACCGCTCTCCCCACTGCTTGCCGTGCGCCAAGCCGATTTCCTTGTAAATGCCCTCGTAGCTCTGCTGCATCTGATGGAGCTGGTGCCGCGTCTGCACCCGGCGGAAGCCCCGCTCCCCCATGTCCTCCCGCTGCTTTTTGGAGCCCGCCAGCTCCAGAATCGCCTGGGAGATTTCCGTGATGTTCATCACGTGGGTCAGGATGCCCGCAGTTCCGCACCCATCGTCCTCGCCGTAGATCAGCTCCCGGCAGTTGCCCACGTCTGTGGCGATGACGGGCTTCCGGGCCGCGTAGCTCTCCAGTATCGTCAGGGGCTGGCCTTCGCTGATGCTGGTGAGCAGGGTGAAGTCCATCCGGCCCAGATACTCCCGGATGTCCACCCGGCCGGTGAAAAAGACGTCCGGAACCCCCAGGCCCTCCACCAGCTCCATGCACTCCTGGGCGTACTTCTCATCCTCGTCCGTGGGGCCCATGATCCACAGCCGGAGGCGGCTGTTCCGCTCCTTGGCAAAGGCAAAGGCGCGGATCATGGTCTTCACGTCCTTGATCGGCGTCACCCGCAGGATGGCCCCGGCGTTCACATAGTCCCCGTCCTCTTCCGTCCGGCCCGGCAAATCCGCCAGCCGCTCCATGATGATGCCGTTGGGCGTCACCCGGATTTTCTCCTTGGGGCACCCCAGCTCCGCCTGGAGCTTCCCGGCCCGGCCATACAAGCACGTCACCACGTCCGCCCGCTCATAGGCCAGATGGGACATCTTCTGAAACTGGTCCATCCAGATGTTTTTGTAAATGCCGTCCACCCAGCTGGCCTTCAGCAGCTCCTCTTCCCGCTCCCGGGTGTAGATGCCGTGCTCCGAGATCAGCAGGGCCCCTCCGTGGAGGTACGCCGCCATGCTGCCCAGCACCCCGGCGTACCCCGTCGCCACGCAGTGGTAGATATCCGCCTTCGGAAGGTGGGTCTTCAGCACCTGGAACAGGGGCAGGTAGATAGACCGTATGGTCCACAGGAAGTCCGAAAACCCGATGTAGGGATAGCGCTGTCCATAGTACTCCTGCACGATGTTCAGGAAGTCGCCGCCCATGAGGAGGTCGTCAAGGGAAAAGTGTTTCTTCTGGAACATGGTGAACACTGTATCCCAGTCCACGTCCTTTCCGAAGACGATGCTCTGAAGCGCCCGGTACTCCTTGGAGCCCAGGCGGGTCCGGCGCTTGCTGTGCCGCCGGGGAGCCCAGTCCTTGTCGCTCAGATAGACCTCATAAACCTCCGAGAGGTTCTCCGGCAGCTCATATTTGAACTGCCCCCGGATGGAGCGGTCCGGTATTATGGCAAGGAGGATAAACTCCACCTGGGGCCACGCCTGAATCATACTGTGAATCCAGCTGGACACGCCGCCCACCACATAGGGGTAGCAGCCCTCCGCGATCAAGCAGATTTTCACAGTTCCTCCCTCCCGCTCACGGCTCCTGGAAGACCCGGATGAGCTCCAGCGTCTCCCGGTCAATCACCACCGGCGATTGCTTCAGTTCCCGAATGGTCTCGAAAAATTTCTCCCGCTGGCCGCTGCTGAAATAGAGCTTCAGCAGACAGGCGAAGCTGGCCAGCGTATGGGGAAACTTGGCGGCGCCCCGGAGGCACCACTTCTCACAGCTCTCGAAGTCCTCCAAGTCCAGCAGCCGGAGGCTGACAGCCTCAAAATGGCTGCTCTGCATGCGCTCCGGCTCCTCCTGGTACAGAATTTCGCAGACGTTCTCCAGCAGGCGCACGTAGCGCTCCTGCTCCAATCCCGTCAGCACCTTCTGCTCCAGCACCTGATTCATATAATCCACCAGCGCGTCCGCGTACTCCAGGCGGTTTTCGTCCTCCCCCTCCTGAATCAGCGCGTACTGCTTCTCCACGTTCTCCTGGAAGGTGTTCAGCGTGTTTTGCAGCACGGAGGCGGCATAGTGGGCGGTCTCCGTATCCTCGCTGTTCATGGCGAGGGCGATGGTGGCCAGGGATTTTTGAATGTCTCCCCGGACCACGTTCATCATCAGCGTCCGGAGCTCCCCGGACTCGGTGATCTCAATGGCCTCCTCCAGAGGGGCCAGGTTGCGTTCCCGTTCCTCCTCGGCGTGAACGAACTTCCGCACCCGCTCCTTGCTGAACACCACGTCGGCCAGGTCCACCGGCGCGGAGTACAGCAGCTTGTACAGCAGCAGCGCCAGCAGGAAGAAGCAGGGCCCCACCACCGGGCACAGCAGCATCACGATTGCGCAGATAATGAAGCTCCGGTTCCGGCGCTTGTAAATCACGCTCCAGACCAGATAGGCCAGCACCACCAGCGCGTTGATCAGCAGGATGAGGAAAAAGAGGCTAAGCCGCGTCATTTCCGCCCTCCTCCACCGTCTCCACAATCCGGCACGGGATTCCAATCTCCGCGAAGCGCCGGAGCACATAGTCCGCGTCGCTGGTGCTGGTGTTCGCCAGGAGCACGTAGAGGACGCCGTCCTCCAGAATTCCGGTATAGTCGCTCTGGCGCAGCTTGCTGGAGACCAGGCCGCTCTTCTGCCGGGCCTGGTCCTCCCGGATTTCCGTCCGCAGAAGGGTGCACTGGGTCAGGCCCTTTCTCCGGGCCGTCAGGAAGGCTTTCACCAGGCCGGTGAAGGCTCCGCGCTCCAGGACGCGGGTGCCCTCCAGGTACCGCTTCTCCTCCAGGCTGGCCAGATACCGGCTGGCCCCCAGCACCGCGTTCTGAATCAGGGAGCTGATGACCACCATATAGTTGGCCTGCCCCAAGGTCATGCTCTCCCAGGGGATGCCCCACACCATGAGAATCAGCTGCAAATCGTCCTGCTCAAAAATGGCGTTGGCCATCAGGGGATAGCGCTCGTCCAGCTGGCGGTTGATATAGACCTTGCGCTTCATCAGCGTGTCGTACATCTCCCCCAGCTCGGTGTATCGGATGGAGTTCCCCAGCATCTTGGACTTCTCCGAGGTGGAGGAGAACAGCCGGGCATAGGCCGCGTTGGAAACGGTGTAAATCGCCACGTCCCGGGTTTTCATCAGCTTCCCCAGCATCTCCGCCGCGTAGAACAGCACCTCCTCCGGGCTGTACTGGTTGAGGGCCGAGGTGATGCTGTAGATTTTCCCCACGCTGTCGTTCTGGTTGACAATCTGGGTCTCCAGGGCGTTTTTCACCCGGACGTTACTGCCGTTGATGTCCTGAATGTCCTCCAGCTGCATGGTGAGGTATTCCTGCTCCTCCTGGCTCTCCCGCTTCAGCTGGCGAATCTGGTCCCGCATGTAGCCCACCGTCAGGCCCAGAATGAAGAGCTGCGCCGTCCAGATATAGGTGTTGGAGTCCAGCAGCAGCTCAAAGCCCGAGCGGGTGTACATCTGCCGGAAGCAGTAGCCCGCCACGGCCAGAAGGGCCGAGAAGGTGGCCTGCTGCTGTCCGTGGACGATGGCGAAGAGGAGCACGTAGAGCAGGTAAAAGTCCAGCTTCGCGAAGTAGGCGCTGCCCACCGCCCGGTTGTTCAGCATGAAGAAGGGGATGAAGCACACCACGTTTTCCACGTAGGGAATCAGGGCCTTCAGCAGCCACCCGGCCTTTTTGTAAATCCGCTGCCACAGGCTCAGCTCCTCGCTTCTGTCCGACAGGAACTGGTCCGGGTGCTTTTTCATGCGTGTGAGAATATCCACCACAATCTTCCGGGCCTGACAGAAAAAGGGGTTGCCGAATTCGCTCTCGTAGAGGGCCCCGGACAGGACCCGCCGGTCCTCCACAGGCCGGTCCTCCACGACCTCCACCGTCGCCTCCAGAATCTCCTGGGCGGCGTCCCGGATAATCTCCCCCAGGTCCTGCTGGGTCATGACGTCCGGGGAAGAAATGTGGTAAAGCTGCTCCTGGTGCTTTCCCCCGACGGCCAGGCGGCACAGGAATTCCACCGCGTCCGTCTCATACAGAAGGGAAAAGCTCCGCCCCGGAGAGACCGTCACCCGCTTCTTCTCGAAGGCCTCCAGGCACATGGCGGAGCAGATTTCCCGCACCTCCGACCGCTTTTTCGGGATGCCGTAAAAGTGGTCCAGCCGCAGGGTGATCATGTCCAGGTCCTGGCTCTTGCGGTAGTTGCTGCACATCTCCTCCGCCTGGGCCAGCACCATGCTCCGGACGCCTACCGGAGTCATG
Source organism: Oscillospiraceae bacterium 38-13 (assembly GCA_041223955.1). Lineage (GTDB taxonomy): Bacteria > Bacillota > Clostridia > Oscillospirales > Oscillospiraceae > Oscillibacter. Next base: position 222,921 of record JBCLRG010000002.1, on the reverse strand, counting down.
GGCTCCGCCTCCTGAATGTCCTCGGCGTAGCTGCTGCTGAACACCTCGTCGGAGGAGAGGTAGACAAACCGGCCCCGCCCCCGGGAGGCGTAGCTCATCAGGATGCTCATCAGACCGGCGGCGTATTTCACCGCGTTGGTGTCCTCCTCCCGCCAGCGGTAGTTGGTGTCGAAGGCGCCCATGTAGATGGTCAGGTCCGGCTCGGCGCTCTCGAAGATGTCCGACATGCAGGTGTAGTCATATGTAAAGTTGTACCGCTCGAAGACCTTTTGATAGGACGTTCCGGTGTACCGGCTTCCGGTCAGCAGACTGATTCGGTGCCCTTCCTTCTTGAGCTTGATGATGATATTGTCAATGAAGCTGCCCGAACCGCCAATCAGCAAAACATTCATACGGCAATCTCCCATACAATAAATTACGGGAAGCACTTCCCGGAGTCCGGCTTCCGTTTTTTGAAGCATACTTACAAAAACAGGAACCCCAGGCGCCGTACGTGCATGACGCCAGGGGTTTTTCGCGCTTTTCTCCCAGGCGTTCGCAGTTTCCCAGGGTATGCTTTCCAAAATCAGATGGATTTCATCGGTTTTAGCGGCATACGGTTTTCTGTTTTCTATCTGGAAAGAACAAACGCGGGGCCGGACTCTGCCGGGCGGCGCAATCGTCCGTCAACCGGAACCGCCTGACGTGAGCCGCACGCCGGAGCGGCAGGACCGGCTTCCAATCGCACTGCAGTTATTGTATCATAACTTTCCCCGGAAAGAAAGGCAATTTTCAGGATTTTGTACATTTTCTCTCCACATTTTTTTCTTCGCGTGCAAACGCCTTTTCCAAAACGGCGGCGTCTCCGGCGGACGGGCGGAAACCGCCCCCTTGAAACTGCGGCCAATTTGTTTCAGATTTCCGGAGATTCGCCGTTCCCGGCCTGTGAAGCGCCGTCCGGCGGTATGCTGCCGTCCCTCCGGCCCAAGGGGAGGAAGCGCGACTGGAACGGCTCCGGAAGCGCTTCCCATCCGGCATGTGCCGTGGCAAAAACGTCAAAACAACCAAAACGCAAACCTTTTTTTGCCGCCGTTCCTGACAATTTTCACGCCTTTGGGGAACTTTACACAGCCCTTTCCGCCCCCCTGACCGGCACAGTCCGCCGGAGCGGGCCGAACGGCGAAGGAAATTCTTTCCCATTCAGGGGCATGTTCCCGGCTCTCCGCCGGGCTCCGGGGAAAGCGGCGCTGCCGGAGGGCGGCGGGTTCAGGAGGTTCCCTCCGGCGGGATGCGCTCCTCTGTGCTTTGCGGCTGCATTACGGACTGCGCGAACACCAGAGACTGCAAAACCGTCATCGCCGCCTCCTGCCCCTTCTCGTTCAGGGCAAGAAAGAGGGTGCTGAACTCGGCAATCCGTCCGGCGTTTTCCTGTTCCTGTGTCATAAACGCATCCTTCTTCCTTATGTTGTGTTTTAAACACAATATAGCATGTCTATTTTGCGCTGTCAACACTCATCTTGCGTCAAATTTGTGTTGACTCTTCCCTTTTTGTGTTGTAAAATTTAATGTGCAGAGTTCCGCAGCAAAGGAGGGACCACCTTGTCCAATCGGATCAAAGCGGTTCGGGAAGCGCTGAAGCTGTCCCAGAGGGAATTCGGTGAAAAGCTGGGCGTCAGCCGGGATGTGATCAGCAACATTGAATATGGCCGCGTGCAGCCCCGGGAGCTGCTGCTGCGCCACATGTGCCAGTTATACGGCGTCAACCAGGGCTGGCTGGAAACCGGGGAGGGAGACATGTTTCTCCACAGCCCCCGGGAGGCCGAAAAGCTCGACGAGGCGCTGCGAATCTTTCAATCCCTGCGCCCGGATTTTCAGGAGTACGCCCTGGAGCAGATCAAGAAGCTGGCTGAGCTTCAGAACCGGACCTGAAGCTCGGGGAGCGCCCCGGGAGAATAAAAAAAACGGCAGGACCCAACATCCTGCCGTTTTGATGGAAAGAGAGGGCCGCCTCTCTTCTTTTTTTGTCCCCACCCAGGAGCCGCAGGCCTTCAGTCCGTGGTGGTCTCATAGGGCCAGTCCTGGATCCCGCCGAAATCGGCCACGTTGGTGTAGCCCATGGCGGACAGGGCCTCCGCCGCCAGGGCACTGCGGCGTCCGGAGCGGCAGTAGACCAGGATTTCCGCGTCCTGGTCAAAGGCGATGGGCATCTCCGGCCCAATCTCCTCATGGGGCAGGCACACGGAGCCGGGAATGTGGCCCTCGTCGTACTCCTCCTGGGTGCGCACATCCAGAAGGATGACGGACTCGTTGGCGTCCAGGCGGGCCTTGGCCTCCTCCGCCGTCAGCGTGGCCCAGGACTTCTCTTCCTTGACGGCGGGAGCGGTACGGCCCATCCGGGCGGCGTAGAACTTGAGAATGGCCATGCCGAAGCATATGACGGCGGCCAGAAGAAACAGCTGCTTCATAAAAGCGCCTCCTCTTTTTCAGATATGATATGCGGTTTTTACATCCGGCGGCCCTCAGCGAACCTCCGCCGGTTCTTCCCGGTAGTCCGCCAGATTCTCCCCCGTCACCTGCCGGTAGGGGAGCCAGACATAGTGCCCCTCCTCCAGCTCCACCGTTCCGGCGGGGTCCTCCTCCGCCCAGAGGGCCAGGGCCAGATCCAGCATGGCCCGGGCCTGCCCCCGGCTGTCGTTGAGCACCGTGCCGTACAGTTGCCCGGCGGCTACGGCCTCCAGGGCGGGGGCGGTGGCATCCACTCCCACGATCAGCGGCCAGCGGTCACGGGGCGTATCCGCCAGGGCGTCTATGGCCCCCAGGGCCATGTCGTCGTTGTTGCAGAAAATAACCTCGATGCGGTCCCCATATTCCTCCAGCCACTGGGCCGTCCGGGCGGCGGCCTGGGCCCGGTTCCAGTTGGCCGTCTCGTTGGCCAGCTTCTCCACCTCCACCCCGGCGTCGGTGAGGGTCTTGACGGAGTACTCCGTCCGGAGGAGGGAATCCTGGTGCCCCGGCTCCCCCTCCAGCATGACATACTGGAGCACGCCGTCCCCGCTGCGGTCCAGGGCCTCCCGGTCCTTCCTCCACGCGTCCAGCACCAGACCGCCCTGAAGGGCCCCGCTCTCCCGGGCGTCGGCTCCCACGTAGTAAATCCGGTCCCAGCGCTGGATATCTTCCGCCACCGGCTGGCGGTTGAAGAACACCAGCGGCACGCCCTCGGCCTCCGCCTTGTCCGCGATCACCGCCGCCGCCGTTCGGTCCACCAGGTTGACGCACAGCACGTCACACCCCCGCTCCAGGAACCGGTCCACCTGGTCCATCTGGGCCGTCTGGCTGCTCCGGCCGTCGGAGATGAAGAGGGTGATCTGACGGTCGGTCTCCTGCTCCGCCTCCTGGACCATCCACTCCAGATTCTGGGCCACGGTGGAGATGAACGTATCGTCCTGGGTATAGAGGGCCACGCCGATGCGGAGGCCGGGGTCCTTCCCGCCGCACCCGGCGCACAAAAGCAGCGCCGCCAGCAGCAGGGGCACGGCCCGCCTCGCCCCCTCAGCGGCTGGAGGACGACATGACCGGGAACAGCAGCTTTTGATTTTCCGGCTCATAGATATCCTCCCCTCGCAAAATCGAAAACGGCAGCGGGCTCACTGTGCCCGCCTCTCCCCGGGCGGCGCTCACCGCCCGGCGGACCGCCAGATATCCGGCGGCATAGTCGCTCCAGGCCGCCATGGCGGCGATGTTCCCCCGCTCCAGCTGGGCGGTGATGTCCGTGGCCGCTCCCACGCCGTAGAGAGCCAGGCCCCGGCTCTCCGTCTCCCCGGCAAAGCGCCGGGTGGCGGAGGGCTCAAAGGCCATGACCCACCGGCAGTCCTCCTCCGGAAGAGCCTCCGTTCGCCGGAGGGGCACCCCCGCCGCCGACAGCGTCTCCTCCGCCGCCGACAGCCGGGCCGCCACGCCGGTGGAGCTCCCGGCGGTGTCCAGAAGGAACACCGTGCCGCCGTCCCAGTCCTCCAGCAGGGCCTGGGCCAGCTGCCGCCCCAGCTCCTCGTTGTCCGGGGCCACGACGCCCGCCGCCCCCTCCATGGGGGACTCCACCGTCACCATCGGGCAGACCACCAGCCAATCGCTCAGGGCGGCGGACAGGGACGCCGGGTCCGCCGGAGCCGCCACCAGCGCCGCCGCGCCGCTTTCAATCTCCCGGAGGAGAAGGGCTTCCTGTCCGGCGCTGTCATTGGCCTCCGCCGGGATAAGGAAGCGGAGCTCCGCCCCCAGCTCGTGGGCCGCCTGCTCCATACCCTGCCGGGCGATGGTCCAGCTGTCCGTATCCCGGAGCATCACCGAGAGGGACAGCAGGGGCTGGTCCCGCCGCCCCCGCAGAACCTGGGGCAGCGCCAGGGACCCGAGCACCGCCAGGCACAGCGCCGCCAGGGCCGCAAACTGGCGTACGCGGCTCTTTTTCGTCTTCATAAAACCTCCCCCTGCTGGCAGCGGTCCGCCGCCTCCCGGTCCAGTGCCGGGAGCCGGACCCGGACCAGGGCGCCCTCGTCCGGTTCGCTGAAAATCGTCAGCCCATAGCCCTCGCCAAAGGTCAGCCGGATCCGCTGGTGGACGTTGCGGACCCCGATGCCGCTGCCGCTGGTCCGAACCTCCGGGCGGTCCTCGTCCAGCAGGGAGGCCGCCACCTCCGGGCGCATGCCCAGGCCGTTGTCCTCCACGTCGATGAGCAGGTCCTCCCCCTCCCGGTAGGCCGTGACGCGGATGACCCCGTCGTCCTCCGCGATGGCCATGCCGTGGTAGATGGCGTTCTCCAGGAGGGGCTGGATGATGAGCTTCAGGGTATACAGCTCCTCCGTACCGGGGCGGGCCTGAATCTCGGCGGTGAACTTGTTCTTGAAGCGAATCTGCTGGATGTTCAGGTAGTGCCGGGCGTGCTCCAGCTCGTCCCGGAGGGGAATGACGCTTTTGCCCTTGCTCAGGGAAATGCGGAACAGCCGGGCCAGGGACGTCACCATCCGGATGGCCTCCTCCCGCTGGCCGGACTCCGTCATCCAGATGACGGAATCCAGGGTGTTATAGAGAAAATGGGGGTTGATCTGGGACTGGAGCACCTCCAGCTCACTGCGGCGCTTCTGCCCCTCCTGCCGGATGATGTCGTCCATCAGGTGGCGCATGGTGGACACCATGGACCGCACCGCGTGGCTGAGGCGCTGAACCTCATAGCATCCCCCGTCCGGAATCTCCACCCCCTCCAGGCCGCTCTCCAGCTCCCGGATGGACCGCTCCAGGCGGCGGATGGGGTCGGAGATCCGGGCGGAAATCAGGAGGTTCAGAAAGGCCATCAGGAAGATGGAGAACAGCAGCAGCGTCAGGCCGAAGAGCAGCAGCTGGGGAGAGGAGGTCATCCAGCTCACCGCCGGGGCCACACCCACCAGCTTCCACCCGGTGTAGCCCACGGTTTTCACTGTCACCTGCCGGGACTGGCCCTGGAATTTCTCCAGGTGGCTCCCGTCCCGATAGGCCGCCGCCGCCCGGTTGTTCTCCTCCAGAAGGCCGGCGTAGATCAGCTGCTGGCGGGGGTGGTAGATCAGCTCGCCGCCGCCGTCGATGAGATAGAGGTAGCCGTTGTCCCCCAGGGTCACGTCCCGGCAGACCTGTTCAATGCCGCTGAAGCCCATGTCCACCAGCAGCACGCCCCCCTCGGTGGCCCCGTCCCGGGTGAGCTGCACGTGGCGGCTCAGGGACACGACCCACCGGTAGGGGTATTCCGGATCGTCAAAGATATTCTGCACGTGGGGCGTGGAAAAATGCAGGTTTTCCATGCTTTGGCTGGCATCCCGGAACCATTCGCTGTCCTCGGGGCAGGCGTCCCGCTTCACCGCCGCCAGCGGGGCTGCGGACACCAGCCCGCCCTCCCCGTCGAACACGGCCAGGGAGACCAGATCGTCCCGGTTCTCCTCATACAAAAGGTTCAGGGGGGGCGCCAGATCGTCCTCCGACAGGTCCATGTTCTTGATGCTCCGGTAGTACACTGTGTCGGAAATGCGCATCATACGGCGGAGATAGCTGTCCAGATTCAGGTTGGCCTGCGCCAGAACCCGCTGGCTGTTCTCCGCCACCAGCTCCTCACTGGCGGCGGAAAAGCGCCAGATCAGGCTGACGCCCATCAGCAGTATCCCCGCCGCCGCCACGGCGGTAAAGGACAGCGACAGCACCATCTGGATGCTCATCCGGCGGTACCGCTCCGCCCACTGGGCGGCAAGGCGGCGAAAGACCGTCATGCGGAGGGTCCCTCCCTTCTCCTGTGGAGGCGGCGTTTTTTTACAAAAAACGCCGCCGGGCCATGGCCCGGCGGAAGCGCGCGGGCATGAGCGCCTTATTCGCTCCGGTCCTCGGGGATGGCCCAGGGCTGGAAAAAGCCCTCCGGCGCGTCCTCATAGTCCAGGCTGATAACATAGGTATTTTCTTCCCCCGGCAAACTCCCCGGCGGGAAGCTGACGGACACGCGGCCCGGCAGGAAGACGAATAAATCCGCCTCCAGCGCCGCGCTCATGGCCTCCCGGAGGCTCCGATCCTTCACCCAGCCGCAGAGCTCTGGAAAGCGGCGGCGGACGTGGTCCTCCGAGGCGGCGAAGAGGTCCCAGTTGGAGAGCTTTTCCCCAGTCTCCCGGTCGAAAGCAGCGGTGGACCGCCATTCATAGCATGTCCTCTCGCCGTACTCCTGGGGCCGGGCCAAGCTGGTCAGGAAGTACATGACCCTCTCGCTGGAGGCACAGGGCGATGTGCGCTGATCAATCCGGTCACACGCGAACGACTCCCCCAGCTCCCGGCAGGCGGCATAGGATTTCTCCAGCTCCTCCAGCTCGTCGTAAAGGAGGCCCTGTTCCTCGTAATAGGCCCGAACCTTCTCCTGCGCCCGTTCGCTCAGGTCTCCGAAGCTCTCCTGCCCCATTACATAGACATCTTCCGGCCTCGTGGGGGTCTCTACCGCCAGCAGCTCCGTGCCGTCCGCCAGCCGGTAGCGGCGGGTACCCCAGACGTCGGACTCCAACACATCCACAGGGGTCCCGTCCCGGAGGGTCAGGGCGTTCCGCTTCAGAATGCCGGAGATGGAAATACTCTGCCCCCAGTAGGCGGGGATGCTCCCCCCCTCCGCCGTCTCCAGCTTCTCTTTTCGGGGATAGCACCAGGCGCGGAATTCGTTGCCCGGCTGGAGGTCCTTTCGGAAGGCCTCCAGCGCCTCCTCCCCGGTCCAGCTGCCCTCTCCAAGGGGCCAGAAGCTGGTTCCCTCCGCCACCAGCACGCCGGTGCGCTTCCCGTCCAGCTCCAGCACCAGGGCGGTGAGATTCCCGTTTTCGTCCGTCCGGACCTCCGTGAGAAAACCGGAGACGCTTTTCTCATCCCGGCAGGCCGTCATGCTCAGGGCCAGCAGCGCCGCCAGAAGCAGGGCCGTCCATTTTTTTAAGGCCATGGCGTTCCTCCCCTATTCCCTCTGCCCCGCCCGGAACTTGGACGGGGACAGGCCGAAGTGCCGCTTGAACACGTAGCTGAAATAGTTGGGGTCCGAGAAGCCCGTGGCCTCGGCGATGCGGTAGGTCTTCTCGTCCGTCTCCCGGAGGAGACGGGCCGCTTCCTCCATGCGGACCTGCGTGACGTAGGCGGTGAAGGACAGGCCCATCTCCCGCTTGAAGACCGTGGAGAAGTAGGTGGGAGACAGGTGAATGTGGGAACAGAGGGACTCCACGCTGAGCTCCCCGTCGGTATAGTGCCCGGCGATATAGTCCTTAGCCCGTTCCACAATCTGCCACGTGGAGTCGCTCCGGCGGCGGCCCAGGAGGTCGTGGAGCTTCCGGCTCCGCTCGCCCAGCCAGCGGCCCAGCTCCTCCAGGCTGGAGAAGTCGGAGACGGACACCGCCCCGGCGAAGCGCTCCCCGAAGACCTCCTCCACGGCCACGCCGCCGGAGCGGGTCAGCCGCACCAGACAGGTCACCACCTCCAGCAAAAAGAGATCGCACCGGGAGAGGGACAGGCCCGCCTGACGCAGCCGCTCCATCAGGTCCCCCACCACGCCGTCCACCTGCTCCCGGGTCCCCAGCTTGACGGCGGCGGAGAGAGCCCGCTGGTCCTCCTCCTCAAAGGCGGGGGCCGCTGTGGCCTGGGGCTCCAGGTCGCCGATATAGACCACCCGGGCCCCGCCCGCCAAAACCCGGTAATCCAGGGCGGAACGAGCGCCCGCAGCGCTGCGGTTCAGCTCCTCCGGTCCCCGGCAGGGCAGGCCCACGCCCGCCGTCAGCCGGAGGCCCAGATAGCTCTGGGAGAGGCGGGAAAGCCGTTCCAGCTCCTCCAGCAGGGGATAGAGCCGGTCCTCTCCCGGCAGGCGGACCAGCATCGCCGCCATGTCCCCGTACAGCACCACCCGGACAAAAGCCTCCGCCAGCTGGAAGTGCTTCTCCAGGAAGGACTGCACGGACAGCAGCAGCAGCTCGTCCCGGTCCTCCTCGTCTCCGGGGCCCTCCACGTGAACCAGGGCCACGGTCCACAGCCCCTGGGGCAGATCGATTTCGTACCGGGCCGCCCGGTCCTGAACCTGCTCCGGGCGAATTTGGCCGCTGAGGAGCCGGGTGTAGAACAGCTCCCGCAGAACCGGAAGGCTCTCCTCGTACCGGCGTCGCAGGGTCTCCATGTCCCGGCGCTCCAGGCGCTGGCGGTCCAGCTGCTCCCGAAGCTTGTCCAGCACCTGAATGAGCTCCGGGGCGTTGATGGGCTTCAGGATATACTCGGAGACGCCCATGCTCACCGCCCGGCGGGCGTACTCGAAATCGTCAAAGCCGGAAAAGACCACCAGCCGGGCCCCGGGGAGGAAGACCCGCAGTCTCCGGCACAGCTCCAGCCCGTCCAGAAAGGGCATCTTGATATCCGTGAGCACCACGTCGGGCCGGAGCTGCTCCGCCAGCTCCAGGGCCTCCTCGCCGTTGCCCGCCTCCCCCACCAGGACAAAGCCCAGCGAGGCCCAGTCGATTTTCCGGCTGATGCCGGTGCGGATTTCTTCCTCATCGTCCGCCAGCAGGACCCGGTATTCCTCCATCGAAAACCGCCTCCTTTTCGTTCCCTTCTATTATACAACAGGAAAGGCGGTTTGAAAAGGAGGTCCGGCGCAAAAAGCGCCGGACCTTGACAGGTTTTTCCAATTGTACGGGTTCTTACTTCTTCGCCAGATACTTCCGCAGGTCCAGTGCGACGGCCACAATGATGACCAGGCCCTGGGCAATGAAGGTATAGGCCGGGTCCACGCGGAGGAACTGGAGGCAAATCTTCAGGACCTCGAACACCAGCACGCCGATGAGGATGCCCCCCACCTTGCCCACGCCGCCGTTGGTGGACACGCCGCCGATGGTGCACGCCGCGATGGCTTCCAGCTCATAGCTCAGGCCCGTGGCGGTGGAAGCGCCGCCCGCCTTCGCGCCCACCAGGAAACCGGCGATGGCGTAAAGCACGGAGGCCAGAACGTAGATGCGGATGATGGTGGCGGGGACGTTGACGCCGGCCACCTGCGCCGCGCTCTCGTTGCCGCCGATGGCGTACATGTACTTGCCGTGGCGGGTCTTGTTATAGAGGAACCAGATATAAATGCCCACCAGCACGGCGAAAATCGCCAGATAGGGGATGGGGCCCAGAGAGCCCAGGGCCACCTGGGAGTAGGAGCTCTTGAAGCCGCCCAGGGGGTCGTTGCCCGTCACCACGGAGCACAGGCCGTAGACGATGGTCTGCATGCCCAGGGTGGCGATGAAGGGGGGAACCTTCAGGAAGGCGATGACGCAGCCGTTGATGGCGCCGAAGATGCACATCATCAGAACGACCAGGAACAGCGCCGCGAACCAGGGGATGTCCGGCATCCAGGGCAGGGCCCTGGCAGCGTAGTCCACGCTCTGGAGCATCATGGCGGCCAGACACGCGGAGAGGCCCACCTGACGGCCCGCCGACAGGTCCGTGCCCTTGGTGATCAGGCAGCCGGAGACGCCGCAGGCGATGATGAACCGGGGCGATACGTTGACAATCAGGTTCTTGAAGTTGGACGACGTCCAGAAGTTGTCCGCGATGAAGCCCACGATCAGGGCCAGGATAAAAATCAGGATGATGATGGCATTATTGGACAGAAAGTTCATTACCGCCTTGCTGTCCAGATTTTTTCCCCTCATTTTGTTCTCCATGGATTCTCTCCTCCTTATTCAAACTGAGTAGCCAGGGCCATGATGTTCTCCTGATTGGCGTCCTTGCCGTCGATGAAGCCGGTGACGCGGCCGTCGCACATGACCATGATCCGGTCAGACATGCCGATGAGCTCACTCATTTCAGAAGAAATCATGATGATGCTTTTGCCCTGCTTGGCAAGCTCCGCGATGATGCAGTAAATCTCGTATTTCGCACCCACGTCGATGCCCCGGGTGGGTTCGTCCAGGATGAACACGTCCGGGTCGTTGGCCAGCCAGCGGCTGATGAGCACCTTCTGCTGGTTGCCGCCGGAGAGGGACTGAATCAGCGTTTTGGACGAGGGAGTCTTGATGGAGAGCTTCGCCACGTTGTCCTGGACCAACTGCTCAATCTTCTGATCGTCCAGCATGAAGCCGCCGATCAGGTACTGGTTCAGGGAGGCGATGGACACATTGTCCGCGATGGAGAGCACCCCTAGGATGCCCGTGGCCCGGCGGTCCTCCGTCAGCATGGCGATGCCGCTGTCGATGGCCTGCTTGGGCTGGTTGATCTTCAGCTCTTTCCCCTTATAAGTGATCTTGCCCGCGTTGTGGCACCGGAGGCCGAACAGGCCCTCCATCAGCTCTGTGCGCTGAGCGCCCACCAGGCCGGCCACGCCCAGGATTTCACCCTTGCGGACCTGGAAGGAGGCGTGGCGGAAGCTCTTGGGATTGATGGAGGTGAAGTCCTCCACCTCGAACACCACCTCGCCGGGGACGTTGCTCCGGGGCGGGTAGAGGTTGGAGAGCTCCCGGCCCACCATCTTGGTGATGATGAAGTCAGTGGTCAGGCCCTTGGCGTCCCAGGTACCGATGTACTGGCCGTCCCGCATGATGGTGACCTCGTCGCTGATGCGGAGAATCTCGTCCATCTTGTGGGAGATGTAGACAATGGCGACGCCCTTGGACCGGAGTTCGTTGACGATGGTGAAGAGGGCCTCCACCTCCGCCGCCGTCAGGGACGACGTGGGCTCGTCCAGAATCAGCACCTTACAGTCCGCGGACACGGCCTTGGCAATCTCCACCAGCTGCATCTGGGAGACGCTGAGGGTCCCCAGCTTGGCCCTGGGGTCGAAGTTCAGGTGAACCTCCTTCAGGACCGCCGCCGCGTCCTGATACATCTTTTCATGGTCGATGGTGACAATGGGGCCCATCCGCCGGGTGGGGTAGCGGCCCACGTAGATGTTCTCGCCGATGCTCCGCTCCGGGATGGGCTGGAGCTCCTGGTGCACCATGGCGATGCCCCGGTTCAGCGCGTCCAGGGGCCCCTTGATCTGGACCTTCTGGCCCTCGTAGATGAGTTCGCCCTCGTCCATGTGGTAAATGCCGAACATGCATTTCATCAGCGTGGACTTTCCCGCGCCGTTTTCTCCCATCAGCGCGTGGACAGTGCCGGGGCGGAGCCTGAGCTGGGCGTGATCCAGAGCCTTAACGCCGGGGAAGGTCTTGACCACGCCGGACATTTCCAAACGATATTCTGACAATTTACTGTCCCCCCTTGTTCGTGTTGGCTTTTCCATACAGTCGATCAACTTGACAAGCAGCAAAGCAGGGAAAACCGCCGGGGCCGAACTGCCCGTCAGGAACACACGGGGTTCCGAGCCGCCGGGCTTTGCTGATTTTCAAGTTGTTCGACAATATCCGGCCATGGCCGGAGGCCGGTATCACCGGCTATGGAAAAGAGGGGCGCGTGCGCTTCGGCACGCGCCCCTGTCAGACGTTTTCGCGTTGTGATTTGATGAACTTGGATTACTTCATGAACTCGGACACGTTCTCGGGAGTGACCTTGACGTAGTCCACGTACACGCTCTGCTCATTGGCGGCATAGGTGGCGCCGCCCAGCAGCTTCTCCATCTCGGCCACAGCGGCGGCGGCCTGGCCGTTGGCATCGTTCAGCACGGTGCCGGTCATGTTGCCGTTGCTGACCTCGTTCAGAGCGGCGTCCAGAGCGTCCACGCCCACGAGGTAGATGTCCTCGTTGACCTTGCGGTTGGCGGCCTGAATGGCCTGGAGGGCACCGATGGCCATATCGTCGTTGTTGCAGAAGACAACCTCGATCTTGTCCGCGAACTGGGCAAGGTCGTTGGCGCAGATGGTCTGGCCCTTCTCACGGTCCCAGTCGCCACGGGTCAGGTTCAGCTGCTCAACTTCCATACCGGCGTCTTCCAGCGCCTTGACGGAGTACTCGGTGCGGTACTGAGCGTCCACGTTCTCGGGGTCGCCCTGGATCATGATGTAGGAGATCTTGCCGTCGCCGTTGATATCGCCCTTGTTGGGGGTATCAAGGATCAGCTCACCCTGCATGGTGCCGGACTGGCGGGCGTCGCAGCCGACGTAGACCAGCTTGTCATAGGCGGCCATCTGCTCGGGGGTGGGCTCGCGGTTGATGAGGACGGTGGGGATGTCGGCGCTCTTCACGGTGGCGATGATGGTGTCCGCCGCGGAGGTCATGACGGGGTTGATGATCAGCGCGTCAACGCCCTGGGTGATGAAGGTGTTGATCTGCTCGTTCTGCTTGGCCTGGTCGTTGTTGCCGTCCACAACGATGGGCTCATAGCCCTTCTCCTTGAGAATCTTCTCAAGGGCGTTGCGGTAGGTGGTCATGAACGCGTCGTCGAACTTGTAGATGCACACACCGATGGTGCCGCCGGCGGCGGGGGTCTCCTCGGGAGCGGTGTCGGCCGGAGTCTCGGCGGGCTCCTGGGTCTGCTGCTCACCGCCGGTAGTGTCGGCGGGCTTGTCGCCGCCGCAGGCGGTCAGAAGGGCCAGCATCATAATCGCGGCAAGAAGCAAGGCAAACGTCTTTTTCATCATAGTTCCTCCAATCAAATTTTCGTGTCCCGCGGCCTGTTCGAAACCGCGCAGGGCCTCAGGCCACGCTCTCCATTTTAGACGGGCTCAACAAAAAAAACGATAGAAAATTCTTGGACGTATTATGAAAAAACTAAGAATCCCCCTCCCGGCCAGGGAAATTCCGGCTCCGGAGCCTGAAGCTGCCCGGATTTTCCTCCGGTATACCTGATGGCAGCAAAGGAGACCGTCTCCCGGCGGAGCCTTTTTCTGGGAAACGGCGGCCGCGCATTCCCCCGCCTCACTTGGCAGAATTATACATACCGGCGCTTGACAGTATGATGTCTGCATGTCATAATAGACATATGAAAACAGCCGCTGCCGGGTAATTCAGCAAAGGGGGAGCTTTATGAAACGCAAAACCATGGACGGCAACGAGGCCGCCGCATACGCCAGCTACGCATTCACCGAAGTCGCCACCATCTATCCCATCACGCCCTCCAGCCCCATGGCCGAGCACGTGGACACCTGGGCCGCCAACGGCATGAAGAACCTCTTCGGCCAGCCGGTGCGCCTCATGGAAATGCAGAGCGAGGCCGGAGCCTGCGGGGCCATGCACGGCTCTTTGGAGGCTGGGGCCCTCACCACCAGCTACACCGCCAGCCAGGGCCTCATGCTCATGGTTCCGCCGCTGTACCGCATTGCGGGCCAGCTCCTCCCCGGCGTTATCCACGTCGCTGCCCGGACTGTGGGCACCAGCGCCTTCTCCATCTTCGGCGACCACTCCGACGTCATGGCCTGCCGCCAGACGGGCTTTGCCCAGCTGGCCTCCTCCTGCGTGCAGGAGTGCATGGACCTGGCGGCGGTGGCGCACCTCGCCGCCATCCGGGCCCGGGTGCCCTTTATGCACTTCTTCGACGGCTTCCGGACCTCCCACGAGATTCAGAAAATCGACGTGCTGGACTACGGCGACCTGGACCGCATGGTGGACCGGGAGGCCCTGGACCGCTTCCGGGGCAATGCCCTGAACAGCGAACATCCCCTCATGCGCTCCACCGTCATCAACCCGGACACGGCCTTCCAGCTCCGGGAGGCGGTGAACCCCTATTACGACGCCGTCCCCGGCATCGTGGAGGATTACATGGCCCGGATGTCCGCCCTGACAGGCCGGGACTACCGGCTCTTCAACTACTACGGCGATCCTCAGGCGGACCAGGTGGTTATCGCTATGGGCAGCGTCTCCGGATGCCTTCAGGAGGTGGTTCAATACCTGAACCAGCAGGGCCGCCGCACCGGCTTCCTTCAGGTCCGGCTGTACCGGCCCTTCAGCGCCGGGCACTTCCTGGCCGCGCTGCCGGAGAGCTGCAAGATCCTCACCGTCCTGGACCGGACCAAGGAGCCCGGCGCCGGAGGCGAACCCCTTTACAAGGACGTCTGCTCCGTCCTCCAGCAGGGGAAGCGCCGCATTCAGGTCCTGGGGGGCCGTTACGGCCTCTCCAGCAAGGACACCACCCCGGCTCAGATGATCGCCGTATTCGACAACATGGACGGCGAACAGCGGGACCACTTCACCGTGGGCATCACCGACGATGTAACCCATCTCTCCCTGCCCGTGGGGGAAAACGTCGTTACCGCCGGGTCCGGAACCATCAGCTGCAAATTCTGGGGTCTGGGGTCCGACGGAACCGTGGGGGCCAACAAGAATTCCATCAAGATCATCGGCGACAACACGGACCAGTATGTTCAGGCGTACTTTGAGTACGACACCAAGAAGTCCGGCGGCGTGACGAAAAGCCACCTCCGCTTCGGCCGCACGCCCATTCTCTCCACCTATTACGTCACCATGGCGGACTTTATCGCCTGCCACAACCAGAGCTACATATCCAAGTACGACATCGTCAGCGAGCTCAAGGAGGGCGGCACCTTCCTCCTCAACTGCGGCTGGTCCGGCGAGGAACTGGAGTCCCGCCTCCCCAACCGGGTCAAGCGCCTCCTGGCGGAGCGGAAGGCGAAATTCTACACCATCGACGCCGGGGCCGCCGCCGGGGCCATCGGCCTGGGGAACCGGACCAACAGCGTCTTGCAGGCCGCCTTTTTCCGGCTCAGCGGCGTTCTCCCTGTGGAACAGGCCGTGGACTACATGAAGGCCGCGATTCAGAAGACCTATGGCCGCAAGGGCGACAAGGTGGTTCAGATGAACTGCGCCGCCGTGGACGCGGGCCTGACCGGCATCCTGGAAATCCCCGTCCCCGCCGCCTGGGCGAACCTCCCCGACGAGCCGGAGGAGACGGATACCGCCTCCCCCTGGTACGTCCGGACGGTCATGCAGGCCGTCAACGCCCAGAAGGGCGACAGCCTCCCCGTCAGCGCCTTCCGGGACGCGGCGGACGGCAGCGTCCCCATGTCCACCTCGAAATACGAGAAGCGGGGCTTCGCCTCCCACGTGGCCAGCTGGCTTCCGGAGAACTGCATCGGGTGCAACCTGTGCTCTCTCATGTGCCCCCACGCCGCCATCCGGCCCTTCCTGTTAAATGAGGAGGAGGTCCGGAACGCCCCGGAGGGCTACGCCACCAAGGAGGCCCGGGGCAAGGGGTTCGAGGGCCTGCGCTTCCGCATCCAGGTGGACCCCCTGGACTGCACGGGCTGCGGCACCTGCGCCGCTGCGTGCATCGCAAAGGAAAAGGCCATCGTCATGCGGCCCATCGAGAGCCAGCTGCCGGAGCAGCCCCATTGGGACTACAGCCTCACCCTGGCAGCCAAACCCAATCCCATGAACAAGTTCACCGTCAAGGGGAGCCAGTACGAACAGCCCCTGCTGGAGTTCTCCGGGGCCTGCGCGGGCTGCGGAGAGACGCCCTATATGAAGCTCCTCACCCAGCTCTTCGGCGAGCGCATGGTGGTGGCAAACGCCACGGGCTGCACCCAGGCCTGGGGCTTCAGCGTCCCCAGCTATCCCTACACCACCAAGCCTAACGGCCGGGGGCCCGCTCTCTCCAACTCCCTCTTTGAAAACAATGCCGAATACTCTCTCGGCATGGTGCTGAGCGTCCGCCAGCAGCGGCTTCACCTCCAGCGGGAGGTACAGGAGCTAGTCAAGGAGACCCGGGACGAGAATTTGAAATCCGCCCTCACCTCCTGGCTGGAGAATTTCGAGAGCAAAGAGCGGACCATTGAGACCAGCGACGCCGTCATCGGCGCCCTGAAGGCCACCGCCGAGACCGGGGAGAGAATCGACGCTGTCCGAAAGGCCCAGGACCAGCTGGTGAAAAAGAGCATGTGGATGTACGGCGGAGACGGCTGGGCCTATGACATCGGCTACGGCGGCCTGGATCACGTGCTGGCCTCCGGGGAAGACGTGAACATCCTGGTGGTGGACACCGAGGTCTATTCCAACACCGGCGGGCAGTCCTCCAAGGCCACGCCCTTCGGCGCGGTGGCCCAGTTCGCCGCCGCAGGCAAGCGGACGGAGAAAAAGGACCTGGGAATGCTGGCCACCCAGTACCAGAACGTCTACGTGGCGTCCGTCGCTCTAGGGGCGGACCCCGCCCAGTACATCAAGGCCCTCCGGGAGGCGGAGGCCCACGACGGGCCGTCCCTCATCGTGGCCTACGCCCCCTGCATCAACCACGGCATTGTCAAGGGCATGGCCTGGGCCCAGGAGGAGGCCAAGCTGGCGGTGAAGAGCGGCTACTGGGTCCTCTACCGCTACGACCCCAAGCGGAAGGCCGAGGGCAAAAACCCCTTCATGCTGGACTTCAAGGAGCCCAAGTACGACCTCCGGGAGTTCTTCATGGGCGAGGTCCGGTTCAACTCCCTGCAAAGGACCTTCCCCGAGGCGGCGGAGGCCCTGCTGGCGGAGGCCCGGAATCAGTGCCGGAACCGCTGGGCCCGGTATACCCACCTGGCGGCTCAGGATTATTCCCGGCTGCTGGACGTGCTGGAGGACTATCCCATACACGCCCAGGAGAAGAGCGGGGACGCCTGAACTCCGCTCCCTGGCGGGACCACATCTTATACCGGTGTGGTCCCGCTTTTTATGGCACGCGCATTCCGGAGGTGACAACGGAGCGAAACTGTGATAAGATCAACTCATCTTCTAAATGAAACGCAGGTGACAAGTATGGCTGACCATCTGGAATCGCCGCCCCCCCTCACCGGCATACTCACTTTCCACTGCTCCGACAACTTCGGCGCGATGCTCCAGGCCTACGGGCTGAAGCGCTTCCTGCGGGAGCACGGCGTCCCCGCCGACATCGTGCGCTACGCCCCCTTTTACATGACCGGGCGGCACTGGTGGGCCGCTTACCGGCCTGGGAAGGGAATCCGGGGCCGCCTGTGGTCCGTGGCGAACATGGGCGTCGAGCTGGTCCAGCACCTCCGCATCCGGCGGGAATTCGCCGCCCAGCGGGCCAATATGGCCCGGTTCCGGCGGGAGCACCTGATCGACCTCCGCCAGCCCCTCGTCCGGACTCCCCGGGGCCTCCGGCGCCTGCCCTATCAGACCTATGTGGTGGGCAGCGATCAGATCTGGAATCCCGCCATCACCGGCGGCCTCCGGCGGGTGTACTTCGGCGGCTTTGAGAGCGCGGATAAGCGCCGGGTCGTGGCCTACGCCGCCAGCCTCGGCAGCTCCGCCCTTCCGCCGGAGTACGACGGGGCCTTCGCGGAGCTGGTCCGGCATGTGGACGCGGTGTCCCTCCGGGAGAAGGGGGCCATCCCCTATGTCCAGCGCCTCTACCCGGGGGCGGTTACGGCGGTGGTGGATCCGGTCTTTCTGCTGGACCCGGAGTGCTGGCGGGAGGTGGAGGTCCTTCCGGCGGAGGAGAACTACATACTGGTCTACGGCACAGAACCCAACCCCCGGATGTCCGCTTACATCCGGGACCTGTCCCGGCGGACGGGACTGCCGGTGGTGGAGCTGGGGACGATCCGGGCGGCGGAATCCGCCCGGGCAGAGCGCACCGCCGGTCCGGCGGAATTCCTGGGCTATATCCGCCGGGCCGCCTATGTGGTGACGAACTCCTTCCACGCGGCGGCGTTCAGCGTTCTCTTTGAAAAACGCTTCCTGGCCTTTGCCCACAGCCAGGTCAACACGCGGCTGTCCGACATGCTCCGCCTCCACGGGCTGGAGGACCGGCTCTGTCAGGACGGCGGGGACATCGACGCCCCCGTGGACTGGGAGGCCGTCCGGCATCGGACCCGGACCGCCGCCGGGGAGTCCGGGGCCTTCCTCCTCGGGAACCTCACGGGAGAGACGCCATGAAAAAAGAACACTGCTGCGGCTGCGCCGCCTGTACCGACGCCTGTCCCACCGGAGCCCTCCGCATGGCCGGGGACCGGGAGGGCTTCCGCTATCCCGCGCTCCGGCAGGACCTGTGCATCCACTGCGGCCGGTGCGAGGCGGTCTGCCCGCTGGCCCACGAGAGCGCCGGGAATCCCGCCCCCTCCTGGTTCGGCGCGCGGGCCAAAACGGAGGCCGTCCGCCTGGGGAGCTCCTCCGGGGGGCTGTTTCCCCTGCTGGCGGACTATGTGCTCCGGCGGGGCGGAGCGGTCTTCGGGGCCGCCTTTGATGAACAGATGGACGTGGTCCACCGGGAGGCCCGGACTGCGGAGGAGCTGGAGGGCCTGAAGCGGACCAAGTACGTCCAGAGCCGCCCCGACGGCGTCTACCGCCGGATTCAGGCGCTCCTGAACGAGGGCGTCTGGGTCCTCTTCTGCGGCACGCCCTGTCAGGCCCATGGGCTGAAGCTCTTTCTGGGGCGGGACGATCCCCGGCTGATACTGGTGGATCTGGTGTGCTACGGCGTCCCCTCGCCGGGGCTCTGGCGGGACTATCTCCGGGTGCTGGAGCGCCGGAGGGGCGGACCGGTGACGGCCTTCTCCTTCCGGGACAAGCGGAACCGGGACCATGGGCACACCCGGGCCTATACCGCCGGGGGCCGGGAGTACGCGGAGCCCCTGAACCAGGACCTCTTCTGCGGGATGTACTTCACCAACCTGTGCATCCGGCCCTCCTGCCACGTCTGCCCCTACGGCACGGCGGACCGGGAGAGTGATTTCACCCTGGGGGACTTCTGGGGCGTGGAGCGGGTCCGGCCCGAGGCCGGCGACGGCATGGGCGTCTCCCTGGCGGCCCTCCGGACGGAGAAGGCCCGGCAAATCTGGGAGGAGGTCCGGGAAGAGCTGGACTGGTTCCCCTGTGAGAAGGAGGACGCCCGCCAGCCCCGCCTGGAGGGCCCCACGCCTCCCTCCCGGTTCCGGGGGGCGTTTATGGCACTGCGGCGGGTCCTGCCGGGTCCCGCGCTGTTTTTCCTGTTTGAGAAAACACGAGCCGCCGCCGGGGTATGCCGTTGGCTGGTCAGGCGGGTTTTAGGACGATGACGGTTTCCGGTTTGATAAACTGCCTGAAGCCGCCGGAACGGCGCTTTTAGCTGATGCGCAGACAGCGGCGGTATATGGACGCTTTTGATTGCGTGAACTTTCTGAACGGGGTGAAGGAATGGAACATGGAAACGGCGTCGTTTCAGTAGTCACGCCGGTTTATAACGGAGAGGCCTGTCTCCCGGCCATGCTGGATTCCCTGCTGGCCCAGAGCTATCCCCTCCTGGAGCTGATTCTGGTGGACGACGGGTCTGCCGACGGAACCCTCCGGACTGCGGAGTCCTACCGGGAGGCCTTCGCCGCCCGGGGGTACGGCTTCCGCGTCGTGCCGGGGCCCCATGAAAACGCCTCCGCTGCCGTCAGCCGGGGGCTGCCCTACGTGACGGGGGAATTCCTGATCTGGCCGGACAGCGACGATATCCTGGAGCCGGATTCCGTCCGGCGGCGGGTGGACTTCCTCCGGGCCCATCCGGAATACCAGTGCGTCCGGTCCCTCTCCTACTACTTTGACTGGGAGTCCGGCCGGAAGCTGGACCGCCGGGACGAGCAGACGGGAGACCTGACCCGGGAAGACCTCTTCTGGGACGTGCTGGAGGGCCGGACCTTCGTGTGCTGCGGGTGCTACATGCTGCGGACGAAGCCCTTTTTCGCCATCTATCCGGAGCGGCGGATTCCGGTGTACCCCGTGGGGCAGAATTTCCAGATGCTGCTGCCGTTTCTCTACCGGCACAAATGCCCCACCCTGCCCGAGGAGCTGTACGGCGTGGCCGTCCGCCCCGGCAGTCATTCCCGCACGCCGCTGACGCAAGCGCAGGAGGAAACGAAGTACGCCGGCTATGAACGCCTGGCGGACGAGATCGCCGCCATCTGCGGCATGGAGGACCAGGCGTCCCTGGACCGGGTCGCGTGCTGGAAGCTCCGCCGCCGGTTTCAGCTGGCGGTGAAATACGGCCAGACCGGGACGGCCTTCCAAGCGCTGCTCCAGCTGCGCCGCCATAAGGGCCTCCGCCTCCGGGAGGTCTGGCGGCAGGCCATTCTGCTGTGCCTCTCCGGCACCCGGCCGGGGCGGTGGCTTTACGGGCTGTACCGAAAAATAAAACGGGCCTGAGCAGGCCCGTTCAGCATATTCCTTTCCGCCCCCAGATCACATGGAGCACCCGGCACACGATATCCAGGAACCAGTAACACCGCAGGCGGTACAAAAACAGGAACCCCCGCCGCTGCACCGTGCCGGTCCGGCCATTGTACGCCATGGCCCGGCGGAAAACCTCCTCCTCCCGGAGCTGGCGGCACAGGGCGCACTTCTCCCGGAAGCTCTGGGGGTTCCGGGGGCTGAGAGCCACCCGGAAGATGATCGACGTCAGCAGGTTCAGCGCAAAGGAGGCGTAGGCCTCCTCCAGCGCCGGGAGGGCGTTCCCCTCCTCCAGGGCGTCCCGGACCTTCTTCAGCAGCCGCCGGTGGTTCTCCGGAAGGCGGGGGTTGAACCGGCGGGAGGAGGAATCGCTGTGGAGGTTGTAATAGTAGGCCGGGCGGGGTATGTACGCGCTGCTCCTCGCCCGGAGCTGGTATTGGATGTTGAAAAGCGTATCCTCGCCGCCAAAGAGCTCCCGGTCAAAGCGGAGGCCGTACTGGTCAATGAGCTCCCTCCGAAAGGCCTTGGCACAGGCGGAGAGAAAGTCCACGTTTCCCCCCTTCCGGGGCTGCTGAATCAGCAGGGTGCTCCGGACCATCCCCAGCGCGTCCTCCCCGCCATAGCGGAGGGTCTCCCCCGCCGGAGCCGTCAGGTCCTCCTCCGTTCGGGCGAAGTCGAACAGGAGCAGGTCCCAGTCTTCCTCCCCGGCAATCCAGTCCAGCAGCTCCCCGGAGATCACGTCATCCGCGTCCACGAACACCACCCAGTCCCCCCGGCAGGCCTCCAGGCCCCGGTTTCGGGCGGCGGACACGCCCTGATTCTCCTGCGCGATGACCTGGACCCGGGCGTCCCGTTCCGCGTACTCCCGGCAAATCCGGAGACAGCCGTCCGTGGAGCCGTCGTCAATCAGTATGAGTTCAAAGTCCCGATATGTGGAGTTCAGAACCGAATCCACACAGTGGCGCAGATAGGGCTCCGTGTTATAAACAGGAATGATTACCGATATCATGAGCGTTACTCCTTTGTCTTCCCGGCGGTCCCCCGGTCCCGGCGGGTGTATCTCGTCCGGCTGACCACATTCACCAGACCGCAGAGCAGTTCCGTCAGACGATACCATCTCCGGTGGAAGAGGCGAAGCTGAATCTTCTGGCGCAGAGTCCCGGTGCTGTAGGGATGCCCCGCCGCCTGCCGGTACGCCCGGCTCTCTCGGAGGATGTCGCACAGCTCCCGCCTCTCCCCGGCGGACAGCCCGTTTCCGGCGCAGAAGATCACCCGGGTCAGGAGGAAAATCACGTGGTTGAACACACATCCGGCGTAGGACGCCCCTATCTCCCCCCGTTCAAACACCTCCTGTAAAAGCCGCTCCAGCTTCTCCAGAAGGGCCAGCTGGTCATGAACCAGCCCGGCGTGAAAGCGGTGGGACAGCGAGCCCCGCAGTATCTCATAAAAGTACACCGGCGCGGAAATATACACACAGCGCTCCGCCCGGAGGAGATATTCGATGTTGAACAGCCGGTCCTCCCCCAGGATGACGTCCTCGTCAAACCGGAGGCCGTGCCGTTCAATGAGGGAACGCTTATAGCCCTTGGCACAGGCGGACAGGAGGTTCACGCTTCCCCGTGTTTTCAGGTCCGCTTGCTGCCGCCGTGGCTGCGGCAGCAGCGTCCTGCTGATCAGCAGGACGGGGTCAGCTTCCGTCCGTACCGGTTTTCGCCTGGGGGCGGTGAGCTCCCTGGCGTTTCCGGCGAAGTCGAAGAGCAGCATATCCACGCTCTGGTCTTCCCCCGCCATCCTCGCGAGAAAATCCGGGGAAACCGCGTCGTCCGCGTCCACGAATACCACCCAGTCCCCCCGGCAGATTTCCAGACCCCGGTTCCGGGCGGAGGACGCGCCCCGGTTTTTTTGAGAAAGGACCTTGACACGGGAGTCCCTTCCGGCGTACTCTGTACAGAGGCGGAGACTGCCATCCGTGGAACCGTCGTCCACCAGAATGATTTCAAAATCCTGATACGTGGAGCTCAAGACGGAATCCACGCAACCCCGCAGATACGGCTCCTTGTTGTAAACCGGTATGACCACAGAAATCACCGCCGGCACCCCGCCTTCCTTTATGGTCTGTCACAGTTGCAGTATAGTATAAGGGCATGGAAAAAGCAACCTTTTTCCCGGCGGGCCCGGCGCAAAAATTCATACGATCAAAGGAAAGGCGGTGAGAGCCGGGTGGACCATCAGTCAGCTTCCGGCGGACCGGAGAAAAGCCGGGCGGAATACTCCACCATCAACGCCGGTGCGGCCATGGCCGCTCAGGTCCTGGCCATCATCATCGGGTATTATTCCCGCATCATCTTCACCAGAACGCTGAGCGCCAGCTATCTGGGCGTCAACGGGCTGTTTACGGACGTGCTGGGCATCCTCGCCCTGTCGGAGCTGGGAATCGGCTCGGCCATGGGCTTTGCGCTGTACCAGCCCGCGGCCCGGAGGGACATCCCCAAGCTCCAGGCGCTGATGAACCTCTTCCGCCGCCTCTACCTGGGCGTGGCGGTGGCGGTAGGCGGGGCGGGACTGCTGCTGCTCCCCTTCCTGCGCATCATTGCCGACGATGAGACCGCCAGCGTGGAGCACCTTCCGCTGATCTACCTGCTGTATCTGGGCAACTCCGTGCTCTCCTATCTGCTGATTTACCGGCAGAGCATCCTCACGGCCCACCAGCGGGAATACATCATCTCCGTCTACATTACCATTTTCAACGTCATACGGACCATACTGCAAATCTCCATCCTCCTCAGCACCCATAATTTCATCCTCTACCTGCTTGTCAGCAATCTCTGCACCGTCCTTTGCAACTTCTGCATCTCCCGCCATGCCCTCCGGCTGTATCCCTATCTCCGGGAAGCAAAGACCCAGAAGCTCCCCCGGGAGGAGTGGCTGACCATCCGCGGCAACATCCGGGCCCTGCTTCTCCACCGTCTGGGGGCGGTGCTGATCAACAATACGGACAGCGTCCTCCTCTCCCTCTTCGCGGGGCTGGTCAACGTGGGCATCTATTCCAACTACAATCTGATTATCAGCTCCGTCCGGCAGGTGCTGGACCGGCTTTTCCGGGGAATCTCCGCCAGCGTGGGCAACCTGGGCGCCACCGAGGACCGGGAGGCCATGGAGCCCGTGTTCCAGACGGCCTTTTTCATCGGCCAGTGGGTTTTCGGCATCTGCGCCATCTTTCTTTATGAACTGCTCCAGCCCTTCATTGAGCTGAGCTTCGGCCCGCATTTCCTCTTTGAGCGGCGGATTGTGGCGGTCCTGTGCATTCTGTTTTTCTACCACGGCCTCCGCACCTCCATCGGCACCTTCTGGTACGCCCTGGGCATGTTCCGCCTGGACCAGTACAAGGCCCTGGCGGAAGCCCTGCTGAACCTGATTTTCTCCATCATTCTGGGACAGCGCTACGGGGCCTTCGGCGTCTTTATGGGGACCATCCTCAGCGCCCTGGCAACCTCGGCCTGGATTGACCCCTGGCTGTTCTACCGCCACTGCCTGAAAAAGCCCGTGGGGCCCTTCCTCCGCCGGTACGCCGGATATCTGGCCGTTCTGGCCTGTGACTGGGGCGTGGTGCATCTCATCTGCAATCTGGTAACGGGGCCCCTGCCCTGGGTGCTGGCAATCCGCCTGGTTATCTGCGCCGTAGTGGGGGACGGCATCCTTCTCGCCGTGTACTTCCGGCGGACAGAGTTCCAGAGCGCCCTGTGGCTGGTGACGTCCTTCGTGAAAAAGTACGCCGGAAGGAAGCACCGGGAACCATAGGAGCAAAGCACACAGCCTGCCGGAAATCCGGCAGGCTGTTCCTGTTCATCCGCACGCCTCCCGGTACAGCGCCGGGAGGTCCGCTTGGAAGGGAATCGTATGCAGCAGGGAACGGGGGTCCCGCCGCATCTCCTGATATAAGTGACGGCGGTAAGCAACGGCCCGCGGGTCCCGTGCCCACGCGGCAAAGCTCTCCATGTAGCTGTCCAGCAGCTCCTCCCAGCCGGAGAAGGTCTGCTGAATCGCCAGGGCCGCGTCCAGGGAATACCGCATCAGCTCCGCATAGGTAATCATCTCCGCCAGATAGCCGAAGGCCAGCACCATGGGAGCCCGACCCAGCTGCCAGCCGCTCCGGCGGAGCCGTCCCGTCTCAATGAGGTGGGCCGCCGTGGACAGCAGCTCCTCCCGGTCCCGGATTTCCCAGGGGGACTCCAGCACTTCCCGGGCGGTGTCCCGCTGCCGCACCGTGCGCTCATAGCCCCCCACCCGGCTGAAATCCCCGCAGTAATAGGGATCGCCGGCGATATACAGGCAGTAGGAGGCCAGCAGCCAGCGCTCATAGTCCCAGCGGACCGGATTCTCCTCCAGCACCGGGCTCTTATCCCAGCGGGAGAAGCCCAGCGGGGCGTCCGGCGCGTCCTGAAGAACCTTCCGGGAGAGCCGGTAGGCGGAGATGGCCCCCACGCCCTCCCGGGCGGCAGAGTCTCCGCATACGGTCCGGGGGTGCATGCGCAGCAGGTAATTGTAGCAGATATCCGGGCTTTGCTTCGGGGAAAGGGTGATCTCTATGGCCCGCCCCTGAAGGTCCCACAGCTGAATCCTGGACTTCTTGCTCAGGAAGCGCTGAGACAGGTCGTTATAGAAAATCCCGGCCACATCGTCCCGGCGCATGGCCCGTCCGCCGAAGAGAATCCACTCGCTGCCAAGATAGATATCGGCCCGCTCGAACAGGCGGCACCGGATATCCTCCCCCAGCGGGCCATAGGGGTCCCGCAGGTCCGTCCCTTCGGGGAGATACTGTCTCATAGAGCGCCGGAGCCCCCCCGTGAAGCAGAAGAATCCCACCAGCCGCGCCAGCAGATAGCCAAAGCTGACCAGGAGCCCCACCAGCCCAACGGCGGACAGGCCGCCGATCAGGTAAGCGGCCCGCTCCACCAGCGCCTCCCCCGGGCCGTAGAAAAACGAGACGGCGGCCGTCCAGGCGGCCAGCCACAGGACGCACCAGGACAGAGAGGTCAGGAGCCTTTTCCCGTAATAGGCCCGCAGCTTTGCTTTCAGAGGATACCGCACCTTGCACACTTCCTTCTATGTTGGTTACTCAAGATAAAAACAGTCTGGCCAAAAGGGCCTCCGCGATAACCACCGCCAGACTGATTTTGGGAATCTGCTTCCTGCTGAGCATGATGCCGAACATCGCCAGCGCCGCCGCGAAAAAGAGTCCCGTCACCATCAGGGATTGACTGACGCAGGCGGCGATGATGCCGCAGAAGCCCCACATCACCGCGTAGGTGGCATATTTGCCGCCCTCGTCCTTCAGGCGGCTCTGTTCTAAATCCTCCGCCGTCTGGCTGCACCCGGCGAGGGCCATCCGCTCCGTCAGCTCCATGGCCTTCTCACAGGCCTCCTCCTGGAGGAAATCAAAGGGATAGAACCGGTTCCGCCTGTATTGCAGGGGCTCCAGCATCATGGCGACGCTGTTCAGGCCCACCTCCTGCTTCAGGAAAAAGGAGACCTCCAGGCTCTGGCCCCGCTTCCCCGCGAGGCTGACCGTTTTCAGAAGGTCCGGAGTCAGCGCCACCGGCTGGCCCAGCTCATAGCTCCGCTTCTTCTTGTCGTAGCTGAAGGGAACGACCCACAGGCAGTCCGCGTCCGCCACGAAGACCTTATAATGATATGTATACGTTGTAACCCGCGCACGGCTTCCGCCGGAGGAGTGGCTCTCCACCTGAAGGGAGAACACCACGTTTCCATTCCCGGCCTGCGGGAGAATCCGGCGCACCCGCTCCACCAGTTCCCGGCGGGAGTGGTCGTCCTTCAGGGCGAGACTCCGGCCCCGCGCCTTCCGGTACCAGATGACCGGGCCCGAGTTGTACCGCCACAGGGCCACCGTAAACGCGACCGCCACAATGAGCAGCGTCGAACCTGCCTGAAGAAACCGATCCATACTGTACACAAATCCTTTCTCTAAACAATGTTTCGAATGTCCCGCAGGGGCCGCCCCGGGAACGATAAAATTATAAAATTCGCCGGAGAGGATGTCAAGTCCGAGGAGGGCGTTTGCCCGCGCCGCCGCCGCATTTGGGATATTTGTCAAAAACATGGCCGGAAATTGTGCAGCCGGTAGAATCCGCTCAGGAAGGCGGACGTAATCAAAAACCGAAATACGGCAGTCCCGCATATTCTTCCGGCAGTTCCTCTTCGCTGTAGATACCGGAAAGGGTGGCAATCCGTGACGATGGTTCATCGCAAATATATTGATTCAGATAATCAATAAAATCCTTTTCACTGTAGCATACACAGATCATGCCCCCTATTTTTACACGATACCTGGCCGCGTCAGGACTTTCGTGCAGCCAATGACAGCAGAATTCCAAGCAGTACTCCGCAAGGTTCTCCGCCACCTTATCCGGAACGGAGAACACGCTTATTTCGCTGTCCGCGCTCAACAGAACATGTTTCATAAATGACCTCCACTGCCCGCTATCGCCGGACGGCGCTTCTCTTATCTTTCCGCCCAAACTGGCCGATAGGTATAAAAAGGACTTGTGCATCAAACGGAAGGGGGCGCTCAGAATGGGCGAGCTGGCAATCCGAAGAAACCGTGGGACTCCCGTGCCCCGCTATTCCCCGGCAGACCGGGCGGAAAAGGCGGCGGAAACTCCAAAGACCGCCGGGTCCACCGGCCTGACTGTCTCCAAAACCTTGCAGCAGCTGCTCTCCAAGGTCGGTCTGGCGGAGAGCCACACCCGGGAGAGCCGCCGGATTCTCCAAACCGGCGAAGCGGTGCTTGCCGAGGTGCAGGACAGCCTGTCCTCCCTGGCGGAGCTGGCCTTGAAGTCCGCCGGAGAGGGCGAGGCCGACCGGGAGGCGCTTCAGAAGGAGCTGGAGCGCCTGCGGGACGAAATCGACCGGATGATCACCGGCGCGAAGGGGGACGGCGATTCCCTGTTCCTGGACGGGAACGCCGGGGACACGGTGGAGACCCTGCTCTCCGCCCTTACCGGCGGCGATTCCGCCCGGGAGTCCCTTCCGTTCTGGCTCACCAGCGTGCTCACCCAGAACGGCCTCTCCCCGGAGCAGATTCTGTCCGCCCTAGGGCTGAACGGGAACGCCAGCGGGCCGGACCTTCTGGCCGCCATTATGAACCGCCCCCTGGACTTCGACTCTACGGCGGGCTATCTGGCGGCGCTGTTCCTGGGGTCCGTCATCGCCGGGGGCTCCTCCTCCGGGACCTTCTCCACGGAGTCCGCGCTGGATGGCCTGCGGCAGCTGATGCAAAAAGTATCCGAGGGCGTTTCCGTGGACCAGGCGATTTACCAGCTGACCAACGGCACGTTTACCAGTCTGGCGGACTTTCAAAACCAGTTCACCACCGGCACGGCCCTGGGGCTGGAGGACTTCCTGGCCGCCATCCTGCTCACCGGCGACGGGGACGGCCTCCTGGACGGCTCCGCCCTGCTGACCCTGCTGGGGGACTCCGAGGGAGGTGCGGAGCTGGATTTGATGCTGGAGCTTCTGTCCGCCCTGCCGGACTCCGGCGGCGGCAAGGAAATGCCGGACGCCGTCCAGACGCCGGAGAACTCCGGAACCGCCCCGGCGGCGGAAGCGGCTCCGTCGGGCGGCGGCGCTTCGCTTCTTCGGCTCCCGGAGGGCTTCGTCCTTGGCCGGAACCTCTCCGGCGTCTCCTATGACGAGGCCGCCGGCCAGCTGACCGTGGGCGGCACGGGGGACGTGGTTATCCGTGGAACCGGGCCCCAGTCCATCCTGGTCACAGGCTCCGGCACCGTGACGCTCCAAAACGCCGCCATTCCCCATCTGATGGTGGACGCCCCTTCCGCCCGGCTCTTCAGCGTGGGGGAAAACACCCTGGAAACGCTGGCCCTCCGTCAGGGGGCGGTCCTGACGCTGGACGGCACCGGCCTGCTGCGTCTGGGCACTCTCCGGGGCGGGGAGACCAACACCCTGCACTTGACCGGCGGCGCGGTGGCGGTACGGGGGCCCTCCGGCGGCGTCCCCGGGGCCCTGGAAATCCCCGTGGTGCTGGACGGCCCCGTATCTCTGGCGGCACAGGCCGCCCAGGTCCGCAGCTCCGCCGGAAAGCCCCTGTCTCCCTATGACATCCTGTGGAAGACGCTGCTGCCGGGCTGGAGCGCCATAACCTCCATGACCGCCGCCGGGCGGGAGGCCCGGATGCTCCTCTCCAACGGTACCCGCCCGGAGCTGGCCCGTCTGTGGCTGTCCAAAGAGGACCCCTCTCACGGGTCCCCCATTCAGGCCGTAATCATCCGGGGCAAGGACGCCTCCGGGCGCGTCAAAACCCGGTACGCCTATCTCCACTGGAACCGGCACGCCCGGATTTTCGAGGAGGTCGAGATGTACCCCAACCCCTTTACCGTCACCGGCGGCGAGGAGGGGAAGGACTGGGTATATGAGGAGGGCGTCCAGACCCTGCGGATTCTCTCGGACCAGGTGTCCGCCGTCTCCGGCGGCCAGGGCGTCGACGCGGAGCAAAGGCCCTTCAGCGGCAGGA
The DNA here is from genome assembly GCA_041223955.1 of Oscillospiraceae bacterium 38-13. GTDB lineage: Bacteria > Bacillota > Clostridia > Oscillospirales > Oscillospiraceae > Oscillibacter. Next base: position 193,847 of record JBCLRG010000002.1, on the reverse strand, counting down.
TGGTCCTGGAGGACGAAATCGGTTCCCTGGAGCTGACGCTGAACGGCGTGGTGTGCCGGGTGTCTTCCGGGCGGGCCTTTGACCTGGGCCGGAGAAACCGGGTGACGCTGCTGCTGCGGAGCGGCACGGGCAACGCCTTCTCCAGCGGCGAGGGCTGCGCGGGCATCACCCTGGGCGAGGGCGCGGTCCTGCGCATCGACTGCCCCGACGCCCGGAGCGGAAGCCGGAACCCCGCCGGGACTCTGTCCGCCTGCGGCGCCGGGGGCGGGGCGGGCATCGGCCGGGACTGCGGCGGAGGCCGGGACCGGACCAGCCGGATTTCAATTCAGGGCGGCGAAGTCACCGCCTGCGGCACCGGCGGCGGGGCCGGTGTCGGCGCGGGAAAACGGGGCTCCATGGGGGAGATTCTCATTCTGGGCGGCACGGTGCACTCCACCGGCGGCAGCGGCGGCGGAGCCGGAATCGGCGGCGGCCTTGGGGCCCCGGCGGGGGACATCCGCATCCGGGGCGGAGCCGTCACCGCTCTGGCCTCCGGGCATGCCGCCGCCATCGGTGCGGGCGTCCAGGGAAACTGCGGCGACATTTTCATCACCGGAACCGCCCGGATTCTAAAGGCCCAGGGCGGGGACCCCGGCGCGGACATCGGGGCCTGCCTCTTCGGCAGCTGCGGGAAGGTGCAGATTTCCGGCGGCGCGGACATCGGCAGGGCCCGCCTCTCGGAGCGGAAGGGCGTGGCGCTGCAAATGGGCGAAGAGTCCGTCACCCTGCCCCAGTTCCGCCTCTCCTCCAAGGCTCTGGGGCTCGACCGGCTCTCCATCGCCACCCGGGAGGCCGCCAAGGCCGCTCAGGCGGCCATTGAGGCGGACCGCCGCTGGGTGGCCCAGATTCAGGAGGCTTACAGCGCGCTGTACAACCGGCTGGAGCAGACCAGCCTGCTCGGCGTCCGCCGGTACATCAACGGCATGGTCCGGGACCCTGGAGACGCCGGGGCCCTGCTGCGGGACACCCGGGACAGCCTCTCCCTCCCCTGGGCGCAGGCCCTGCTCACCCATGGCCGGAGCGAAGGGGTGGATGTCCGGCGGCTCTTCCGATAAGAACAGATAAGAACACAACAGGACCGGCGGTGGAGCAATTCCACGCCGGTCCTGTTTTCAGCCTCCGAAAAGGCCGCTTTGCTCAGTCGATGATATCGACGGAAACCTTCACGCCCTCCCGCTGGGCGCGGGAACGGACCACGGTCCGAATCTCCTTGGCGATGCGGCCCTGCCGCCCGATGACCTTACCCATGTCCTCGGGGGCCACGCGCAACTCCAGAGTCAGCTCCTGACCTCCGGAAGCGGTCTCCGTGACGGAAACCGCGTCGGGATTGTCAACCAGGTTTCTGGCGATATAGAGCAGCAAGTCCTTCATGAGCCGCCCTCCGAATCAGAGGACGTCCACTTTTTTCAGCAGAGCTCTGACGGTGTCGGTGGGCTGCGCACCGGACTTGATCCAGGCCTGGGCACGCTCCGCGTCGATCTTGATGTCGGCGGGGGACACGCAGGGGTTGTACGTACCGATCTCCTCAATGAAGCGCCCGTCCCGGGGGAACCGGGAGTCCGCCACCACAACGCGGTAGAAGGGGGCCTTCTTCGCGCCCATGCGGCGCAGTCTGATCTTAACCATGCTGTTGTACCTCCAAAATATTTTGATGGATGTTATATATATTTCACCTATACGGTTGAAACCGTGTCAAGGGGCCGTCTCAGCGGAAGCGCTTCTTCCGGCCAAAGCCGTGGAGCCTTCCGCCCTGCTTCATCCCCATCTGGGGCATGCGGCCCCGGCTCATCTGCTTTGTGAGCTGCTGCATCATCTCGAACTGCTTCAGGAGGCGGTTCACGTCCACCACCTCCAGCCCGCAGCCTGCGGCGATGCGCTTCTTCCGGCTGGCGTTCAGCACCTGGGGGGTCTCCCGTTCCTGGGGGGTCATGGAGAGAATGATGGCCTCGGTGTGGGCCATCTGCTTCTCGTCGATGCTGGCCCCCTGAAGCTGCTTGCCCAGTCCTCCGGGCATCATGCCCAGCAGCTGGCTCAGGTCGCCCATGCTCTTCAGCTGCTGAAGCTGCTCATAGTAATCCTGAAGGGTGAAGCGGTTTTTCCGGAGCTTCTCCTCCAGCTTGGCGGCCTGCTTCTCATCATAGGCCTGTTCCGCCTTCTCGATGAAGGACAGCATATCGCCCATGCCCAGAATGCGGGAGGCCATGCGGTCCGGATGGAAGGGCTCGATCATGTCCAGCTTCTCGCCGGTGCCCGCGAACTTGACGGGCTTGCCCGTGGCCGACCGGATGGAGAGGGCCGCGCCGCCCCGGGCGTCGCCGTCCAGCTTTGTGAGGATGACGCCGTCGATGCCCAGGGCCTCGTCAAAGGCGCAGGCGGCGTTCACCGCGTCCTGGCCGGTCATGGCGTCCACCACCAGCAGAATCTCATGGGGATGGACGGCGGCCTTCATCCGCTTCAGCTCGTCCATCAGGGACTCGTCCACGTGGAGCCGTCCGGCGGTGTCCAGGAACACCATGTCGTTTCCATGGTCCCTGGCGTGGCGGACGGCGTTCTCCGCGATCTTCACCGGGTCGCCCTGACCCTCCTCAAAGACCGGCAGATCCATCTGCCCGCCCACGACTCTCAGCTGCTCGATGGCGGCGGGGCGGTACACGTCGCAGGCGGCCAGCAGAGGCCGCTTCTGGTACTGCCGCCGCATCAGCCCGCCCAGCTTGGCGGTGGTGGTGGTCTTGCCCGCGCCCTGGAGACCCACCATCATCACCACGGTGGGCCCGCTGTTGGCCATGGTAATCCGGGCGTTGGCTCCCCCCATCAGGCCGGTGAGCTCCTCGTTGACGATCTTCACCACCTGCTGGGCGGGGGTCAGGCTGTCCAGCACGTCCGTGCCCACGGCCCGCTCCGTGACCTTAGCCACGAAGTCCTTGACCACCTTATAGCTGACATCGGCCTCCAGAAGGGCCAGGCGGACCTCCCGCATGGCCTCCCGGACGTCGCTTTCCGTCAGGCGGCCCTTGCCCCGGAGGCGCTTAAAGGCGGCGTTCAGTTTTTCGGTCAATCCTTCAAATGCCATATACTCAATCCTTCAGCGCGTCGGCCTCCCGGCGGATCAGCTCCGCCAGCTCCGCCAGACGGCGGTCCTCATAATGCCGGTAATTCAGGGTGGCGATTTCCGCAGCGGCCCCGGTGATGGCGTCCAGATGGGCGCCCCGGGTGAGGAAGCGCCGGATGATGCCGGTTTTGTCCTCCACCTCCTGCATGGCGGCTTCGGCCCGGACGATGACGTCTCGGACGCCCTGGCGGGAGATGCCCGCGTTTTCCGCGATCTCGCCCAAGGAGAGGTCCTCATTATAATAGAGGTCGAAAAACTCCTTCTGCCGGGGTGTCAGGAGCTCGCCGTAAAAATCGAAGAGCATCGTCATGCGATAGGTCTGATTCTTCAAAAGGAGGGCCCCCTTCCGCCATGTAAAGCCGCAGAACTTTACAACGCACCTTAGTTTACAGGAAACCGGGACAAATGTCAATAGGGAAATTTGGGATTTTCCGCCGTTTTGGAATTCTCCGCCGGGCGGCCCAGCGTTTCCCGAAAAAACGCCTTTTTCCGGCACGGCGCAAAAAGACGGCATGGATAACCATGCCGTCTTTCTTGTGCTGCATTTTGTCCGCGCAACGATTAATAGTAGCGCTTCTTGTTCTTGCGAGCGGCCTCAGACTTCTTGCGCCGCTTCACGCTAGGACTCTCATAATGCTCTCTCTTCCGAACCTCGGCCAGGACGCCGGCCTTGGCGCAGCTGCGCTTGAAACGCTTCAGTGCGCTGTCGATGGATTCATTTTCCTTCACATGGATCTCAGACATCTATATTTTCCCTCCCTCCGAGGTATCCGGCTATCTCCAGGATACTTTAAGGGCCATATCATATGGCGTCAACATCGTTATTATACAGATTCCGCCTAAACTTGTCAAGAGAAATTCTGAAATCTTCCGCCGGGCGCGCCCTTCCCTTTTCCTGTAAATTCAAGCCCTGCGCCCCATGCCGCCAAAAAACGGCGCAAATCTTTGTTCACTTCCACAAGGCCCCTCCTCTCCGGCTTCCGGGCCCCGAAAAATCCGAAGCTGGCCGGAGCGGCCGGATTACGGTATTATTTGGACAAAGCGTCCCAAAAAACGGATTCCCGCAGCATTGAAAGGAGGCACGATAACCATTTCCAATACATATGGCTATGTCCGGGTCAGCACCCGCGACCAGAATGAGGACCGGCAGCTTATGGTTCTCCGGGAGATGTCCGTCCCGGAGCAGAACATCTTTACGGACAAGCAGTCCGGCAAGGATTTCAACCGTCCGCAGTACAAAAAGCTGGTGAAAAAACTGAGGCCGGACGATGTGCTCTATATCAAGAGCATCGACCGGCTGGGGCGCAATTATGAGGAAATCCAGAACCAGTGGCGGATTCTCACCAAAGAGCGGAGAATCGACATCGTCGTTCTGGACATGCCGCTGCTGGACACCCGCCGGGGCAAGGACCTGATGGGAACCTTCCTCAGCGACATTGTTTTGCAGGTCCTGTCCTTCGTGGCGGAGAACGAGCGCACCAGCATCCGCCAGCGGCAGGCGGAGGGCATCGCGGCGGCAAAGGCCCGGGGCGTCCGGTTCGGCAGGCCGCCCAGGCCGCTGCCGGAGAATTACCGCAGCACCTACCAGCGGTGGAAGGCCGGAGCAATCACCGGCACGGCGGCGGCGAAGGAATGCGGGATGCCGCTGTCCACCTTCCGCTACCGGGCGGAGCTTTACGAAAAGGCCCAGGTGTTTTAAAAGAGCCGGATTTACAGGAATGTGTACTTTTCTGCAACCACAGGTCTTTATTGCATGTTTTTTAAGAATACCACAAAAAGCATCGTTTTTCAATACCTTCCTGAAATTTTTTGAATGCGGAGCTGTCTTTCAGAAAAGTACACATTTCAACAAGAAAATTCAGGTTCTGATTCTGGCGATTTTGAAAATAATAACACAAAAAACGCCAGTTTACAAGAGCCTTTCCATAATTTTTCATGGCCCAAAAATGCTGACAGAAAAGTACGCATTTTTGTCGTTTCAAGCGTGGAGCGACCTTAAAACCTCTGCGCCGGTAAAGAAACACAGCCCTAAAGGGGGTACTTTTTGCGTGTGCGAAATGAGCAGATTTCCGAACATATATCACCGGTTCCGCCCCAGGCGGCGAAAACGCTCCGGAGCTTTGCCGGGATATGCCCGCCTCCTTGTGCTTCTATGCACGGCGCTTTCACTGGGCACTCCCGTGTGCGCCTCCGAGTCCGAGGGCCAGCCGCCTCCGTTTCCTCACGGCGCCGGGCTTTTCTCATGGAGCGCGGAGACGGTCAACAAGACGGACGGCGAGCTGTTTGAGCTGATGAAGCAGCAGGAGCTGACGGTGCTGTACCAGAACTTCTCCAGCAAAAACAGCCGCCAGGAGCAGATGTCCATTTTTGTGGAATCCGCCATGAAGGAGGGCATCACGGCCTATTACCTGACCGGAGACCCCAAATGGGGCCTGGACCCCAGCGGAGACAAGCTCTGTGAGGCCGTGGAGGAGGCCGCCGCCTACAACCGCCGGATTGAACGGAAGTTCCTGGAGCGGCGAAAGAAGGACGGCGAAAAGTGGGAGACCATTCCCCGGCTGGCGGGGATTGTGCTGGACGTGGAGCCCTATACCCTGAAGGAGTGGGACAAAAATCCCGGCAAGGTTATGGACAGCTTTGTCTCCGGGATGAAGGAGGCCTACGCCCTGGCGCAGGAGTTTGACCTGGAGGTCATCGTCTGTATTCCTTGGTACTACGACAAAAAGGGACAGGTGAGCGGGCTGGAGGAACTGATCAAAAACGGCTGTGACAGCATCGCCGTGATGAACTACTACCGCGGCGCGGAAATCAAGAACATTATCACAGAGACGGAACTGGCGCAAAAACACGGAAAGGGGATCATTACCATCTACGAACTGCAAAAGGCGGACGGGCGCGGTGTGAAGGAGATCAACACCTATTATAACTCGGGCCTCGCCGCTTTGAAAAAGAGTTACGCCGGCGTGCTGGAGGCCTATCCTGGGCAGGCGATCTCCATCGCCTACCACGACTACCGGGCTCTGAAGGAGGTGCTGAAAAAGTGAACGAGGTTCTGAGGCAGGAGAAAAAGTTTTTGATCGGTCTGCCGGAGTACTATTTTCACAGCGGGAACTTAGCCAGATTCATGCTGGAGGACCCCCACAACCGGGGAGACGGATACCCCATCCGCTCCCTCTACTTTGATTCCCTGGAGGACCGGGATTTCCAGGAGAAGGTGGACGGCGTGGTCCTCCGGCGGAAAATCCGTCTCCGGTGCTACGGCCCGGACAGCGATTTCGCCCTGCTGGAGGTCAAGCAGAAGGAGGCGAATCTCCAGAAAAAGCGCTCCCTCCGCCTCTCCAGAGACACGGCGGCCCGCCTGACCCAGGGGGATTACAGCGGGCTGCTGGCTCTTCGGGAGCCCCTGGCCCAGGAGTGCTACGCCGTCATGAGCATCCACGGCTACCGGCCCTGCTCCGTGGTGGAATACCGCCGGAGGGCCTTTATCGCCAGGGAGAACAAAATCCGCGTGACCTTTGACCACCACATTGTGGGCACGGAGACCAATTTCGGCATCTTCGACGGAGCGCTTCCCCAATACCCCCTTCAGGACACCTCCCTGGTGGTGCTGGAGGTGAAATACAACGGCTTCCTGCTGAGCTACATCAAGGATATGCTCAGCGGCTGCGCCTCCGGCGAGCTGTCGGTCAGCAAATACTGCCTGAGCCGGACGGTGGGCAAACACTTCAATTTTTAATAAGGAGACAACATCATGAGAGAGTATCTTGCACAGCTCATCGCGGAGAGCGGGACCCTCACCACGCAGGAAATTGTACTGCACATTACGGCCTCGGCAATCCTGAGCATCGCTATCTACGTGTCCTACTGGTACACCCACGCCGGAACGGCCTACAGCAAAAAGTTCAACGTATCCCTGGTGTCCCTCACCATCCTTACCGCCACCGTCATGACCGTCATCGGAAACAACATCGCCCTGTCCCTCGGCATGGTGGGCGCGCTGTCCATTGTGCGGTTCCGTACGGCTATCAAGGATTCCAGGGACACCGCTTATATTTTCTGGACCATCATTGTGGGCATCTGCTGCGGCGTGGGAGACTATCTGGTGGCCGGTGTGGGCACGGCGATGGTGTTCCTGGTGCTGCTGGTCCTGGGCCGGGTGCGGAACGAGAACCGCGTCCTGCTGATCATCCGGGGCGCGCGGGAGCAGAGCGCCGGTATGGAGCAGACCGTGTTTTCCTATTTCAACAAGCGGGCCCTTCTCCGGGTGCGCAACACCACGGCGGAGCATGTGGAGCTGATCTATGAAATGCCCCGGAAGATCTGGCAGATGAACTACCAGAAGGACACGGACATCTCCGATGCCCTGTACGCTCTGGGGGGTACCGAATATGTGAACACCGTGACCCAGAGCGATGAAATCAGCGGGTGACGGCCATGCGGCGCGGTATCGTTACAATGGCGGGGCTGGCGGTGTTCGTCCTGCTGTTGTCTATCCTTTTTCAGGACCTGGGGGACCGGACCGGCGTGCTCCGGTCCCAGCAGCACCGGGAACAGCCGCCGGAGGAAGCCCTGGGGCCCTGTGAAGCCTGCGGCGGAGAGGGCGCGCTGTGCACCCACCTGCCCATCCTCCGCATTGAGACCGGCGGGCAGACCATCCCGGGCAGGCCCTATGAGGGCCCAGACGGCATAACGGCGGGCTATTACACGGGGGACCTGGGGGAGGAAGAAATCCTGGTCCAGTTTTCCGCCGTGTCCGAGGAGGGCGTCCGGCATCACGGCGACGATTCTCCCACCGAGGAGGGAACCGCCCTCTTTCGCTACCGGGGCAACAGCTCCCGGTGGTTCACCAAGGGAAATTTCCGCCTTCGGACCGTGGAGGAGGACGATCCCCTGGTATCCCGGCAGATGGGGCTTCTGGGGATGAAAAGCGGCAGGGAATGGTCCCTTCACGGCCCATTCCTGGACAAGACGCTGATGCGCAACTACATATGCATGAACCTCTCGGCGGAGGTGATGGGAACCTGGGTTCCGGATACGCGCTTCTGCGAGGTCCTTCTGGACGGGGAGTATCAGGGCGTCTATCTCCTGATGGAGACCATCGACGTGGATGAAAACCGGCTGGACCTGCGGGAGTATACCCCGGGGGACCCGGTGCTGAGCTACCTGGTCCGGATTGAGCAGCATACGGCTCTGGAAAAAGAATTGGACAATTTCAGCCTCTACTCCTACCGGATGGAGCCTCTGCGGCATTTGGAACTTTTGTATCCGGGAATCCGCAATCAGACCCAGCAGGTGAAACATTATGTGCAGGCGGACTACAGCAATGCGGAGCGAATACTGTATTCCACCGAGATGCTGAGCGGAGCGGATATCTGGCAGCAGGAATTGGATGTGGATTCCTTTGTCAACTATTACATTCTCATGGAGTTCTTTGGCATCAATGACGCATTCCAAAACTCCACCTATTTTTACCGGGATGTCCGGGGGAAGCTGTCAATAGGGCCGGTATGGGATTACAACAACGCCTTCGACAACCTCTTTACCCCCATCTCCAGCCGGGAATTTCTGCTGTCTCAGCGCGGCTGGTACGCCAAGCTGATGCAGGACGGGGACTTTGTGGAGCAGGTGATCTCCCGCTACCGCCAGCTGCGCCGGGGCGTCCTCTCCGAAGACCGCCTGGTGGCCTATGAAAAGGAGGTCGAGGCGTGGCTGGGCAGCGCCATAGACCGCAACTTCTCTGTCTGGGGCTACACGTTTGACCCGGAACGGCTGACCAGTTATGAGCGCCGGCGGCCTGACCCCCTCACCGGCGAGACCCTGCGGGAGGTCAACCCCTCCAGCTATGAGGAGGCGGTGGAGTGGATGATGGACTATATCGTGGACCGGGGCCGGTGGATGGACGAACACATTGACTCCCTGCTGCAATACTGCCACCCCTCCCGATTTGCCAACCAAATGCTGGGTTAGGAGGAAACGAGATGAAACGATTTTTGGGAACGGCCCTTCTGCTCCTGGCGGTACTCGTTGGGCTCTACTGGGCGGTATTCTACCGCGGCTTTTACCTGCCCACCGGCGGGAACACCTCTCCGGACCTCCCCTTCCGAACCGAGGCCACGGAGCTCCGGTATTGGGACGGGCAGGACTACGCCCCCCTGATTCTGCGGGGCGTGGACGTGTCCGCCAGCCTGCCGGGGCACTACGCCACCGCCTATGACGCCGCGGAGGCGGACTACCTCCGGTGGTTCCAGGCCATTGGGGAAATGGGTGCCAACGCCGTCCGGGCCACCAGCATCATGAACGACGATTTTTACAATGCGTTTTACATCTACAACACCCATCACGACCAGCCCTTGTACCTGCTCCAGGGCACCAGCGTCAGCGACGCGGTGGGCGGCGGTTCCAAGGACGCCTATACCTCCGGCTTCCTGGATTCCCTGCTGGAGGACGGCAGGGCCCTGGTGGACATCGTCCACGGGCGGAAGGACCTCCCGGCGGCGGGAATCCGGAGCGGCGGCGTCTACCGGCGGGACATCTCTCCCTGGGTGGTGGGCTTCCTGGTGGGGACGGAGTGGTATTCGGACACCATTTCCTATACCGATCACAGCGCTATCCGCTCCGGCGTCTATCAGGGGACCTATTTCCAGACCTCGGAGAACGCCACCCCCTTTGAGGCGGCAATGGCCCGGGTCATGGACGGAATCGCCGCCTATGAGACGGACAAGTACGGCGCGCAGCGCCCCATCGGCTTCCTCTGCGACCCCTCCTGCGACTTCCTGGAGTACGAGGAGGTCTACGCCCGCCAGCTGGAAAAGCACGCCCAGATAGACCCGGAGCACATCGTGCCCCTGCCCGCCATGGAGGCGGGGCGCTTTGCCGCCTACCGGCTCTATGACTTCTGCGGCTCTTTCTCGGAGTACCTTTCCGCCGCTCAGAAGCGGGAGCTGGCTCCGCTCCTGGCGGGTCTGCCCACCGGCGAGGCCTATGGCGGATATCTGACCCTGCTGGGCCGGTATCACACCATGCCGGTGCTGGCGGCGGGCTACGGCTTCTCCACCAGCCGGGGCGCGGTTGTACTGGACCAGCCTCCCTTGAGCGAGGCGGAGCAGGGACGGCGCCTGGTGGAAGTCAGCCGGACGCTGGAGTCCGGCGGCTGGGCCGGGGGCTTTGTCTCCACCTGGCAGGACGAATGGGACCGGAGAAGCTGGAACACCGCCTTCGCGGCGGCTCCCTCGGAGCATTACCTTTGGCACGATTTGCAGACGGCGGACCAGAGCTTTGGCCTGATGGCCTTTGCCCCCGGGGAGGAGGCCGTCTGCGTCCCCGACGGAGACCCCTCCGAGTGGACGGCGGAAGACCTTCTCCTGGAGCGGGACGGCCTGCGGCTGTCCGCCCGCTATGACGCGGAGGGGCTCTATCTCCTGCTGGAGGGCGTGAGCCGGGAGGAACCGGTCTATCTGCCGCTGGATGTCTCCCCCGAGGCGGGGAGCCGCGTCTGCGCCAGTCCCGGCCTGACCTTCCAGCGGGAGGCGGACTTCCTCCTCTGCCTGGACGGAACGGACGGCAGCCGCCTGCTGGTACAGGAGCGGTATGACCCTCTGCGGGAGCGGTTCCTGTATGAGACCCAGGGAGACGATCCCTTTCTGGACTTCCCGGAGGCGGGCGGCGCCTTCGTGCCCCTGGGCATGGCGGTGCAGAACCCCCTGCTGGTGGACACCCTGACCCCGGAGACCCGGACCCTCCAGCGTCTGGGAGTCTGGGAGACCGGAAGGCTGGTCCACGGGAACGGGGACAGCCGGTCCGCGGACTTCAACTCCCTGGCGGATTTCTGCTTTGGGGAAGGATGTGTGGAAATCCGCCTCCCCTGGCTGCTGCTGAATGTGGGCTCCCCCGCCTCCATGCAGGTCCACCGGGACTACTACCAGCACTACGGCGTGGAGTTCCGGCCGGTCCGGGAGCTCTGGGTCGGGGCCGCCCGGGGCGGCGGGGAGATTCCCATGGAGGCCCTTCCGGTCCGGGGCTGGAAGAGCCTGACGTACCGGGAGCGGCTGAAGGACAGCTACTTCATGCTGCAGGCGTATTGGAAAGGAGGCGGTGAATATGCGGCTGCCGGTTAGGACCGTCATTTACTTTTACATCTTCATCTGCGTCGTTCTGCTGGTGTTCAACCTGCTGTACATCTTCCGCTCCGGCAGAGTCCGGCGGAAGCAGCAGCGGAGAGTCCAGCACTGGAAAACCTTCCTGTCCAGCTTCGCGGAGGGCGCTCCCGTATGGGACTCCCCAGAGCTGCTCCGGCGGCTGCGGCGGGTCGAGGAGCTCATGGCCTTTTATGAGGCGATGGAGGCCCGGAATCAGGAGCAGCCGGGTGAAGCGGCGGCGTTTTTCCGGGAGAACCGCCGGATGGTCCTGGAGCTCGCGGAGGAGTACGGAGGGAAATCCGCCATGGAGCAGGCATTCTTCGCCTATGTGGCCGCGTCCTTCTATCCCCCGGTGGGGGACCAGGGGGACCCGCTGCTGGAGCGGCTTCTGAGCTTCCTGGACGGCTCCACCATCTACAGCCGGGAAAATGTGCTCAACGCCCTCTACGCCCTGGGGAACATCCAGTCGGTGGAGCACGCCTTTGTCTTCCTGAGCCAGCGGGACTGGTATCACGACCCCAGGCTTCTGTCCGACGGGCTGAGCCGGTTTCAGGGGGAGAAAAGCGCCCTGGCCGAACGGCTCTGGAGCCGCCGGGAGCAGCTGGCGGAGTGCTTCCACGTGGGAATCATCCGCTTTGCCGACGCCCTGGAGGGGGACCGCTTCGCGGACGACTTCCTGCACGCCCTGGAGGCGGATCCCCTTCCCGCCGGGACGCTGTTCGCGCTGGTGCGGTATTTCCGCCGCCACGCCATCCCCCAGGCAAAGCCGGTGCTTCTGGAGCTGCTGAAGGGGGAGACGGAGGGACGGCGGGAGCTTGCCATCGCGGCGGCGGGGTCCCTGGCGTCCTATCCGGACGGCGAGACCCGGCAGGCCCTGCGGGCGGCCCTTCACAGCCCCAACTGGCACGTCCGGCAGAACGCCGCCCGGTCCCTGAAGTCCATGGGCGTCACCTGGGAGGAGGCGCAGACCGGCTCCGGCGGGGACCGGTTCGCGTCGGAGATGCTGGAATACGTCCTCGGGACCCAGCCCGCCGCCCCGGAGAAAGACAAGGAAAGGGAGGCGCTGGCGACGGTATGAACGAAGTGATCTATCAAATTCTGCGGTGGGTCGAGGTCTTCTTCCTGCTGTATCTCCTGCTCTACGCCTCCTACCTGTTCCTGTCCGTGGCAATGGGGGCCTGGCGGCTCTACCATCTGGAGCGGATGCGCGCCATCAAAAACGAGCTGAAGCACGATTTCTACTTCCCCGTTTCCATTCTGGTGCCCGCCCACAACGAGGCGGTTACGATTCTGGACAATGTGCAGTCCCTGCTGGAGCTGGACTACCAGCTCTATGAGGTGATTGTGATCGACGACGGCTCCGGCGATAATACCAGCCAGGTGCTGATTGACCACTTCCACATGCGGGAGGTGCACCGTCCCTTCCGGCTGAGCATCCCCTGCAAGCCCATCCAGTCCGTCTATGAGGCCCCGGACTCCCGGGTCCGGCTGACACTTCTGCGGAAGGAGAACGGCGGGAAGGGCGACGCGCTGAACGCGGGAATCAACGTCTCTCAGTACCCCTATTTCCTCTGCATCGACGCGGACTCCGTGCTTCAATGGGACTCCCTGGAGCGCATTGTCCAGCCGGTCATGGAGGATGACGGCGTGGTAGCGGTGGGCGGCCTGATCCGGGTGGCCCAGTGCATCCGGTTCAACCCGGAGGGCAAGGGCGTTGCCCACCGGAACCTGAGCTATCACCTGCCCTGGAACTTCCTGACCAGCATGCAGGTTATGGAGTATGACCGGTCCTTCCTGGCCTCCCGGATTCTGCTGGACGGCTTCAATGGAAACCTGATCATCTCCGGCGCGTTCGGGCTGTTCAAAAAGAACGTGGTCATCGCCGCCGGAGGCTATGCCACGGACGTGCTGGGCGAGGACATGGAGCTGGTAGCCAAGCTCCACGCCTACTGCCGGAACAATCTGGAGCGGTATTCCATCCGGTATGAGCCCAACGCGGTGTGCTGGAGCCAGGCCCCCTCCACCCTGCCGGACCTCTTCCGGCAGCGCCGCCGGTGGCATATCGGTCTCTTTCAGTGCATCACGCGTTACCGCTTCATGTTCCTGAAGTCCCGGTTCGGAATGGTGGGCACGGTCTCCTATCTCTACTACCTGCTCTATGAGCTGTATTCGCCCATTATTGAGGTGCTGGGTCTGGCCGCGGCGGCCGGGGCGGCGCTGGCGGGCCTGCTCAACGTGAAATTCATGATCCAGTTCTTCCTGCTGTTCACGGTTTACAGCTCCATCCTGACCATTACGGCCTTTTTCCAGAGAATCTATACACAGAATATCCGGATTAGCCGGCAGGATGTATTCCGGGCCTGCATTATGTGCCCGATTGAAAATGTGTTTTTCCGGTTCGTCTTCGATTTTATCCGCCTGAGCGCTCTGCTCAGTTACCGGAAAAACAAAGGAACCTGGGGGACCATCAAGCGGGTCCGGCACAGCGATGCACGGTGAGCGAAAAAAGGAACGGTGCGGCCTGAGCCGCGCCGTTCCTTAATATTTTCGTGTTTTCCGAATATCTTCCCGTTTTGCCGCCCCGCACGGGGACGGGGCTCGGTCAAAGCGTGCCGATGAAGCGCTCGACCCGGTCCAGCCCTTCCTTCAAATCCTCGTCGGAGTAGCAGTAGGAGAGGCGCATGTAGCCCTCCGTCCCAAAATACACGCCGGGGATGAGGCCCACCAGGCCCTCCTTCAGCATCTTCTCGCAGAAGGTCAGGGAGTCCATGCCGAACTTGCGGATGTTGATGAACATGTAAAAGGCTCCCTCCGGCTTCTGAACCTCCAGTCCCATGTCCGTCAGGCGCTTGTACACATAGTCCCGGCGCTTGCGGAACAGCTCCGCCACCGGCGCGGTGTCGGACTCCAGCGCCGCCACACAGGCGGGCTGCACAAAGGCCGGGGCGGACACCACGGAGTACTGGTGGAAAATCTGCATCCGGTCCCGAATCGGGGCGTCCGCCATGCAGTAGCCCAGCCGCCAGCCGGTCATGGCGTAGGGCTTGGAGAAGCTCTGCACCACAATAATCCGGTCCCGCATGTCTTGGTACTCGGAGAAGCTGTGGTATGTATCCGTGTAGGTCAGCGCCCGGTACACATCGTCGCAGATGACAAAAATGGGCTTGTCCTTCAAAATCTCATGGACGGCGTCCAGCGTTTCCTTTGTGTAGATACAGCCGGTGGGATTGTTCGGCGAGGTGAGGATGATGGCCTTGGTCTTCGGCGTGATGGCGGCGCGCAGCGCGTCGGGGTCAATCTGGAAATGATGGTCCTCGGTGGGCAGCGCCACCGCCGTGCCATGGCACAGGTGGGTGATGGATTCATAGAGACTGAAGGCCGGCGTCGGAATGATGACCTCGTCCCCCGGGTTCAGCACCGTGGAGAGCGCGATGAACAGGCTCTCGGTGGCCCCGATGGTCAGGATGATCTCCTCGGGCGAATAGCGGAGGCCGTGGGCCCGTTCCTCATATTTCGAGATTGCCTCCAGCATGTAGGGATATCCGTTTCCCGGGGGATAGTGGGTATCGTTGGCGTCCAGGGCGGCCTTGGCGGCTTCCTTCACGGCGTCGGGGGTATTCTGGTCCGGCTCGCCAATGGTCAGGGCGCAGGCGCCGGGAGTATCCCGCACCAGAAACGTAAACCGGCGGATTCCGGAAAGCTCCACGCCCAGCACGGCCCTGTTCAAAGTCAGCTCCATAAAATTCACTCTCCTCTGTTGAATACTTATGTCCAGTATAAGCGCAACGCCTATGCTTGTCAACCGGAAAGCGGGGAAAGGCCGCATATGACCGTAAGCCGGGCCTGTCACAAAGCGGCGGCCGCGCGGTTCCCCGCACGGCCGCATCCATCCTCCGTCACAGCAGCCCCAGACTGCGGAAGAGGAAGGTATAACAGAACATGGTGAACACGGACAGCACCGTCGTGGCGCAGACCAGCTGCCCCGCCAGCGGGCCGTCGGCCCCCATGGCAACCGCCATGGGATAGGAGGCCACGGCGGTGGGGGCCGCAAAGAGCACCATCAGCGCGCAGAGGCTCTGGTCCCGGAAGCCCAGCGCCACCGAGAGCGGCAGGAACACCAGCGGCACCAGCACCATCCGCAGCGCCGTCCCTATGAGCAGCGGGCGGCGGTTGGCCCGGGCCTCTCCCAGGTCCAGGCTGACGCCCAGCGATATAAAGCTCAGCGTGGTGGTGACGGCGGCGATATCCTTCACCGCGCCCCAGAGCAGGTCCGGCAGGCGGAAGGGCAGCGACAGGAGCGCCAGCGCCAGAAGCGTCGCCAGGACCATGGGGTTTTTCAAGATGGACAGCGCCAGCTTCCCCGGCTCCGCCCTTCCGGAGCGCCGCACCTCCAGAACGATGACGCTGAGGGCGTTGGTCATGGGCACCACAATCGCACCCAGCAGGGCCACGGGCCCTATGTTCCCCTCTCCGAAAATGGACTCCGCCACGGCGATGCCGAAGAGAATATAGTTGGTCCGTATCATCGCCTGTCCCATAGACGCGGCCTGTCCGGAGTCCTTTACCAGACGGGGCGGCAGGAGCAGCGCCGCCGGGAAAATCACCAGCAGCGCCAGGACGGCAAAAAGAGCCTCCCGGGGGGCAAAGCTCCGGGGCAGGTCGGTCTCATAGATATTCTTGAACAGCAGCACCGGCATGAACAGGCGAAACGTCAGCCGGTCCATGCTGCGCATGGTTGGGCGGTCCATCCAGCCCGCCTTCCGCGCGCCCGCGCCCACCGCCATCAGCAGCGCCATGGGAACCACTACCCGCAGAGCCACCAGAAAACTCTCCAGCATCTTACCGCTCCTTTCTCCCGGCGGTTATTTTTGCAGAATGTGAATGGCGAAGCCGCCGTATTCCCCATCCAGGTAGACGTTCTTCAGGCTGCCGTCCTCCGCGTAGGCGGCGGTGTCCATGTTGAAGGAAAAGCCCTTCCCCTTCAGCTCCTCCACTGCGGCGGGCAGGTCCTCCGCCGCCATAGCCACGTGGCCGTGGGTCCCCAGAAAGGGTGCCTTCATGCACTCAAAGTAATTCCCGGCGAACTCGGACTTCTGGCCATGGCGGGGCGTCAGGTTGAACATCAGGCTCAGCAGACGCGCCAGCTTCTCCGCCTCCTCCGGGTTGGGGGTGTTAATGCCAAGATGAACCAATTCAAAGGTATTCTCCATGATAAAAAATCCTCCTGTTCTGGAAAAGCGCCCGCCACCGGAAGGATGGCAGGCGCTTCCGTATACCGGCGGCGTCCCTCGCGCACCGGCGGGGAGCCCGCTCCGTCCGCCGGAACGCGTCCTCACGCCGGAGGGACTCCCTTATTGTAACCGATTTCCCGGCAAATTGCAAGTTACCGGGACTGCGCGGCGGTGGGATTGTAGAGCCCCACCGTCTCCCGCTTGGCCCCCAGCACGTCCGCCTCGGTGAAGCTGACATATTTGATGGCCTTCCGGGTGAAGGCGGCGTAGGTCAGGTGAATCCGCCCGTCGGCGCTCTGCATGATGTGGGGATACTCATACTGCTTGTTGTTGGTCCGGTTCTCGTCTCCCACAAAGCCCTCGCCCCGCTCCATCCAGCGAATCAGGGGGAAGGTCAGGCCGCCGTCCTCGCTGAGGGCCACGGCCACAGGGCACCGCAGGCCCGGCCACGCCGCCTTTCCGGGGCTGGGCACCGGGGTGCAGGTGGGGTTGTAGGCGATGGCGACCCGGCCGCTCTGGAGGCGGATGGCGCTGATGCTGGAGTTGTTGTTGGGCAGGGGAGTGGGCCGGGGCTCCGTCCAGGTGTCTCCCCAGTCGAAGGACTCGCTGCGGTAGATGTTCGCCGCCTCCCGGTCCCGCATGAAGGCCGCGAGGTGGCCCTTCTCCAGCTCCACCACGTTGGCGTGGACCCGGCCGTTGCTCTTGGGCATGTCCACCTGACGCCAGGTTTTTCCCTGATCGTCGGAAATCTGGAAGGCCGTGGGATCTCCGGACAGGCCGTCCGCCGAATCCGTGCACAGCCAGTTGGCGAAAATCCACCGGCCATTGGACAGGACCTGAATGGCCTGGCGGCAGAAGGTGCCCTCCCGGGGGAAGATGGTCTCATAGGGCCCCCAGGTCACGCCGCCGTCCGTGCTCTTCTGGAGGCGGACCTGCGAGGTGAACTGCATGTTGTCCTTCCCTGCCTCCCGGTCCTTCTGGGCGGTATACATGGCCCACACGGCCCCGTCGGGCCCCAGGAAGAGGGAGGGATTCTGCTCGCTGCGGGCGGGATCGCCGGAGATGTCCACCGGCTCCGTCCAGCGGTCCGCCCCCTTGGGCAGGCGGGCGCAGACGATGTGCACGTCGGCGCTGCCCTCATAGGTCCCGGCAAACCAGCAGCACAGCAGGCCGCCGTCCGGCAGCTCCAGGGTGGCGGGAGAGTGGCAGGTGGGGTGGACGCCGGGAGGAATGACCGCCTCCACGGTGCCCATCTCCGGGTTCTCATAGAGTACGCCGTCATAGGTCAGGCCGGGCAGAACGGGATATTTCATAAAGAATCCATCCTTTCTGGTTGGTACGCGGTTGAAAACGGAAGGGGCGGAACAGCCCCCACGGGCCGCTCCGCCCCGGTGTTCTGAGGGGGAAAACGCGCGGGGCTCAGGCGGCCGCCGCCTTCTTCCTCCGGGCGGAATTCAGCACCAGCAGGGCCCCGCCCAGCACGATGCCGATGATGGAGGTGATGGTCTCCGGGCTGATGAGGCACAGGGCCGCGATGAACAACAGCACCCGCTCCATCACGTTCAGGTCCATGTGGAAGTAACCCGCTACCTCCACTGCCAGGAAGAAGGTGCCGCACAGCAGCATGGCCGCGCCCAGGGCGATCTCCACCAGGCTGCCCTCCAGCAGGATGGCCGGATTGTACACGAACACAAAGGGCACCAGGAAGCCCACCATGGCGAAGGTGAAGCCCTTGAGGCCGGTCTTCATGGCGTTGGCATCGGCAATGCCTGCGGCGGTATAGGAGGCCACGCAGACAGGCGGGGTGATCTGGGCCATGATGCCGTAGTAGAACACGAACATGTTGGCGCAGAGGTTGGCGGTGGCGTCGGCCATACCCCCGGCGATGAGGATGGGGCGGATGCAGGGCACGAAGAGGATGACGCCCACCAGATAGGCGGCGACCGTGGGCAGAGCCATGCCCAGCAGCATGCAGCCCACCATGCCGATCAGCAGGGCCAGGAACAGGTTCTCGGTGCCCAGGCCGCTGATGACGCTGGAGAGGTTGGTCGCCAGGGCCGTCTGGCCGGTGACGACGTTGATGATGATGCCGCAGGCGGCAGTGGGAATGGCGATCTCGGCGGCCTGCTTCGCGCCGTCCATGCAGCACTCCCAGATGCCCTTCAGGCCCACAAAGTCCTTCTGCTCACCTACAAAGCGGCTGATGATGTTGCATACCAGGCACGCGAAGATACCCATGGTACCGGCCCGCATCAGGGACGCGCCCATGATGATGAAGGCCACCAGAATCGCGGCGGGGAGCAGCAGGTACAGCCGGGGGAGAATCTTCCGCTCCACCTTGATGGTGGTGTCCACCTTGCCGTCCAGGCGGCTGGCCCGCTTGGCGGCCAGACGGTCCACCAGGACGAAGACGGCGAAGTAATAGGCCACGGCGGGGATGATGGCGGAGGCGGCCACCTTGCCGTAGGAAATGCCCAGCATCTCCGCCATGATGAACGCGCCCACGCCCATGATGGGCGGCATGACCTGCCCGCCGGTGGAGGCCACGGCCTCGATGGCGCCGGCCTCCTCGGGCTCATAGCCCACCTTCTTCATCATGGGGATGGTCATAACGCCGGTGGTGGCCACGTTGGCCACGGCAGAGCCGGAGATCATGCCCATGAGGCCGGAGGAGATGACCGCCGCCTTGGCAGGGCCGCCGGAGCCCTTGTTGGATGCCTTCATGCCGATGTCAATCAGCAGCTGTCCGCCGCCGAAGGCGGAGAAGAACGCACCGAAGACGATGAAGTAGAACAGGCTGTTGGCGGAGGTCTGGAGGGGAGAGCCGAAGATGCCGGAGGTGCTCATGGTCATGCCCTCGGTGAACTGCTTGAGCATGGCGGCCACGGGCTTGCCCCGGGTGTAGAGGATGCCGGGGAGGTACTGCGCCGTCCAGGCGTAGATGATGAACAGCAGGATGAAGCCGAAGAGGATGCCGCCCAGGGTGCGGCGGACCGCCTCCAGCAGGAGGACCGCAGTGACGGCCATGAAGGCGATATCGATGCTGTCCACCGGGCTGATGAACAGCACGTGGTCCACCAGGGCCTGATAGCGGGTGAGCACATAGTAGAGCTGGAAGACAATGGCGGCAACCACCAGCACGTCAATCCAGCGGGACCAGGCGAATTTGTTCAGCTCCTGCTCCGTGGCGGCGCTGCCCTTCGCTTTCTGGAGCTTCTTGCGGTACTTCTTATCGGGGGGATTGTAGAGATAAACCAGTGCCAGGGCAAAGAGCAGGTGCAGGGGCGCCTGGAGCATGGTGGGCAGCTGCTTGATCAGTGCCAGATACATCTGGAACAGGAAGAATATCACTGTCAGCGCGATTGCCACAGCCTGACGCCATTCGAGTTTCTTTCCCATTATTTCGATAGCCCTCCTCAGGTGTATGTGGATGGTGTGTGACACAGCCGCCGGAAGAACGGGGGCGCTGCTCCTCGTTCCCCCGGCGGCTGTTGGGTTTCGGTTCTCAGGCCCGAGGGCCCGCGCTATGGAGTTTCCGCTCAGCCGTGGGCGTAGCCCATCTCCTCATAGTAAGCGGCCGCGCCGGGATGCAGGGGCACGCCGGTGAGGGTCAGGGTTCCGGCGGTCTCGGGGTCGAAGTAGCTCATGGCCGCAACGGCGCTGGCCAGGTCGGCCTTGTTCTCGCAGACGGCCTTGGCCATGTGATAGGCCACAGCGTAGTCCAGGCTGGTGGGAACCAGAATCACCTGCTGGGAGCCGACGGTCTTGATCTCCTCGGTCTGGCCGTTCCAGGTGTTGGCCTCGACGGTGACGTAGTCATAGCCCATCTCCACCATCTTCTTCATGGTCTCCTCGCCCAGCTGGACGTCGTACATGTCGTGGGTCAGGCAGAGCTCAGAGGTGTTGGCCTGACCGGCGCCGATGTGGTCAATGGTCATGTCGTACAGATCGTCCTGAAGGCCGCTCTTGATGGCGTCGCCGCCGGTCTTCTCAACCACGCCGCCCCAGGAGGCCACGTCCTCCAGGGTCACGCCCAGGGCCTCGAAAACCTTCTCGGCGGCCAGCTCGCCGAAGGTGCCGTTGGTCTTGATGACCAGCTTCACAGGGTACTTCTGGGCCACCAGGTCCTCCACAGTGGTGATGCCGGTGGCGTCGACGAACTTCTGGGTGAACATGACGTTGACGAAGTCATGGCCCAGGCCGCCGGCGATAGCGCAGATGTCGGGGGTGGGGCCGTTGCCCAGGATGCCTTCCTCCATGCTCCACTTGGCGGGAGCGGAGTTGGACATGACGATGTCGCACTGCGCGCCGCCGTTGACGATGATGGGTGCGCCCACGCCGCCGGGAGAGGTGGTGGTGATGCTGATGTTGGCGCCGGGGATTTCCTTGACAATGGCGGTCTGGATGGCGGCGGCGTAGTTATAAGCCGCAGTGCCGACCTCCTGCGCCGCAAAGGTCAGGTCCACGCTGCCGGAGATCTCGGTGCTCTGGGCATCGCCGGAAGCGCCGGTATCGCCGGAGGCGCCGGTGTCGCCGGACTGCGTGCCGGCATCGGCGGGAGGGGTGTCCTTTTCGCCGCCGCAGGCGGCCAGACTCAGCACCATCGCCAGAGTCAGGATGAGAGCAAATACTTTCTTCATGGTATTTCTTCCTTTCACATTTTTGTGTCGCTATTCTTCACCGGCTCCGCCGGACAAAGACCTGTTATTGTTCCGCCTTGGCGTTGGCCATGCGGATGCCGTAGTCCATGGCGTTGACCAGGCTGAGCTCGTTGGCGTGCCCGTCTCCCGCGTGGCCGAAGCCCGTGCCGTGGTCCACGCTGGCCCGGATGATTGGCAGGCCCAAGGTGACGTTCACACCAGCCACGGCGTCCCAGTGGCCCTCGGCCTTGTTGTACACAAAGCCCTTGACCTTCAGGGGGATGTGGCCCTGGTCGTGGTACATGACCACCACGATATCATACCAGCCGCCCAGCGCCTTGGAGAAGACGGTGTCCGGCGGGGTGGGCTTCTTCTCGGGGATGATGATGCCCTCGGCCATGGCTGCGTCAATGGCGGGCTGGATTTCCTCAATCTCCTCCCGGCCGAACATGCCGTTCTCGCCGCAGTGGGGGTTCAGGCCCGCCACGGCAATCTTGGGCTCCTTGATGCCGATGGCCTTGCAGCCCTCGTTGGCGATGCGGATGACGTCCAGCACCCGGTCCTTCTTCACCCGGTCGCAGGCCTCCCGGAGGGAGACGTGGGTGGAGACGTGGACAACGCGGAGGTCCTCATGGGCCAGCATCATGGTGTACTTGGAGGTCTTGGTGTAGTCGGCGTAAATCTCCGTGTGGCCGCTGTAGTGGTGGTCCGCCATGTTGATGGCTTCCTTGCTCAGGGCGTTGGTGACGGTGGCGTCCACCTCACCGGCCATAGCCAGCTCGATGACCTTCTTCACGTACTGGAACGCCGCCTCGCCGCCCAGGGCGGTGGCCCCCAGGCCGAAGGGCTTGGGATTCTCCGCGTCGCCGGTGATGTCGGAGGCCTTGATCAGGCCCAGGTCGTACACGTCGATCACGCCGTACTCAAAGTTGGCCTCACCAACAGACTGGATACCCCGGATTTTCATGTCGATGCCGGAGACCTTTTTGGCCGCCTTGGCGGCGTATTCCATGGCGGTGACATCGCCCACAACCAGGGGGCGGCAGCGGTCATAGACCGATTTGTCCGCCAGGGCCTTGACGGTGATCTCGGGGCCGTTGCCAAAGGGGTCTCCCATGGTGATGCCCAGAATCGGTTTGTTCATATATGCTCCTCCTTACGTTTTATCAGCAGAGATCCTTGGTCTCTTCCAGAACCTTTTTCAGCTCCTCAACGCCCTCCTCGCAGAGGTAGTGGAAGGGCTTGCGGCAGTCTCCCACGGGATAGCCCATCAGGGCCACGGCCTTTTTGATGATGGTGTTGGGGTTGCCGAAGGGGAACACCCGCTGGAGGGCCACGATGGCGTCCTGGGCCGCCTGGGCCTTCTCCAGGTCTCCCGTCACAAAGCTGTCATAGATGGAGGCGATGGTTCCGGGCCACAGGTTGGCCCGTCCGGCCACGCCGCCCGCGCCCCCCGCCTTCAGGCAGGGGAGGATGTTGCCGTCGTTCCCCGCCAGGACGGCGAAGTCCTTGCCGATGTCCCGGGTGAGGGCGATGTAGGCCTTCAGATTCTCCAGGTCTCCGCTGGAGTCCTTGGCGCCCATGATAACGTCCACGTCCCTGGCCAGCTTGGCCACGGTCTCCGGCAGTAGCTTGTTGCCGGTACGGGCGGGGATGTTGTAGAGCACGATGGGGATGTTCACGTGCTTCGCCACCTCGCAGTAGTGGTCATACAGCTCCTTCTGGCTGGCCAGGGCGAAGCTGGGGGTGATGATGGACAGGGCGTCCGCGCCCATTTCCTCGGCCCGCTTGCTCATGTAGATGGTATCGCGGGTGGAGATGCAGCCGGTACCGGCGTAGACGGGGATGCGGCCCTTCACCTGATCCACCGTGGCCTCCAGAATCTCCTCCTTCTCCTTCAGGCTGAGGATGTACGCCTCGCCGTTGGTGCCGAAGGGGAAAATTCCGTGGACGCCTCCTGCAATCTGCCGCTCAATCTGATTGCGGAGTTCGGGAATATTGACGCTCTCGTCCTCAGGGTTCATGGGAGTGATGACAGGGGGGATGATGCCCTTGATCGCAAGCTGCTTCATGTTGCACGCTCCTTATAAAAATTCCTTTACAGGACTTCCTGATAAATTTTCCGGGCGTCCTCCGGAGTGACCTTCCGCATATTGTTCACCAGCAGCCGGGTGACCTCCATGCCGGACGCCACCAGGGCCTCCAGGTCCTCCTTGGGCACGCCGAACCCGGTGAGGCTGGTGGGGATGTCCAGATGCTTCACGATGCCCTCCAGACGCTGGATGACGGCGGCGCTCTTCTCCTCCTCAGTCTTCGCGTCTCCCCGGAGGCAGCGGTCATAAGCCTTTGCCAGCAGGGGGCGGCAGGCGGGCTCGTTGAACCGCA
Organism: Oscillospiraceae bacterium 38-13; assembly: GCA_041223955.1. Taxonomy (GTDB): domain Bacteria; phylum Bacillota; class Clostridia; order Oscillospirales; family Oscillospiraceae; genus Oscillibacter. The sequence continues at coordinate 170,308 of JBCLRG010000002.1, read as the reverse complement.
TCACCGGGGCCAGCAGGATGGCGTTGGACACGCCGTGGGCGATGTGGTACTTGCCGCCCAGAGGATAGCTCAGGGCATGGACGGCGGTGGTACCGGAGGCGGTGATGGCTACGCCGGCATAGAAGCTGGCGAGGAGCATGGTGTTCTTGGCGTCCATGGCCTCCGGGTCGTCGCAGGCCCGCTCGATGTTGTTCAGAATCATATCCAGGGCCTGAAGGGCGTAGAGGTCGCTGAAGGGGTTGGCCTTGTTGCTGGTAAAGCACTCGATGGCATGGGCCAGGGCGTCCACGCCAGTGGCGGCGGCGATCTTCCGGGGCAGCTTTTTAATCATCACCGCGTCCAGAATCACATAGTCCGCGATCATCTCCGTGTTAACGATGCCCACCTTCAGCTGCTTCTCCGGCACGGCCACGATGGCGTTGGGCGTGGCCTCGGAGCCGGTGCCCGCGGTGGTGGGAATCATCAGGGTCTTCATGCACTTCCGGGCCCGGCCGGGCTCATCCAGCAGCTCCTTGACGCCGTACTCGTTGGTCATGAGGATGCTGGCCAGCTTGGCGGTGTCCATGACGCTGCCGCCGCCCACGGCCATGATGAAGTCCGCGCCGCACTCCTTGCACTGGTCCACCAGCTTCTGGGCCTCCAGATAGGAGGGCTCGGCGGGCAGATCGTCCAGGATGACGGTCTCCACGCCGGTCTCCCGGACCTTTGCCATGGGAAAGTCCAGCAGTCCCGCGCCCTCAATGCCCTTGTCCGTGAAGACCACCAGGCGCTTGACGCCGTTGGCGGCGAAAATCTCGGGAATCCGACCCAGGGCGTCCTCGCCGCTGTAGACGGCGTGGGGCATTTTCAGTTCGTACTTTGTCAGCATACTGCGTCCTCCTTGTGTTCTCCAACGCCCAGGGAGCGGGCCAGTCTGAGAAACAGGTCCGGTTCCCCGAAGCCGCCGGATTTTGAGATGATATGATAGGTCTTTCCGTGATACACAAAGTCAGTCAGCACCGCACCGGTGTCCAGCTCGCACACTGGAATCAGCTCCGCCACGCCCACGGCCCGGGTCAGGGCCAGGAGGGTGTCGCCGCCGGTGCAAAGAAGAGTGGCGTTCAGGCCCCCGTCCAGCATACGTTGAACCAGGCGGCCCAGCTGGGCGGATATGCGGACCCGGAGGTCCTCGGTGGTCAGGCCCCGCTCCCGGGCGTACCCGGTGGTGCCGTCCCGCTCCGGCGGATCGTTGACGTCCAGAATCAGGCGCTTCTCCTCCCCGGCGGCCTTCAGCCAGGAGGACAGGGCGGCGGCGCACTCCGGCGTCTCCAGCCAGGAGGGTTCCAGCTTCTGGACCGGCGTCAGGCGGACGCGGGGGAATCCCGCCGCCTCCGCCGTTTCTATCTGGCGGAGCGTTACCGGGTTCACGCTGCCGCAGGCCACGAACAGGGCGGGCTCCAGATAGGGCATCCCCGGCGGCGTCCCCTCCAGCTCCAGCAGCTCCGCCAGTACCGAGGCAAACCCCGCGCATCCAGCGGAGAGGTTCAGCCCCTCCCGGTCCAGCACCCGTCCGGCCCGGCGCAGGTCATCGTCGCTCTCCGCGTCGTAGACGTGAATGCCGGGGCGGAGGTCCGTCTCCTCCCGCTCATGGAGCACCACCGGAATGTCCGACTGGGCGGCGATAATCTCCTTCACCGAGGAGGCCGTCACCGGCTCGAAGGGGTCCCGCCCAAACACGCTCTCCGCCACGGGAACGCCGTCGATGTAGTGAACCCCCTTCCGGGTAATCCGGTTCATCTTCGGCAGGGCGGGGAAAAAGGCCAGCCGGTCCGCCCCGGCGGCGTTCAGAACCGCCGTGAGCTCCGCGCCCACGTTGCCCCGCAGAGCGGAATCAGTTTTCTTATATATGTAGGTGAAGCCCGCCTGAAGGGCGTCCTTCACGGCCCGGAAGACCGTCCGATAGGCCTCCTCCGGCGGCAGGTGCCGGGTCTCGGCGTCCAGAACCAGGACCTGAGTGTCCTCCCCGGCCCGGGAGAAGTCGTAGGCCGGGTCCGTCGCCACGCAGGTTCTGGCTCCCCGAACCGCGAACTGAACGCCGGTGTCCAGCGCGCCTGTAAAATCATCCGCGATCATCAACAGCTTTACCATGCGGCACCTCGAATTCGTCCAATTTTGAAACTGTCATTTTTCTCTGTTTTACGCACCGGCGAATTACTCAAATAATTCCAGATGTTTTTCCGTTGTTTGGGCTTATTTTATAAAGATTCCACCCTTCAAGCAATCTTTTTTGCGCTTCAAATCGTTTAGTTTTGAAACACGCCGAAAAACCCTTGCGGTTTTTTTGTGCGTTTGGTATAATATGTTTAAAATTTAAACGCATTTGGAGGGCTTATGGACACACCAATTCGCGTACTGGGCATCGCTCCCTACGAGGGCATGAAGGCCCTGATGTCCAATCTGGCACTGGACTATCCCCAAATCGACCTGACCCTCTTCGTGGGGGACCGGGAACTGGGCCTGGAAATCGCCCGGGCCAATTTCCATGGAAACTACGACGTGATCATCTCCCGGGGAGACACCGCCGTCATGCTCCGCCGGGACCAGAGCCTGCCCGTGGTGGAGATCGAGGTGACGATGTACGACCTGCTCCGGGTTTTGAAGCTGGCGGGCACCCTCCAGGAACGGACCGCCTTTATCGCCGCCCCCAACATCGCCGAGAGCGCCCAGCGGCTGTGCGAGGTCATGGGAGAGGGGATGGAAATCTACACCTACGGTTCCCACGACCAGGTGGAGCCCATCCTGCTGGAGCTCCAGCAGGACCAGTGCCAGACCGTCCTCTGCGACACGCTGGCCAACACCACCGCCAAGCGCCTGGGGATGAACGCCTTCCTGATCACCTCCTCCGTCGAGAGCATCCGCCGGGCCTTCGACCAGGCGCTGCTCATCTGCGGCGGGCAGCAGCGCCTCCGGGAGGAGAACCGCTTCCTCCGGGAGCTGATTCAGGGCCAGATCAGCCAGACCGTGGTTTTCGACCAGGCCGGGAGCCTCTTCCTCTCCACGCTGAACGACCCGGGGCCGGAGCTGCTGGACCTTCTCCGGAGGGAACTTCCGGAGTCCCGGAAGGACCCGGAGCGGCGAATCCTCCGGAACCTGGGCGGAATGCTGTACTCCATCCGGGCCCGGCAGATCAGCTCCGGCGGGCAGCCCTATATCGCCTTCTTTCTGGACGCCCGGAAAACCCCCCTCTCCCCCAATCAGGTAGGCATCCGCTTCGCCACCCGGCCGGAGGCGGAAAGCGCCTTCTATGACAGCATCTTCAGCTTCGCCGGGACCATCGGGGATTTTCAGGAGGAAATCGCCCGCATCAACCAAAGCAGCGCCCCCGTGATGGTGACGGGGGAGGACGGCACCGGCAAGGAATCCATGGTGGGCGCGCTGTACATGCGGAGCGTCCTGCGGAACCACCCCCTGGTATCCATCAATTGCAGCCTGCTGAACGACCGGAGCTGGACCTTCCTTCTGGAGCACCACAACTCCCCCCTCTCCGACGAGGGAAGCACCCTCTATTTCGCCAGCATCGACATCCTCTCCCCGGAGCGGCGGCAGCAGCTTCTGGCCGTCCTGTCAGAGATGGAGGTCTGCCGGAGAAACCGGGTGATCTTCTCCTGTGTGTGCCAGCCGGGGGAATACATTTCCTCCGTGGGCACGCTGTTTACCGACAAGCTGTGCTGCATCTCCCTCTACCTCCCGCCTCTGCGGCAGATGGCGGAGCGGATTCCCACCCTGGTGAACCTCTCCCTGAGCTATCTGAACGCCGACCTCTCCCGGCAGATTCTCAGCGTGGAGCCGGAGGCCATGGACCTCCTCCAGGGCTTCCCCTGGCCCCACAACTACACCCAGTTCCGCCGGGTGCTGGGGGAGCTGGCCGTCACCGCGCCTGGGCAGGCCATCAGCGCTGGAAGCGTCCGCCAGCTCCTCCGGAAGGAGCGGCACGTGGGGGCCTTTGCCCTCCGGGCGGAGAACGCCGCCGTGCCCCTGGACCTGAACCGGACGCTGGAGGAGATCAATCAGGACGTGGCCCTCCGGGTTCTGGAGGAGAGCGGCGGCAACCAGACCGCCGCGGCAAAGCGGCTGGGCATCAGCCGGACCACACTGTGGAGGCTCCTGAAAAAATAGAGAAAAAAGGCCGGGGAAGCTTCCCCGGCCTCTGCGCAATATGTATTGCCGTCTCCTTACCGCAGGCGGAAGGAGCTCACCAGCCCCTTGAGGAGGCTGGCCTGAGAGGACAGCTCCTCGCTGGCGGCGGCGGACTCCTCGCTGGTGGCAGAGTTCGTCTGCACCACGCTGGAAATCTGGTCGATGCCCTCCGTGACCTGGACGATGGCAGCGGTCTGCTTCTCCACGGCCTCCACCACGATGGACATCCGGGAGGTCACGCCCTCGGCGCTGACGCTGGTCCGCTCCAGGGACTGTGTAACCTCGTTCACCACCCGGCTCCCCTCGGAGACGGAGGCGATGGAGCTTTCGATCAGGTCCTTCGTGGCCTTGGCGGCCTCGTCGGACCGGGTAGCCAGGTTCCGCACCTCGTCCGCCACCACGGCGAAGCCCTTGCCCGCCGAACCGGCCCGGGCGGCCTCCACGGCGGCGTTCAGGGCCAGAATGTTGGTCTGGAAGGCGATGTTCTCAATGGCGGCAATGATCTTGGAAATCTCCTCGGAGGAGCTGGAAATCTTCTCCATAGCCGTGTTCAGCTGCTTGACATACTCCACGCTGATGCCCAGCTGCGTCCCCGCCTGCTCCACGAATTGACCGGCCTCCCGGGTGGCCTCCGCCGTCCGGCGGGCGTTGACGGAGATGTCGCCGACGGTGGCGGACAGCTCCTCCACGGAGCTGGCCTGTTCGGTGGCGCCCTGGGCCAAGGCCTGGGCACTGTTGGACACCTGATCAGACCCGGCGGACACCTGACCGGCGCTCTCCCGAATCTGGCTCAGGGTGTCGCTCAGCTTTACCACGATGCTGTCCAGAGATTCCCGGATGGAGGTGAAGTCGCCCACATAATCCTGCCTGGCGCGGCTGGTCAGGTCGCCTCCGGCAATGGAGTCCAGCACCTCGGAAATCTCGCCGATGTAGGACCGGAGGCGCTGGATGGTCCCCTCGAAAATCCGGCCCAGCTCGCCGATTTCATCGTTGGAGCGCACGGTGACGCGGATCTCCTCGCCACTGCTCAGGCCCAGGTTTCCCTGTTCCAGCCGCCCGGCTATCTGCGTGATTTCCGCCAAGGGGGCGGAGACGTATTTCCGCAGATAGGACGCCATCAGCAGCACGCATACAATGATTACGGCAATACTCACCAGGACGGACCAGATCACCGTCATGAAAATCTGGTGGTTGGCCTCCGCGCTGGAAATTCCGGCGAACACCAGCCCGCTGACCTGCCCGGAGGCATCCCGCATAGGAACATAGGAGCACAGGTATTCCTCATTTAAAATCTCCGTCCGGCCCACATAGGACTGTCCCTTCTGGAGCACGATTTCCACCAGCTCAGGGGACAGCTTCGTCCCCACGGCCCGCTTCCCGCCCTGAACCACGGTGGTATAGGCCCGGGTGTCCCCCTCGAAAATGGTGAACTCGCAGCCCATGCGGCTCTTCAGCTCGTCCAGGAACTGGTTCATGTCCTCTCCGCCGCTGTTCTGAGTCAGGAGGTAGGACAGCATGTTGGTGCCGCCGGTGCAGCGGTCCTTCAAAAGTCCTGTGGTCAGGGAGCGGAACATAATCACGCACATGCCCACCGCGAACACCACGGACACCGCCTGCATGATGACCACCAAATTGCCAACTTTTTTTCCGATGCGGGTCCGCTTCCCGCCTGCGCGGTCTCTGGTAACGGAAATCTTTTTCATGCCTGTTCACTCCATCTGTCAGAATAATTATAAAGTGGGCATGCCACTCAGTTTATCAATTATAATAAGCACAGCGGATTTTTGCAAGCCCCTTTTCCGCGAATGTCCCGGGAAATCTACGGAACCGGGGTGTTCCCGCCTTTTCCCCTCCGTTATATTTTGGAATTTCTGGAAACCGCGTCCTCAATTTCATAATTTTTAACCCCCTCTCTCCTCCTAATCCTTGACTTTTTGACCGGAAGGTGTATAATCTTCATAGATTCGACACATTTTCCATCCCGGCGGGCGGAAGTTCCCGGTATGGCGGGTTTTTCTCCCGGTGCGCCTCCGCCGGGGCCTGCGGGATTTTCATTATCATTTGACGAGAAGGTGTTTTCATGGCCTTTCATTCTGCGCCCTTTCTGTTCTTCTTTTTTCCGTTGGCCTGGCTGCTAAGCCTGCTTGTTTCGGGCGTGGGACGAACTTATTTTCTGATTGCCGTCAGCCTGGTTTTCTACGCATGCGGGCAGTGGCAGGGGATTCCCTGTCTGCTTTTGTCCGCCGTCGTGAGCTTTGCTGCCGGTTTTTTTATGGGACGGACCCGGCGGAAAAAGGCCCTGCTGGTCCTGGGGCTGGCCTTCCACCTGCTGTTCCTGGGGGCCTTTAAATATCTGGACTTCTTCACCGGCAGTCTGAATAGTCTGTTGGGAACGGAGTTCCCGGCGGCGGGCCTGCTCCTGCCGGTGGGCATCTCCTTCTTTACCTTTAAATCCATGTCCTATCTCATCGACGTCTACCGGGATGAGAACGCCGCCGCGCGCCGCTTTTCCGACCTGCTGCTGTACGTCTCCTTCTTCCCCCAGGTGGTCTCCGGTCCCATTGCCCGGTTCGGCCCCTTCCTTCAGGGACGGGAGAGCGCCCGCCCCGGCTCGGAGCAGTGTGCCCAGGGGCTCCGGCGCTTCACCGTGGGCCTCGCCAAAAAGGCGCTGATCTCCGAAATGACCGCCGGTGTGGTCAACACCGCCTTCTCCCTGGGGGGCGGTCTGGACTGGCGGATGGCCTGGCTGGGGGCGGCGGCGTATACCCTCCAGATTTATTTCGACTTCTCCGGATACAGCGACATGGCCATCGGTCTGGGGACCCTGCTGGGCTTCCGCACGCCGGAGAACTTCGACCATCCCTACGTCTCCTCCTCCATCACCGAGTTCTGGCGCCGGTGGCACCTGTCCCTCTCCTTCTGGTTCCGGGATTATCTCTACATCCCCCTGGGCGGCGGACGGCGGGGCACGGCCCGGAAGTGCCTGAACAAGGCGGTGGTCTTCCTGCTCTGCGGCTTGTGGCACGGGGCCAGCTGGACCTTCGTCCTCTGGGGCGCGTGGCACGGGCTCCTCTCCTCCCTGGAGAGCGTCCTCCCCATGAAGCGCCTGCTGGAGCGCCCTCTGGGCCGCTTCCTGGGGCACGTCTACACCCTCCTTGCCGTATGCCTGGGCTTCGTGGTTTTCCGGGCCGCCTCCGTGGGCGAGGCCTGGACCGTCCTTCGCGCCATGTTCTCCGGCTTCACCCTCTCCCCCGCCTCCACTCTGGCCCTGGAACAGATCAGCCCGGCGGTGTGGTGTGCCCTGGGGGCGGGCGTGCTGGGAAGCCTCCCTGTGGGGCCCTGGCTGAAAAAGCGGCTCTCCGGCGGCGGCTGGACGGTTCTCTCCTACGCGGGAACAACCGGGCTCTTCGTCCTGTGCCTTCTGGCGGCGGCGGGAAGCCGGTTTCAGCCCTTCATCTACGCGCAATTCTGATCCTCCTCCGGCGACGGGCGGATAGTTGATAAAGTTTAGTACACATCTTTTCTAAATTTTTTGTCAAATTATAAAACCCAACCTGCCCCGCAAGGTACTTAATATACGGGGGGACTGTCTCCCCCTGCCCTCCAGCCATCTCCACGGAAATCCGGGACGGCGGGAGACCACTCCCACCGGGAGAGAGTTGTGAGGCGCTGCCATGAAAAAGAAGCTCCCTTATGCCGTCTTTACGGCGCTCATTCTGCTGATCTGCCTGACTCCCTCTTTGGGAATGCTCACCGGCCCCACCGGAGACGGGGCGGGCGGCAATCAGGCCCTCTCCTCCGCGCCCTCCCTCCGGAAGACCGACGGAAGCTGGAACACCGAATATCTCTCCCAGATTCAGGATTACGCGGCGGACAATTTTTTCCTCCGGCAGGAGATGATCACCGCGTGGTCCATCCTGAACGCCAAGGGGCTTCAGAGCTCCATCACCGGGGATGTGGTGCTGGGCCGGGACGGCTGGCTCTACTTCGGGGACACCCTGCCGGATTACGCCGGGCTGGAGCCCATGAGCGGCCGTGAAATCTACTCCGCCGCCAGAAATCTGGCCCTGATGCAGGAGTACTGCCAAGAGCAGGGAGCGAAATTTCTCTTCACCATCGCTCCCAATAAGAATTCCCTCTACCCGGAGCACATGCCCGATATCACCGCCTCCTCCGCCCCAAGCAGCGCGGACCGCTTAGAGGAGGAACTGGCAAAGCAGGGCGTTCCCTATCTGGACCTCTTTTCCCTCTTCCAGGAGGAGAGCGAGACCCTGTATTTCAAAACGGACTCCCACTGGAACAGCAAGGGCGCGGCCCTGGCCGCCGACGCGGTGAACGGCGCTCTGGAACGGAGCTCCAGCTACTTTGACGGTCCCTTTTCCCCGGAGGAAATCCACCGGGGGGACCTCTACGACATGCTCTACCCCGCCGGGGAGGGGCTGGAAACGGACCTGGCCTATGAACCGGAACTGGCCGTCCAATACGACGTGCCCATCCGCTCGGCGGAGAATCTGACCATCATGACCCACGGCGGCGGGGCGGACTCGCTATTGATGTTCCGGGACTCCTTCGGGAATCTGCTGTATCCCTACATAGCGGACAGCTTTGACGCCGCCCTGTTCTCCCGGTCCATGCCCTACCGGCTGGATCTGACCGCTCAGCGGGAGGCGGACTATGTGGTGGCGGAACTGGTGGAACGGAACCTGCGGTATCTCATTCAGAATGTCCCGGTGATGCCCGCCCCCCGGCGGGAGCTGCCGGAGGGCCTTCCCGAGACCTTTTACATCTGGGATGACGGCATCCGCTTCACCGTCGAGGCGTCGGACCTCCTGCCGGGCTACGTCCTGGTTACGGAGCCCAAAATTCCGGAGGACCTGATTGTTCCGGAGGTGGCCCAGGATTCTCCGGTGCTGGTTCCGGCGTCGGACGGCTGCTTCTACGAGGCCTTCCTGCTGGAGGGCGGCAGCGCCGGACTCTATCTCCCGGAGGACGTCCAGCCCCTGGGGCTGGCCTACGCCCAGGTGTGGGGAACACCGAACAGCACGCATTTCCGGTAAGCCGGTACTAGAGGATAAAGGAGAGAACAAGCATGGGAAAGAACCGTTGGACCGCGCTTATACTGGCGCTGGTACTGATCATCACGGCCCTGCCGGTCTTCGCGGGGGCCGCCTCCCGCCAGGAGGACAATTACGGCGGCCTCGCCCCTTGGGAGACGCCCTCCAGCGAGAGGCCTTCCCGTCCGGCGGGCTCCGGGGATTACGGCGGCCTGGCTCCCTCTCAGTTTGAGGGCTCCAGCCAGCCCACCCGCCCGGCGGGCGACGGGGACTATGACGGCCTCGCCCCCACCGAGAAGGTGGAGACCCCCAAGCCCGTCACCCGTCCGGCGGGCTCCGGCGACTACGGCGGGCTGGCGCCGGAGGGAAACGCCTCCGGCAACCAGGCCAGCCGTCCCGCTGGCTCCGGGGACAACGGCGGCCTCGCCCCCGTGCCGGAGACTCCCGGTCAGGCCAGCCGCCCCGCCGCAAACGGGGATTACGGCGGCCTGGCCCCCACGGAGTTCGAGGGCTCCAACCAGCCCACCCGCCCGGCGGGCGAGGGGGACTACGGCGGCCTGGCCCCCACGCAGACCTCCCCCGGGAAGAAGAAGCGGGACACCGACAAGATCGCCGGCCTGACGGGGCAGGTGATCGCGGGGGTCTCCCTGATTACCAACAGCCACACCGCCTATGCCTACGGAAGCGGCGGAGCCTTCGCCTCCTTCCACCCCACCCGGCAGGTCACGCGGGCCGAGGCGTCTCAGATGCTGCTCCGCCTTCTGCCGGAACAGCCGCCGGTTTCCGGAGTGATTTACACCGACGTGCCGGAAAGCGCATGGTACGCCGGGGCCGTCAAGACCATGGCGGCGCTGGGCGTGCTGGAGCCCCAGAACGGTGAGCTGAACCCCGGCAGAGAGATCAGCCGGGGGGAATTCACCCGCTTCATCGCCTGCTTCTTCCCCCTGCGGACGGACGCGGAGCTCTTCCCCGACGTCTCCGAGGACGATCCCAACGCCCCCTTTATCCGCTCCGCCCGGGCCTGGGGCTGGGCCCAGGGCGGCAAGGACGGCCTTTTCCATCCCGAGGAGCTTATCAACCGCGCGGCGGCGGTGGTCCTGCTGAACCGGGCCCTGGGCCGGACAGCGGACAGAGCCTATATCGACCGGAATCACCCCACGTTTTATGTGGACGTGGCCCCCTCCAGCTGGTATTACTACGACGTGATGGAGGCCACCGTCAGCCACCAGCACAGCGCCGCCGGTGGGGAGACCTGGACCGCTCACACCTCCAAGACCGAAATCCCCATCGACGGGCCCCAGCTGGTGGACGGCTGGCTGTACTGCTATGACAGCACCCGGGGAGACGTGGTCCGGGACGCCGCAGTGGGAACCCGGTATTACAACGCCCTTGGGCACTTCACCACCGGGAACAACGAGCTGGATTCCTGGCTCCACAAGATCGTTCTGGCCCACACCGACGCCTCAATGACCCAGGAGCAGAAGCTCCGGGCGCTCTTCCTCTACACGCGGGACTCCTTTACTTATCTGCGCCGTTCTCCCTACGCCTTTGGCGTGTACGACTACATGGAGACCGACGCCCTGCGCATCCTGGAGACGGGCTATGGCAACTGCTACTGCTACGCGGCCCTCTACTGGTATCTCACCCGCTGGATTGGCTATGACTCCGTGATCTATAACGGCACCGTCGGCGTCCGGCGGTCCCCCCACAGCTGGGTGGAGATCAACCTGGACGGCAAGAACTACATTTTCGACACGGAGCTGGAAATGGCCTACCGCCGGAAGAAGCGGTTTGACATCAACCTCTATAAATTCTATGACGCCGGGAACAGCTGGAACTACGTGCGTCCCAAGCACGGCGGCGTTCAGATGTGAGAAAAAGGAGAAACGACACCATGAAAACACGATGGAGTATACTGCTCTGCGCCGTGCTTCTGTGCGCCCTCTGCGCCTGCGGCGGCCAGACCCCGCCGGAGGACGCTCCCTCCGCCCAGTCCGCCGGTGCGCCGGAGGACCGGAGCGCCCCGGCCCCTGCGGAGGACACGGACACTCCGGAGGCGCCGGAGGAGAACATCCCCGAAACCCCGGAGAACGGCATCGAACCCCAGGACGTTCAGGACGGGGCGGAGACCACCCCCGCCAAGCCGGAGGAGGGGAATTCCTCCGCCTCTCAGTCGGAAACGGCGTCTCCCGCCCCCAAGACAGAATCCGCACCGGAACCCAAAGCGGAATCCAAGCCGGAACCGAAACCTGAGCCTAAGCCGGAACCCAAGCCGGAGCCCAAACCGGAGCCTAAGCCGGAAATCGAGTCCAAACCGGAACCCCAGCCGGAACCCAAGCTGGAGACTCAGCCCGAGGTCGTGACCGAGACGGAGCCGGAATCCAAACCGGCGGCGGACCCCAAAACCGTGGCACAGGGGCTGGTAGGCCGCCCGGTCAGCGAGCTTTACGCCGCCATTGGCCGTCCCATCTCCTCGGATTACGCCCCCAGCTGCCTCATCGATGGTGAGGATGGCGAGCTGGTTTATGATGGTTTCGTCGTCTACACGGAAAAGGGGGCCGATTACGAGACGGTTTACGCCGTGTTCTGAGCCCTGGGAGGAACGGATTATATGAGTCGTAAGGTTTTATTTGCCGGAGCCGCCGCCTTTGTGCTGGCGGCTTTGGCCTTGGCGGCGGCTTACTTTTACGTCCCCGGCGGAGTCCGTCCCAGCTTCGGGGAGGGGGATATTCAGGTCTTCCTCAACAGCGACGGCACCATCGAGCTCTCCTGGCCGGAGGCTGTCCTGACGGTCCCGGCGGAAGGTTCGGAGGCGCCGGAGAATCCGGAGGAGGCCCCGACAGAACCAGCCAGTGTATTCTACCACCTGGAAATCCTCAGCGGCGGGGAACGTTATAACGGCTCCCCCGCAGTTCCCCAGACCCTTCTGGACGATATTGCCCTGCCCATGGATGTTCAGATTCAGGCCGTGACGGAGGGGAAAAACCTGCTGGGCACGACCCGGCGGCTCACCAGTCCCGCCCTCCGGGCCTCCGTGGAAGGGACCGCGCCGGACGCTCCCCAGGCGGTGGGCTCACCAGAACCCGGGAATCTCTCCCTCTCCTGGAAGTTCTCCGGCCAGGCTCCCGGCTTCTATGAGGTCTTTGCCCTGGACCCCGAGACGGGCGGTTTCCGTCCGGCGGCCTCCACCAGCGAAAAGCAGATTGACCTGAAGATCCGCAAAAAGGACGGAGACCTGGCCCTGCCCAGTTATGAGCACCCTATGGAGATTCACGTCCGGGGGGCGGTGCAGGGGGAGGGCTATGTCCTCTGTGGCCCCGCCTCCAACCTCATTCGGGTGGAACGTCAGGACCTGCTGGGCGACGACCTGAACCTCGCCTTCCGGGAGACGGACCCCCGGCACTATGCCCTGGAATGGGACGAGACCCGAGGGGAGTACTATGAGCTTCAGGAGTGGACCGGCGAGGACTGGACCCTGCTGGAGACTCTGGAACCGGCGGAGAGTTTTACGGTGGAGCTGGGACTGCTGGGCTCCGGGTCGCACCACCGCTACCAGGTGACGGCCCGGGACCGCAGCGGCGATCCGCGTTCTGCGGAGGAGGTGGAGTTCTACGCCTCTGTCTCTCCGCTGTACGCCACCGTCTGGCCCATCACCGACCAGTCCTTCTATGAAAAGGCCGGTCAGGATGCCGCCGTCCTGGGGAAAATCCCCGCCGGAACCGCCCTGTGCGTGCTGGAGGAGAGCGGGGAGTGGTTCCAGGTTCGGTATAAGGACCAATACGGATGGGTGGACAGCCGTTTCTGCATGATTAACCTCCCGGAATACACGGGAGACCACTGCGCCTATGACATCGCCAACAGCTACAGCTCCATTTTCAAGGTTCACGAAAACCCCATCGCTCTGATTACCGAACAGGTCATCAAGGGCTTTGAGCATATCCAGACGGCGGATGAGCAGTTTCTGGTGCCCTACCTCTACCCTTGCTCCCAAAAGCTTCTCCGCGCCGCTCAGGCGGCGGAGGCCGACGGCTACCGCCTGAAAATCTATGAGGCCTTCCGCCCCAACGAGGCCACCCGCTTCCTCTACGACACCACCGCCTCCCAGCTGGAATGGGCCGCTCTGGTATACGACGAGGAGGGCGGGAACAGCGAAACCTCCAACGCCATCGATCCTGTCACCGGCTGGGTGGTGGACCTGTCCGACGGACTTCTTACCGACCCGGAGACCGAGGAGAAAATCAGCCGGGAGGACCTGGCTCTCCGGCAGGCGGAAGAGGCCGCCGCCCTGGAGGAGGCGGCCCTGGAGGAGGGGGACCCCAACGCCCTTCCCTCCTCTCCGGAGACACCGGGAACACCGGCATTCCCCTTCTTCACGCTCCCCGAGGAGGGCGAGGGCGGCAGCCTGGCCCCCGAGGAGGCCCCGCCGCCCCAGCCGGAAGCTCCGGCGGAGTCGGAACCTCCGGCGGAAACGCCGCAGGAGGGTGAGACTCCGGAAGAGGCTGAAACTCCGGAAGAGAGTAAAACCCCGGAAGAGGGCGAGACCCCGGAGGAGGAGACACCGGAATACGACACCTATTTCACGGTGATGACCAACGGCGGGCGCTTCAGCCTGGGCAGCTTCCTGGCCCGCGTGGCCTCCGCCCACAACCGGGGGATTGCTCTGGACCTGACTCTGGAGACCCTCCGGGACGGCGAGGAGCTGGAGATGCAGAGCGCCATGCACGATCTGAGCTGGTACTCCGCCGCCTATCTCAACAACGACAGCGCCAAGCTCCTGGAGAAGTACATGACCGGCACCGGCATGCGGGGCCTCAGCTCCGAGTGGTGGCACTTCCAGGACGACGAGACCCGGGAGGCCATCGGCCTCACCAGCTACCTCTCCAAGGGCGTGCACATGGGTGGCTGGACCCGGGACAGCCGGGGCTGGCGCTACCGGGACGAGGACGGCACGTATTTCCGCGGCACCTCCGTCACTGTGGACGGGAAGCGCTACACTCTGGATTCTGAGGGATACGTTGTGGAATAACGAAGGAACCCCCTGGAAGCCCGTTGGGCCTCCAGGGGGTTTTTGTCTCAAAGAACCAGATTGGCGAACAGCACAATCAGGGGGAGGGCAATCAGAGTCCGCTCCATGAAGATCAGGAACAGCTTCCAGAGGTTCAGGGGGACCTCGCTCTTGATGATAATCGCCCCCACCTCGGTGAGATAAATGATCTGCACCAGAGAGAGCACGCCGATGACAAACCGGGTCTTCACCGACGTCAGCCCGGTAATCAGAAGCGCCGGGATGAACATGTCCGTAAAGCCGATCAGCGTGGCCGGAGCGGCGGCAAAGGCCTCCTCCAGCCCCAGCACCTGAAGGTACAGGCCCATGGGATAGGACACCCAGTCAAACAGCGGCGTATAGGTGGCGATCATCAGCACCAGCGTGCCCCAGGCGGCCACGATGGGAATCAGGTCGAAAAACATGCCCACCACAACCTCCAGGCCGCCGGAGAGCACGTCCTTCAGCCGGAACCGGGACGCCCGCTCACAGCTGATCTCCAGCGCGTAGGGCAGCAGCTTCTTTTCCCGGGGAACCTCCTCGTTGATTTGGCGCCCCGTCTGCTCCTGATAGGTCTCCGGCAGGCGGCTGATGGGCGGAATCCGGGCCAGGAGCACCGCCAGCACCACGCCGGTCAGGCAGATGCACAGGTAGAAGGCGGGGAAGTGCTCCGCCACGTTCACCGTATTCGCGATGAGCAGGCAGAAGGGGATGGACACGATGGAGAAGTTGGTCATGATATACCCGGCTTCCCGCTTGGTGTAAAAGCCCTTCATGTACTGCTCCCGGGTCAGAATCACGGCGGCGTTGGACGCGCCGAACCAGGAGGCGATGAGGTCCACCGAGGCCCGCCCCGGCACGTGGAACAGCGGCCGTACCACCGGCCTGAGCAGCACGCCCAGGAACTCCATAATGCCGCAGTCCGTCAGGAAGGGCAGGATGAAGCTGAAGCCCAGCACGATGCAGAACAGCGTGGCGCAGAGGTCCACAATGGTCCCGCCGGTGTCCATGGAGGTGACGGCCTCCGGCCCCGCGCCGAAGACCACCATGCAGGTGAACACGGCTCCCAGCACCTTGGAGACCAGATACAGCGGCGTGGTGGAAAAGCCCTTCCGCAGGTAGGCGTTCTTCCGAATCCAGTCCGGCTTGCACAGGTAATCATACAGGCTGAGGACGGCGGAAAGGGTAATCATCACCGCCAGAATATACGGCAGGGTATCTCCGAAAAGCCCCCGGAGGAAGCTCTTCAGATAGTCCAGCAGCGTAGTAAAGGAATCCCCCTGGGGAACGGGCACCAGAAACATCAGCACGCCGAAGCCGGAGCCCAGAATGAATTTCAGCAGGTTTTTCGAATTGACACAATGCACTTTCATAATTTCTCTCTCCCTACAGGCAGATTTGAAGGGGCGTCACAGGGCCTCCACCGCCTCCATAGCCTGATACAGCATATCCTCGGTAATGGGATAGGGGATGTGGGCCATATCCGGGCTGGCCACCGCTTCCTTCAGGACGGGCGCCAGCGTCTCCCGGTTCAGGGGGACCTCCATCTCCCGCAGCGTGCTGGGGATCTCCAGGCTCCGGAGGAATTCCTTCAGCTCCCGCGCCCGGTCCCAGTCCTGGTCCACCGCCAGCTGCACCAGCACGCCATAGGCCACTACGCTGCCGTGGAGGAAGCGCTCCTCAAACCCCGGCAGCAGCACCAGGCCATAGTACACGGAATGGGCCGCGCCGCCGTTGTAATCGTCCAGCACCAGCAGGGACACCAGCCCTGTGCTCACCACCACCGCCAGAGCCGCCTGCTCCAGGCTGTGGGAGACCCGGCCCGCCCGGCAGTCCTCCAGCGCCTGAACTCCGTGGTCCCGCAGGGGCCCGTAGCACATGGCGCTGATCTCCCGGCCCAGGGCGGAACTGTGGTCCAGCACGTCCCCCCGAGAGGAGAAACGGCACTCGAAAAATTTCGCCAGCGTGTCCCCGATTCCGGCCCGGAGATACTCCGCCGGGGCTCCGGCCAGAATGCTCAGGTCCAGAAAGCAGTGCCGGGGCGGGCGGGGGAAGAACAGGTAGCGGTCAAAGGCCCCGTCCTCCCGGTAGAGGACGGACAGCGCCGTGGTCCCCGCACAGGTGGCGGCGATGGTGGGGAAGGTGAACACCGGCAGTCCCGCAGCGTGGGCCGCGCCCTTGGCGGTGTCCAGCGCCCGGCCCCCGCCCATGCCGAAGATCATCTCCGCCCCGATTTCCTTGGCGCGGGCCGCCCACTTCTCAATATTGGCGGCGGTGCAGTCCCCGCCGTAGAGCGCGGCCTCCGCGATCTCCACGCCGCTGCCCGCCAGCGCCTCCCGCAGACGGGCCTGTCCGGCGGCCAGGGCCCGCTGTCCGCCGATCAGCAGGGCCCGGACGCCATAGGGGCGGCACACCTTCGCCGCCTCCCGGTAGGCCTCCGGGCCTACGGAGTAATTGCAAAAATATACGGAATGACTCATTTCAACAGCTCCTGCAGCTTCCCAAGGCGGGCCAGGGCCTCATCCAGGGTGCTCTCCTCCCGGGCGAAGTGCAGGCGGATCAGATGGTTCACCGGCTCCTTGAAGAAGCTGGACCCTGGCACCGCCGCCACGCCAATGTGTACAATCATCCACTCGCAGAACTCCAGGTCCGTATACCCCTGGAACTGGGGCAGGGCCAGGAAGTCCCGGATATCGATCAGCACAAAGTAAGTCCCCTGGGGCACGTTGTGCTTCAGGCCGACGCGGTCCAGGCCCTCCAGGAAGTAGTTCCGCTTTTTCGTATAGGTCTCCAGCAACTGCTCATAATAGCTCTCCGGGAAGCACAGGCCCGCCGTGGCCGCCTCCTGAAGGGGCGCCGCCGCGCCGACGGTGAGGAAGTCGTGGACCTTCTTGGCCCCCTCCACCACCTCCGCCGGTCCCACCAGATAGCCCAGACGCCAGCCGGTGATGGAGTAGGTCTTGGAGAGGGAGTTGCACGTAATCGTGTGCTCGAACATCCCCGGAAGGGAGGCCATGCACACGTGCTTCCACGGGGCGTAGACCATGTGCTCATACACCTCGTCCGTGACCACGAAGGCGTCGTACTTCACCGCCAGGGCCCCGATGCCCTCCAGCTCCTCCCGGGTGAAGACCTTGCCGCAGGGGTTGGAGGGGTTGCAGACGATGATGGCCTTGGCCCCCTGGCGGAAGCCCTCCTCAATCAGGCTCATGTCAAAGCCGTACTCCGGGGGAACCAGGGGAATATAGATGGGGTCCGCGCCGGAGAGGATGGCATCCGCGCCGTAGTTCTCATAGAAGGGGGAGAAGACCATCACCTTGTCCCCCGGATTGCAGATGGTCATCATGGCGCACATCATGGCCTCCGTGCCGCCGCAGGTAACGACGATCTCCGTTTCCGGGTCGATGGTCCGCCCCAGGGCCTTCCCCTGCTTCACGGCCAGGGCCTGGCGGAAGTTCTCCGCGCCGAAGGTGATGGAATACTGGTGGGGCCCGGCGTAGGCGGCCTTTGCCAGGGCGTCCAGAATCTCCCGGGGCGGGTCGAAGTCCGGGAAGCCCTGGGAGAGGTTGATGGCCC
This sequence comes from Oscillospiraceae bacterium 38-13, assembly GCA_041223955.1. Lineage (GTDB taxonomy): Bacteria > Bacillota > Clostridia > Oscillospirales > Oscillospiraceae > Oscillibacter. The sequence continues at coordinate 152,458 of JBCLRG010000002.1, read as the reverse complement.
CGTGCTCGTCGCTGATGCGGGTCATGCGGCGGATGACGGAGTCGGTGAAGGTCTGTACCCGATGGCTCAATGCTGGCATAAATTGATCCCTCTTTCTGTTTGTATACACATGCGGGGAACACCGGCGGAGCCCCGCGGCACGGGGAATTTCAGCCGGTTTCCTCTAATCATAAGCCTTCCCACCCGCCGCCGTCAAGGGAAAATCTGCATAAATATGCACCCCTGTGAATCCTGTTCCTCTGGCCCGGGCCGGAAAAAACGCCGCCCCGTCGTGTGACGGAGCGGCGTTTTTACGAACGCGTTATTTCCCGATGCTCACGCAGAAGCGGTGGAGAATCGCCGCCGCCTGGCCCCGGGTCGCGCCGCCGGAGGGATTCAGCTTCCCCTCGCCGGTGCCGTTGACCAGCCCGGAGCCGTTGGCCCAGGACAGGGCGTCCTTGGCGTAGGGGGCCACGGAGGCCGCGTCGGGGAAGGTGCTCAGGTCCGCCCGGCGGGTGGTGCTGTAGCCCTTGTAGTTGTTATAGCGGTACAGGAAGGTGGCCATCTGCTCCCGGCTGATGGGGTTGTCCGGAAGGAAGGTGCCGTCCTTGTTGCCGTTGGTGATGCCGCAGGCGGCAGCCCACTTCACGGCCTTCTCGCAGTAGGACCCGGCCTTCACATCGGTGAAGCCGCTGCCGCTGACGGCGGGCTGGCCCTCCAGCCGGTAGAGAATCGTCACCAGCTGGCCCCGGGTGATGGGGTTCTGGGGCTTGAACTGCCCGTTGCCCACGCCGCCCATCAGGCCCTTCTGGCTGACATAGCTGATGTCCGCAGCAAAGGTGCTGCCCTCGGCCACGTCGGCGAACACCGCCAGCAGGAGCTTGGGCGTGACGGTAAAGCGCAGGTCCAGGCGGGTGGAGTAATTGCCCGCGCGGATGGTGAGGGAGTCGTTGTACACATTGGCGGCCAGTCCGGTCCGGGGCCGCACGGTGAACGTGGCGGTGCCTCCGGCGGACAGGGTCCGGGAGACGCTTCCGATCTCGTAGTTATAAGAGCTGGGCTGCTCCAGATTCAGGGGCGAATCCGTGTTGTTCTTCACCGTGACCGTCTGGGTATTGAGTCCGGCGTAGCCCATCTCAGCGTTGCCGAAATCCAGAGAGGAGACGTTCAGGGTCAGGGGGTCCACGGCCTTCTCGACCACGATGGTGGCCTTGAAGCTGGCGGTGGCGCCCTCCCGGGTCTGGAAGACGATGGTGTCGGTATACGTGCCCACCTTCAGGTCCTTCTTGGGGACGATTTTATACTCGCAGTCGTCATCGTAATCCAGGCGGATATTCTCGTCGTCCACGGCGGTGACGGTGAAGTGGTCGTTGCCCTTCACGCCGTACATCCGCACGGAGGACGCGCCCTTATTCGTGATCTCGACGGTGATTTCCTTCTCCTTGGCCTCCTTCTCGGTGTAGCCCTCGGCGAGCTTGCCCAGGTCCTTGGAGGTGGGGCTGACGGTGATGGTGTTGCCCTTCTCCGTCACGGTGGCGGAGACGTAGACATCGGTGGAATAGCTGTCCCCGGCGCCCTCGGTAAAGGAGGCGGTGATGGTGAACCGGTCGTTGAACGAACCGGTGCTGCCGGCGCTCTTCAGAGAGACCGTCACGGTGATGGACTCCCCGGCGGACAGGGTCTTCGAGGTCAGATCAATGGAGAACTTGCTGCACGTGTCCGCCTTGATGTTCATGGCGTACTTGCTGTTATTGGTAATCCGGAAGGTACTGCTCAGGCTGCTGCCCGTCGCGCCCTTTTCCACCGTGCCGATGTTGACGGAGCCGGGGGAGACGGTGAAGTCGCTGTTGGTGGGCCTGTCCGGGGCTTTATCGGTTGCGGGGGGATTGCAGGTCGGGCAGGTTTTGGGGTCTTTGCCATGAGGGCACTTTTTCAGCTCCGGGTGGCAAATTTCACAGGTGTCGGGGTCTTTTCCATGCTCACACACTTCCGGCTCAGGGGGCACAGGGGGTTCCGGTTCTTTTTTTGCATCCTCCAGAGCTTTTTCCTTCAACTTAACATCTTCTTCTGCGGCTTCTACCGCATTCTCAGCATCAGTTACTTTTTTATCCAATGCTTGCATTGCTTTTTTAATGGATTCTACCTCACCACTAAACTTGATCACTTCGTTTTTTTGATCATCAGTTGCATTCTCTCCAGCATCTTCTACTGCTTTTTCCGCATTTTTTAAATTATTTTGGGCCGTTTCCAGTTCTCTCCCTTTTTCTTCTTTTTCTCTTCCAACCTCTTCTTTAATATTTGTAAGCAATTCGTTTTTCGTCGCCAAATCATTTCTAGCATCTGCCAGTGCTTTCTCCAGCTGTGCTATGTCGGCGCTTGTTTCTTCCGCCGCCACGGGCACCGCTGTGAGTCCCGCCAACAGGCACAGCGCCATCAGCAGGGCCAAAAACTTTCTGCTTCGTTTCATGTATGTAGCTCCCTTTCATCATTTTTCAGGGCCCTCCGCCGCCGCGGACGGGTCCCGTTTCCTTTGCTCCTTCGGAGCAGTTTCCAATTGCATAGTATACCACTCCCTTCCTGAAAATACAAGTCACATTCTGTAAAACACCCCGCCCCGATTCCGGGGGTCCTTGTCTTTCTCCCGGAGCTCTGGTATAATAAGCCCGCCATCACCCCTGCCCCGGCGGGCAGGTCCCTTGAAAGGAGGAACCCCATGATCAAGCTGCTGTTCGTCTGCCACGGCAACATCTGCCGGAGCCCCATGGGCGAATTCATCATGAAAGACCTGGTTCAGCAGGCGGGGCTGGAGGACCGGTTTCAAATCGCCTCCGCCGCCACCAGCTCCGAGGAGCTGGGATGCCCCGTCTATCCCCCCGCCCGCCAGAAGCTGGCGGAGCACGGCCTCTCCTGCGCCGGGAAGACCGCCCGGAAGCTCCGGCGGGAGGATTACGCCGCCTTCGACCTCCTCCTCGGCATGGACCGGGCCAACCTCCGCAACATGGCCCGCATCTGCGGCGGCGACCCGGAGGGGAAGATCCATCCCCTTCTGGAGTACGCGGGCCGCTCCGGCGAGGTGGCCGACCCCTGGTACACCGGGGATTTCGAGACCGCTTATCAGGACATCCTGGCGGGCTGCCGGGGCCTGCTGGCCTCCCTGACGGAAGGGGGGACGGCGCTGTGAGCAGAGGACAGATCGAGGGCTGCGTGGACTCCCACGCCTCCGCCCTGGCCGCCTGCCGGGGCGGCGCGGACCGGCTGGAGCTCTGCGCCAACCTGTCCATCGGAGGCACCACCCCCTCCCTCGCCCTCTTCCGGCAGGTCCGGCGGGACTGCGAAACCCCCGTCAACGTCCTCATCCGCCCCCGCTTCGGGGACTTCCTTTACTCCCCGGCGGAGGTGGAGGAGATGGAAGACTGCGTCCGCCGGTTCCGGGAGCTGGGGGCGCAGGGCGTGGTCCTGGGGGCCCTGACGCCCTCGGGCGCGCTGGACGAGGCCGTCATGTCCCGCTTCATGGAGGCCGCCGGGGACATGGAGGTCACGCTGCACCGGGCCTTCGACATGACCCGGGACCCTCTGGAGGCCCTGGAGGCGGCGGTCCGCCTGGGGTGCCGGACCATCCTCACCTCCGGCCAGCAGCGGGACGCCCTCGCCGGGGCGGAGACCCTCCGGGCCCTCCGGGAGCGGGCGGCGGGGCGGATTGCCCTCATGGCGGGCAGCGGCGTCCGGAAGGAGAACATCCGGGACATCCACGCCCGGACCGGCGTCCTGGTCTTCCACACCAGCGGGCGGCGGGGCCCTGTGGACAGCGGCATGCTCTACCGGCGGAGCACGGTGTCCATGGGCCTGCCCTCCCTGTCGGAGTATGAGCTGTGGAGGATCGACGAGGAGGAATTCCAGGCCTGCGCGGACATCGTCCACAGCCTCTGAAACAAAAAAACCGGCGTCCACCGAGGTGGACGCCGGTTTTTCAGCTTAGTACATGCCGCCCATGTCAGGCGCGGCGGGAGCGGGAGCGGGGGGCTCGGGCTTGTCGGCCACCAGGGACTCGGTGGTCAGCACCATCCCGGCCACGGACGCGGCGTTCTCCAGAGCGCTGCGGGTCACCTTAGCGGGGTCGACGATGCCGGAAGCGACCATGTCGCAGTAGACTTCCTTATAGGCGTCGAAGCCGAAGCCCTTCTCGCCGGAGCGGACCTTCTCCAGAATGACGGAGCCGTCCAGGCCCGCGTTGGCGGCGATCTGGCGGATGGGGGCCTCCAGAGCCTTGGCCACGATGCGGACGCCGGTCTTCTCGTCGCCCTCAACGCCGTCCACCAGGGCCTCAACGGCGGGGATGACGTTGACGAAGATGGTGCCGCCGCCGGCGACGATGCCCTCTTCCACCGCGGCGCGGGTGGAGTTCAGCGCGTCCTCGATGCGGAGCTTCTTCTCCTTCATCTCGGTCTCGGTGGCCGCGCCCACCTTGATCACGGCAACGCCGCCGGCCAGCTTGGCAAGGCGCTCCTGAAGCTTCTCCTTGTCATAGTCGCTGGTAGTGCTGGCGATCTGGCTGCGAATCTGCGCAACCCGGTCCTTGATGGCCTGGCTGTCGCCCGCGCCGTCCACGATAGTGGTGTTCTCCTTGGTGACCTTCACCTGACGGGCACGGCCCAGCATGGAGATATCGGCGGTCTTCAGCTCCAGGCCCACCTCCTCGGACACCACGGTGCCGCCGGTGAGGGTGGCGATGTCCTGAAGCATCTCCTTGCGGCGGTCGCCGAAGCCGGGGGCCTTGACGCAGACCACATTGAGGGTGCCCCGGAGGCGGTTGACGATGAGGGTGCTCAGGGCCTCGCCCTCCACATCCTCGGCGATGATGAGGAGCTTCTTGCCGGACTGAACCAGCTGCTCCAGCAGGGGCAGGATATCGGCGATCACAGAAATCTTCTTATCGGTGATGAGGATATATGCGTCGTCCACCACGGCTTCCATCTTCTCCATATCGGTAGCCATGTAGGGCGTGATATAGCCCCGGTCAAACTGCATGCCCTCCACGACCTCGCTGTAGGTCTCGGCGGTCTTGGACTCCTCAATGGTAATGACGCCATCAGCGGAGACCTTCTCCATAGCGTCGGCAATCAGCTTGCCGATCTCCTCGTCGCCGGAGGAAACCGCGCCGACCCGGGCGATGTCCTTGGAGCCGTCCACGGACTTGGCCTGAGCCTTGACCTCGGCTACAGCGGCCTCGACGGCCTTGGCCATGCCCTTCTTCACAACAATGGGATTGGCTCCGGCGGCCAGATTCTTCAGGCCCTCGCCGATCATGGCCTGCGCCAGAAGGGTCGCGGTGGTGGTACCGTCACCGGCCACGTCGTTGGTCTTGGTGGAGACTTCCTTCACCAGCTGCGCGCCCATGTTCTCAAAGGGATCATCCAGCTCGATTTCCTTGGCGATGGTCACGCCGTCGTTGGTGATAAGAGGAGCGCCGTACTTCTTGTCCAGAACCACGTTCCGGCCCTTGGGGCCCAGGGTGATCTTAACGGTATCGGCCAGGGTATTGACGCCGGTCTCCAGCGCCTTGCGGGCATCCTCGCCGCGCTTGATCAGTTTAGACATAACAATCTACCTCCATAGCAGTAATTTCGTCCAACACGCGAACTCAACCAGTGAAGCGCCGTTGCGTTCGCCGGGGGTCCAGGGGGTGTCCCCCCTGGTTTCTCCGCCTTCAGCGAAGAAATCAATTCATATCATTTTTCTGACGGCATGCGCGTCAGAAAAATACCCCGACTCCAGCCGCCCTGGGCGGCGGCATCAGTCCGCAGACTGGTGAGGGGGAATCTAGTTCGAACCGTTGGCGGCTTTGCCGCCTTACGGATGCGGCCTCCCCCTTGCGGGGGAAGGGGGACGCAGTCCCCTCTTTAAATTACTCGACGATAGCCAGAATATCATTCTGCCGGACGATGGTATATTCCACATCCTCCAGCTTCACCTTGTTTCCGGCGTACTGGCTGGTGATAACCTTATCGCCGGGCTTCACGGTCATGGTGACCTCCTTGCCGTCCACGGTGCCGCCGGGGCCCACGGAAATGACCTCAGCCACGGAGGGCTTCTCCTTCGCGGAGCCGGTGAGGATGATGCCGCCCTTGGTGGTCTCCTCGGTCTCCACCATCTTCAGGATAACACGGTCTGCCAGCGGGGTGAGTTTCATATCGGGTTCCTCCTTAAAATATAAAAATTTGAAAAAACGTAATCACTGTTAGCACTCAAATAGCCGGAGTGCTAACAGTGATTATCATAGTACAGCCGCCCCCATTTGTAAAGGGGAATTTTCTCAAAAGTTATGAAGAATTTGTAAATGTTGCTGTGGTTTCCAGAGTCCGCCTCTGGAAAATCCGCAGCCGCACTCGCAAAACCCAGATGTACCAGCGCCTTTGTCCCTCACTCCAGCAGCCAGTCGTCCACCACGTCCCGCAGAGCGACGGGGGTCACGCCGCCCCGGACCAGCGCCTCCGCCAGCTCCAGCACCCTCTGCCGGGACGGGCTCAGGTCCGGCACCGCCGCCGTTTCCTCCTCCATCTCAATCTGGACGCCGAAGGACTCCCCTTCTTCCGACACATCTGCCAGCAAGTAATACCTCGCCTGAGACGCCAGGCACTGCGCCTCTCCTACGAACTGCTTCCGCAATCCACCGTCTCTCCCTTCTATGAGGCCCGCCCTTCCGGAAAGGGCAAACCAGATTTGTATTAAGCATACCACGGGCGGATGGCGAAATTTGTCGAATTCCGTCGAACCCTGCAAACGATCTTTGGACAGCGCCCCCCCTTTTGTCGAAAAAGGGCGTCCGGAGCTCTTCACCCCGCACGCCCTGTCGAATATCCGCGACTCCCTCCGCGCTTATAAATCCGGCTCCTCCAGAAGCGCCTCCAGCTCCTCCCGGTCAAAGAGGAGATTCAGCGCCTCCAGCAGCCCGTTGGCCGTCAGATGCTCCGGCAGCTCCAGGCGTTTCAGGAGGCGGCGGCGCTTTTCGGCGCTGCCCTCCCCTCCGCTGAGCCCCAGGGCAAACAGGTCCGCCTTGGTGAGGCTGTCCCGCCGCTCCGCCGGAGCCTCGTCCTCAAAGGTGGCTCCCGCCCGGCGGAGGGCCTCCAGCAGCACGGCGGGGGACATGCCCTCCACGCCCAGCTTGCCCTCCTTCCCGCCCCGGCGCTTCCGGCGCTCCTTGCCCTTCACGTCGGGGATGTAGGCCTGTTTCACCCGGTCCTTCGGCAGGGCTCCCTTCAGGTAATTTCGGAGCAGGAAGCCCGCTCCGTCGCTGTCCGTCAGGATGATCAGCCCCTGCTTCTCCGCCAGGCGGCGGAGAAACGCCACCTTCTCCCTGTCGTTGAACACGGCAAAGCCGCCCAGCGTCACCACGGCGGCGTCCACCACCTGGGAGATCGCGTTCTTATCGTAGCGGCCCTCCACTACAATGACTTCCCTGATTCGCTTCACGCTTCACCGCCTTTCCGCCGCCAGCCGCACCAGCAGCAGCTTCAGCTCGTCCCCATTGTTCACGCCCCGCTCGCTCTTCATCCGGCGGTCCAGAATCTGGCACTGCCGCACCGCTCCGGCGCACCACTCCCCCGACGTCCGCCGGGCGGCGTCAAACAGCTGGTTGACCTGAAAGTTGCTCCGCAGCCCCCACAGGTCCATCAGCCACAGCCGGTCCCGGCCGCTGTCCAGGGCCAGCCGCGCCGTCCAGATCCGGCGAAGCTGGCTCCCCAGCGCCGCCAGAATCACAATGGGTTCCGTCTGCATCTTCAGCAGGTCCCCCAGCGTGGAGGCCGCCTTGTCGTAATTCCCCTGAATCACCTCGTCGGACAGCTTGAAGACCTTCGCCGACAGCACCGGGTCCGCCACGGCGTCCACGTCCTTCCGGGTGATGGAGGGCCCCTTGGCATAGGCGGCAATCTTCTCAATCTCCGGCACCAGCCCCGTCATCAGGCCGCCGCACACAAAGGCCAGATACTCCGCCGTGTTCCGGTCGATCTCCTTGCCCAGGGCCTTGAAGCGGCGGGCAATCCAGGGCAGGAGCTCCGCGCTGGACGCCGCCTGGAACTCCACCGCCTCCACATAGGCGTCCAGGGCCTTGCAGAGCTTTTTCATGGTCTTGTTGGGCTTGTATTCCAGGGTGTCGTAGACAAACACGACGCAGCAGTAGGGCGGCAGGTCCTCCAGCAGGGCGATGAGCTTTTCCCGCTGGTTCTCCCCCAGCTTGAAGATGTCCCAGTCTATGACGGAAATCAGGGTCCGCTCCGCCAGCATGGGCATGGCCTCCACCGCCTCCGCCAGGGTCTGGGCCGTCAGCTCCTTCCCCTCCAGCCGGTGGCTGTTAAAGGTCTCGGAGCCCGGGGGAATCAGCTTTTTCCGCAGCTCCCCCAGATAGTACTCCCGGAGATAGCTCTCTTCTCCGTAGAAAATGTAAGCGGAGGCGGGCCTTCCGGTCTTCAGGTCCGTTTTCAGCTTTTGCAGGGCGCTCCCCCGTGAGGAAGTTTTTTTCGTGTCAACCATTGGCGTCCTCCTGATTCCAGGCGAGATGTATGGTTCCGTGGCAATCCGTCCGGTAGACGGCGCAGCCCCGGCGGGCCAGGCGGAGAAGGGTTTCCTCCGCAGGGTGTCCGTAGGAATTGCTTCCCACGCTGATGCAGACGGTCTCCGGGGACAGCGCCTCCAGCAGGGCCTGGGAGGCGGCGTACTTCGACCCGTGGTGCCCCGCCACAAGGCCCTCCACCTCCGGCAGAGCATAGGCCTCCAGAAGCCGGGTCTCCGCCGCGCCGTCCATATCGCCGGTGATGAGGAAGCGCCGCTCTCCGGCGGAGGCCAGCACCGACAGCCCCCGTTCGTTGTCTTTCTCCCCGCCGTCCACCGGCGGGAACACGGTCAGCGTCCCCGTGCCAAGGTCCAGGACCTCCGGCTCCGTCACAAAGCGGACCTCCGCGCCGCTGTCCCGGGCGGCGGATAAAACCACAGCCTGAAGCCCCGCGTCGTCCTCCGGCCGGGGGACCAGCAGCGTGTCCACCTCCAGCCGGGCCAGAAGGCCCATGACGCCGGATACGTGGTCCTGATCGTAATGGGTGAGCACCAGCCAGTCCACGCGGCGGCGTCCCATGGTCCGCAGCTGGCGGGCGGCGGTCTCACCGGGGTCCTTCCAGCTGTTGGCGCTGCCGCAGTCCACCAGGGCACAGCCTTCCCCGGAGGAGAGAACGACGCTCTGTCCCTGTCCCACGTCCAGGACCAGGATGTCCAAGTCGTGGCGGTAATGGGCCCTTCCGAGATGCACGACGGCCAAAAGCGTCACCGACGCCAGAACAGCCGCCGTCAGATACCTCCGGCCTCCCGCCTTTTTGAAGGCCGCCGCCACGGCAAAGAGGAGATAGACGTAGACCAGCCAGTATTTCACATAGGGATTATCGGTATAAACCGCGTGGCCCGGAACTCCGGACAGCACCCTGGCGGCCAGCAGAATGTACTCCGCCAGCAGCTGCGCCGGAAAGGCCAGCAGGGCCCCGAGAGGCGGAACGAGGAAACTGAGGAACACCGCCGCCATCCCCAGCGTAAAGGCCCCGGCGGCAGCCCAGAGGCACAAAACGCTGCTCAGCGGCGCGATCAGCACCACGCTGCCGAAATAGAAGGCCGTCAGCGGCAGGGTAAAAACCATCGCTCCCAGGGACACGGAAAGCGAGGCCACGGCGAGACGGAACGCCTTTCCCCGCTTCCGCTCTCCGCACAGCCGGCGGATGAGCCCCGGCGAAAGCCAGAGGATTCCCGCCACGGCGGCAAAGGACAGCTGCAGGCTGACGGAAGCGGCGGCAAAGGGATTTGCCAGCAGGATGAGAAACAGCGCCGCCAGCAGAGACGTGGGCCCGTCGCTCTCCCGCCGGACCAGAATCGCCAGCATTGGAAATGACAGCATGATACAGGCCCGGACCACCGAGGGGCTTCCCCCGGTGAGCAGGGCGTAGAACACCAGAAGCGGAATCCCCGCCAGGGCCTGAAGGCGGCGGTTCTGCACCAGAAGCTTCGCCAGGGCCATCAGGAAGCCGCAGTGCATGCCGGACACCGCCAGGATGTGCGACAGCCCCGCCTCGCTGAGGACCGCGCGGCTCTCCTCCGAAAGCCCGCCCCGTTCGCCGGTCAGCACCGCCGTCAGGAACCCGGCGGCGTCCCCGTGGAACAGGGTTTGAATCCGCTGGGCCATCACCCTGCCCAAGCGGGCGGGATACCAGCGGGGACTGGACCGGGCACTCTCTCCCGCCGTGACGCCGCCCCGGCCATAGGCCAGAAGAAAGACTCCCTTGGAGGTAAAGGTGGTGATATCCTCCTCCCGAATCCGGGCGGCGCTCCGGAAGAGGACCTGTCCGGTGATGGTCTGGCCGGGAACCAGCTCCAGCAGCTCCGTCCCGCCGTAGAACATCACTTTGCCGGGGATGCCCTCCAGCCGCACGGGGACCCGCGCCCCAAACCCGCTCTCAGAGGCGTATCCGCAGAGGGTGGCGGCAACGAACTCCGTCCGCCCGGCGAGGGCTTCGGCGGGGCGCTGGACCTGCCGGGCCCAGAGCCAGCTCCAGCCCAGTCCCAGGGCCAGTGCCGCGCAGAAAATCTCACACCGCCGCCGCCAGATTCCCGGCAGCGCCAGGGCGAGGACGGCTCCGGCCAGACCCGCCAGGGCTCCGGCCAGCGCCCAGGCGTCCGCCAGTACATACTGCGCCAGAAACACCCCCAGGGAGAAGCCGCCGGAAAATACCGCCAGACGTCTCATGCCGCGCCCTCCGGAGGGGAAAACCCTCGCCCCATACCATCACCCTCTATCCCTTTTCTGCGAAAACTCCCGGAGGAAGGCCCTCCGGGAGTTTTGTGAATGGTCATTCCGCCAGAATCAGACGGCTCCCCGTCAGGCCGGGGCTGTCCGCCGTCAGTTCCGGAACGAATTCCGTCTTCCCCCCGTCTCCGGCCGCCTGGGCCACCAGCCCGGCCAGCGTTTCCACCTGCTCCGGCGAGGCGGGGGCGTAAATGCGGTCCACCCGGCCCGCCAGGCGGGTCAGGTCCAGTCCGGACACCAGGTTGGGGCCCTGGGTGATGATCTCCGTGGGAATCTCCACGGAGAGCCGGATGGAATAGGGCTCCAGCGCCGCAGACAGGTCGCTGAGGAGGAGGTCCAGATTGTTGGACAGGGGGACCTCCGTGTTATAGCTGATCTTGTTGATCTTCCCCTCGGTAGGGTAGCCGAAATCCGTGAGGAGCAGCTCGTCAAAGCCCAGCTCCGCGATCTCCTTCGCCAGGGCGCAGACGTATTCCCGGGCCCCGGGCTTGGCGGGGTCCAGCCAGAGGCTGTTGTTGCCGTCGTAGAAAATATAGCCGCCGGTGTTCTTCAGGCCCCGGCCCTCCACGTCGGCGTTGGCGGCCTTGAAGTCCTGAAGGCAGGCTATGCTGGCGATGGCATACAGGCCCTCCCGGGAGGTGATGCCGCTCAGAACGGCGGCGGTCTCTCCCGACTCCTCCGCCACCTGCGCCGCGCCGGACACGGCGTTGGCCGAGTCAAAGTAAATCGTTCCGTTGGAGGTCTTCAGGCGCACAGCCACCGCGTTGTGGTCCCCCAGGGACTGCTCCGCGAAGGCATCCCAGGCCGCCTGCCGCAGCACATCCGCCGGGAGGGACACCGCGCTGGTCTCCGCCGGGGCCTGGCTTTCCGGCTCCTGGACCACCACGTCCACACCGGCGAGGCCCTCGTCCTCCGGGTTCTCCTCCGGGGACGGGTCTCCCTCCGTCTGCCAGGGCAGGACAATCTGCCGGTGGCCGTCCGGGCTGTAGACAAGGTACTGCTGCAAATAGATCACGCTGGCGGCGACCAGAATTACCAGCACCAGAAAAACCGCCATGAAAATTTTCCACTTCGAACCTCGGCCCCGATAGCTGCTGTAGCCCTTGGCTCCCGCCATACGCGTCACCTCTTTTCAGGAGCGGCGCTCCCATTTCTTTGCAGGACTCCGTTGGAAACGCGGAAGGGCCCTCAGCCCTCCACGGCCATCATCTTCTCCACCCGGCGGGCATGACGGCCCCCCTCGAACTCCGTGGACAAAAAGACCTCCACCATCCGCTCGGCCATGTTGGGGCCGGTGAAGCCCGCGCCCATGGCCATCATGTTGGCGTTGTTGTGGCGGCGGGTCAACTCCACCTGAAGGCAGTCCGCGCAGTGGGCGCAGCGAATGCCCTTCACCTTGTTTGCAACGATGGAAATGCCGATGCCGGTGGTGCAGATGACAATGCCCCGGTCGCACTTCCCCTCCGCCACGGCACGGGCGGCGGGGGCGCCGAAGTCGGGATAGTCGCAGCTTTCCTTGGAGAAGCAGCCGAAATCCTCCACCTCGTGGCCCAGACGCTCCAGAACCTGAAGAACATACTGTTTCAGCTCGTAGCCGCCGTGATCACAGCCCAACGCGATTCTCATGGTAGTATTCCCCCACGCTTCAAATTTTGTGCCTTATATTTTATCCAAGTACCGGGAAAAAGTCAATACAACTTTCGCCGGAAAAGCAGAAAATACCAGGGCTTGCCGGTTTACAGCTCATGCCAGACGGGCTTCCGCTTCTCAAAGGTGCAAAACCGTTCGAAACCGCACCGGCGCAGCAGCTCCTGCCGCTCCCGCACGGCGCGGCCCACGAATTCGGACGAGTGGGCGTCGGTGCCCAGGGTGATAATGGGGTCCGAAGCCATATCCTCATACAGCCGCAGCCACATCCCGTCCGGCAGGGGCATGTTGCCCCGGTTGGTATTCAGCTCAATGCCGATTCCCTTCCCCTTCAGGATGGAGAAGATTTCCGTAATCTCCCCGCCGAAGCGCTCCATGCTCAGGTTCCAGCCCCGGATCTCGTTGAGGTAGCGCAGGGGCAGGGTCAGATGGCCCAGCACGTCGAACTTTCCCCACTCCGCCAGGGCCCTCACCCGGCCCAGGTAGTCGGCTATCCCGTCATAGGCCTCTTTCTCCGTTTGGGGCTCAAAGTAGTAGAGGTCCAAACCGTTGTAGCGCCTGGACAGCATATGCACGGAGCCGATTATAAAGTCCAGGGGCGGCATGTCCGCCAGCAGCTTTTCCGTGTGGGGAAAATCCCAGCAGGCGTCCCCCAGCTCGATGCCCAGACGCAGCTGAATCCGGTCCCCCACGGCGGCCCGGGCGGCGTCGAACTCCGCCGTCAGCGCCGCCCAGTCATAGGAGTCCCGCAGCTCCGTGCTTCCCCACGCGATGGGGTCCACGTGGTCGGTGAAGCAGAGCTCATCCAGGCCCGCCGCAATCGCGGCCTCGGCCAGGGCGGTCATGGAGTCCCCGGCGTCCGGGGAAATCCGGGAATGCACATGGTAGTCCGCCAGATACATGGAATCACCTCTTTTTCTTGCCGAAGAACTTCTTCCGCTCCTCGTAGTTGTTGTCGCCCATGGTCTCGGCGAACTTCTTCAGGGCCTCCTTCTGCTCCTTGTTCAGGTTCCGGGGGGTCTCGATGTAGACGGTGACGTACTGATCGCCCCGGCCCCGGCCGTTGATGGAGGGGATGCCCTTGCCCTTGAGGCGGAAGGTCGCGCCGCTCTGGGTCCCCTCGGGCAGGTCGTATTTCACCTTGCCGTCAATGGTGGGAATCTCCAGCTCCGCGCCCAGAACCGCCTGGGCGAAGGTGATGGGGGCCTCGCAGAGGACCGACGTTCCCTCCCGGCGGAAGAGCTCGTGGGGCCGGACGGTGATGGTGATCAGCAGGTCCCCGGCGGGGCCGCCGTTCTTTCCGGCGTTGCCCTGGCCCCGGATGGAGATGGTCTGCCCGTTGTCGATGCCTGCGGGGATGCTGGCCTGAATGGTCCGGCGCTGCCGCACGGCCCCCGCCCCCCGGCACTCCCGGCAGGGCTGGTGGATAATCTTCCCCTTGCCGCCGCAGCGGGAGCAGGGGGAGGAGGTGGCGAAGACCCCCATGGGCGTCTGCCGCCGGACCTGGACCGTGCCGGTGCCGTGGCAGTCCGGGCAGATCTCCGGGGCGGTGCCCTCGGCGCAGCCGCTGCCCTGGCAGCTGGAGCAGGGCTCCAGCCGTTCCAGGGTAACGGCCTTCTCACAGCCGAAGGCCGCCTCCTCAAAGCTGAGGATTAGGGACATGCGGACGCTCTCGCCCCGCTGGGGGGCATTGGGATTGGTCCGCCGCCCGCCGCCGAAGCCGCCGCCGAAAAAGCTGCCGAAAATATCCCCCAGGTCTCCAAAGTCAAAACCGCCGTCAAAACCGCCGCCCCCACCGAAATTGGGGTCCACCCCGGCGTGTCCAAACTGGTCGTACCGGCTCCGCTTCTCCTGGTCCGAGAGGACCTCATAGGCCTCGTTGACCTCCTTGAACCGGGCCTCAGCCTCCTTATCGCCGGGGTTCAGGTCCGGGTGGTTGGCCTTCGCCAGCTTCCGGTAGGCCCGCTTGATCTCGTCGTCCGAGGCGCTTTTCTGCACGCCCAGCACTTCGTAATAGTCGCGTTTCTGTTCCGCCATAATGCCTCCTGCACAACTGGGAATGAGGAATCAGGAATTGGCACGCCTGGAAAAATTCCTAATTCCTGATTCCTCATTTACTCACAGCGCCGTTCAATGGGGCGAGGATACTTCCCCGTCCCATTGAACAGCCCGGTTTATTTCTTCTGATCGTCGTCGTCCACGACCTTGTAGTCCGCGTCGTAATACTGCCCCTCCTGAGAAGCGCCGGGGTCTCCGCCGGGCTGAGCCCCCTGGGGATTCGCCTGCTGGTACAGCTTCTCGCTGACGGCGTAGAACGCCTGCTGGAGGGCTTCCGTGTCCGCCTTGATGGCGGCGGTGTCCTGCCCCTTCAGGGTCTCCTTCAGCTTATCGAGGGCGGCCTGAACCCGGCCCTTGTCGTCGGCGGGAATCTTGTCTCCCATGTCGGCCAGGGTCTTCTCGGTCTGGTAGACCATCTGGTCCGCCTGATTCCGGGTCTCCACTTCCTCCTTCAGCTTCTTGTCCTGGGCGGCGTACTGCTCCGCCTCCTTCACGGCCTTCTCGATGTCCTCCTTGCTCATGTTGGAGGAGGAGGTGATGGTGATGTGCTGCTCCGTGCCGGTGCCCAGGTCCTTGGCGGAGACGTTGACGATGCCGTTGGCGTCGATGTCAAACGTCACCTCGATCTGGGGCACGCCCCGCCGGGCCGGCGCGATGCCGTCCAGGTGGAAGCGGCCCAGGGACTTGTTGGCGGCGGCCATCTCCCGCTCGCCCTGGAGGACGTTCACCTCCACGCTGGTCTGGTTGTCGGCGGCGGTGGAGAAGACCTGGCTCTTCTTCACGGGAATGGTGGTATTCCGGTCGATCAGCTTGGTGCACACGCCGCCGTAAGTCTCAATGCCCAGAGACAACGGAGTGACGTCCAGCAGGAGGAGACCCTTCACATCGCCGGTGAGAACGCCCGCCTGAAGCGCCGCGCCCATGGCCACGCACTCATCGGGGTTGATGCCCTTGAAGGGGTCGGAGCCGGTGAAGCCCTTGACGGCGTCCTGCACGGCGGGGATGCGGCTGGAGCCGCCCACCAGCAGGACCTTGGAGAGATCGGAGGGCTTGAGGCCCGCGTCGCTCATGGCCTGACGCACGGGGCCCATGGTAGCGTCCACCAGATGGGCGGTGAGCTCGTTGAACTTCGCCCGGCTCAGGGTGATGTCCAGATGCTTGGGGCCGCTGGCGTCGGCGGTGATATAGGGCAGGTTGATGTTGCTGGTGGTGACGCCGGAGAGCTCGATCTTGGCCTTCTCCGCCGCCTCTTTAAGGCGCTGCATGGCTACCTTGTCGGTGGAGAGGTCCACGCCGTCGCTGCGCTTGAACTCCGCCACCAGCCACTTCATGACGCACTCGTCAAAATCGTCGCCGCCCAGGCGGTTGTTGCCCGCGGTAGCCAGAACCTCGATGACGCCGTCGTCAATGTCCAGAATGGACACGTCGAAGGTGCCGCCGCCCAGGTCGTAAACCATGATTTTCTGGGTCTGCTCCTTGTCCACGCCGTAGGCCAGAGCCGCCGCCGTAGGCTCGTTGATGATGCGCTTGACATCCAGGCCCGCGATCTTGCCCGCGTCCTTGGTGGCCTGACGCTGGGAGTCGGTGAAGTAGGCGGGGACGGTGATCACCGCCTCGGTGACGGCGCCGCCCAGATAGGCCTCGGCGTCGGACTTCAGCTTCTGGAGAATCATGGCGCTGATCTCCTGGGGGGTGTAATTCTTGCTGTCAATGGCCACCTTGTGGTCGGAGCCCATCTCCCGCTTGATGGAAGAAATGGTCCGGTCCGGGTTGGTGATGGCCTGGCGCTTCGCCACCTGGCCCACCATGCGCTCGCCGGTCTTGGAGAAGGCGACGACGGAGGGCGTGGTGCGGTTGCCCTCGGCGTTGGCGATGACGACGGCCTCGCCGCCCTCCATGACCGCCACGCAGGAGTTGGTGGTTCCCAAATCAATACCGATGACTTTCGACATAATATTTGCCTCCAATTTATTTTTACTCATGTTCAGTCAAATCAGGGGAAAAGCTTCCAGAAACAGTGTCCGGCCCTCCCCACGGGATTTCTCCCGGTTTCTGTCAGTTCGCGACCTGTACCACGGCGTGCCGGATCACCCGGTCCCCCAGGAGGAATCCCGCCTGAAAGACCTGAGCCACCTCGTTCTCGCCCCGGGCCTCATCGTCGATGTGCATGACCGCCTCATGGCGCTCCGGGTCAAAGGGCTGGCCCTGGGCCTCGATCTCCGTGACGCCCAGCTTCTTCAAGAGCTCCTTATATTGGGTGAAGATCATCTCCAGCCCCTTCTTGTGGGGGTCGTCCTCGCCGCCGGGGGCGTTGGCCGCCCGCTCCAGGTTGTCGTACACCGCCAGGAATTCCCGGATGGTGTCCGCCTTGGCGTCCTGATAGAGGCCTTCCTTTTCCTTGGCCGTGCGCTTGCGGTAGTTGTCGTACTCCGCCGCCAGGCGGGCGAACTGGTCCTTGGTGGTCTCCAGCTGGCGGGCCGCCAGCTCCATCTGCTCCACCTGTTCCCGGGTGAAGGTGATGCCTTTTTCCTTCTTCTTTTTGCCCTTGGGAGCCTTTTCGGCGGGCTCTTCCGCCTCCGGCTGGGGAACCGTGGTCTCCTCCTCCAGGGGCTGCCTGTTTTCTTCGGTCATTTCTGTTCCTCCTTCGGGGGTAATTCCTGTTTTCCAAACAGTCTCGTCAACCCCCCGGCAAAGCTGGAGAGCCGCGCGGCCACCGCCGCGTAATCCATTCGCGTGGGGCCCACCACGCCGATGAGGCCCCGCATGTTGTCTCCTATATCATAGCTGGCCACCACGACGCTGGTGTCCCGCAGAGCCTCCTTCACGTTCTCCGGGCCGATTAAAATCTCCATGGCCCGGTGCTCCGGCATGGGAAGCTCCTCCTTGCTGTCCGCCAGGAAGCTCATCAGCTCATGGGCCTTGTCGGCGTCCCGGAACTCGGGGAGCTTCAGCAGCTGGCTGGCCCCTGCGGTGATGATTTCCCGCCGTCCCGCCTCCTTCAGCGTATCCACGGCGTAAGCCACCGCCTGGGACAGCAGCAGGAAGGACTGGGGGCCCGTCTGGTCCGCCAGGCCCATCAGCCGCTGGCTCATGTCGTCGGGAGACAGGGCGGTGAAGCAGCTGTTCAGCGTCTGCGCCGCCTGGGCCATTTGCTCCGGCTCCACCTTCAGCTGAATCCGTAGCAGCTGGCTTTTCACCCGGTTGTCGCTGGTCATCATGACCAGGATGCAGTTCCGCTCGTCCACCGGCAGCAGCTCGAACCGCCGGGCGCTGACGCCGTCCCTCCGGGCCGCAGCCACATAGGCGGGATAGCGCACCAGGGACGAAACCGCCCGGCCCGCCTGGGCCAGGAGCCGGTCCAGCTCCTCCATTTTCAGCTGAAGGGCCTGATTAATCCGCTCCGTCTCCGCCAGGGACAGGCGCTGCTCCTCCATCAGCTCGTTGACGTACAGCCGGTAGCCCTTTGGCGAGGGCATCCGCCCGGCGGAGGTGTGGGGCTGTTCCAGATAGCCCAGCTCCGTCAGGTCCGCCAGCTCGTTGCGGATGGTGGCGGAGCTGACGCTGCCCCCCATCTCGGCGGCAATCGCCTTGGACCCCACCGGCTCGGCGGTGCGGATGTAATCTTCCACCACGACCTTCAATATCTGCCGTTTCCGGTCCGAGAGCTCCACCATAACCTCCACCCGTCTCCGGGAATTTCATTGATGCTTTAGCACTCCTTTTCCCAGAGTGCTAAAGCGAGTTTACCACTGGAGCCATTTGTTGTCAATGGATGGATATAAACAAATTGTAAACAAACGGAGACATATTTATAAACTCTGTCCGTTCCCGATGCACAGCGGCGGAGGGTTGTATGAGTCCCCAAAAATTATAGGAAAATTTTGGATGCAGCTTTATCGTGGAAGCTGGATTTTTTAAAAGCGGTGTGTTATGCTGAACAAACACCCCGCCGGTGGGAAATGCCACATGTTTCAAAATTCCCGAAACGTGTCAGTAAAAAAATTTTTTTGAGGGGTTTTGAGGGTTTGGAATTTCCGTCCTCCACGCGCAATCTCTTCCGGCAGAGCGTTTCGTAAAGCACAAAGTTGTATCGTGAAAACCACCGAATGTTGAACTAAACGAACCGAACATAAAAAAACCTCTTTACTTTTTAATCAAAAGCTGGTATCATACTCTTGGTATGTGGGATATGCAACAGAAAGGGATGAGTACATGCTAACTGCGCAGGAACTGGAAAAAAGCCCGTTGTTCCATGATATCAGCTATCAGGATTACCGGGAAATTCTGGTTTGCTTTCAGGCGGTTCAACGGTCCTTTCGGGCCGACGATTTGATCTATGACTTTTCCACCGATGCCGTGGGCGTAGTGGAACGGGGCCAGGCTTCCGTCATCCGCATTGATGAGGAGGGCGTCGCCACGGTACTGGAGGACCTGGGGGCCGGAGGCGTCTTCGGCAAGACCCTGGCCTTCGCCGGTTCCACGGGAGACAGTCTGGAGGTGGTCTGCCGCCGCCCCTGCGACGTGGTCTTCATTGATTACGAGCACATCCTCAGCCGGTGCAGTCAGGCCTGCCACCGGCACAGCATCCTTGTTCAGAATATGCTCCAGCTGATGGCCGGCAAGGCGCAGGACCTCTCCCGCCGGGTGGACGTGCTTTCCCGCCGGTCTATCCGGGAGAAGCTGCTGTGCTATTTCCGCCAGCTGTCCCAGCAGACCGGAAGCCGCACCTTCATCCTGCCCTTTTCCCTGAGCACGCTGGCGGACTATATCGCCACGGACCGCAGCGCCATGATGCGGGAGCTGAAGCGTCTCCGGGAGGACGGCAGCGTCCGCTCCGACGGGCGGCAATTTACCCTTTTTCAGTAACCGGCCCTTTGGGCTTCTTCGAAGGAAGTGATTGGATTTTGGACTACGAACGCCTTCGCGGCTACCGCAACCGCAACAACCCCTTCGCCGGACGGCTGGGCATCCATGTGGAAGAGCTCCGCCCCGGCTACGCCCGGACCGTCAAAACTGTGACGGAGGAGGACCTGAACCCCGTGAGCCTCCCCCACGGCGGCGTGTATTTCTCCCTGTCGGACACCGCCTGCGGCTCCGCCATGGCGGCCTACGGCACCGCCGCCGTCACCATCGGCTGCTCCTTCAACTTCCTCAAAAGCGCCGGTCTGGGGGACCGCCTGACGGCGGAGGCCCGGGAGCTCCGGGGCGGCGGAAGCATCTGCGTGCTGGAGGCCCGCGTCACCGGGGAGGACGGCGCTCTCCTGGCCGTGGGAACCTTTACCTTCCGGCGCCTGAAAACGCCGCTGGAGCTGGACGGCTAATCAGGAATTTACCTTTTCCGCTTTTCGGGAACCAAACCCGGGCGCATTCCCGGAGTCAATAAAAAAGAGGCTGGTTCACAGCCTCTTTTTTTGCGCTTATCCGATGTAAGGCAGAATCATCGACGCCAGAAGCGCCACCACCAGCACTACCGCCAGCAGCAGGGCCACCGCCCGTTTCAGCTTGCCGTTCATGTCGTCTCCTCCTTTGCCAGCACTTTTCGGATGCTCTTCTCCGCCTTGCTCCGGGGCAGCATCAGCTCATGGCCGCACCTCAGGCAGCGGAGCCGGATGTCCATCCCCACCCGCAGGATTTCCCACTGGGTCCCGCCGCAGGGATGGGGCTTTTTCAATTCCACCCGGTCGTGAAGCCGAAGATCCATCATGTCCTCCTGTCAACCATTTGGTTTTTCCGCATATATTAGCTTATCGTCAATGATAAGGATGCGATCAATCATGCCGGAAAATAAACTATACCCGCCGGAGGGCCTCCGCCCTCCCAGCGTCCCCGCCCTGGCCGGTCTCCGGGAAGCCCTGGAAACCGGGGAAATTTTGGAGGCCCCCGTCCAGCGCTGCGGCGTGGACCACACCCTCTTTCTCTCGCTGAACGGCGTCCAGGGGCGCATACCCCGGGAAGAGGCCGTAGCCCCCTGGATCAGCGGCTCGGAGCGGGACATCGCCGTCCTCTCCCGGGTCGGCAAGCCCACCTGCTTCACCGTCACCGCCCTGGAGGCCGACGAAAAAGGCGCGCCGGTGGCCCTTCTCTCCCGCCGGGCCGCTCAGGAGGCGGCGATGGAGTACTTTCTCCGCCAACTGGAGCCGGGCTCCGTTCTCACCGGCCGGGTAACGCGGCTGGAGAGCTTTGGGGCCTTTGTAGACGTGGGCTGCGGCATCGTGGCCATGCTGCCCATTGAACACATCTCCGTCTCCCGCATCTCCCATCCGAAGGAACGCTTCCAGGAGGGGCAGAAAATCCTGACGGCCGTGTGGTCCATCGACCGGGAGGCCCGGCGGATCACCCTCACCCACCGGGAGCTGCTGGGCACCTGGATGGAGAACGCCAGCCGCTTCCGACCCGGGGAGACCGTGCGGGGCGTGGTACGGACGGTGAAGGACTACGGCAGCTTCATTGAGCTGGCCCCCAACCTCTCCGGCCTGGCGGACGCCAAGGAGCGGCTTTCCCCCGGGGACGGGGTGTCCGTGTACATCAAGAGCATCCGCCCGGAGCGAATGAAAATCAAGCTGCAAGTTATCGAAAAGCTGGCCCCCGCTCCGCCGGAGCCCCTTTACTATCAAATCACGGACGGGAAGCTGGACCGCTGGGTCTACTCCCCGCCGGGCTATGAAAAGGAGCCGGTGGAGACGGTGTTCACAGAGGCCCTCCCTTGAGCTTTTCCCAATAGGCCTTTGCCGCCTGCTCCGTCTTATTCTCCCCCCATTCGTAGTACTTCACGCCCTTCAGGGCATCGGGGAGGTACTGCTGGTCCACCCAGTGGCCGGGGAAATTGTGGGGATAGAGATAGTGCTGCTGGTTGTCGAAGCCAGTGGTATCGGCGTGGACGTTCTGGAGCTGCCGGGGCACGTCCCCGGTGCGCCCCGCCCGGACGTCCGCCCGGGCCTTCCCGATGCCCTCTATTACACTGTTGGACTTCGGCGCGGTAGCCAGCAGGATGGCCGCCTGCGCCAGGGGCAGCTGCGCCTCCGGAAGGCCAAGCTGCATCGCGGTGTCCACACAGGCCTTTACGATGGCCACGGCCTGAGGGTAGGCCATGCCCACGTCCTCGCTGGCAGAGCACAGGAGGCGGCGGCAGGGCGTCACCAGATCCCCCGCCTCCAGGAACCGGGCCAGATAGTGAAGGGCGGCGTCGGGGTCGCTGCCCCGGAGGGATTTCATCAGAGCGGAGGCGATGTCGTACATGGCGTCGCCTCCCTTGTCGTAGCGCATGGCGCTTCGCTGGGAAACCTGGGCCGCGTCCTCTCTGGAGATGAAGAGTGTCCCGCCCTTTGGCTGGGCGGTGCTGCTCAGCAGCTCCACGGCGTTGACGGCCTTCCGCACATCCCCGCCGCAGGCGGTGGCGATTTGCAGGGGCAGTCCCTCTTCCCACTCCAGCGGCAGGGGCGCCCGCTCCTTCTCGATGTTCAGCGCCCGGAGGACGGCGGGCTCCGCCTCCTCCGGGGAGACCGCCTTGAACTCGAACACCGTGCTCCGGCTGAGGAGGGCGCTGTAGACATAGAAGTAAGGGTTCTCCGTGGTGGAGGCGATGAGGGTCAGCTTGCCGTTCTCCATGAATTCCAGGAGGCTCTGCTGCTGCTTCTTATTAAAATATTGTATCTCGTCCAGGTACAGCAGCACCCCGCCGGGGGCCAGCAGCGTGCCCACGTCGGCGATGATGTCCTTGATGTCTTGAAGGGAAGCGGTGGTGGCGTTGAGGCGGTAGAGGGCCTTGTGGGTCCGCTCCGCCACGATGTTGGCGATGGTGGTTTTCCCGGTGCCGGAAGGGCCGTAAAAGACCATGTTGGCCTCGGTCCCGCCCTCGATCAGGCGGCGGAGCACCGCGCCGGGGGCCAGGAGGTGCCGCTGTCCGACGACCTCATCCAGAGTTTTAGGGCGGATTTCGTCCGCCAGGGGGCGCTGCATGGCGGTCCCTCCTTTTTTATTTATGAGATTCGTTGATCGATCCAGTGAAAAACCTTCCCCAGCAGGAGACATGCGCCTGTAAAAATGAGGATGTTCAGCGGCCCGGAAATCCGAACCAGCAGAACCCAGCCCAGCACTCCGCCTACAGCCAGTGCCGAGGCGAAAAGCAGAAATTTCTGAAACATCATCGCCGCCTCCTTTTCAGAGAGCCTTTTCGTTCGTGTTCCTGATGCATGCCGCTCTGTACTTCTTGAATATTTTTTCTATTTGAATGCCACAAAAACAGCGTCCTCAATTTCAAAATAATCATCCGAATTACTACTTAACCCGCTTGCTTTCCACGCTTGCTCAAATGTAATCTCTTCCAGATTGCTTAAAAAGGTATAGGTGGTATCCATTACCGCATTATTCAGTCTCCCTGTTATCACCAATTTATGCTGATATGAATGGTCCTCAGCTTTCCATGTGCCATCGCTCATCTCATAGTACGTTCTCAAAATAACTTCTTCTGTTTCTTCAAGAAGTTCTGCCGATGTGCACTCAAACGTATTCACAATGGTAATTTCAGCATCTTTCGAACATCCGGACAGGCACAAAAACAGAGCAACTAATAAACCGCCAAATCTCCACCGTCTCATAATCTGCTATACCTTTCCCCGTCTGCAAACCATGGTTCCACATATTTATTCATCTTGATTTTATCGGGAGCACAAAATCAAATTGGGCATTCGTTTATAGAGGGAGATTATATCACACCGAAGTCCGGGTTTCCAGCGGGCAGAGGAAAAATCTTTCGTCAAAACGACGGAAGGTTCACCGGCAGCCGGATGCTTTCCAAGGAACCGGCTCCTGACTGCGAATCCTATCCATGCAAATTCCTTCCGCATTCCACTCCGTACGGTTCACTATAACACAGCCTGCCGCCCCAAACAAGCCCCGTGTCTCAGGAGACCCCCCGTTTTTCGGAAGCACCTCGCTTCCGGCAGACGGGCCAGGGCAGAGCCCGGCCCCTACAGAAGCCTCCGGAAGGGGCACACCCGCGCTGAGGCCGCCGAAGCCCGCAATACCTCTTTTAAATAAGCCCAAAATCTTCCCGAATCTTTTCCCCTGGACAGGTCACAAATTTCCTAGTATAATAAAACTCAAAACCCGGACGATCTTTCTAATAATCAGGACTATCCTCTCTTCCCATTTTCCCCCAACGGGCCTACAATAAGGCCAGATAAATCTTGAAAATATTTCACAAAAGCGGTAAATTTTCATAATTTGAAAGGAGCGTTTTTTATGTCCATTCTTGTCACCGGAGGCGCGGGCTACATCGGCAGCCATACCTGTGTGGAGCTCATCCAGGCGGGCTATGAGGTCATCGTGGCGGACAACCTCTACAACTCCAGCGAGGA
This sequence comes from Oscillospiraceae bacterium 38-13, assembly GCA_041223955.1. Classification (GTDB taxonomy): domain Bacteria; phylum Bacillota; class Clostridia; order Oscillospirales; family Oscillospiraceae; genus Oscillibacter. Next base: position 128,584 of record JBCLRG010000002.1, on the reverse strand, counting down.
GGCCCTTCAGCGGGTGGAGCAGATCGTTGGAAAAAAGGTTCCCTTTGTCAAGGCGGAGCTCTGTGACATGGAGCAGGTGGAGGCCCTCTTCGCCCAGCACCCGGACATCGACTCCGTCATGCACTTCGCCGGGCTCAAGGCCGTGGGCGAGAGCGTCGCCAAGCCCCTGGAGTACTACTCCAACAACCTTATCAGCACCCTCTACCTCCTTCAGTCCATGCGAAAGCACGGGGTGAAGAACTTCGTCTTCTCCTCCTCCGCCACGGTCTACGGCGATCCCGCCTCCGTGCCCATCCGGGAGGACTTCCCCACCGGCGGCACTACGAATCCCTACGGCACCACCAAGCTCTTCCAGGAGCGCATCCTCTCCGACTACTGCGCCGCCGACCCCACGCTGAACGTGGCCCTGCTGCGCTACTTCAACCCCATCGGCGCCCACGCCTCCGGCCTCATCGGCGAGGACCCCAACGGTATCCCCAACAACCTGGTGCCCTATATCGCCAAAGTGGCCGTGGGTGAGCTGGAGAAGGTCCACGTCTACGGAAACGACTACAACACCCCCGACGGCACCGGCGTCCGGGATTACATCCACGTGGTGGACCTGGCCAAGGGCCACGTGGCCGCCCTGAAAAAACTGGAGACCAACTGCGGCCTCTTCATCTGCAACCTGGGCACCGGCAACGGCTACAGCGTCCTGGACGTGCTCCACGCCTATGAGAAGGCCTGCGGCAAAACCCTGCCCCACGTCATCGACCCCCGCCGCCCCGGCGATATCGCCCAGTGCTACGCCGACCCCGCCAAGGCCCTGGAAGAGCTGGGCTGGGAGGCCGAGCTGGGCATCGAGGAGATGTGCGCTTCTTCCTGGAAGTGGCAGTCCATGAACCCCAACGGTTATAAGGGAGGTTCCAAATGAAGAAGCCTGTTCTCGTCATCATGGCCGCCGGTATGGGCAGCCGGTATGGCGGACTGAAGCAGCTGGACCCCGTGGGGAACCACGGCCAGCTCATCATTGACTACTCCATTTACGACGCCCGCCGGGCGGGCTTCGAAACCGTGGTCTTCGTCATCAAGCCCGAAATCGAGGCGGATTTCAAGGCCTGCATCGGCGACCGGATGTCCAAGGCCATGGACGTGCGCTACGCCTATCAGCTGAAGGAGGACCTGCCGGAGGGCTACGCCGTTCCCGGCGAGCGGCAGAAGCCCTGGGGCACCGCCCACGCCGCCCTGGCCGCCCGGAACGTGGTGGACGGCCCCTTCGCCGTCATCAACGCCGACGACTACTACGGCCCCGAGGCCTTCCGGGAGATTTACGACTACCTTTCCGCCCACGAGGACGGGGAACTCTATGAGTACGTCATGGTGGGCTATCTGCTGAAAAACACCGTTACGGAAAACGGCACCGTGGCCCGGGGCGTGTGCGAGGAGACGCCGGACCACTTCCTCACCCGCGTCACCGAGCGCACCAAAATCGAGAAGGGCGAGCCCCCCCGCTACACCGAGGACGACGGGAAGACCTGGACGGACCTGCCCGGAGACACCATCGTCTCCATGAACATGTGGGGCTTCACCCGGAGCTTCCTGGACGAGGCGTGGAAGCGCTTCCCCGCCTTCCTGGACAAGGCCCTGGCCGAGAATCCCGCCAAGGCGGAGTACTTCCTGCCCACCGTGGTCAGCCAGCTCATCGACGAGGGCCGGGCTCGGGTCCGGGTGCTGCGCAGTGAAGATAAGTGGTACGGCGTCACCTACCGGGAGGACAAGCCCACCGTCGTGGCCGCCATTACCGAGAAAACAGAGGCCGGTCTTTACCCCGACCGGCTGTGGGAGGAATGACATGAGCTCTGCGGAAGAGAGATTGCAGGAAGTCCTGACCGCCTTTGATTTCGGGGCCCCGGTTGTGGGCGCCCTGCGCTATGGCAAGGGACACATCAACGACACCTTCGTGGTCCACACCCAGCCGGAGGACCGCTGCTGCCGCCGGTTCATCCTTCAGCGGATGAGCGCCGCCGCCTTCAAGCACCCCGACGAGCTGATGGAGAACATCATCGGCATCACCGACTACCTGGGCCGCCAGATTCTCCAGCACGGCGGCGACCGGAGCCGGGAGGCCATGGAGGTCCTCCGTCCCCGGAACGGCGAGCCCTATTTCACCGACAGCACCGGCGGGGCCTGGCGGGTCTATCCCTTCGTGGAGCATACCATCTGCTATCAGGCGGCGGAAACGGCGGAGCTCTTCGCCGCCTCCGGCCGGGCCTTCGGCCGCTTCCAGCAACTGCTGGGGGACTATCCGGCGGAGACCCTCCATGAGACCATTCCCAACTTCCACAACACCGAGGACCGTCTGGCGAAGTTCAAGGCCGCAGTGGCGGCGGACCCCCTGGGCCGCGCCGGGAACTGCGGGCCGGAGGTTCAATTCGTTCTGGACCGGGAGACGGACTGCTCCGTGGCCCTGAACGCCCTGCGGGAGGGCAGGCTTCCCCTCCGCGTCACCCATAACGACACCAAGCTGAACAATGTCCTCATGGACGAGAACACCCACGAGGGCGTCTGCATCATCGACCTGGACACCGTCATGCCCGGCCTGGTGATCTACGACTTCGGCGATTCCATCCGCTTCGGCGCCAACCACAGCGCCGAGGACGAGCAGGACCTGAGCAAGGTCCAGCTGGACGTGAACCTCTTCTCCGTTTACACCGCCGCCTTCCTGGAGGGGGCCGGAGGCTCCCTCACCAACGAGGAGATTGCCTATCTGCCCTGGGGCGCGAAGCTGATGACCCTGGAGTGCGGCATCCGGTTCCTTACAGACTACATCGACGGCGACCACTACTTCCATATCAGCCGGGAAGGCCAGAATCTGGACCGCTGCCGCACCCAGTTCAAGCTGGTGCGGGATATGGAGGAGCATTGGAACGAGCTGGAGGAAATTGTAAAACAATATCAGAAATGAACATCCTGTATGACGAAGAGCGTCTGCGCAAGCTGATCGCCAACCTTAACATCCTCACCGGCGTGCCCGCCAACATTCTGGACCTGTCGGGCCGGGACATCAACCTGTTCCGGGGGCATCCCCCCTTCTGCCGGGCGGTCAACGACCTTCCGGAGGGGCACGAGCGCTGCGTCGCCTGCGACCAGTGCAAGATCCAGCGCTATGAGGCGGAGAGCGGGTTTCAGCACTACCGCTGTCACGTTGGCATCTGCGAAGCGGTCATGCCGCTCTATAACAAGCAGAATCCCGTGGCCTATCTGGCCGTGGGCTGTTATCTGGACGACTCTCCCATCGAGGAGCAGTGGCAGTATACCCGGTCCCTTCTAGACTGGTGGCCCGACGGGCCCGACGCCCTGAAGGACGCGTTTTTCCGCTTCCGGCAGTACTCCCAGAAGGAAATCCAGGCCTATACGGAGACGCTGGAGGCCCTGTCCGCCTACATACAGCTCAAGGGCATGATTCTCACGGCGGAGCAGACGGACCTCCAGAAGCTGGAGCTCTACCTGGACCAGCACTATATGGAGAAGCTGTCCCTGGAGTCCATCTCCCAGCACCTTCACATCGGCCGGACCAAGCTCTGCTCCCTGGCCAAGGAGCTCTCCGGAGGGCGGACCCTCTCCTATCTGATTGTCCAGCGGCGGATTGAGGCCGCCAAGCGCCTCCTGCTACAAAGCAGCCTTCCCATCTCCGCCGTGGGGGAAATGGTGGGCGTCAGCGACTACAACTATTTCTCCAAGGTCTTCCGCTCCGCCACCGGTGTAACCCCCAGCGCTTTCCGGAAAAACTGCCGGGACGCGGCGGCGGGAATGGCCTCCAATTTCAATTAACCATTTGCGAGAATCGTACGAACTTTCAGGGTTCGTACGATTTTCCTATAAACTGTACGGAGATACCTATTATTTGCAAATTCTACAAGTATAATGATTGTATGAGGGTTGCGTTTGTGAATTTTTCATATCGCTCCCTCACATGTGTATTCCACACATGAAAAAACTGTTAAGAGGAGAATGACGATGAAAAAGTTTCTTGCCACCTTGCTTGCTCTCGTGATGGTCCTGTCTCTGGCCGCCTGCGGCGGCGGCGACAAGGGCGGCGAGACCACGCCCCCGCCCGCCGACACCAACACCGAGGCTCCCCCTGCCGACACCGGCTCCGGCGACAAGATTGACGTCAACGTGATCGCCGCCGAGTACGGCCAGAACACCAAGACCTGGTGGGCCAACTTCCAGGACGAGTTCAACAGCAGCCACGACAACATCAACCTCATCGTGGAGGTCATTTCCTGGAACGACATCTCCACTGTGGTCAACACCCGCATCTCCGGCAACGCCGCCCCCGACATCCTGAACATCGACCTCTTCGCCGCCTACCAGGCCGACGACCTGCTCCTTCCCGCTGAGGACTATGTCTCCGACGAGACCTATGCCAAGCTGTATCCCGCCTTCCTGGACCAGTCCGTGGTGGACGGCGTTGTGTGGGCCATCCCCGACCTGGCCTCCGCCCGCGCTATGTACTACAACAAGGACATTCTGGAAGCCGCCGGTGTGGAAGTTCCCACCACCTGGGACGAGCTGCGGGCTGCCTGCGAGAAGATCAAGGCTTATGACTCCAGCATCTATCCCTGGGGCATCGACATGACCACCGACGAGGGTCAGGCCGCTGCCGCCTACTACATCTGGAATAACGGCGGTGACTTCACCGACGCCGACGGCAACTGGACCCTGAACAGCGACAAGAACGTGGAGGCCATTGAGTACGCCATCGGCCTGGTGAAGGACGGCCTCACCAACACCGACCCCGCCAACGAGACCCGCTATAACCTCCAGGACCTCTTCGGCGCCGGCCAGCTGGCTATGATGATCGGCCCCAACTCCATCCCCACCTACGTGGCCGACGGCGGATATGAGGTCAACTACGGCTTCGCGGCCATCCCCACCAACGGCGGCAATCCCTCCGTCTCCGCCGGCGTTATGGACCGCTTCATGGTCTTCGACAACGGCCACACCGACGAGAAGCTGGCCGCCATCACCGAGTTCTTCGACTACTTCTATGACGATGCCCGGTACTCCGAGTGGGTTCTGATGGAGGGCTTCCTCCCCGCCACCTCCGCCGGCGGCGAGATCGTGGCCAAGGAAGATCCCAGCATGGCTCCCTGGGTGGACATCGTGGGCAGCTGCAAGTTCTATCCCGTCGCCAAGTCCGAGTGGGACGACGTGAAGACCGGCATCATCAACGTGGAGCAGCAGGCTCTCCTGGGCGGCAACGTCAAGGAGCTGCTGAATGCCCTTCAGGCCGAAATCGCCGGCTAAGCTCTGATTCGAATCATCCGACACTTGAAGCATACGACTGCGGGGGCCGGGCCACCACGGCCCAGCCCCCGCGCTCTCTTCCAGCCGTTCTCAAAGCGCGGCGCTCCCGCCGGGTTTTGAAAGCGGCCGGAAGGCGCTGAGATTTTGACTATAGGGAGGTGTCCCCGTGAGTACAAAAACCCCTGCCGCCCCCACGCTGGAGCAGGCCCCCGCGAAACAGCCCCCCCGCCCCTCCGGGACCAGAAAAGCGCTCCGCAGGGCTGAGCCCTATTTCTGGATTGCCCCCAGCGTCATCCTGATGGCGGTCTTCATCCTGATTCCCATCTGCTCCGTTTTCCAGATTGCCATGAACGACGTGAGCAAGGCGGGCAAGCTCAAGGGTTTCAACAACTTCGCCAACTTCACCAAGGTGCTCAAGAGTCCCGTTTTCGCCCTGGTGCTGAAAAACACCATCGTCTGGACCATCGCTGTGGTGGTCATTTCCACGGTGCTGGGCTTCGTTCTGGCCCTGATTCTGAACAACAAGTTCCGGGGCCGGAAGATCGCCCGGGCCATTGTGGTGTTCCCCTGGGCCACCACGCTGGTCATTCAGGCCAGCGCCTGGAACTTCATCATCAACACGGACTACGGCACGCTGAACACCCTGCTCAAAAAGCTGGGCATTATCCAGCAGTCCGTGAACTGGACTCCCACGCCGGAGGCCTATTTCGCCTGGGAGATTGCCTGCGGCATTTTTGTCACCATTCCCTTCGTCACCTTCTGTGTCCTCTCCGGACTCCAGAGCATCGACACTTCGTATTACGAGGCCGCCACGGTGGACGGGGCCAACTACTGGCAGAAGCTCTTCAGCATCACCCTGCCTTTGGTAAAGTCCTCTCTGACGGTGGCAACGGTGCTGAATATCATTTACGTGTTCAACTCCTTCCCCATCATCTGGACCATGACCAAGGGCGATCCCGCCAACCACACGGACACCCTGGTTACATACCTCTACAAGCTGGCCTTCTACAACAACAAGCAGGGCGAAGCCGCCGCCGTGTCGGTCATCGGCTTCATCATCCTGCTGATCTGCGCCAGCACCTACATGATCTACACCCTGCGGAAAGGAGATGACGATCTATGAGTCCGTCCGCGAACACCGCGAAAAAGCCGGTCTCCGTGAAAAAAGTCATTTTGCGGGTCCTGCTCTACTTCGTCGTCCTTGACGTCTGCGTCATTACGCTGTATCCTTATTTTGCCATGCTCTGCACGGCCCTGAAGAGCCGGGCGGAAATCTTCGCCGTGGACGGGACCATCCTCCCGGTGACGGCCCTGTGGTCCAACTTCATCGACATCTGGAGCCGGGCCCCCATGGCGCAGTACCTGCTGAACTCCATCCTGATCGCCGGAGGGTCCACCATCATCGCCATGCTCTGCGGCATCCCGGCGGCGTACGCCCTAGCCCGGATGAAGTTCAAAGGGCAGACTGCGTTTCTGGGCGTGGTGATTGTCTCGCAGATGTTCGCTCCAGTGGTGCTGCTCATTGGTATCTATAAGGTCATGCTCTCCATGGGGCTGACGGACAGCATTCTGGGCCTCATCTTTATCAACGCAGCCTTCAATCAAGCCTTCACGGTCTGGCTGCTCCGGGGCACCTTCATGGGAATCTCCGCGGAGATGGAGCAGGCGGCCACCATCGACGGGTGCAACCGCATTCAGTCCATGATGAAGGTCCTGCTCCCCGTGGCGGCCCCCGGCATTGTCACGACGCTGATCTTCATTTTCATCAACGCGTGGAACGAGTACACCGTGGCCCTGTGCCTCATCTCCACCGACACGTACAAGCCGCTGACGGTGGGTATCAACACCTTCAACGGGTATAATATGATCGAGTGGCAGTACCTGTTCGCCGCCTCCATCTTCGCCATTATTCCCGTGGTCATCCTGTTCATGTGCATTGAGAAGAATCTGGTCAGCGGCCTCGCCTCCGGCGGTGTCAAGGGCTGATGCTTCCGGAACCACGCTCCTGTCCGGTGATTTCCCGGACGGAAGCGGCAGCGAATTCACTCCCATCCCTTCACGCAATCTGGAAAGGAGAAATGCTGGTATGAGAATCTACATTGAGAAGGACTATGACGCCATGAGCCGCCGTATGGCGGAGATCATCGCGGCGGAAATCGTCCACAACCCCGCCTGTGTCCTGGGCCTGGCCACCGGCTCCACCCCCGAGGGAGCCTATAAGTATCTGGTGGACTGGTATAAGCAGGGGTTCCTCAGCTTTAAGGATGTGCTCTCCGTCAATCTGGACGAGTATGTGGGCCTGGAACCCAGCCACGACCAGAGCTACCGCTATTTCATGCAGAGCAACCTCTTCGACCACGTGGACATTGTTCCCGAGAATACCCGCGTGCCCGACGGCCTGACCTCCGATCCCGCCGCTCACTGCGCGGAGTATGACGCCTATATCCGTTCCCTGGGTTATGTCAGCCTCCAGCTTCTGGGCATTGGCCGGAACGGCCATATCGGCTTTAACGAGCCGGGTGAATGCTTCGTCAAGGAAACCCACGTGGTGGACCTGACGGAGAGCACCATCGATGCCAACGCCCGCTTCTTTGCCACCCGGGACGACGTGCCCAAGCAGGCCATCAGCATGGGCATCGGGGCCATCATGGGGGCCAAAAAGGTCCTGCTGGCCGCCAGCGGCGCGGAAAAGGCCGACGCCATCCTGGGCGCCGTCTGTGGGGACATTACGCCCCACTGCCCTGGCTCCGTCCTCCAGCTCCATCCCAATGTGGTGGTGGTCGTGGACGAGGCCGCCGGAAGCAAGCTGAAAGCCGCCGGGGTGCCCGTATGCGGATAACCGGCGGGCAGGTTTTCGACCTGGAGCAGGGGTTCGTCAGCCGGGACGTCTGCACCAGCGGCGCGCTGATTTCCGCCGCCAGCGGGGATGAGGCGGTTTTGGACGCCTCCGGGTGTTACATCATTCCCGGTCTGGTGGATGTGCATTTCCACGGCGCGGTGGGCGAGGATTTCAGCGACGCCACGCCGGAGGGCCTGCAAAAAATCGCGGACTATGAGTTATCCCAGGGCGTCACCTATATCTGTCCGGCGGGCATGACCCTGCCGGAGGACCAGCTGACGGCCATCTGCAAGAACACCGCCGCCCACCGGAGAAAGAACGCCGGAGGCGCGGAGGTGGTGGGAGCGCATCTGGAGGGTCCCTTCCTCTGCGAGGCCAAGAAGGGCGCCCAGAACGGCGCGTTCCTCCACGACCCCGACGGTCCCATGCTGAAGCGCCTTCAGGAGGCGGCGGAGGGCTGTGTGAAGCTGGTGACGCTGGCTCCGGAGCAGCCCGGCTCCGTGGAGTTCATCCGGGCGGCCAAAGAGCTGGGCGTCCACGTCTCCGTGGGCCATACCACCGCCAATTATGAGACGGCGAAAGCCGCCTTTGAGGCGGGGGCCGACCATGCCACTCATCTGTACAACGCCATGCCGCCCCTGGCCCACCGGGACCCCGGCGTCATCGGCGCGGCCTATGAGGTCCCCCATGTCAAGCCGGAGCTGATCTGCGACGGCATCCACATTCACCCCTCCGTAGTGCGGCTCACCTTTGCCCTCTTCGGGAAGGAGCGGATGATCATCGTCTCCGACTCCCTCCGGGCCACGGGCATGCCTGACGGCGAGTATCCCTTCGGCGGGCAGATGATCGAGGTCCACGGAAACCGGGCCACCATTCTGCACCACCCCGAGACGCTGGCGGGCTCCGTCACCAGCCTGATGGGCTGCCTGCGCCAGGCCATCGCCTTCGGCATCCCGGCGGCAGACGCGGTCCGGGCCTGCACTTATAATCCCGCCCAGTCCATCGGCATTGAGGGCCGCGCGGGCACCCTGGACGTGGGCAAGGAGGCCAGCCTGGTCCTGCTGGACCGGAAGGACCTCTCCATCCGTAAAATCGTGTTCAAGGGCGAGGCCGTCACGGCCTGATTCTCCCCTTCCCGGCGTTGGATTCGGCGGAGCCTTCCGCCTTTCCATAAATCAACGGGCCGGCCGGCGACTCCATTTTCATCGCCTCCGGTACCAAACAAAAAGGAGGAATCCCCCGCTTTCACTTGCGGTGCGGCAGTGTGGAGACCTGCCGTAATGCTCGCGGGAACGCGCTTCCCGGGGCGAAACGGAGACGGCGGAGGCCGCTTCGTTAAAGTGAATACGCTATGGCAACTCTGAACCTGAAGAGCATCAAGAAGATCTATCCCCACAGCGGCGACCAGAAGAAGGCCAAGAAGAAGAAGGATGATCCCGAGAAGAAGGTCAACCTCCAGGTGACGGAACAGGGCGTTGTCGCTGTTCAGGAGTTCAACCTGGATATTGCGGACAAGGAGTTCATCGTTCTCGTCGGCCCCTCCGGCTGCGGCAAGTCCACCACCCTGCGCATGGTAGCCGGTCTGGAGGAGATCAGCGAGGGCGAGCTGTACATCGACGGCCAGCTCATGAACGACGTGGAGCCCAAGAACCGGGATATTGCCATGGTCTTCCAGAGCTACGCCCTCTATCCCCACATGACGGTGTATGAGAACATGGCCTTCCCCCTGAAGCTCCGCAAAGTTGCCAAGGAAGAGATCGACCGGCGCGTCAAGGAAGCCGCCGAGATTCTGGACATCACCCAGTACCTGGACCGGAAGCCCAAGGCTCTGTCCGGCGGCCAGCGCCAGCGCGTGGCCATCGGCCGTGCCATTGTCCGGGAGCCCAAGGTGCTGCTAATGGATGAGCCGCTGTCCAACCTGGACGCCAAGCTCCGTAACCAGATGCGGGCGGAGATCATCAAGCTCCGGCAGAAAATCAACACCACCTTCATGTACGTCACCCACGACCAGACCGAGGCCATGACCCTGGGCGACCGCATTGTCATCATGAAGGACGGCTTCATCCAGCAGATCGGCACTCCCCAGCAGGTCTTTGACCACCCCGCCAACCTCTTTGTGGCCGGGTTCATCGGCACGCCGCAGATGAACTTCTTCGACGCGAAACTCCTCAAGGAGGACGGCAAGTACAGCGTATCCGTGGGCGGCATCAAGGTTGCCCTGCCCGAGTCCAAGCAGTCCGCCCTGGCGGCGAAGAACGTGGGCTCTCAGGCTATCACCCTGGGCGTCCGTCCCAGCCACATCACCCTGGGCGACGGCCCCAACACCCTGACGGCCACCGTGGACGTCAGCGAGATGATGGGCAGCGAGGTGCACCTCCACGCCAATGCCGAGGGCCGGGACGTGGTCGTGATCGTGCCCACGCTGGACCTCTCCAGCGTCAGCTTTGCCACCGGCACGGCGATTCACCTGGCCTTTGACGGCAGCGTCTGCCATCTCTTCGGCCAGGACGGCAAGAACCTGGAGTTCTAAGTTTTTCCTGAATAGAAAGCCGGTGCGGATTGTCCGCACCGGCTTTTTATCTTCGGATGCTCCGCTCCTGACGGTCAGGAGATGGATGGCCTCCTGATGGAAAGCGGAAACCCTGAGGGAATGGCCTGACCAGGGGGTCAGGCCCCACAGAGCAAGTGCATGCTCCTCTTCAGGCATCAGCATAAAGTTCCCCCTCCTATTGGCAGAATGCAAAATACAAATAGGACCTTTCTGTTAAAAGATTCCTCTCTGTATTCAAATTCTATGCCGTCCAGCGGCCCATCAGACCCGCACATGCTTCTGCGGCAGCGCCGCCGGAAGAGGCGGCACGACCCGCTCCTCCAGATAAATCTCCTTCAGGCGCTTTCCCACCTGCTCCAGGCTCCGGGACTCCGCCACCGCCCGTCCTCCAGCAGTAAGGTCCGGCAGGGAATGCTCCAGAAGTCCGGATACAATGCGTTGAAATTCGTCGCTATTTGACGCTTTGTATACATTCTCGCCGTCCTTCAGCCAGCCGCTGTAGACGGGGATATCCCGGAGCACCGTGGGGATGCCGCAGGCCAGCGCCTCCAGCACCACAATGCCCTCGGTTTCCTCATGGCTGAGGAAGGCGAAGACGTCCGCCCCCTGATAGGCCTCCCGCAGCTCCTCCCGGCCCACGTAGCCGGGGAAAATAACGTTGCCCGGAGCGCTCCGTATGGCCTGGGAAATCTCCTGCGGAATGAGCTTGGGATTGGTCCAGCCGAACCAGAGGAACCGGACATCCGGCATCCGGCGGGCCAGCTCCAGGAACTCCGGAAGCCCCTTCCGGGCGATGGTGTGGCCCACGGAGACCACGGCCTTCTCCTCCTCCGCCAGACCGTAGCGGGCCCGGAAGGAGGCCCGGGCGGCGGGATTGGGCTTAAAAAAGGCGGTGTCAATGCCGTTGGAAATGCTGTAAACCGGCTTCTTCAGGCCATAGCTCTCCAGCAGCTGCCGGGAGTATTCCGTGGGCGTCAGCACCACGTCCCCCAGGCCGTAGCAGAAGGTAATCCACCGCTTGAACAGAGGGGCCAGCGCGTTGGAGCCCTTGAAGGAAGACCGGAAGTCCTCCATGGTAGAGTGGCCGTACCAGACCACCTTCCGCCGCCGGAGTCTGGCCCACAGAGCAGCCAGAACCGAGTCCGGCAGGATGGTGTTCACATGGACGGCAGCCGTGTCGCTGGTCCAGCGGTCCGTGGTACCCACACCGGACCGCCGGAGGCACTCCCTCTGATGGCGGATAGCCTGTCCCACGCCGCTCCGGCCCACAAGCCGCTCCCCGCCGCTGTAAATGTAAATACGCATACAGCCTCCAAACCCCAGTGGTTTCAGGGCCCGCCTTCCGCTCGGCAAGCGGGGCTCCCGTTCGCTGTGGCGCCGCTGTTTTCCGGCCGGCGGCCCGCCTGTTTTTTATCGCTGCTTCCCAATTTTGGGCGCACAAATCCAAGCGGACAGCTCGTCCGCTTTTTTGCTTTTCATAGAGATTGTTCCGCAAAAGCCGTCGTTTTATGACAGCGTTCTTTTTAAATCATCAGCCGGGGAACAGCACCTTCCAGACCGCCAGCAGCCCCATGCTGTAAAGGGCGATGTTGAAGGGCTTGCCCAGCAGGATAATGGCGGTATAGCGCCGCCAGGTCATGCTGGTGGTGCCCGCCAGATAACAGAGGAAATCGTCCGGCGCGATGGGCAGGAAGATGGACCAGAAAAAGAGCTTGGCAAAGCGGTCCCGCTTCTCGGTCCACGCGTCATATTTCTCAATGGTCTTTTCCGAAAAGAGCAGATACAGCAGGGGCCTCCCACAGCTCCGGGACACGGCGAAGGCCAACAGGGACCCGATGCAGATGCCTACATAGTTATAGGTAAAGCCCCAGATCGGGCCGAAGAGGATCACCCCCACCAGACAGCCCAGCCCGCCCGGCAGCACAGGCACTACGACCTGCACCGCCTGAAAGACGGTAAACAGCAGCGCTCCGGCGGGCCCCCACTTGGTCACCAGCTCCTGAAGCTTCTCCTGGGAGGTCAGCACCCCTGTCTGCCAGCCCCAGAAGGCCACCGCCACACAGATGGCAAAGCCAGCCAGGGACACCATCTGAAGAACGCGCTTTTCAATAGGAATGCTCTGCTTCATGCCGGTATCCTCCGTAATCCGTTCCGCTCCACCTGTTCCTCATAGATCGCCTCCACCCGCTCCGCGAAGCGCTGGGCGGAGTACTCCTCCCCCGTCTCCCGGGCCGCCTGGGCCAGGGCATCCCAGTGCTGCGGAGCGGCCAGGAAGGCGGCCAGCCGCTGGCGGAATTCTGCCTCGCTGTGGTACTGCCACCCGTTCTCCCCGTCCCGGACCACGCCCAGAAGGCAGGGGTCCGCCCGGCACAGCACCGGCACCCCGGCGGCAAGGGCCTCGGCGTAAGTAAGTCCCTGGGTCTCGCTGGTGGAAGCACTGACAAACAGGTCCCCCAGCTGATACCAGTCCGCCACCTGCTCCGCCGGAACCATCCCGGCGAACACCACGTCCGGCGCCTCCAGCCCCAGACCGGCGGCCACGCTCTCCAGCCGCTCCCGGTCCGGCCCGTCGCCCACCAGCAGCAGCGTCACGCCGCCGGGGCCCATGTTGGCCCGGAAGCGCAGCAGCTCATCCACCCGCTTCTCCTCGGCCAGGCGGCCCACGAAGACCAGAATGGTCCGGTCCTGGGGAATGTCCATGCTGGCCCGGAGCACCGCGCTCCGAAGAGGGTCCGGCCCGCTGCGGAAATGCCGCAGATCGATACCCGAGGGCACCACAAACACAGGCTTGGACACGCCGTAGCCCTGGAGCAGCATCCGCACCTTGCCCGTGGGGGCGATGAGGCAGTCCGTGTGGGAGGCCGCCCAGCGGGTGAAGACGGCGGCGGCCTTTTTGCCGAAATGAACGCTGGGAGAGAAGTAATGGGTATAGTCCTCATACACCGTGTGATAGGTGTGCACCAGAGGAATATTCAGCTCCTCGGCAATCCGGCGGGCAAGGAAGAAGGTGGAAAACTCGCACTGGGAATGGACCACATCGGGGCCCCACTCCACCAGCTTCCGGACCCAGCGGCCCGCCAGCGCCGTCCGCAGCCGCGCGCCGGGGTAAATCAAGCCCGCCGCCACGGAGCCCAGATACGTCACGCCGTCCCGCTCATAAGACCGGCGGCTCTGGGACAGGGTCAGGATGCGGACCTCGTGGCCCCGGAGCTCCAGCTCCCGCCGGAGATTTTTCACCGAGGTGACGACGCCGTTCACCGCAGGGATGTACCAGTCAGAGGTAATCAGGATTTTCATAGCAGCCTCTCTTTCCGTGTTTCAAATATATTACGGGATGGGCGGGGAGAATTCTTCAGGAATCTGAAAAATTTTCCGCCCTGTGTTATTGTACTATCGTATTAGCAATAATAATACAGTTAATACAGTTTGTCAAGGGGTGGGGAAATATTTTTCAGTACGCGGCAGAGCGCCCGGAGGCGTCCCTCCCGCCGTTGTCCTTTTCATCATACGCTCTTCGCCGGAAAAGAAAGTTACAAAAGAAGTACAGTTTTGTTACCCTTCGTTATTTTTCCCTTCCGCAACCGGCTGAATCCACTGTAGCACGGAAATCTGTCCAGCTTCTTTCGGAAATCTAACAGTTCTGAAAGACCGGCCCTCCGGAATGAACATCAGGCCCCGCCGGCAGAGTTCCCGCAGCCGGCAGGGCCTGTACAAGGGTCAGCTCGGTTCCCCGACGATGCGGCTGTAGGTCCGGGCCGTCAGAACGAACACCAGCGCGTAGATCAGGCAGAACACCGCCAGCGTCCCCGCCACGCAGAGGACAAAGAGCCGGACGTCGAAGAGGTTGAACAGCTCCAGCATTTTCGAGAGCATGGGAAACGCCATGAACACATGGAGCGCCGCCGCCCCCAGGGGCAGGAAGAACACCAGCAGAATCTGGCTGTGAATCGAGGCGTTGATCTCCCGTCTGCTCATGCCCACCTGCCGGAGAATCAGAAAGCGGCGCTGGTCCTCATAGCCCTCGGAGATCTGCTTATAGTAGATGATGAGAACCGTGGCCATCAGGAACAGCAGCCCCAGGAAGACGCCCAGGAAGAGGAATCCGCCGTACATGGCATAGAAGTCCTGGGCCTGATCCTGCTTGCTGGTGAAACTGACGCCGTCGTCCCGCTTGCTCAGCTCCAGGACCAGCCGCTCCGTCTGGGCCAGCTTTTCGGTGTAGTCCTCCCCGCTGAGGTTCATCTGAATCCGGAATTCCCGGGCGCTCCGGCTGGTATCCAGGTCCATGATTCTCTCCGCCGCCTCCCGGTCGGCGGCCACCAGAAACAGCGCGGCCTCCTCGCTGCCCAGCAGCGTGTTAACGGCGTGGCGGATGGTTTCCGTAACGGTCTCCCGGACGTGGAAAGAGATGCCGGGCTGGCCGAACCGGGCGGAGACGGTGAAGTCCGCCGGGAAATCCCCCAGATTCCCGGGGCACGCCAGGACCTCGTCCGGGGCCAGAATGATGTCCCTTCCGGTGAGGCGGCTGTAGTCCTCCGCCGTCACCACCTCTACCCCCGTCCGGACGCAGTTCTCCTCCAGATTCAGGGCAATTTCGTTCCCCCGGATGCCGCAGTAAACCCAATAGCGAGTGTAGTACCGGGACTCGGCCAGGACTCCGGAGGCCTTCGCGGCGGCCTCCACCTCTCTCAGGTTCTCCATGGGGTCCCCGGGCTGGCGCTCCAGATTCTGATGAAACTCTATGTCATAGGGGAACATCTCGTCCAGCGCGTTCTCCAGGCCGATGTTCATGGCGATGGTAGTGGAGACCGTCACCAGCACCATGGTGGACAGAATGCAAATGCTGGCGAGGCCCACGGCGTTCTGCTTCATCCGGTAGAGCAGGCCGGAGACGGCGGTGAAATGCCGGGTCTGGTAGTAAAACTTCGGGTTCGCCCGGAGGCGCTTCAGCACGGCGATGGACCCGGCGGTGAACAGGCAGTAGGTGCCAGCAATGACCAGAATCACCGCCCCGAAGAACAGCACCATAGCATCAACGGGGTTTTTCGTGGTAATGGCGATGGCATAGCCGCCTCCCAGGGTCAGCACGCCCAGAATCACCAGCAGCCACTTGGTCCGGGGCTCCCGCTCTCCGGCGGAGGCGCCGCGGAGCAGCTCCACCGGCCTGGACCGGCTGAGACTCCAGAGGTTCCGGAACAGGGTGAACAGAAACAGCACGCCGAAGAGCTCCACGGTAGTCCAGACGCTTGAGAAGGAAATCTCAATGCCGAACTGTACAGGAATCCGGGCCAGCTTCAGCATCAGGAGAATCACCGCCTTGGAGAACAGGATTCCCAGAAGGATGCCCACCGTCAGGCTGGCGGCGGCGCAGAACAGGGTCTCCCACAGGCACATCCGGGCGATATGCCGCTTTTCCAGACCCAGAATGTTGTAAAGCCCCAACTCCTGCTGCCGCCGCTTCATGACGAAGCTGTTGGCATAGAGCAGGATGACCGCCGCGAGAACCGCCGCCACAAAGCAGCCCACTCCGGCAAAGGACCGCAGGTACATCGCCCCCCGGACGCTCTCCAGCCCCCGATTGTACGCCAGGAAGCGCAGAATGTAGAACATGGCCGCCGTCACCGCGCAGGAGAGGAGATAGGGCCCGTAGAACCGCCCGTTCCGCGTCAGGTTCACCAGCGCCAGCCGGGGAAAAAAGCCGGACTTACGCATGGGGCTCACCGCCTTGCGTCAGCACCGTCAGGGTGTCGGAAATCTTGGCGAACTGAGCCTCGGCGCTCTGGTCCCCCCGGTAGAGCTGGTGGTACACCTGTCCGTCCCGGAGGAAGAGGACCCGCCCGGCGTGGCTGGCGGCCTTAACGGAGTGAGTGACCATGAGGATGGTCTGTCCGCCCCGGTTGATCTCGCCGAAGAGCTCCAGCAGGTTGTCGGAGGCCCGGGAGTCCAGCGCTCCGGTGGGCTCGTCGGCCAGCACCAGCTGCGGGGCCGTAATCAGGGCCCGGGCCACTGCGGCCCGCTGCTTCTGCCCGCCGGAGACCTCGTAGGGATACTTGAGGAGCAGACCGGCGATGCCCAGCTGCTCCGCGATGGGCTTCAGCTTTTTGCGCATCTCGTTGTAGTCCTTCCCCGCCAGAACCAGTGGGAGGAAAATATTGTCCTGAAGGGAGAAGGTGTCCAGGAGGTTGAAGTCCTGAAACACAAAGCCCAGGTGGGACCGGCGGAAGGCCGCAAGGTCCCGCTCCCGGATGTCGGAGAGGGCCCTGCCGTTGAGGAAGACCTCTCCGGCGGTGGGGCGGTCCAGGGCCGCCAGAATATTTAATAAGGTTGTTTTACCGGAGCCGGATTCACCCATGATGGCCACGTACTCCCCGGATTCCACGGAGAAATTCACATCCGCCAGGGCCGTGACCTGACTGCCGCCGAAGCGGGTGGTGTAGATTTTTTGCAGGTGCTGTACTTCCAATAATGACATCTCGTTGTCCTCCTGTCGGGTTATGAGACGATTATAGCAGGCCCGGCGGCGGGATGCCATGGATTTACCTTACAGTTTGGGCCCGCAGCTTACAGTTTTGTAAGATTGGAGAAAAACCGCAGAGGTTATTTTTTCCCGGCAGGGACTACCCAAAACGTGAAAAACGTGGTATGATACTAAGGTTAAAGAAGACCCGGAAGGAAGGAGCATCCCTTTGAGAAAACGAATGACCGCCCTGGCGGCGGCGCTGCTGCTGTCCATCCTCCTCAGCGGCTGCGGCGGATTTCAGATGGAGTTCAACCCGGAGGCACTGTACGCCCTTCCGGAGCTCCCCGTCAAATACACGGAGCTGAACGCCCGGCTCAACGCCATTCTGGAGGACGGCGCGGAGTACGCCGCCCCCGCCGCCGGGACCAACATCCAGCCCGTCCAGCTGACGGACCTGGACGGCGACGGCCAGCAGGAAGCGGTGGCCTTCTTCCGGAAGGCCGAGGACGAGAAGCCCCTGAAGATCTACATCTTCTCCGCCCAGGGGGACAGCTATGAGCAGTCCGCCGTCATTGAGGGGAGCGGCGCGTCGGTCTACAGCGTGGTGTACAGCGACCTGGACGGCGATGGGCGGACGGAGCTCATCGTGGGCTGGCGGATTAACGCCGAGCTTCAGGCCCTGTCGGTGTACGCCCTGCGGCCCGGCGGCCCGGCGGAGATTCTCCGCAGCGTCAGCTACGTCCGCTATTCCAACGCCGACCTGGACGGCGACGGGCGGCAGGAGCTGGTCATCCTCCACTCCGACGAGGAGGGCGAGGGCGTGGCCGACTTCTACGACTGGCAGTCCGGGGGGCTGGTCCCCCTGTTTCCGGTGCGCCTCTCCGTCACCATGGGAGAGCTGAGCCAGCAGGGCCGCCTGACCCTGGGGCGGCTTCAGGGCGGCGAACCCGCCCTCTTTGTCACCGGCGTGACGGAGCAGTCCGGCGCTGTCACCGACGTGCTGGCCGTCCGGAACGGCGAACTGACCAACATCGTCCTCTCTGAGGCCACCGGCGTCTCCGGGGTAATCGCCCCCTTCTACGGGCTCTTCCCCACGGACCTCAATAGCGACGGCATCACCGAGGTTCCCGTCCCCATCTCTGCGGAGGGGACGCCCCCCTATCACCGGGTGGACTGGCGGTCCTACGGTCTGGACGGCGTCGAGGAAACGGCGGCGTGCACCTATCACTGCATGGAGGACGGCTGGTATCTCCAGCTCCCCGAAGCCTGGGTGGGCCAGGTGGAGGCGGAGCGGAGCAGCGGCAGCGGGGAGTCCAGCGTCACCTTTTATATGCTGTCGGAGGATGGAACCCGGGGCGCCGCCATCCTGCGCATCAGCGCCATCACCGGCGCCGGGCGGGAAATCCGGGCCACCCGGGGGAACCGCTTCTCCCTCAGCCGCCAGACCACCAGCATCTACACCGCCGAGCTCCCGGAGACCCCGCCCTGGGAGCACGTCATGACGGCGGAGGAGGTCCGGACGGCCTTCAGTCTCATCGCCAGGGAGTGGATTCCCGGAGACAATTAACGCGGACCCCCTCCGCGCCTTGAAAGGAAGAACAGGATGAAAAAAGTGTTGGTTTTAGAGGACGAGGCCAGCATTCGCGGCTTTATCGTCATCAATCTCCGCCGGGCCGGATACGACGTCATCGAGGCGGAAAACGGCGAGGCGGCTCTGGAGCTCCTGCGGGAGAACCCTGACGCCCGGGTGGCCCTGCTGGACATCATGCTCCCGGGCATCGACGGATTTGAGGTGTGCCGCCGCATCCGGGCCACCAACAGCCGGATCGGCATCATCATGCTCACCGCCCGGTCCCAGGAGATGGACAAGGTGACGGGGCTGATGACCGGGGCGGACGACTACGTCACCAAGCCCTTCTCCCCGGCGGAGCTCACCGCCCGGGTGGACGCCCTGGTCCGCCGCTCCGGCGGCGAGGAGCCCCCCCAGGTTACAGGGGAGCTGAGCCAGCCCCCCTTCCTGCTGAACACCCGGAACCGGACGCTGGAGAAAAACGGCCAGCGCATCAAGCTGACCCAGGTGGAGTACTCCATCATGCGGGTCTTCATGGAGAACCCCGGCAAGGCCCTGTCCCGGGAGGAAATCCTGGACATGGTGTGGGGCCGGGACTACTTCGGCGAGCTGAAGATTGTGGATGTGAACATCCGCCGCCTCCGGCTGAAGATTGAGGACAACGTGCAGAACCCCGCCTATATCACCACGGTGTGGGGCTACGGCTACAAGTGGGGACTGTGACGGAGGGAGGAGCCATGGAAAAGGAACAGCGGTGGAAATCCCTCCGGCTGCGGGGCCTGCGGCAGCGGTGGGTATTCAACTCCATTCTCCCCATACTCGCCCTGCTGGTACTGGTGGTGACGCTGTTCTCCGCCGGTGTGTCCAACTACTATTACGGAACCATGCAGAAGGGTCTGGAGACCCGGGCACAGGCTCTGGCCAACTCCTTTAATGAGTACTTCATGGACAACGGCTTCAACAGCTATTATCAGAAGGCCGTCCAGTCCGCCGAGAGCTTTGAGGACAAGAACCGCATCGAGCTCCAGTTCATCGGGGCCAGCGGGCGCATTCAGGTCTCCACCTCCGGCCTGACGGCGGGCACCTATCCCGGAACCGACGATATCCTTCAGGCCCTCCAGGGGACGGAGATGGTACCGGTTCCCTACCAGGGCCGGGACCTGGAGACGGGGGAGGATATTCTGGCGGTGTCCTGTCCCCTGACGGTGAACGGCCGGGTGGTGGGCATCATGCGGCTGGTAACGTCCCTGCGCTCCGTGGACCGGCAGGTCATGCTGGCCGTGCTGGCGATTTTCCTGATTGCCCTGCTCTGCATGCTGCTGGTGGTGTTCTCCAACCTGCTGTTCATCAACAACGTGGTGGAGCCCGTGGCGGTGGTGACGGAGGCGGCCAAGCGCATTTCCGCCGGGAGCTATGGCACCCGGATTGAGAACAAGTACTCCGACGAGCTGGGGGAGCTGGTGGACAACATCAACGACATGTCCCTGAAGATCAGCCAGAACGAGAAGATGAAGAGCGAGTTCATCTCCTCCGTCTCCCACGAGCTCCGGACCCCCCTCACCGCCATCAACGGCTGGGGGGAGACCATTCTGGAAGACGACCTCACCGATGACCCCGAACAGCTCCGCCGGGGCATCCGGGTGATTGTCAACGAGTCCCGCCGGCTTTCCAACATGGTGGAGGAGCTGCTGGAATTCTCGAAAATGGAGGACGGGCATTTCACCCTCCAGATTGAGGACGTGGACCTCCAGGCGGAGCTGGAGGGCGCCATTTTCACCTATCAGGAGCTCTTCCGGCAGGACGGCATCGCCCTGGAGTACCACCCCGGCGACGGGGACCTGCCCCCGATTCAGGGGGACTCGGAGCGGCTGAAGCAGGTGTTCTGCAACGTGCTGGACAACGCCGCCAAGCACGGCGGCGCGGGCCGCCGGATCTCCGCCTCCATCGTGCAGGAGGGCGGCGTGCAGGTGGTCCGGATTCGGGACTACGGCCCCGGCATCCCGGCGGAGGAGCTGCCCTTTGTGAAGCAGAAATTCTACAAGGGGACCTCCCGCGCCAGGGGCAGCGGCATAGGGCTGGCGGTGTGCGACGAGATCATCGGCCTCCACGGCGGGAGCTTTGCCATCGGGAACGCCGACGGCGGCGGGGCGGTGGTGACGATCAAGCTCCCCCTCCGGGCATAGCCCTTTGATTTTCCAGGAAAATGTGCTATACTATCTATTTATAATCAAGCATAGGAAAGGAACTTTCATGGCAGAAGAAAACAAATCCTGCGCCTTCCGCACCAGCATCGGCGGACAGGCGCTGATTGAAGGCATTTTGATGCGGGGGCCCGAGAAGCAGGCCATCGTCGTTCGGGACCAGGAGGGAAATCTGGTGGAGAAGGTGGAGGAGCTCCGCCTGATCAAGGACCGCTTCCCCATTCTGGGCGTGCCCCTGATTCGGGGCACCGTGAACTTCCTGGACTCCATGGTCAAGGGCGTGAAGGCCCTGATGTACTCCGCCGATTTCTACCCCGAGGAGGAGGCCGCCCAGCCGTCCAGGTTTGAGCTGTGGCTGGAAAAGCACCTCTCCAGCAAGAAGTTGGAGAGCGCCGTGGTGGCGCTGGCGGTGGTTCTGGGCGTGGGCATGTCCGTATTTTTGTTCATGGTCCTGCCCACGCTGCTCACCGGCGGGATTCTCCACTTCTTCCCCGGCTTCCCCTTGTGGGGGCGGAACCTGATGGAGGGACTGCTGAAGATCGTCATCTTCCTGGCGTACCTCATCATCTGCTCCCGGCAGAAGGATATCTACCGGGTTTTCCAGTACCACGGCGCGGAGCACAAGACCATCTTCTGCTATGAGGCGGGCCTGCCTCTGACGGTGGAAAACGTGGCAAAGCAGCCCCGGCACCATCCCCGGTGCGGGACCAGCTTCCTCTTCGTGGTCATCGCGGTGTCCATCCTGTTTTCCAGCGTGGTTTTCGGAATCTGGCCCATTACCAACGCCTGGCTGCGGACGGCGGTGCATCTGCTGCTGCTGCCGCTGGTGGTGGGCGTGACTTATGAGTTCAACCGCTGGGTGGGGCGGCACGTACAGGAGAACCGCCTGGCGAAAATCCTGACCGCTCCGGGGCTCTGGATGCAGAACTTTACCACCAACGAGCCGGACAGCGCCATGATCGAGTGCGCAATCCGGTCCCTGGAGCTGGTTCTGCCCTCCGAGAAGGGCAAGGACACCTGGTGAGCCCTCCGGCGGAACCGCCGGTTCAACAACGAATGAGGTGATTCCCCATGGCAATCACGTACAACGACTTATATCTGGACATCCGGCGGCAGCTCCGGGAGAGCGGCGTGGAGGCCGCCACCCTGGAGGCCCGGGAGCTGGTCTGCTTCGGCACCGGCAAGAGCCGGGAGGAGCTGACCCGGGACGGGCGGCTCTACGCCTCCCCGGAGCGGGAGCAGCAGGTCCGCCGCCTGGTGGAAAGGCGCATGGCCGGGGAGCCCGTGGCCTATCTGATCGGGGAATGGGAGTTCTACGGCCTGCCCCTGGACATCTCCCCGGACGTGCTGATTCCCCGGGCCGACACTGAGGTCCTGGTGGACCAGGCCGCCGGATATATCCGGACTCTGGGGGACTGCCGGGTGCTGGACCTCTGCGCCGGAAGCGGCTGCGTGGGGCTGGCCATCGCCTCCCAGGCTCCCCAGGCCCGGGTAGTCCTGGGGGAGCTGGACGACCGGGCCCTGAAAATCTGCCGCCAGAACATCCGGCGGAACAACCTCTCCGGCCGGGTGGCCCCCGTCCAGGTCAACGCCCTGGAAAAGCCCGGCCGCTCTCTGGGGGAGTTCCACTGCATTGTCTGCAATCCCCCCTACATACCCAGCGGGGATATCGCCGGGCTGGAGGTCTCCGTCCGGGACTATGAGCCCCACCTCGCCCTGAACGGCGGGGAGGACGGATTGGATTTCTACCGCGCCGTCACCCGGGACTGGAGGGACGCCCTGTCCCCCGGCGGGCGGGTGTATTTCGAGGTGGGCATCGGACAGGCGGACCCGGTTCTGCGCCTCATGCGGAACCAGGGCTTCGGAGACCTTCAGGTTATCAAGGATCACCACAAGATTCCCCGGGTCATCCTGGGGACGCTGTATGATGAAATCTGAATTGTAAGGAGAACCAAACCATGTACAAACGGCTCTATAAAATCAACGAGGGCAAACTGGTGGACGGGGTATGCGGCGGCATCGCCCAGTTCTTCGGCCTGGACCCCACCCTAATCCGGCTGGCCTGGATTCTGTTCTCCGCCACGGGCGGCGGCATTTTCGCCTACATCGTCTGCGCCATCGTTATCCCCCGGGAGCCGTGAGTCCGGTCTCCCCTCTTACCCGCTGAACCAAATCCCAATGGTTCCGCGCATTTCCAACCGCGATGATTACTAAGGAGGAACACACTATGGCAAAGGAAAAAGCGCCCCTGCCCACTGCGGCTCCGGCGGCAGACAAAAAGAAGGCCATCAGCACCGCCGTGAGCCAGATCGAGAAAATGTACGGCAAGGGCTCCATCATGCGTCTGGGGGACCGGACGGAGCTGAATGTGGAATTCATTCCCACCGGGTCCCTGGCGCTGGACGTGGCGCTGGGCATCGGCGGTCTGCCCAAGGGGCGTATTATTGAGATTTACGGGCCGGAGTCCTCCGGCAAAACCACGCTGGCCCTCCACGTGGTGGCCGAGGCCCAGAAGCGGGGCGGTGAGGTGGCCTTTGTGGACGCGGAGCACGCCCTGGACCCCACCTATGCCCGCGCTCTGGGCGTAAAGGTGGACGATCTTCTGATCTCCCAGCCCGACACCGGTGAACAGGCCCTGGAAATCACCGAGGCTCTGGTCCGCTCCGGGGCCATTGACGTCATCGTGGTGGACTCCGTGGCCGCTCTGGTGCCCCGGGCGGAAATCGAGGGCGAGATGGGCGACAGCTACGTGGGCCTCCATGCCCGCCTGATGAGCCAGGCCCTGCGGAAGCTCACCGGCGCCATCGGCAAGACCAATACCATCGTCATCTTCATCAACCAGCTCCGGGAAAAGGTGGGCGTCATGTACGGCAACCCGGAAGTCACCACCGGCGGCCGGGCGCTGAAGTTCTATGCCTCCGTCCGCATCGACGTGCGCCGGGTGGAGTCCATCAAAAACGGCAGCGAGCTCATCGGCAACCGGACCCGGGCCAAGGTGGTCAAAAATAAAATGGCGCCCCCCTTCCGGGAGGCGGAGTTTGACATCATGTACGGCGAGGGCATCGTCCGGGAGAGCGAGCTCATCGACCTGGGCGTGAAACTGGACCTGGTCCAGAAGGCGGGCTCCTGGTTCTCCATGGGAGAAACCCGCATCGGCCAGGGCCGGGAGGCGGCGAAAAAGTACCTCATTGAAAACCCGGAAATCCGAGACAAGCTGGAGGAGGACATCCGCAAGAACTTCGACAAGCTGATGAGCAGCCAGGGCCGGGCCGCCGCCAAGGCCGCCGGACGGGCCGTGGACGTGAGCGCGGACGACTTCGACGACTCCGGAAATGCGGATTGAGCGCATTGAGGCCTCCCGTCATAAAAAGGGCCGGATTCTGGTCTTCCTGGAGGACGGAGCATGCCTGAAAATCACGGAGCAGGAGCTTTTGGACTTCGGCCTCCGCTCCGGGGACCAGCTGGACAGCGCCGCCCTGGACCGCCTAAAGGAAGCCGCCGGAATATCCAACACCCGGGCCACCGCCGCAGACCTCATCGGCAAGCGGGCCATGAGCCGCCGGGACCTGGAGCGGAAGCTCCAGGAAAAGGGGGCCAGCGAGTCCGACGCCCGCTACGCCGCCGAGTGGCTGGAGGCCATCGGGGCCCTGAACGACGCGGAGTACGCCGCCGCGCTGGCCCGTCATTACGGAGACATGGGCTACGGCCCCGCCCGGGTGCGGGAGAAGCTCTATGAAAAGGGCATTCCCCGGGAGCTGTGGGAGGACGCGTTGGAGGAGCTTCCCGAAGGCGGCGGGCAGGTGGACGCGTTTTTACAAAGCAAGCTCCGGGGCCGGACGCCGGACGAAAAGGAAAAGCGCCGCCTGACGAACGCCCTGCTCCGCCGGGGCTTCTCCTGGGGGGAGGTCAAGGCCGCCTGGGGGCGGCTGGGGGAGTTGCCGGAGGATGACGGCATGGCAGATATATGAGGTATTGTGTTATGGATAATATGGATAAATGGATGGAGTTGGTTCCTGAAACAATCAAAAGCCGGTATGAGCTGTATAATTTTAGCAGCGCTGTTGAGATCTTGAGTCAAACACATACAGCTGCCTTTGCTGAAATCATGAATACCCTGGAACAATTTCAAATTGAGCTGTCCGATATTTCGGAGAAGGGCGGAAACGAGTCAAACGTCCCCAAAAAGTTAAGTGCACTATTGAGGCCCCTTGGCTGGAAAGAAACAGAGATATCCGGCGACCTGGTAGTCCGTCTTTTGGAGGGCAAAAACCGGAAAATTCCTAGCCGGGAATTCCAATTGAACGACTTTATCAGCGGCCATAAAATTGATTATGTCAAAGGCGAGGTGGCCGTTGATTTAGAGTGGAACAGTAAAGACCAAACCTTCGACCGTGATTTATATGCGTTTCGCACCTTCTTTGAATGCGGCGTTATTTCCTGCGGTGTTTTGATCACACGAAGCGAGAGGCTGAATTCTGTGTTTGATTTCTTGGGATATGAGGTAAAGAAAAAGTACGGTGCAAGCACAACCTGGATGGGAAAGCTCCTGCCCCGCATCCACGCCAGGCGGCATGGTGGGTGCCCCCTGCTTGTAGTAGGTATTACACCAGAGACCGTTTCCGACTGGAAAGGGGGATGACCATGGCGTCTGAAAACAGCCATTATCACATGGAACATAACCTTGTGGACTTTTGTGAGGGGCAAAAGTTTAAAACAATACTAGCCGATCCGCCTTGGCAATTTCAAAACCGCACCGGAAAAATGGCGCCGGAAAACAAACGCTTAAACCGCTATCCCACTATGTGCTTAGAGGATATTATGCAGCTTCCTGTGGCTGAGGTTGCCGATGAGACCAGCCATTTATATCTCTGGGTTCCAAACGCTCTCCTTCCCCAGGGTTTAGAGGTCCTGAAAGCCTGGGGATTTCAATATAAAACAAACATTGTCTGGGAAAAGGTCCGAAAGGATGGCGGCCCGGATGGGCGTGGTGTCGGTTTTTATTTCCGAAACGTTACAGAACTATTGCTTTTCGGCGTTCGAGGCAGTAAAGCCAGGACCTTAGCGCCCGGACGGGTACAGGTAAACTTAATCAGAAGTCAAAAAAGGGAACATTCCCGCAAGCCGGAAGAAATGATTGCCCTGATTGAACAATGCAGCCCCGGTCCTTATCTGGAATTGTTTGCCCGTGGTACCCGTGACGGTTGGAAACTTTGGGGTAATCAAGCAAATCAAAGCTATAAACCGGATTGGCCAACCTACAAATGCATAGATTCCGATACGGCTGTATGAGTTGGTTTCGATAGAAAAAGGTATTTTCATGTCATATAAAATTTCTTTCACCTCCCTTGGCTGCGCCAAGAACCAAGTAAACTGCGAGCAGATGATGTCCCTCGTCCAGACGGCGGGCCACGAAATCGTCCCCTCCCCTGCCGGAGCGGACATCGCCGTCGTAAACACCTGCGGCTTCCTCTCCTCCGCCTGCGAGGAGGCCATCGGCCACATCCTGGAGCTGGCAGAGCTGAAGCACTCCGGCCAGCTGAAAAAAATCCTCGTCACCGGCTGCATGGCCCAGCGCTATCAAACAGACATCCTGACCGAACTCCCGGAAGCCGACGGCATCCTTGGCACCGGCAGCTATGCCGACATCACCGACGCCATCACCGAGGTCATGGACCTCCAGCTCCGCCCCTGCCATCTGGGCAGCATCCATACCGCCCCCCAGAACGGCCCCCGTATCCTCTCCACGCCCCCGTGGTACGCCTACCTCCGCATCGCCGAGGGCTGCGACAATCACTGCGCCTACTGCGTCATCCCCTCCCTCCGGGGAAAATACCGGAGCCGCCCCATGGCGGAGCTCCTGGACGAGGCGTCGGAGCTGGCCTCCGCCGGGATAAAAGAGCTTCTGGTCATCGCTCAGGATATCACCCGCTACGGCACGGACCTGAACGGTGAGCACCAGCTGGCCGCCCTTCTCCAGGAGCTATGCAAGCTGGACTTCCACTGGATTCGCCTCCACTACCTCTACCCCGACGAAATCACGGAGGACCTGATCCGCACAATCGCCTCCCAGCCGAAAATCCTGCCCTATCTGGACATCCCCATTCAGCACTGCAACGACGGCATCCTCCGGGCCATGAACCGCCGGGATACCAAGGCCTCCATCCGGCGGCTCTTCCAGACCCTCCGGGAGCGGATTCCCGGTCTGGTCCTGCGGACCAGCCTGATCGCCGGACTCCCCGGCGAGGGCGAGGCGGAATTCGAAGAGCTGTGCGCATTCCTCCGGGAGCAGAAAATCGAACGGGCGGGCGTCTTCCCCTTCTCCCCCGAGGAGGGAACCCGCGCCGCGCAGATGGACCACGTGGACAGCGAGGAGGCCGCCCGCCGGGCGGAGCTGGCCGTGGATGTGCAGTCGGACATCATCGACGCCTATAACGAGTCCGTCCTGGGCACGGAGCGGGAGGTCCTCTGCGAGGGCTTTGACCCACAGGCGCAGATGTTCTACGGCCGGAGCTATGCCGAGTCCCCGGAGATCGACGGCCGCATCTGGTTCACCACCGGCGCGGAGCCGGAGCCGGGAGATTTCGTCCCCGTCCGCCTTACCGGCGTGATGGACGGCGAGCTCACCGGGGAGCGGGCGGAATGAGCCCGCCCCGGAAGCGGAAAAGCCCCCTGACCGAAATCCCCGGCGTAGGGGACCGCACCGCCGCCGTGATGGAGGCCCTGGGTCTCCGGGAGGCTGCGGACCTCCGGGGCCAGGACCCGGAGGAGATGTACCTGAAGGAGTGCCTTCTGAAGGGCTTCCAGGAGGACCGCTGCGCCCTGTATGTCTGGCGGGCGGCGGTGTACTACGCGGAACATGAGCACCCGGACCCGGAGAAGCTGAAATGGTGGTACTGGAAGGACAAACCAGAGGAGGAGAACCTATGAATCTGCCCAACAAACTGACGATGCTCCGCATCATTCTCACGCCGGTGTTTCTGGCGGTGCTGTACTGGGGCTTCCCCGGCGCGGACTATGCGGCCCTGGCGATTTTTATAATTGCCAGCCTCACGGACCTGCTGGACGGGAAGATCGCCCGGAAGTACAATCTGGTCACGGATTTCGGCAAGTTTGCCGACCCTCTGGCGGACAAGATTCTGGTGGTAGCGGCGCTGCTGTGGTTCGTGGAGCGGGGCCGGATGTCCGCGTGGATGCTGATGATTGTGATTACCCGGGAGTTCGCTGTCAGCGGGCTGCGGATGATCGCCTCGGACAACGGCCGGGTGATTGCCGCCGGATGGTCCGGGAAGGTGAAGACCGCCTCGACGATGGTGTGCATTGTGATCATGCTGCTGATCGGGCCCGCGATAACGGCGGCGTCCGTCCGCTATATCGTGTGGATTGACACGGCTTGCGTCTGGATTATCACCCTGACGACGCTGTACTCCGGCGTGGAGTATTTCGTGAAGAACAAGGACGTCATCCGCTCGGCCTAGCCGCATCTCCCGACGAATATGGGGACGCTGAACCTGTCCGTTCAGCGTCCCCATTTTTTGCGGCGCCGTCAGATTTTCACAGCCGCGCTCTTTTTCATCCGCCGGAGTGCTCCGGCGCTTTTTTGTCCCCGGGTTTTCTTCGCAAAACCGGAGGGTTCCGTATACCGCCCTATCCTCCAACCCCGGCCCGCCAGTCCTGAATGGCCTGGAGGAACACCCGGCCATAGCGCTCCGCCTTGACCCGGCCCACGCCGGAAACCCGCAGGAATTCCTCCATATTCAGGGGCCGGAGGGAGACCATATCCGCCAGCGAGGCATTGGAAAACACCATGTAGGCCGGAATCCCGGCCTCCTGGGCCAGGCGGAAGCGCAGCTTCTTCAGCACCTCCAGCAATCCGCTCCCCTCCCCGGCAGGCGTCTCCGCTCCTCGCGCCGGGGCCTCCGGCTCCGGGGAGGCCGCCCGGTCCCGATAGATTATCCGCTTCCCCCGGAAAAGCACCTCCCCCGCCCGGGGCGTCAGGCGGAGGACAGGGAACTCCTCCCCGTCGCTGAAGAGGTATCCCTCCTCCAGCAGCACGTCGATGTACAGCTGAATCCGGTCCCGGTCCATGCTTTTCAGGGCCCCGTGGGTGGGAATCTGATCCAGTCCCAGCTGGAGCACCCGCTTGTCCCGGCTGCCCCGGAGGAGCTTGATCACCGCCGCCGCGCCCAGGCCGTGGACATAGCGCTTTTCCACCCGCGCCACCGCCGAGAGAATTTTCTGGGCCTCTATGGTGATATCCCGGTCCACAAAGGTCCCGGCGCAGTTGCCGCAGTTCCCGCAGCTCCCGCCGTGAATCTCACCGAAGTAGTCCAGAATCTCCGCCCGGAGGCACCCGCCGGTTTTGCAGTACGACACCATGCGGTTCAGCCGGGTCAGGTCCCGCTCCAGGCGGCGGGGGTCCTCCTCCTGATTTTCCTGGGAATTGGCGATGAGGAACTTCGCCGTCCGGACATCACCGGGGGCGTAGAGAAGCACGCAACGGGCGGGACTCCCGTCCCGTCCGGCCCGGCCCGCCTCCTGATAGTAGCTCTCCAGGTCCTTGGGCATGTTGTAATGCACCACAAAGCTCACGTTGGACTTGTCGATGCCCATGCCGAAGGCGTTGGTGGCCGCCATGACCCGGACCTGATCGTAGACAAAGGCCTCCTGACTCTGGCGGCGCTCTTCGTCCTCCATCCCGGCGTGATACCGGGCGGCGGGGATGTCCTGGGCCAGCAGCGAGGCGTACACCGCGTCCACAGTCTTCCGGGTGGAGCAGTAGACAATGCCGCTCTGGCCGGGCCGTTCCATCAGGAAGCGGCTGAGCCAGCGGTCCTTGTCCTTGGCCCGGACCACCTCGAAAAAGAGGTTGGGCCGGTCGAACCCCGTGGTGACCCGCAGAGGCTCCCGGAGCTCCAGCAGGGTCTCGATATCCTGCCGGACCGCCGCTGTGGCGGTGGCGGTGAAGGCCCCCACCGGCGGGCGGACCGGCAGGGACCGGACCAGCTCCGCGATTTCCAGATAGCTGGGCCGGAAGTCCTGTCCCCACTGAGAGACGCAGTGGGCCTCGTCCACGGCCACCAGGGAAATGGGGATTTCCTCCAGCAGGCGGCGGAAGCCCTCGGCCTGCAGGCGCTCCGGCGCGACGTAGAGGAGCTTGCACTCCCCCCGCCGGACCTGGCGGTACACCTCCCGGTACGCCTCCGCGTCCAGAGAGGAGTTGATGTACGCGGCGGGGACTCCCGCCTGGGCCAGGGCCGTCACCTGATCCTTCATCAGGGAGATCAGCGGAGAAATGACCAGTGTCATCCCCGGCAGCAGCAGGGCCGGGAGCTGGTAGCACACCGACTTCCCCGCCCCGGTGGGCATGACGCCCACGGCGTCCCGGCCGGACAGCAGCGCGTCCACCAGGGACTCCTGTCCGGGGCGGAAGCCGCCGTGTCCGAAATATTGCTTCAAAAGGGTCCTCTTATCCATGAGGAAGCCTCCTGTCGGTTATTCAGTCTGGCCTTTGCGCGGCAATCAAATAGCGGTGTATGGTTCCCCGGATGCTTCCGGTTCTCTCCAGCTCCCCCTGCATGGCGCAAAGGCGGTCAAAGCAGCGGTCCACGGAGAAGCCGGGGAATTCCCACTCGATGACCCGGGCGAACCACACGAAGGCTCCCACGTCATAAAACAGGATGGGCCGGAAGGCCTCCTCTCCCCGGAGAATCCGGAACCCCGCCCCCGCGAAGGCCGCCCGCTGTTCGGCCAGGTTCATGTGGGGGAAGGGCTTTCCGGTCCCCGGCAGGACCCGCTCCACCAGGTCCCGGTCATTGTCCTCCCCCACCTGCTCCGTGACAGCCACGCCGCCGGGCTTCAGCAGCCGGAACAGCTCCACGGGGTCGAAGGCCCCATGGCGGTTCAGGATGAGGTCGAAGCTCCCGTCGGGGAAGGGGATTTCCGAGGGGTTTCCGCACTCCCGGAAGGCGATTCCCCGGGGCAGAAGGGTCTCCCGGCAGAGGCGCACGTTGGGGGGATAGCCCTCTGTGGCGGCGGTTTTCCCGGGGGGATGCCCCAGGGAGAGGAGGAATTCGCCGCCTCCGGTGTCGTAGTCCAGAAGGGCCAGCTCATCCCGCAGAAATTCCCGGACAACGGACCGGTAATTCCAGGGCAGGTCGTGCTCCTCCTCAAACCGGCCCTGAAGATGGCTGAAATCCCAGCCGTGAATATGGGCCTGTGCCTCCTCCGCCTTCCAGAGCGCTTTCCATTCCCCGGCGTTCATGGGGCCCCGCCTCCCTTCCGGCAATCCGTGATGTCCCATTATACCATGGCCTCCGGCGGGTTTCAACCGGCGGGGCCCGCTTGGGACTTGACTTTTTCCCCGTCCCGCTGTAAGATGGCAACGATTTACATTTGCGAACCAGGAGGAGCTATATGGAGCGTTCCGACCTCATTGTCTGCCGGGATGCCGCTCTGGGCTACGAGGGCCAGAGCGTCCTGACTCATCTGAATCTTCAGGTCCGGAGCGGGGACTACCTCTGCGTGGTGGGGGACAACGGTTCCGGGAAATCCACGCTGCTCCGGGGCCTTCTGGGCCTCCTGCCGCCCCTGTCCGGGACAATTGAGCGGGCGGCGGAGCTGAAGCAGGGAGCCGTGGGCTATCTCCCCCAGCAGACCCGGGCCCAGCGGGATTTCCCCGCCACGGTGTGGGAGGTGGTCCTCTCCGGCTGTCTGAACGCGAAGGGCCTCCGGTTCTTCTACAGCGGGGCCCAGAAGTCCCAGGCCCTGATGAACCTGGGAAAGCTGGGCGTACTGGAGCTGAAGGACCAGAGCTACCGGGACCTCTCCGGGGGACAGCAGCAGCGGGTCCTGCTGGCCCGGGCCCTCTGCGCCGCCAGGCGCCTCCTGATTCTGGATGAGCCTGTCACCGGGCTGGACCCCGCCGCCGCCCAGGACCTCTATAAGACCCTGAACTACCTGAACCGGAAGGAGGGCATGTCCATCGTCATGGTGACACACGACCTCCGCCCCGCCCTCCGGGACGCGGGGACCGTCCTTCATATCGGCCACGGGGGGACCTTCTGGGGGACTCCCGCGGAATATCTGGCCTCTCCCTACGGCCGGCGCTTTCAGGAGGCTGCGGAATGATTCAGATGTTTTCCTTTCCCTTCATCCAGCGGGCCCTCATCGCCGGGGTGCTGGTGAGCCTGTGCGCCGCCCTGCTGGGGGTTCCCTTGGTGCTGAAGCGGTATTCCATGATCGGGGACGGCCTGTCCCACATCTCCTTCGGGGCCCTGGCCGTGGCGGCGGCGCTGGGGGTCACGCCGCTGTATTTTTCCATACCCGTGGTGGTGGCGGCGGCGTTCCTCCTGCTCCGGGTGGCGGACAATCCCCGGTGGAACAGCGACGCCGCCATCGCTGTGGCCAGCGCCTCCGCACTGGCTCTGGGCGTTCTGGTGATCTCCAAAACCTCCGGCATGACGGCGGACGTGGACAACTACATGTTCGGCAGCGTCCTCGCCATGAGCCGGACGGACGTCGTTTTGTCGGTGGTGCTCTGCGCCGCTGTGCTGGCGCTGTTCGCGCTGTTTTACCACCGGCTGTTCGCCGTGACCTTTGACGAGAGCTTCTCCCGGGCCACCGGCCTGCGGGTGGAGCGGTACAGCGCCCTCCTGGCGATTCTGACGGCGCTGACCATCGTTCTGGGCATGCGGATGATGGGCGCGATGCTGATCTCTTCTCTGGTGATCTTCCCGGCACTGACGGCCATGCGCCTCTTCCGGAGCTTTCTCGGCGTCACCCTCTGCGCGGCGGTCACGTCGGTGAGCTGCTTCTGTGTGGGGCTGACGGTTTCCTTCGTGTACTCCACGCCGGTGGGGGCCACGGTGGTGGCGGCGAACCTGACGCTGTTCCTGGCGGCCTGCGCCGTCCCGGCCCTCCGGGTCCGCCGGAAAAGATAAGCCCTTCCGGAGGGCGACTGTTTTAAGGAGGCACTATGATACACAACATCATCTTTGACATGGGACAGGTCCTGATTCGCTGGCAGCCGGACCTGCTGGCCGCCGGAACGGGCGTCCCGGCGGAGGATGTCCCCCTGCTGCAAAAAGCGGTTTTCGGCTCCGTGCAGTGGATTCAGCTGGACCGGGGCGTCATTTCGCAGGAGGACGCCCTGTCCGCCATGTGCCGGGAGCTTCCGGAGCGGCTTCACGCCCCCGCCGGAGAGCTGGTCCGGAGCTGGTGGAAGCAGCCCCTGCGGCCCGTCCCCGGCATGGAGGCCCTGATTGCGGAGCTGAAGGGCCTGGGCTATGGCATCTACCTTCTCTCCAATGCCTCCGTGGCGCTTCCGGAGTACTTCAGCCGCATCCCCGGAAGCCAATACTTCGACGGAAAAATTGTCTCCGCCGACTGGAAGCTCCTGAAGCCCCAGCATGAGATTTACGAAACCCTGTTCCGGGAGTACCGCCTGAAGCCGGAAGAGTGCTTTTTCATTGATGATCTGAACATCAACATCGAAGGGGCCTGGTATACCGGCATGGCCGGAGCGGTCTTTGACGGCGATCTGTCCCGCCTCCGGCAGGCCCTCCGCGCCTCCGGCGTGCCGGTTTCCTGACGAAATCCGAAGGGCAGACAACCGATTGGTTTGTCCCGCTCAGCAGACATCAGACAACATATGAAAAATATTGCTACATAATACAACGCATTTTTGTCGGATCCGTCATTGACATTTGCCTGCCGGGCGTGTAAACTTCAAAGCAACAATTGAACCGGCAAACGGCGATGATGGAGAAAAGTACCGCGGACGTTCCGTTCCAGTGAGCGGGGGACAGTGGAAACCCCGCACAAAGAATCCGCGCGAAGAACACTCCGGAGCTCCAGGCTGAACCCGGGGGACTTCCCCGGCAGTAAGTGCGGCGAGTTGTGATCGTTACCTCACACGGGCTTGTCAGAGCCTTGAAAAGTGACCGGCCCCCTATGCGGGGAAGGTAAATTAGGTGGCACCGCGGATCGCAGCTATTCGTCCTAATCATAGGGATGATAGCTGCGTTTTTGTTTCCCCGGCAGGGAAACACGACTTAATCTGGAGGTGCTTTTTATGTGTTCCATCATGGGCTTTGAGCGAAAAGACATCACAGCGGAGGAGCTCCGCCCCTTCTTTGACCGCACGGTTTCCCGGGGGCCCGACATGTCCCGCGTCACCGAAACCCCCTCCGGCTGGCTCTGCTTCCACCGGCTGGCCATCATGGGCCTGACGCCGGAGGGCATGCAGCCCTTTCAGCTGGACGGGGACTATCTGGTCTGCAACGGCGAAATCTACGGCTTCCGGGTCCTCCGGCGGCAGCTTCAGGCCCGGGGCTGGACCTTCCGGAGCGGCAGCGACTGCGAAATTCTCCTGCCTCTCTACCGGGAGTATGGGCTGGAGATGTTCTCCCGGCTGGACGCGGAGTTCGCCCTGATCATCTACGACTCCCGAACCGGCTCCCTCATCGCCGCCCGGGACCCCATCGGCATCCGGCCCCTGTTTTACGGGACGGACCCGTCCGGCGGCATGGTCTTTGCCAGCGAGGCCAAGAACCTGGTGGGCCTGTGCCGGGAGATTCACCCCTTCCCGCCGGGGCACTACTACGCCGCCGGAAAATTCGTGCGCTACGCGGACCCGGCCTCCGTGGACGCCTGCGTCCAGGACGGCCTGGACACCGCGTGCAAACACATCCGCGACAAGCTCATCGCCGCCGTCGACAAGCGGCTGGACGCCGACGCGCCTCTGGGCTTTCTCCTCTCCGGAGGACTGGACTCCAGCCTGGTCTGCGCCATCAGCTCCCTGGTACTGGGGAAGCGAATCCGCACCTTCGCCATCGGCATGGACCGGGACGCCATCGACCTCAAATACGCCCGGGAGGCGGCGGACTACATCGGCGCGGACCACACCGAGGTCTACATGACCCAGGAACAGGTCCTCCAGTCCCTGGACGAGGTTATCGCCGCCCTGGGCACCTGGGACATCACCACCATCCGGGCCGGGATGGGCATGTATCTCTGCTGCAAGGCCATCCACGAACAGACGGACATCCGGGTGCTGCTCACCGGGGAGGTCTCCGACGAGCTCTTCGGCTACAAGTACACGGACTTCGCCCCCAGTGACGAGGCGTTTCAGCAGGAGGCCCAGAAGCGGGTCCGGGAGCTCTATATGTACGACGTCCTCCGGGCGGACCGGTGCATCTCCGTCCACTCTCTGGAGGCCCGGGTGCCCTTCGGGGACCTGGACTTCGTAAGGTACGTCATGGCCCTGGACCCCGCCCTGAAGCGGAACACCTACGGCATGGGGAAATACCTGCTCCGCCGCGCCTTTGCGGAGGACCACCTCCTCCCGGAGGGCATCCTCTGGCGGCAGAAGGCCGCCTTCTCCGACGCCGTGGGCCACTCCATGGTGGACGATCTCAAGGCCTACGCCGAAGCATATTACACGGATGAGGCCTTTGAGGCCCGGCGGAAGGCCTATGAATGCGCCGCCCCCTTCACGAAGGAGAGCCTGCTGTACCGGGAAATCTTCGAGCGGCACTACCCCGGTCAGGCGGCCATGATCCGGGACTTCTGGATGCCCAACCGGGACTGGGAGGGCTGCGACGTCAAGGACCCCTCCGCCCGCGTCCTGTCCAACTACGGCTCCAGCGGACAATGAATCCCCCCGGAGGGGCCGGAAGTTTAGAAGTATTACCAATTGTCTTTGCCCCGTTTTATGTTACCATAGAGTCAGAAATTGAGGAGGACCATGTTATGAGTACCACATTACATCTCCCTGAACTCTTCGGCAGCCGGGTCTTCAACGAGGAAACCATGAAAGACCGCCTCTCCCCCGCGTCCTACAGCGCGTGGAAAACCTGCGTCACCGAGGGCACGCCCCTGGACATTTCCACCGCCAACGAAATCGCCGAGGCCATGAAGCGCTGGGCCGTGGAGCGGGGGGCCACCCACTTCACCCACTGGTTCCAGCCCATGACCGGCGTCACGGCGGAGAAGCACGACAGCTTCATCACCCCCACCGGCGGAGGGCGCATCATGATGGAGTTCTCCGGCAAGGAGCTGGTCCGGGGCGAGCCGGACGCCTCCTCCTTCCCCTCCGGCGGTCTCCGGGCCACCTTTGAGGCCCGGGGCTACACCGCCTGGGACCCCACCTCCTTCGCCTTCCTGAAGGAGGGCTCCCTGTGCATCCCCACCATCTTCTGCTCCTATTCCGGCCAGGCCCTGGACAAGAAAATGCCCCTCCTCCGGTCCATCGAGGAGGTCAGCCGCCAGGCCATCCGTATCCTCCGCCTCTTCGGGGACACGGAGAGCCACCGGGTCATTGCCCAGGTGGGCCCGGAGCAGGAGTACTTCCTCATTGACAAGCAGCTCTTCAACCGGCGGAAGGACCTCCGCATGACGGGCCGGACGCTGTTCGGCGCCAAGCCTCCCCGGGGTCAGGAGCTGGACGACCACTATTTCGGCGCCATCAAGCCCCGGGTCGCGGCCTATATGAAGGACCTGGACGAAACCCTCTGGGCCTTGGGCATTCCCTCCAAAACCAAGCACAATGAGGTGGCCCCCTCCCAGCATGAGATGGCCCCCATCTACACCGACGCCAACACCGCCTGCGACCAGAATCAGCTGGTGATGGAGGTCATGAAGAAGGTGGCGGACCGCCACGGGCTGGTGTGCCTCCTCCATGAGAAGCCCTTTGCCGGGGTAAACGGCTCCGGCAAGCACGACAACTGGTCCCTCAGCACCGACACGGGAAAGAACCTCTTCCGCCCCGGCTCCACCCCCAGCCAGAACGCCCGCTTCCTCCTGTTCCTGGCGGCCTTTGTCAAGGGCGTGGACGACTATCAGGACTTCCTCCGCACCACCGTAGCCACCGCCGGAAACGACCACCGCTTGGGGGCCCAGGAGGCCCCTCCCGCCGTTCTCTCCATCTTCCTGGGGGACGAGCTGAACGCCGTGGTGGACTCCATCATCCGGGGCACCGAGTACACGGACACCAGCAAGAAGACCCTGCAAATCGGCGTGGACGTCCTCCCCGCCATCCGGCAGGACACCACGGACCGGAACCGGACCTCTCCCATGGCCTTCACCGGGAACAAGTTCGAGTTCCGGATGCTGGGCTCCTCGCAGTCCACCTCCGGGCCCAACATCGCCCTGAATACCATCATGGCCGAGGAGCTGAAGCAGTTCGCCGACGAGCTGGAGCAATCCTCCGACTTCCAGGGGGATCTCCAGAAGCTGATCCGCCGGGTCTTCACAGAGCACCAGCGCATCATTTTCAACGGCAACGGCTATGACGGCAACTGGATTACGGAGGCGGAGCGCCGGGGCCTCAGCAACCTCAAATCCACTGCCGACGCCCTGCCCGCCTATATCGACCCCAAGAACATCAGCCTCTTTGTCAAGCACGGCATCTACACTGAGGAGGAGGTTCGGGCCCGGTACGAAATCCACGTGGAGAACTACGCTACCGTCCTCTCCATTGAGGCCAGCACCATGATCGATATGATCCGCCACGAGATTCTCCCCGCAGTCTCCGGCTTTGCCGCCGGACTCTGTCAGGCCGCCGCCGGAAAGAAGAGCGCCGGGGCCTCCTGCCGCTACGAGACCGCCACGGCGCAGAAGATCTCCTCCTTGACGGACACGCTAATGGACGCCTGCATCAAGCTGGAGGGGGACCTTGCCGCCGTGCCCTCCGGCGCGGAAAAGGCTATGGTCTACTGCCACGATGTGCTGGTACCCGACATGACCGCCGCCCGGGAAACCGCCGACAAGCTGGAAACCCTGACCTCCAGCGAGGCGTGGCCCTTCCCGGTGTACTCGGAGCTTCTTTTCTCCGTCTGATAAAAAGCGGGAGGACCCCTGGTCCTCCCGCTTTTCCTTTAATCCGCGCCGCCGCGGCAAACCAGCGGCGGGGAATGCTTCTCCGCCGCCGGTTCTGTTATCCCTGTATCACCGGGCTCCGCGCTGGCGAAAGCGCCGGTCAGTCCTCGCACAGGCCGGCGGTGATGATGGCCATGGAGTACACCTCCTGGGCGTTGCAGCCCCGGGAGAGGTCGTTGATGGGGGCGTTCAGGCCCTGGAGAATGGGGCCGTAGGCCTCGAAGGAGCCCATACGCTGGCAGATCTTATAGCCGATGTTGCCCGCGTTGATGTCGGGGAAAATGAAGGTGTTGGCCTGGCCGTGGACCGGAGAGTCGGGGCACTTGGTCTTCATCACCCGGGGAGAGACCGCCGCGTCGAACTGGAGCTCGCCGTCGACCACCACGCCGGGGAGGCTCAGCTTGGCCTTCTCACAGGCGTTGTGCATCTTGTCCACGTCCTCGCCCGCGCCGGAGCCGTGGGTGGAATAGCTGAGGAACGCCACCTTGGGGTTGATGCCGAAGGTCCGGGCGGTCTGCACGGTCTCCACGGCGATCTCCACCAGCTCGTCCTCGGAGGGCTTGATGTTGATGGCACAGTCCGCCATGGCGAAGACGTCGGGGTCGCCGGTGGCGGAGGGACGGACCAGGATGAAACAGCTGGACACGATCTTGCAGCCCGGCTTGGTCTTGATGAGCTGAAGGGCGGGGCGGACGGTGTCGGCGGTGGAATAGGTGGCGCCGCCCAGCAGGGCGTCGGCATAGCCCATCTTCACCAGCATGGTGCCGAAGTAGTTGCCCTGCTTCAGCATGGCGCGGCACTGGTCCTCGGTCATCTTGCCCTTGCGGAGAGTCACCATCTCGGCGACCATCTTGTCCATATCCTCAAAGGTCTCGGGGTCCAGGATTTCCGCGCCCTTGACATTGAAGCCCACTTCCTCGGCGGCGGACAGGATTTCCTCCCGGTTGCCCACCAGCACGGGCATCAGGAACGTGGCGGACAGTAGCCGGGCGGCGGCCTCCAGAATCCGAGGGTCAGTGCCTTCCGTGAAAACGATCTTGCGGGGGTGGGCCTTCAGCTTCTTGATTAAGAACTCAAACATGTCTCTTCCTCCAGATGTACAAGTTTACGGGGATAATCTCCAGTTCCCATTATACACCTTTCCCGGTTCTGGTCAATCCAAAACTCGGTGGACTTTCATAAAAATTTACGATTCTGTCACCAATTTCCAGCGGAAACATGAGACACTGATTCCGCGCGGACCGCCGAATCCCGCCGGAAAACCGGGGAAGTCCGCCAAACACCGGGCTTTTTGTCCCTTCCAGGGGCTTGACGGACGGGGAAAAAAGCGGTATGATAGGTGTTGGTAACAAATTGTAACTTTTTCGAAACCGCCCGTCGTCTGAAAGGGCATATACGAGGAGACCGCATGAGCCAGAACAGAAAAAAAACCATCACCCAGGACCCGCCCCCCCAGAGCCCCGCCCCCAAGCCGGAGGTCTCCGCCGGGACGGGCGAGGACTACCCCCAGGGCTGGAGCCCCTGGCGGGACTGGGACCTGCCCCCCTCCATCCGGGACTGGGAGCCCGAGGACCGGGACCCCAAGGACCAGGCCCCGGAGCGCCGCCCTCCCCGGAAGAACCGCTCCTCCGGCGGGCAGAGCCGCCGCCAGTCCGCCCCCCGCAAACCCCGCAGTCCGGAGCGGACGGAGGAACGCCGGGGCGATCTGCGCCAGGCCATCAACCAGAGGAAGCTCCACTTCCGCCGCCGCTGGCGGCGCATCGTCCGGGAGAACAAGGCCCACCGCTTCCCCGAGTCCGAGCGGCTGGCGGTGCAGATGATTCTGTTCTTCTGGGGCATGCTGCCCATGTGGGCCAGCCTGTTCCGGGAGCGCATCGGCCAGAAGAACAGCGCCACCCGGCAGAAGAACGCCCAGAGCGCCCAGAAAAAGCACCGGCGCATCCATCCCGCCGTCTTCCTGGGGGGAGGCTGCGTTCTGGCGGCGTTCCTGCTGTTCTTCTCCACCTATACCAACGGCGTCACCGTCACCTATGACGGCAAGGTCCTGGCCTCCCTGTCCAATCAGGCGGAGGCCGAGGCGGCCCGCACCGAGCTGGAGAAGGTCACGGCCCAGACGCTGGGAAGGACCTTTACCATTGACGATTCCCTGATTCAGTACTCCTCCGGCCTTCTTCGCCGTCAGGATCTGGTGGACAAGGAGACCTATGAGGAAACCCTGTCCAAGGAGGTGGGCATGGTCACGGCGGCCTACTGCCTCTACGTGGATGGGGAGCGCATCGGGGCCACGCCCTACCGGGGGGCGCTGGAACAGCTGCTGAAGCAGATTCAGCTCTCCGCCACCAACGAGGGCACCATCTCCGTCTCCTTTGCCGAGAATGTGGAGGTGAAGGAGGAATACGTCGCCACGGACAGCCTGATGAACCTGGGCTTCCTGGCGGAGACCCTTTACAGCACCAAGACCGCCGAGGTCACGTACACCGTCGCCAAGGGGGACACCTGGTCCGAGATTGCCGAGGACCACGGCCTCACCTCCAAGCAGCTGGAGGCCCTGAACCCCGGCTATAACATCGACAAGCTGCAAATCGGCGAAATCCTCACCATGTCCGCCTCCGTGCCCTACCTGACCATGACCGTGGTCCAGCAGGAGCGGTACGTGGACAGCGTGGCCTTCGACGTGGAGTACACCGACAGCGCCGACATCTACGTGGGCGATTACCGCGTCACCTCCGCCGGGCAGTACGGCGCGGCGGACACCGTGGCCAACGTCACCTATATCAACGGCGAGGAGACGGAGCGGACGGTCCTGTCCTCCGTCACCCTCCGCCAGCCCGTCACGGAGCACCGGCTCCAGGGCACGAAGCCCAAGCCTATCACGGCGGCCTCCGGCACCTTCCGCTGGCCCACCACGGGACGCATCAGCTCCCGGTTCGGCGGGCGGAGCTCCCCCGGCGGCATCGGGTCCACCAACCACAAGGGCATCGACATCGCCGTCCCCTACCGGACTCCCATTTACGCCGCGGACGGCGGCACCGTCACCTACGCCGGATGGATGGGCGGATACGGCTACCTGGTCCAGATCGACCACGGCAACGGCTATGTGACCCGGTACGGCCACAACAGCAGCCTGACGGTCTCCGTGGGCCAGAAGGTCTACAAGGGCCAGCAGATTGCCCGGGCCGGTTCCACCGGCAACTCCACCGGCAACCACTGCCACTTTGAGGTCCGCTACAACGGCGTCGCCAAGAACCCGCTGAATTACCTGTAACCCGGAAAAACCCAAAAGAACCCGCCGGAGCATTTCAAGCGCTCCGGCGGGTTCTCTTTTTCCTTCAGCCAAAGATGCGGCTTTTCGGCCCGATGGGCTGGAAGTGCCGGGCCACGGTCCGGGGACCGAAGGCCGCTTCCAGCGCTCTCCACTCCGCTGTGGGGAAGAGGCAGAAGCCCACGGTATCATCCGCCATAGAGTACACAAAGCACCGCAGCTGCCAGTCCGGGTCCAGCTGG
Organism: Oscillospiraceae bacterium 38-13; assembly: GCA_041223955.1. GTDB lineage: Bacteria > Bacillota > Clostridia > Oscillospirales > Oscillospiraceae > Oscillibacter. The sequence continues at coordinate 87,289 of JBCLRG010000002.1, read as the reverse complement.
GCCTGAACCGCTTTCAGCGTCGTGTCCCGGTCCATGCGGTCCGGGGCATAGGGGATTGCCGTCAACGCCCCGTCCCGCCCCAGCAGGATGTCCGAGCCCCGGGGCAGGACGCTGTCCCGTATCGCATAGTGAAAGCGGGCCGTCTCGGGCAGGCGTTCACAAACCCCCTGGATGATCCATTCATCGTAATCTCTCCAGTCCACCCAGATGGGGACGCCGCTGTCCCAGAAGCCGTCAATCTCCCCCTCCGGGTCCCTTATATAACGTTCAATCCACTGAAAGTTCGTACGTGTTTCCATCCTCGCCTCCTGATTCCGAAGGGTCAGGGCAGCCTGTACTTCTCCAGGTCCTTGTCCAGCTTCTCCGTAAACTCTCCCGCCGCCTTGAAGTCATGGAGATAGGCGTGGCGCTGTTCGGCGTGGTCCTCCCGCTCCTCGATGACGCAGACGGCGATGTTGGAACAGTGATCGCTGACCCGCTCCAGGTTCGTCAGCAGGTCGTTCAGGATAAAGCCCAGCTGAACGGTGCACTCCCCATTCTGGAGCCGCCGGATATGCCGGGCCCGAATTTCGTCGGTGAGCCGGTCGATGGTCTCCTCCAGAGGCTCCACCGCTCTGGCGGCGGCGGGATCGTCGGCCTGGAAGCACTCCACCGAGAGAGCCAGGATCTCCTCCAGCGCCTTCTCCAGAACCTGGAGCTCCGCCTCCGCCGCGCCGGAGAAGCTGAGCCCCTTCTCATGGAGCTCCCGGGCGGACTCCTGAATGTTCAGCGCGTGGTCCCCGATGCGCTCAAAATCCCCGATGGCATGGAGCAGGCGGGAGACCGTGTGGATGTCCTCCATGGAGAGGCCGTGCTGGGAAATCTGAACCAGGTAGCCGCTGAGGCGGTCCTCATAGATATCCAGCTTGTCCTCATGTTCCAGCAGCACCGCCTCCAGGTCCCCGTCATACCGGGACAGCTGCCCCAGGGAGGCCAGCAGGCTCTTCCGGGCCAGGGCCCCCATCTCGTTGGTCATGGCGGCGCACTCACTGACCGCCGCGCCGGGAGTCCGGAGGAGCAGGGGGTCCAGGAAGGCGAACTGCGGAGTCTTGTCCTCTTCCCGGACAGCCGCCCGGGCCAGCTGCTCCAGCTGGCGGGAGAAGGGCAGCAGAAGGGCGGTGGTGCAGACGTTGAACACCGTGTGGCACAGGGCCACGCCCACGGCGCCCACGGCGGCGTCCATAAAGGGGAAGTGGAACAGCAGGTCCCCGCCGCAGAAGACAATCAGGCCAATGGCGGAACCGATGACGTTAAAGGCCACATGAATCACGGACACCCGCTTGGCCCCCCGGGAGACGCCGATGGACGAAATCAGCGCCGTGACGCAGGTTCCGATATTCTGTCCCATGATAATCGGAATCGCCATACCGTAGGTAATGGACCCCGTCAGAGCCAGGGCCTGCAAGATACCCACCGAGGCTGCGGAGGACTGGATAATCCCGGTGAACACCGCGCCCACCAGCACGCCCAGCAGGGGGTTGTTGAAGGCCGTCAGCAGGTCGGAGAACCCCGGCATCTCCGCCAGGGGGCTGACAGACTGCTTCATCAGCTCCATGCCGTACATCAGGATGGCGAAGCCGATGAGTATGCGCCCCACGTCCCGCCGCCGCTGGCGCTTGGAGCCCATGATGAGCAGAATGCCCGCCAGGGCGAAGAGGGGCGAGAAGTTCTCCGGCTTCAGCATGTTCAGGAGGATGCTCTCGCTCTCAATGCCGGTGAGGGAGAGTATCCAGGCCGTCAGGGTGGTGCCCACGTTGGAACCCATAATCACCCCGATGGTCTGGCCCAGCTGCATTACGCCGGAGTTCACCAGGCCCACCAGCATGACCGTCACCGCCGAGGAGGATTGGATGGCGATGGTGATGCCCGCACCCAGCAGCAGCCCCTTCATGGGGTTGGAGGTCATGCGCTTCAGCAGGCGCTCCAGGCGGCCGCCGGCCATTTTCTCCAGGCTCTTGGACATGGTGGTCATGCCGTAGAGGAAAAAGGCCAAGCCGCCGCAGAGGGTAAACAGGGAAAAAATATCCATGGCAGTTCCTCACTTCCGCCGCGCCCGCCTCCGGGGACAGACGCGGCTAAACGAACTTTTCACGCTTTTCCACACACCCCGCGCCGGTTTTTCCGGCGGCCGGGCGGTCTCCAAGCGGGGAGCGCGGACGCTCCATCTTATGTGACGGTTCCATTATATATGTAAGTGCCGGAGCGCGGGTAGAGGCAGTTTCCACAAATGCAAATTTTACGCAAATTTTCGGCAATATATCCAAATTATACGATCACTTTTCGTCTGAATCGTCATCCTCCTCCGTCTCCGGACGCCAGGGGCACCGGCCATACAGGGACGTCATGCTCCGGATTTCCTCCGCCAGGGCCGGGGAGGTCTGCCCCGGCAGCAGCCGCCAGCGCCAGTTTCCGGAGCCCACGCCGGGGATGTTGACGCGGCTCTCACTGCCAAGACCCAGGTAGTCCTGCATCTGGGCTACGAAGAGCTCCGCCGTGCTGCGCTGCCCCGTCCGGAGCAGGGCCAGCCGTACCGCCTCCGCCCCGGAGACGCCCAGATAGGCCTCGGCAAAGGCCCGCTCCTTCTTTCCGGCCCCGGCGTACCACCCGGCAGCGGTGTCATTGTCGTGGGTACCGGTGTAGCAGACGCAGTTGGGCTGGTGGTTGTGAGGCAGGTAGGCGTTGGAGGGGTCGGAGAAGGCAAACTCCAGCACCTTCATCCCCGGCAGGCCGGACTCCTCCCGGAGCCTGTGGACGCCCTCGGTCAGGATGCCCAGGTCCTCGGCAATAAAGGCGATGCCCTGAAACCAGGAGGTCAGCACCCCCAGCAGGTCCATGCCGGGGCCCTTCTCCCAGCTTCCCACCCGGGCGGTTTCGGCCCCCGCCGGAACGGCCCAGTAGCTCTCCAGCCCCCGGAAGTGGTCAATCCGGATGATGTCGAAGAGCCTGGTTGCGCCCTCCACCCGGCGAATCCACCAGCCGAAGCCGTTGGCCTTCATGGCCGCCCAGTTGTACAGCGGATTGCCCCAGAGCTGGCCGTCCTCGGAGAAGTAGTCCGGCGGCACCCCCGCCACCTTGGCGGGCTTCCCCTCCCCGTCCAGAAGGAACTCCTTCCGCTCGCTCCACACGTCGGCGGAGTCCAGGGAGACATAGATGGGCAGATCGCCGATGAGGCCCAGGCCCAGATCGTTGACATAGGTTTTCAGCGCCGCCCACTGGGTGAAAAACCAGTGCTGGACGCAGGTCTGGAAGGCCACCTCCTCCGCCAGCTCCACCCGCCAGCGCTCCACGGCCTCCGGCTCGTGGCGGCGGAGGCCCTCGTCGGGCCACTCGAACCAGGCCAGGCCGTCAAAGTGCCGCTTCACGGCCCGGTACAGGGCGTACTCCCGGACCCAGGGATTCTGCTCGGCAAAGGCCCGGGCGGCCTCCGCCGTCTCGCCGCTGACCCGGGAGAAGGCCTTGCGCAGCAGGGGCTCCCGGGTCTTTTTCAGGGCGGCGTAGTCGATTTTGTCCCCGGCGGGGACCCGGACGGCGTCCAGCTCCTCCTTCGACAGGAGGCCGTCCTTCGACAGGAGGTCCAGGTCGATGAACAGAGGATTCCCGGCAAATGTGGACTCGCTTGCGTAGGGGGAGTCCCCGGCTCCGGCGGGGCCCACGGGGAGAATCTGCCACCAGGACTGCCCCGCGTCCTGAAGGAAGTTGGCAAAGGCCCGGGCCTCCGCCCCCAGGGAACCGATGCCGTACTCCGAGGGGAGGGAGAACATGGGCAGGAGGATACCTGCGGAACGCTTCATAAGAAAACCTCCATATTGAGTAGTGTACCCCCTCATTGTAAAAAAACGCCCCCCGGTTGTCAAGAACCGAAGAGCGTCGGATTCACAGCTTCTTTTCGTAACAGTTCAGAATTTCCTCAATGTACCCCTGGAAGAAAAATGTCGTGGCCCCGGCGAACCGGTAGCCCAGGGAGGGATACAAGTGGTTGGCGGGGGCGTTTCCCTCCCAGGTGTCCAGGCGGATAACGGTCCGGCCCTGGGCCCGGGCGGTCTCCTCACAGAAGGCCACCATCTGCTTGGCGTACCCCTTCCCGGACTGGCCGGGGTGGATGCAGAGGGTGTGAATGACCCCCACCTCCCCCGGTCCGGCGGGGATGGCCCAGGGGATTTTGCCGTACTCCGGCAGCTGCTCACCGTTGAGGTTCACCACGCCCCAGAGGACGCCGTCCTCCTCGCCCACGTAGAGCGTTCCGGCCTCCAGCACCTTCCGGGCGCTGTCCATAGAGGGGTAGGTCCCCCGGAGCCAGTTGGTGTAAACCGGGCCCTGTTCCTCCCGGTCGAAAATGGCCTCGTAAATCCCCCCGATACCGGGCAGGTCGGCGGCGTTGGCTTTGCGTATCATGACTTGGTCTCCTCTCTCTTTGGTTGGATTTTACGGGGGAAAGGCGCGCCGGACGGCGCGCCTTTTTGCCGCGGGGTCAGGCGTTCTCTCCGCCTGCGTCCTCAGATGGGGGACCTTCCTCCGGCCGGCCGTTCTCCGGCTCTCCGCCCTCTGCGGAATGGTCCTCCGGGGCCAGAATCTTCTCGGAAATCATGTGGACCTTCTTGGCCGGGCCCTCAATTTCCGGCGGGCGGGTGGAGGCGTAGGGGTTCTCCGCCAGGGCGGGGTCTCGACCCTCGATGATCGCCACCATCTCGCCGCCAGTGATGGTCTCCTTCTCTAAAAGGTAGGCCACCACCTTATCCATGTCCTCCCGGTTCTCCCGGATGACCTCCACGGCGGTTTTATAGGCCTCGTCCAGCAGGATCTTGACGGCCTTGTCCATCCGGGCGGCGGTGTCCTGGGCGCAGTCCATGCCGTAGCCGCCGTCCAGGTACTGGTTCCGCCGGGAGGCCAGGGCCATCATGCCGAACTCCTCGCTCATGCCGAACATGGCGACCATGTTCCGGGCCACGTTGGTCGCGTCCTGAATGTCCTGGGACGCGCCGTTGGTCATGGTGTCCATCACCACCTCCTCGGCGGCCCGGCCGCCCATGGAAACGGTGATCTTGGCCATCAGCTCCTCCCGGGTCCGGAGCTCCGTCTTGTCCTCCTCGGGCATCAGCAGGGTGTAGCCCAGGGAGCCCTGGGTATGGGGGACGATGGTGATCTTCTGCACCGGCTCGGTGTTCTTCTGCTTATAGGCCACCATGGCGTGGCCCACCTCGTGGTAGGCCACCAGCTTTTTCTCAAACTCGGTGAGGACGCTGCCTTTCTTCTCCGTACCGGCGATGACCAGCTCGAAGGCGGCCAGCATATCCTCCTGGCTCACCAGCTTCCGGCCCTTCCGCACGGCCCGGAGGGCCGCCTCGTTCACCAGATTCGCCAGGTCCGCGCCCACGCAGCCCGCCGTCGCCAGGGCCACCTTTTTCAGGTTCACGTCCTCCCCCAGCTTGATGTTCCGGGTATGGACCTCCAGCGTGGCGATGCGGCCCGCCAGATTGGGCCGGTCGATGGTGATGCGCCGGTCAAAGCGCCCCGGACGCAGCAGGGCCTGGTCCAGCACCTCCGGCCGGTTGGTGGCCGCCAGAAGAATCACGCCCTTGGTGGGGTCAAAGCCGTCCATCTCCGCCAGGAGCTGGTTCAGGGTCTGCTCCCGCTCGTCGTTGCCGCCCATGCGGTTGTCCCGGGACTTGCCGATGGTGTCGATCTCGTCGATGAAGACGATGCAGGGGGCCACCTTGGACGCCTCCTTGAAGAGGTCCCGGACCCGGCTGGCGCCCACGCCCACAAACATCTCCACAAAGTCGGAGCCGGAGATGGAGAAGAAGGGCACGCTGGCCTCTCCGGCCACGGCCTTGGCCAGCAGGGTCTTGCCGGTGCCCGGAGGGCCCACCAGCAGGGCGCCCTTGGGGAGCTTGGCGCCGATTTCCGTGTACTTTCCGGGGTTGTGGAGGAAGTCGATGATCTCCGTCAGGGACTCCTTGGCCTCGTCCTGTCCGGCCACGTCCCGGAAGGTGACGCCGGTGGACTTCTCCATATAGACCTTGGCGTTGGACTTGCCCACGCCGCCGATGCCGCCGATACCGCCCATGCCCTTTTTCGCCATCCAGCTCATGACCAGGGTCATGACCAGAATGATGATGAAGAAGGGGGCCAGATTCACCAGGAACAGCAGCATGGGGCTCATGGGAGGCTTGTAGTCCTGATTGATGCGGATGGGGTCCTTCCCCTCCCGGCTCGGGAAGCCGTCCACCTCCCGGACGTGCTCCACGATGGCGTCATAGGACTGGAGCTGGACGGTGAAGAACTTCAGGGCGGCCTTCTGCTCCTGCTCCAGGGCGTTGGTGAAGGTATAGCCGGGCGTCCCGTCCTCCAGGGTGACCTTGGTATAGGCCGTCCCCTCCTCGTCGGTGTAGATATAGCCCTCCGCCGGGGTGATGATGAGGATGGACTCGTTGTTGTCGAAGTCCACCCCGTCCACATCGCCATGGTCCAGCATGCTCAGGAACTCGCTGTACTCCAGCTCCACAGAGCTGGCCTGGCGGCCCATGCTGGTCATATAGGTGGTGGCGTAGCTCACCAGCGCCGCCAGGAGCACGGCCCAGCAGACCAGGTGGACAAAGCCGCGCCAGTTACTGTTTTTGTTGTTCTCGGGCTTTTTATTTTTGTTGTTTTGGTCCATGTATGAATAACTCCTTTCAGGGGAAGACGCTCCCCGCCTCCGCCCTGTTCATCCGTAGCGCGCGGAACGTGTACGCCGACGAAATTATATCGCAGTATATCACAGAAGCCGGAAAGTCTCAAGGCGGTTTCATGAAGTTTCTGTAAATTCCGCCGCCGGGTTTCAGCTGCCTCCGGCGGCGCTGTTTCGCGGATATCTCCTGGCCAGGGGCTCTTTTCGGGCCATGGCGGGGCTCTCCGCCCTCGCGGGCCGTCCTCATTATACCCGAATACCCGATACCCGTTTCCGGGTCTCCCGCAAATTCACACTTTATTGTTGCCCGGCTTTATGCTATACTAATAACTATATCGACAAAATTTTCAGGCCGGACCCCTCCGGCCGGGAAGGAAGCTCCTATGGACGACCACAAATTCCCCGCGCCGGAGGCCGACGGCATCATCGAGGGCCGGAACGCCGTCATCGAGGCTCTCCGGGCCGGAACGGCGATTGACAAAATCTACCTGCAAAAGGGCGAGACGGACCGGACCCTGGGCCACATCGCCTCCAAGGCCCGGGCCGCCGGGGCGGTGGTGGTGGAGGCCGACCGGCGAAAGCTGGACGCCATGAGCCGCACCCACGCCCACCAGGGCGTCATAGCCCTGGCCTCCGTCCGGGAGTACGCCACGGTGGAAGACATTCTCCAGGCGGCGGCGGACAAGGGGGAGCCGCCCCTTCTGGTGATCTGCGACGGGCTCTCGGACCCCCACAACCTGGGCGCGGTGATCCGCACGGCGGAGTGCGCCGGGGCCCACGGCGTCATCATCCCCAAGCGCCGCAGCGCCGGACTGACGGCGGTGGTGGCCAAGACCTCCGCCGGAGCCGTGGCCCACGTCCCCGTGGCCCGGGTGCCCAACCTCCCCTCCCTGCTGAAGGACCTGAAGAAGCAGGGCGTCTGGATTTACGGTACGGCGGCCAATGGAACCACCCCCCTGTACGACGCGGGCCTCCGGGGCCCCGCCGCCATCGTCATCGGCAGCGAGGGGGAGGGCATGGGCCGCCTGGTGTCCGAGAACTGCGACTTTCTGGTCAGCATCCCCATGCGGGGGAAGCTGAACTCCCTGAACGCCTCCGCAGCCGCCGCCATCCTGCTCTACGAGGCGGTCCGGCAGCGGCTGAGCCAGCCTTGACCAACTCCTTTTCAAAGGAAGGATTGCCATGACCCCAAAGGAAGACAACCACATCTCCCCTCCGGAGGAGGATTTCACCCTGGAGGACATTCTGGCGGAATACGGCGGCAGCCTGGAGCAGCAGCTTCTCCGCTCGGCGGAGAACCCGCCTCCCCCGCCGGACGCGCCTCCGGAGGTCCCCCCGGAAGCTTCTCCGAAAACTCCTCCGGAAGCCCCGCCGGAGCAGGAGACAAAAGTGATTCCACCCCCTCCGGCCCCCCCGCCGGAGCCGCCGAAGGCCCCCCCGGTTCCGGACCCCCTCCAGGCCGCTGAGGAAGCGGCAGCGGCGGAGACGGAGCGGCTGAAAATCCCCCGCCCCCGCCCCATCTCCCTGGAAGAGGTGGTGGGCAGCACGGTGGACGCAGTTATGGAGGAAGCCAAGGAGCCCATCCTGCCGCCTCCCCGCCGGAGGCTGTTTTCCCGCCGCCCCCCGGAGGAGACGGAGAAACTCCCCCCGCCGCCGGAGCCGGAACCGGAGCCCCCGCCCATCGGCCCGGAACCGGAGCTCTGGGAGGCCGCCCACACCGCCCGGCAGATCTACCTCCGCCGGAGGCACAGCCTGCTTTTCCCCCTGCTGGCGGCTCTGCCCCCCACGCTGGCCCTGCTTCTGGAGCGCTATCAGATCAAGCTCCCTTACTGGTCCGGCGGTGAGCGGCAGCAGTGCATCGTCCTGCTGGTCTGCCTGGGGCTGACGGCGGTGCTGTGCCGTCACGTATTCCTCAAGGGCGTGTTCATGCTGGCCCGGCGGCGCTGTGTCAGCGAGCTTCTGGTCTCCCTCTCCGCGCTGGTCTCGGCGGCGGACTGCGCCTCCCGCCTCCTGGGGGAGGACCCCGGAACCGCCCCGCCCTACGCCGCCGTCAGCTGTCTGGCCCTGGTCTTCGCCCAGTGGGGCGTCCGCCGGGAAAGCCGGGGGAACTACGACATGTTCCGCGCCGCCGCCATGGACGACGAGCCCCCCTATCTGGTGGCAAGCACCCATCAGGGGGCCTGCAAGCAGCGGGGTTCCGTCCCCGGGTTCTATACCACCGCCTCCCGGAGCGACGCGGCCACGCTGTGGCAGACGGCGCTTCTGCCGGTGTTTCTGGCGGCGGCGGTGGTCTTCGCGGTCCTCAGCTCCGCTGGGCAGGGGCGGAAGGAGGACTTCCTGCTGAACCTCTCCGCCATTCTTCCAGCGGCGGCCACCTACTCCCTGCCGCTGTGCTGGTCCCTGCCCTGGTCCAAGCTGGCGGAGCACCTGCAAAAGACCGGCTGTGCCGTGGCGGGCTGGTCCGGGGCCCAGAAGATCAGCGCCCAGCGGCGGATGATCGTCACCGACGGGGACCTCTTTCCCCCGGGGACCATCCAGCTCAACGGCCGAAAGCTCTACGGCGAGGAGCCGGAGCGGGCCGTCTCCCTGGCGGCCTCCATGGCCCGGGCCGCCGGTTCCGGGCTGGAGCGGCTGTTCAACAGCCTGATTCGCAGCGAGGGCGGCAGCTATGAGAAGGTGGACGATTTCAGCTTCTACGAGGAGGGGGGCTATTCCGGCGCCATTCGCGGCGAGTCCGTGCTGATGGGCAGCGCCTCCTTCATGCGCAAGATGAATGTGAAGCTGCCCCCGGACATTACCCTCCGGACGGGAATCTTCCTGGCCGTGGACCGGGAGCTGGCCGCCGTGTTCGCCGTGAAGTACAACCCGTCGGAGAACGTGGACTTCGCCCTCCGGCTGATGCAGCGCAGCCGCATTCAGCCCATCCTGGCCTCCCGGGACCCCAACATCACCCCCGCCCTCATCCGCCGGAAGTTCAGCAAGGGCATCCACATGGAGTACCCCGGCCTGACGGAGCGCATCGCCCTCAGCGAGGCGGAGAAGGACCGGGACATCCCCCGGGCCCTGCTGTTCCGGGAGGGGCTGATGCCCTACGCGGAGACGGTGGCCGGGAGCCTGCGGCTCTGCAAGGCCGTCCGCCGGGCGGCGGCGCTGTCCCTGCTGGGCGGCTGGGCCGGGACCCTCCTGACCTTTTACCTCACCAGCCTGGGGTCCTATGCCCTGCTGAACCCCCTGGCGCTGGAGGTCTTCCTCCTCCTGTGGACCCTTCCCGTCCTTCTGACGGCGGACTGGGCCGGGCGGTATTGACGGCAGAGAAGCGCCGGGGCGAAAACCCCGACGCTTCCTTCTTCTAGAACGCCTCTGTTATTCGATCACCGTCAGCTTCCCGTCCTCGCCGAAGCGCACCGGGACGATCTGATTCCGGGTCTTCTGGGCGATATCGTCCATCCGCATTTTCGAGGGATAGTCCGCAATCAGGGACACTGCCACCCCCTGCCGTCTGGCCCGGCCGGTGCGGCCGATGCGGTGGACGTAGTCCTGGTTCTCGTCAGGCACATCGCAGTTGAACACGATGTCCACATCGTCCACGTCAATCCCCCGGGCCGCCACGTCCGTCGACACGAAAACCCGGAGCTTCCCCTCCCGGAAGAGGTTCATCACCTGCTCCCGCCGCCGCTGGGGGATGTCCCCGTGGATACACTCCGCGTCGATGCCCCGCATTTGCAGGAACTTGCAGATGCGCTCCGTGGACCCCTTGGTGTTGCAGAAGGCCATGCACCGGTCGAACCCCGTCTCCTCCAGAATCCGGGCGATGGCGTCGGCCTTCCCCCCCTGGGCCACCTCCATGCGGAACTGCCGGATATCCGGCTTGTTCTGCTCGTCCTCCCGAACCGTGACCTCCGCCGCGTCCCGCTGGTAGACCCACGCGATGTCCATCACCTCCCGGGAGATGGTGGCGGAGAAGAGCCCCAGGTTCCGCCTCCGGTTCATCCGGTCCAGAAGGCGGGTCACGTCGTGAATGAAGCCCATGTCCAACATCCGGTCCGCCTCGTCCAGCACCACCGTCTGAGCCCCGTCCACCCGGACGGTCCGGCGCTTCATGTGGTCGCTGAGGCGGCCCGGGGTCGCCACCACGATCTGGGGCCGCTTTTTCAGGGCCTCAATCTGCTTCCCGATGGGCTGCCCGCCGTAGAGGCACACGCAGCGGACCCCGGGGCGGAAGGCCGCGATATCCCGGAGCTCATCGGTAATCTGAATCGCCAGCTCCCGGGTGGGGGCCAGGATGACGGCCTGAACGGCGTCGTCCTCCGGGTCCACGTGCTCAATGATGGGGATGCCGTAGGCAAAGGTCTTGCCGGTGCCGGTGGGGGCCTTGGCAATCACGTCCTGCCAGTTCATCATGGGAGGGATGCAGCCGGCCTGGACGGGAGTTGTGTACTCCAGCTCCCGCCGCTGGATGGCCCGCATGATTTCCGGGGACAGTCCCAGGCTGTCGAACCGGACGCCTTCAGTATATTCCATAGCATTTCCTCTTTTCACGCCGCAGCGCTTATGTTAAAATAGAGACATAATTCCAAGAGCATTATACAGGGAAAATCGCCGCTTGTAAAGCGGTCTGCCTTTAGTAAGCCCATGGATTTTGGGGAATTTAAAACTTTAATCAATTAAAACTATGGGAATTCACAGTTTATCCGGGGATTAAGGAAGAAATTGTAGTAAAATTGTGTGTTGTAAACCCAACAAGGCCGCATTTTTATGTTAAATTAATGTCGGAAGGCAAACTGGGGAAAAGTCAATAGGGGGTGTCGAACGTGGATGAGATGGAGTATGTACGTATTCTTCGTGATTTGCGCGAAGACGCCGACAAAACACAATCACAAATCGCCGAGGTCCTGGGGACGTCCCAGACCATGTACGCACGCTATGAGAGGGGCGCCAACGAGCTGCCCATCCACCATCTGATCACATTGAGCAGATACTACGGCGTCAGTACGGATTATCTGCTGGGACTCAGCAAAGAACGATGAAACGCGGACAGGAAGATTTCCTGTCCGCGTTTTTTCCCGCCGCTTTCCCATGAAATAGGCCTTGCATTTTTCAGCAGAATACAATACAACAGCTCCGAGACACAGAAGCATAAAGGCAGGGCACAGGGGATGGCAGTCCCCCGCGCCCCTATGCAGGAGACCATACCTCCCACACAGCAGGTATTACTGCGCCCATTCGTCATTATACCCGGTTCCCCCGTTTTTTCAAGAGGCACGCCGAGGGGGGATCCTAAATCGGCTCCGAATTCATCCGCAATACGCAAATCAAACGTATCGAAATTCCCGCCAGTGTGGAAAACATGGGTGGCGCCCTTTATGGGGCCTCGACCCTGACCGAAATCATCCTGTATGGCGAACTTACCCTGCAAGCAATTGAAGAAAGCAGTCTTAAAGACCTCATGAGGCAAGCCGAGCATCAAAAAACAGATCTGGCGATCTGCGGCCCCAGCGGCGGCGTGGTTGAGGGCTGGACAAACAAGCAGATTTCCGAAAGCTGCCCCAACTGCAAATTCATCGCCAACGACTGAACAGCAAGGCCCCCGGCTTGTGCCGGGGGCCTCAGGCTGTCGAAAAAGGATTTTCGCCAGCCTGAGCAAGTTTTCAAAACGTTAAAAAGCGTTTTGAAAACTTATGATTGAAAACGAAAGGAACCCTTCCTGGGTTCCTCTCGTAACTCTCCTCCTTCCCGTCGAGGATGGTTTTTACGGTTTTTCGACACTCTAAGGCCCCTGGCTTGTGCCGGGGGCCTTTTCATGCGCAGGCCGAATCACAGCCGGGTCACAACGGGAATGACCATGGGGCTGCGCTTTGTCGTCTTGAACAGATAGCTGCTGACGGCGGACTTCACCACGCCCCGAAGCTCTCCGTCGTCCCGCCCGCGCCTGCGGGTGACGGATTCCGCCGCGTCCATGGCGATGCCCTGCAATTCCTTCATCAGGTCCCCGGACTCCTTCACATAGATGAAGCCCCGGGTCACGATCTCCGGCGGGCTCAGCAGCCCCCCGTCGTGGCTGGACGTGGGCAGGACCACCACGACCATGCCGTCCTCGGCCAGCCGCTTCCGGTCCCGCATGACCACGGCCCCCACATCGCCCACGCCGGACCCGTCCACATAGACCTCTCCGGCGGGAACTGCGCCCCCCAGCTTCAGCGTCTTGGCGGTGAGCTCGACGATGGTGCCGTTCTCGGCGATGGCGATATGATTCCGCTCCATGCCCATCTGCTGGGCCACCTGGCTGTGGATTTGCAGCATCCGCTGCTCCCCGTGGAGGGGGATGAAGAACCGGGGCCGGGTGAGGGCGTGGATGATCTTCAGCTCCTCCTGACAGGCGTGGCCGGAGACGTGAAGCATGTCCGCCTTGTCATACACCACGTGGACGCCCTTGCGGAACAGCTCGTTGATCACCCGGCTCACCGTCACCTCGTTTCCGGGGATGGCGGAGGCGGAGATGATGACCTTGTCCCCGGGGCCCACCTCCACCTGCTTGTGGGTGGAGAAGGCCATGCGGTACAGGGCGCTCATCTCCTCGCCCTGGGAGCCGGTGGTGACGATGACCTGCTTGTTCTTGGGCAGGCTCTTGATTTTGTTGATGTCCACCAGGGTGTTCTTGGGCACCTTCATATAGCCCAGCTCCGTGGAGACCCGCATGATGTTCTCCATGGACCGGCCGGTGACGGCCACCTTCCGCCCATGGGCGGCGGCGGCGTCCAGCACCTGCTGGATGCGGTGGACGTTGGAGGCGAAGGTGGTGACGATAATCCGCTCCTCGCACCCCTGGAACTGCCGCATGAAGGTCTGGCCCACGGCCCGCTCACTCATGGTGTAGCCGGAGCGCTCCACGTTGGTGGAGTCGGCGCAGAGGGCAAGGACGCCCTCTTTCCCCAGCTCGCCCAGCCGGGCCAGGTCGATGACCTCGCCGTCGATGGGGGTGGAGTCGATTTTGAAGTCGCCGGTGTGGACCACGGTGCCCATGTGGGTGTGGATGGCGAAGGCCACGGAGTCGGCGATGGAGTGGTTCACGTGGATGAATTCCACGGTGAACTTCCCGGCCCGGACGGACTTCCCGGGCTCCACGGTGATGAGCTTGGTGGACTTGGCCAAGCCGTGCTCCTCCAGCTTCAGCTGGATGAGTCCGGCGGTGAAGCGGGTGCAGTAAATGGGCAGGTTCACCTGCTTGAGGACGTAGGGGATGGCCCCCACGTGGTCCTCGTGACCATGGGTGATGAACAGCCCCCGGATACGGGCCCGGTTCTTGATCAGGTAAGTCACGTCGGGGATGATGCAGTCGATACCGTACATGTCGTCCCCGGGGAAGGCCATGCCGCAGTCCACGACGATGATCTCCCCGCCGTACTCATAGGCGGTCATATTCTTGCCGATTTCGTTCAGGCCGCCCAGAGGGATGATTTTCAATTTTTCTGCCATAGTGTCGAATAAAACTCCTTTGCTGTTAAACAGGATGTACGGCGGCGCGCTCATAGGGCTGCCTGTGGGGCATGCGAAAAGAAAGACGCCCTCTGTCCGCCCGGCCCCGTTACGCCGGCGGAGGTTTGGTGACGCCCCATCATGACCGAATATGAAAGGCCGCTGTTATTATTTGACCGGCGGGGAAGCGCGTCCCGGACCGGAAAAATACAAAATTATAAAGCGCCCGGAAGCCCAGGCAAACCCGTTCCGGGTCTCGAAACCGGGCCGCCGGAACGTTAACTCGATATAGTATAGCACAGGAATTCCGATTTGTATACAAAAACTTTTGTGATTTTGGAGCCCGCCGGAAAAAACGCGGAAAAGGCCGGAGCCTCTTCCGCGCTGAAATTTCCGGTTATTGGGAATTCTCCGCCTCGGGGACAGCCCCCTCCCGGGGGTCCGGGTCGCCGTCCAGGGTGACGAAGTAGTCATAGTAGGGCAGGAGGAAGGCGTAGCCCTGCTTCAGCCGGTCCACAATGGCTCGGGAGAACAGCTCTTCGGTGAGCCGGTCCGTGTGGCAGAGGGTGAAGGACTTGGCCTGATACCAGGGCTCCAGCAGCGGCGAGGGCGCGGAGCCCTTGGGGCGCTTATAGGCCTCCGTCTCCAGGACAAACTCCTCCTGCCGCTGAAGGGTCCGGGTCAAGGCCTCCAGCGGGCGGGGATCCCGGTCCATCCGGGCCCGGAGCTTCGCCATGGTCAGAGCCCGAGGCAGGTAGTACCCCATGCCATAGGTCCAGCCCTCCGGCATCAGCTCGAACCAGAAGGTGGGCTTGGCGGTCCACTGCTCCGACGGCTCCTCCACAGAGAACCAAAGGCTCTCCTTATACGGGCCCCGGCCATGGAGGCGGCGGGCGTCCCGGTAAATCCGCGTGACCTTGTGAATCAGGTCATAGTCCGGGCGCTTCTCCCGGATGAAGTCGAAGATTTCCGCACCCAGGGCCTGCATGGGGCGGTAAAACTGGGTCAGATAGGTTTCCTTGTGGGCCTCGAACCAGGTCCGCTCATTGTTGAAGCGAATCCCCCACATGAAGTCCACCGTTTCGCCGGTAAAGCCGCTGAACATGTCCGGCCTCCTTTTTCGATTAGAAGATGAAAGAACGCCCGCAGAAGCGGTATCCGCTCTGATTATAGCATAGGTGTGGTACGGTGTCCAATCTGTTTTGCAGAATCCGGCGCATCCGGTGGGAAAATAAATTTTTAAATGTGAAGAAAAGGCTTGCATTTTGAAAGGAGCCATGCTATACTGACAAATGCTGTTATAAGGCAAGTTCGTTTTAGAAAGGGGTGAACAGAGCATGAAGGAAGGAATCCATCCCAATTATCAGCAGACTACGATTACATGCGCCTGCGGTAATGTGATTGAGACAGGTTCTACCAAGAAGGATATCAAGGTGGAAGTCTGCTCGAAGTGTCACCCCTTCTTCACCGGCAAGCAGAAGCTGGTGGACACCGGCGGCCGGGTCGCGAAGTTCAACAAGAGGTTCGGCCTGGACAAGTGAGTCCGACACAATCACATGCAGAAGAGCGCGCCGTAGTCCGGCGCGCTCTTTTTTGCGCATTCACGGGAGGAGGACCGGCTCATGGACTATGAAATCATCCGCCTTGCGGACAGGCCGGAAATGAAACCGGCCGCCGCGCAGTGGTTCCACGAAAAATGGGGAATCCCCCTGTCCGCCTATCTGGACAGCATGGAGCAGTGCCTGACGGGGAAATCCCCCGTTCCCCAATGGTATCTTGCCGTAGAGTCCGGAACAATGATCGGCGGACTGGGCGTGATTGAAAACGACTTCCATGCCCGCAAGGACCTCTCCCCCAACATCTGCGCGGTCTACACCGAGGAATCCCGGAGGGGCCGGGGAATTGCCGTGCCCTGCTGCGCGCCGCCTGCGCCGGTATGAAGGCCATGGGAATTGATACGCTGTATCTTGTGACGGACCATACGTCCTTTTACGAGCGCTATGGCTGGGAATTTTTCTGCATGGTTCCGGGAGACGGGGAACCGGAGCCGTTAAGGCTGTATATCCACACGGAACCATAACAGGGGGAAGGGCCTCAACGCGGCTTTCCCGGAGCATTTCCGTTAAAGGAGGAATCATGGAAGAACTGGACCCGAAACTGACCAGCCGCGCCCTGGCTTTCGAGCTGTGGATAGGGGCCCCTATGCCTATGGTGACGCTGTTCAAGACGCTGGACGTCACCCGGCTGGAAACCCTGAGCCGGAGGCGGGGCCTGAAATTCAACATGCTGCTGTGCTGGTGCGCGGGCAAGGCCGCCTCCCGGACCGGGGAGTTCTTCACCCTCCCGGTGGAGGGCAAGCTGATTCGCTACGATCACCTTGCCGTCAACACCGTGGTGGCGGACAGCCGCGGCGGCATCAGCACCTGCGACATCCCCTTTTCCGAGAATCCGGAGCAGTTCCAGCGGGACTACCTGGCCCTCACCGCCCAGGTGCGGGACACCGGCGCACCCTATGATTTGAACGGCGTTTACATGGTCCTCGGGACCTCCGCCCTGCCCCAGACCGAGCTTGACGGGGCGGTGAACATCTACGCCGGATTTTACAACAACCCCTTCCTCATCTGGGGGAAATACCGGAAGGGCTTCCGGCGGACCACGCTGCCCATCTCCTTCCAGTTCCACCACGCCCAGATGGACGGGGGCCACGCGGCCCGATTCCTGGAGGACCTTCAGGAGGAAATCCGGGGCATAGGCGAAACTTTCCGTTGCGTTTTCCCGAAAAACGCATATACTGGAAACAGCTGATTTTGAAAGGAGTCCTCTGCCATGCGCTTACATTCTCTCGACCCCAAGCTGGCCGCTCCCGCCCTTCTTCCCGCCCTGGGGACGGCAAACGCCCTCCTCACCGCCGGGGACCGCGCACAGTGCAACACCATGACCATCGGATGGTGCCAGACGGGACGGCTGTGGGGCCTGCAAACCTGCACGGTCTACGTGCGGCCCGAGCGGTATACTTATCAGTTCATGGAATCCGCCGGCCATTTTTCCGTGTGCGTTCTGCCGGACACGGAGAAGGCAACCATGGCCTTCTGCGGCAGCAAAAGCGGCCGCCAGTTCAACAAAATCAAAGAGTGCGGCCTGACGCTCCGTTACGGCGCGGGCGACACCCCCTTCTTCGAGGAGGCGGAGCTGGTCCTGATCTGCCGGAAGCTCTATGTTCAGGACATGGACCCCGCCGCCGTCCTCCCCGCCGGAAAGGAGAGCATCCTCCCCTACTACGGGCAGAAGGGCGGATGGCACCGGATTTACACCGGCGAAATCGTGGAGGCGTTCTCTGCCGCTCAGGAATAATTCCGCACTCAAAAGCGAGGTATTATGCGAGAAACAGATAAAATCCGAGACAAAGTTGTTGTCGTCGGTCTGAATTCCCCGGTCCTCAAACGGGAGGAAAACGCCGGGGAGGACACGCTTGAAGAGCTCTCCGCTCTGGTGGAGACCGCCGGGGGAGAAACCGTGGGCATGGTTCTGCAAAACCGGAACTCCCCGGACCCCCGGACCTTCATCGGCGAGGGCAAGTGCGCCGAGGTGAAGCTCTACTGCGAGAACACCGAGGCCACCATGGTAATCTTTGACAACGACCTGTCCCCCTCTCAGCTCCGGGTTCTGACGGAGCTGCTGGGGGTACAGGTGCTGGACCGCTGCGGGCTCATCCTGGACATCTTTGCCCAGCGGGCCCGGACCCGGGAGGGGCGGCTGCAAGTGGAGCTGGCCCAGTATCAGTATCTTCTCCCCCGGCTCACCGGTATGTGGACCCATCTGGAGCGCCAGGCGGGCACCAGCGGCAGCGGCCCCATCGGCTCCAAGGGCCCCGGCGAAACCCAGCTGGAAACCGACCGGCGGCACATTCACCGGAAGATCGACAAGCTCCGGGAGGACCTGGAGGACGTCCGCCGGGTACGAAACACCCAGCGCCGCCAGCGGCGGAAGAACGAAATCCCGGTGGTAGCGCTGGTGGGGTACACCAACGCCGGGAAATCCACCCTGCTGAACCGCCTCACCGGGGCGGGCATCCCCGCCAACAACCGGCTGTTTGACACGCTGGACACCACCAGCCGCCTCCTCCATGTGGACGATACCACAGATGTGGTGCTCAGCGACACGGTGGGCTTCATCCGAAAGCTGCCCCACCAGCTGGTGGAGGCCTTCAAGGCCACGCTGGAGGAGCTGGAGTATGCGGATCTGCTGCTCCATGTGATCGACATATCCGGAGAAGACTGGCAGGGACAGGCCCAGGTGGTGGAACAGCTGATCCTGGAGCTGGGGGCGGGAGAGCTGCCCCGCATTGATGTGTTTAATAAGGCGGACCGGCTTCCTCCGGGGGAGATCATGCCCCACGGAGAGGACATCTGCGCCATTTCTGCCAGGACCGGCGAGGGCGTGGACAAGCTTCTGGAGATGATTGCCCGCCGCCTGGACAAGGGAACCCGCCGGGTGACGGTGCATCTGCCCTATGATCAGGGGGGACTGCTGGATGTGCTGTACAAGGAGGCCCGGGTGGAGAACGTGGAGTATGGCGAGACCATTGATGTGACGGCGGTATGCGCCCCCCGGACACTGGGGCGGATGGCGGAGTTCCTTGACGGCTGACGGCCAGTCCCTCCCCGGCGCGGAGGCCCGGGAGGAAACCTGTCGATTCCAGCGCTTTCTCCGAGGATAAAGCCGAGGGGCCTCCGCCCTCTCCCAACATACATCCCCCGAAAGGAGGCACTGCCCATGTCCGGCTACCGCGTACCCTTTGCGGATGTGGAAACCGAATTCACGGAAAAACGCTCCCGCTTCATCACCAACCTCTGGCGCGTCGAATCCGAGGCCGAGGCCCGGGCCCGCCTGGAGGAAATCCGCAAGCGCCACTACGACGCCCGGCACCACTGCTGGTGCTACCTCCTCCGGGAGGGCGGCGTGGTCCGCTACTCCGACGACGGCGAGCCCCAGGGCACCGCCGGGCAGCCCATGCTGAACGTCTTCCAGCGTCAGGAGGTCACAAACGTCTGCTGCGTTGTCACCCGGTATTTCGGCGGCGTCCTGCTGGGGGCCGGAGGCCTCAGCCGCGCCTATGGCCGGGGGGCCCGGGACGGTCTGGAGGCGGCGGGCACCGCCTGGGTGAGCCTCTGGACGCTCTGGGATATCCCCTGCCCCTATCCCCTCCTCGAACGGCTGAAGCTGGAGATTGCCGCCCAGGACGGCGTCCTCCGAGACGCGGACTACGGCGCGGAGGTAACGCTTCACGCCGCTTTTTCTCAGGAGGGGGCGGCGGCCTTTGCCCTGCGCCTGACGGAGCTGTCGGCGGGGCAGCTGACCATGCTCCCGGCGGGAGAGGAGTACTTACCGGGCCCCCGGGAGGCATTTCCCACCGGAGAATCCTGAATGCTAACCGGCGGTTAGCAGAAGGAAAGCCGGGAGTTGGTGGAAAAAGTCCGGCTGGTTCTGTTACATTGGTCCCATAAAGGAGGGATGTCCCATGACGACCGGCCAGCGTGTGGCGCAGAAGCGGAAAGAACTCGGCCTCTCTCAGGAAGCTCTGGGGGAGAAGCTGGGCGTATCCCGGCAGTCCATTTACAAGTGGGAGTCCGGCAACGCCCTGCCGGAGGTGGAAAAACTGGTCGCCCTCAGCCGCCTTTTCGGCGTATCCGTAGGGTGGCTGCTGTGCGTGGAAGAGCCCGCCTCCGGAGACGGCGGACTCACAGGAGCCCGGCTGGCGGAGGAAATCGCCGCCCGCTATGCCCCGTCTCCCCGGCGGCGGATGGCGGTGAAGATCGCGGCAGCCGTGGCGGCGGTGTGCCTCTGCGGAGTCCTCTGGAGCCTCTTCCGGCGGCTGGACAGTCTGACCCGAAATTACTCCATGCTTCAGGCCACCATCTCTCAGGTGAACAGCGATGTAAACATCCAGATCGACAGCCTTTCCAGCCGGGTGGAGGAGCTTCTGCGGGAGCAGAACGCCGTCACCGCCAGCCATTCCGTCACACTGGCGGGCGTGGACACCGCCGCCAGCCGGGCCGATTTCCACGCCTACGCCGTGCCCAGAAATTTTGTAGAGGGCATGACCGCGGAGTTTTACATCGAAACCGGGGACGCTGCCCCCGCCGTTCAGGCGGTGGCGGAGGGGCAGCGGTTTTCGGCGGATTTGCAGTGCGGGCTGGCGGAGGATATCACCATCAGCGTGTCCTTCGCCTACCCCGACGGGACCCTCCAAACCCAGGCACTGAAGCGCTATACGGGCCTCTACGGCCAGACCTTCCCGGCGGTCCGGGCGGATTATGCCCTGGGCTTTAAACCGGTGGAAAACGGGACCTTTGCCCTGGCGGAGCCCAGAGGGACCAGGGAGGAGTACGGGCACCTGGACTGGAGCCCGATGGGGACCCAGCCGGGACTTCCCGAAAATACCCCGCCCGTGGCGGAGCTGAAAAGCCTGCGGGTGGGCCTGTTCCGAAATATGAAGCTGGTGGACTGGGCGGTGTTCACCGTGACGCCGGGGGTGGTGGAGGAGGAGACCGCCGTCCTCACCGGGGAGCAGTGGAAGGCCCTGGACAAGCTCCGGCAGAACGACGGGGACGGCACCAGGGGCTATCAGTGGCTTACTTTCTGCTTTGCGCCCCAAGATGTCCCGGCGGAGGCCGGGGACGTGTTCCAGGTGGCGGCGGTCATGGAGGACGTGTATGGCCGCACGGCGGTCCGGTCCGGCGGGGCCTTCGGCCTGGACGAGGGCTGGAAGGAGCTGACCAACCTGGACGGGGATACCTCCAATACGGACCCGGAGGGCTGGGTGCTTGAATAGGAAAAGGGACTGCTTCCGCAGTCCCTTTTTTTCGTTCAACCGGCGGAGAAAACCTTGCGCCCCTCGCTCCAGACCGCCCGGATGGCATCCTTCTGCCTCCGGTACACACAGCGCTCCAGCCGCTCCTCTGGCGTCAGGGGGCGGGGAAGGTCCCCGTCCTCCAGCACGATGGCATGGAGCGCGTTCCCCGGGGCAAAGCCCGGCTGTTCCCCGAAGAACGCCGCCCCGGCGGAGGTCCCCAAGTACCAGCCCTCCGTCACCGTGAGGAAGTCCGTCTTCCACTCATCCAGAATCCGCCGGGCCTTGGAGGCCCGGATGGTGGCCGCCACCACGTCGAACATGCTGAGCCGGTCCCCGCCCGCAATATCGCTTCCCAGCGCCACCTTCAGCCCCTCCCGGAGCATCACCCGGACCGGGGCCGTGCCGGAGCAGAGATTCTGGTTGGAATCCGCGCAGTGGACTGCCGTCACCCCGGCGGTGCGCATGGCCGCGCGCTCCCGGGCGTCGGACCAGACGCAGTGGGCCATCAGGGTCCGCTCATTCCAGAGGCCATATTTGGCGTAGGTCTCCCAATACTGCCCGCAATCAGGATGCAGCTCTTTTACCCACTGTATTTCCCCGGTGTTCTCCGACAGGTGGGACTGGACGGGAAGGCCCCGCTCCGCTCCCAGCTTTCCCAGAAACTCCATCAGCCCGTCCGTGCAGGAGGGCGTGAACCGGGGGGTGAGAATCGGCCGGACATGCCGGAAATCCTGACACTCCTCCAGCCACCGGAGGGTCTCCCGTTTGGACTCCTCCGTCTCCTCCTGAAGGGCCGGGATGCCATTCCGGTCCATGTTCACCTTGCCCACATAGCCCGTCACACCGGCCTTCTCCAGCTCCTCCATCAAAACCAGCGTGGCCTCCCGGTGGAGGGAGGAGAACATGCACACCCGGGTGGTTCCGTTCTCAATCAGCTCCCGGGCCAGCCTCCGATAGACCTCCCGGGCGTAGTCCGGGTCGGCAAACCGGGCCTCGGTGGAGAAGGTATAGGTGTTCAGCCACTCCAGCAGCGGCAGGTCCATCCCCATTCCAACCATAGGGTACTGGGGCGCGTGGAGATGGAGGTCCGCCAGGGACTGGAGAATCAGCGCGTCTCCGTAATCCTCCACCGCCGTCCCGGCGTACCACTCCGGCAGGACGGGGAACACCCCGGTAATCCTGCCGTCCTCCGCCGCGAGATATCCGTTCTCGGTGATCTCCAGCTTCCCCAGGGACGGGGCGGAGACAATGGTTCCTTTTAAAATGGTCGCTGACATACTGACAACCCCTTTCCAGACTGTACAAAAACAAAAAGGACGCCTGTGCGGGCAGGGAAAAATCCCCCCGTACAGACACCCATAGAGAAGCCTTCCGGCGGCTTCGTAGAAACGCCCGCGCCATACAGCGGGCTTATATGAGGTCCTTTGCTTTGTATCGAACTGCCTGTAGTATACCATGTCCCGCCGGAGAAAGCAAGCACCACTTCCGCCTTCCCGGCTTATACTGACATACGGGCCCTTTGGGCCTGAATTGAAATAAAGGCGTTGATGCGTATGCTGCGGTCACTTGGCTGGGCCGCCCTGGGCACGGGCTTCACCTTTCTGATGACCACCCTGGGCGCCGCAATGGTATTTTTTCTCTCCGGGGAACCGAAGCCCCGGTTTCAAAAAGCGATGCTGGGCTTTGCCGCCGGGGTGATGACGGCGGCCTCCGTGTGGAGCCTGCTGCTCCCCGCCATTGAACAGGCGTCGGAGGAGGGGCGGCTGCCCGGCTGGCTGCCCGCCGCCATGGGGATGCTGGCCGGCGTGGTATTCCTGGCGGCGCTGGACGCGCTGCTCCCCCGTCTCCGGCGGGAGAAGGAGATGAATGACGCATGGCGGCAGAACACGCTGCTGATGACGGCCATCACCCTACATAATGTGCCGGAGGGCATGGCGGTGGGGCTTGCCTTCGCCTTGGCGGCGGTGGGCGAAGGTGCTGCCGGAGCCATGGCGCTGGCGCTGGGCATCGGCATTCAGAATTTCCCCGAGGGAGCGGCGATAGCGCTTCCCCTCCGGCAGGAGGGCCGGGGGCGGCTGAAGGCGTTCACCGGCGGGATGCTGTCCGGGGCGGTGGAGCCGGTGTTCGGCATTCTGGTGGTGCTGATTGCCGCGTGGGCCCATCCGATGATGCCCTGGCTGCTGAGCTTTGCTGCGGGTGCGATGCTGTATGTGGTGGTAGAGGAGCTGGTGCCCCAGGCCCACAGCCGGGCGGGGACCTGCGGATTTGTCGGCGGGTTTCTGATTATGATGGTGCTGGATGTGGCGTTGGGATAGGAGGACGCGGCGGTGCGATTACCGCCGCGTTTTACTTTTCAGCGTTTGGTGGAGGTCGTAGAAAAATTTGAAGGTACGGGCGCGTTCGATTACCCGGCGGAACTCGCCGCAGTTCTCACACAGGTCGTAATCATGGGATAGGATATAGTCCCGTTCGGTCGCCGCAGTGCCGTTGAGTTTGTTCCAGCAGTCCAGGCAAAATTCCGCCATCGGTCACTCCTCCCAAAGCCATTATAGAGTTTATAACTCTATATGCCAATAGAGTTATAAACTCTTGGCTATGCTGTATTCGAGGTGAGAGGATGCGGTATGCGGAACGAATACGGGCTTTGCGGGAGGACCGGGACCTGACGCAGACATTTATTGCTGAACTCCTGCATGTGGGCCAGAAAACTTATTCGGACTATGAGCTTGGCCGAACCCGCATTCCTTTGGACAGTGTGATTATTCTGGCCAAGTATTATAATGTCAGCATGGATTATATCTGCGGTGTTTCTGATGAGTGCCACAGGTTCCCGGTAAAATGATAGCACCAGATAAGCAAACCCGGCGGTGAGATTACCGCCGGGTTTTATTTTTCAGCTCCTGGTGGAGGTCGTAGAAAAATTTGAAGGTACGGGCGCGTTCGATTACCCGGCGGAACTCGCCGCAGTTCTCGCACAGGTCGAAATCGCGGGATAAGATATAGTCCCGTTCGGTCGCCGCGGTGCCGTTGAGTTTGAGCCAGCAGTCCAGGCAAAATTCCGCCATTTTGTGCTCACCCCAGGGCTAGTCATTATTTGGATAATTCTATCATGATGGGAATGCTAGAGTCAAGTTAATTTTACTCATCTTATGACTAAAACTGGCTTGGTGAACATGAAGATATATAACCTTGACGGCAGATTCAACTGCTCCGGGACCTATATTCGAAAACGGCGGACAGAGCTTGGCCTTTCTCAGGAACAGCTGGCGGCAAAATTGCAGCTGGCTGGGCTTGACATTACGCAAAAAGCCATCAGCCGAATTGAGACAGGCTTGCGTGTGGTGGTAGATTTTGAGCTTCTCTTCTTTGCAGAAGCTCTCGGGGTTT
Organism: Oscillospiraceae bacterium 38-13; assembly: GCA_041223955.1. Taxonomy (GTDB): domain Bacteria; phylum Bacillota; class Clostridia; order Oscillospirales; family Oscillospiraceae; genus Oscillibacter. The sequence goes on along the minus strand of JBCLRG010000002.1, from coordinate 62,870 downwards.
CAATCCTGTGGCTTATCGGCCAGGAGGAAAATTGAAAGGCCGGAGGATTCCTGTCCTCCGGCCTTTTTCGACTGTTTTTGAGGGGCCTATTCTGCACCGTCTGCCGGCAGAAGTTCGGAAACCCTGGGGGAATGGCCTGATCAGGGGATCAGGCCCCGCAAATAAGTCTATACTCCTATTTTAAAAACCGCATGAATTCATATGTTCTGCCGGAAGAAAGCCGCCGGAAAACTGCGGCCCGGGCCGCGCTTCAGGTCTTCGCGCTGATCTCCTCCCCGCACTTCGGGCAGGTGATGATGATCTTCCCCTTCCCTGCCGGGACCCGGCAGATGGTCTTGCAGTTCCGGCAGGTGAAATATTTATGCTCCCGGTCGGCGTGGCGGGCCCGGGCGCCCGCGCTCCGGTTCCGGATTCCGCAGTACCAGTTTACCCACTTCTGGTTCTCCATCCGCCGCCGGTAGACATTCTTCGAGAAACAGCGGAACAGGATGATCAGCATCAGCGCAAACAGCACCGCCTCGCACACCCGGACCGCCAGGCCCTGCCGGAAAAAGTAAAAGACCAGCTCCACCGCCCAGAGTATCAGATATCCCCGGAACAGAGCCTGATTCATCTGGTCCCATCCGTTGCGTCCATACATAAAGCGGGCTACCGCCCCTCCAAACCTCTGGAAAAATCCCATACGATCAAACTCCTCTGCCGGAGCCCCCGGCTTTTTTTCCTATTCTACTCGCAAGCGGCGGGACAAACAACCGCTTTGAACGGAAATTTACAAAATGGTCATTTATTTTCTCCTGCCTCTGTGCTATATTTTAGTGTTGTTATAGAATTGAAAAAGGAAGTGTATCCAAATCATGGCAAAAAAACAGTTCAAGGCGGAATCCAAGCGGCTCCTCGATCTGATGATCAACTCCATCTACACCCACAAGGAAATTTTCCTCCGGGAAATCATTTCCAACGCCAGCGACGCCTGTGACAAGCTCTGCTATCAGGCCCTTACCGACAGCGCCGTGGGCATGGACCGGGGGGATTTCAAGATCGAAATCTCCGTGGACAAGGACCAGCGCCTCCTCACCGTCTCCGACAACGGCATCGGCATGGACAAAGCGGACCTGGAGAACAACCTGGGCATCATCGCCTCCTCCGGCTCCTACAAGTTCAAGCAGGAGCTGGGGGACGACGCCAAGGACACCGACGTCATCGGGCAGTTCGGCGTGGGCTTTTACTCCGCTTTCATGGTCTCCGACCAGATCACCGTGGTGACGCGGAAGTACGGCGCGGAGAGCGGCTTTAAATGGCAGTCCTCCGGGGCCGACGGCTACACCATTTCCGAGTGCGAAAAGGAAACCGTTGGCACCGACATCATCATGCACATCAAGGAGGACACCGGCGACGAGAAGTACGGCGATTTCCTGGAGGGCTGGCGGCTTCAGGAGCTGGTCCGGAAGTACTCCGACTACATTCGCTTCCCCATCCGTATGGAGGTCTCCAAAACCCGGAAGACCGAGGACTCCCCGGAGGACAAGCCCGAGTATGAGACCTACACGGAGGTAGAGACCCTGAACTCCATGGTCCCCATCTGGCAGCGGGCCAAGAGCGAGGTTACGGAGGAGGAATACCACAAGTTCTACCGGGACAAGTTCCACGATTACGCTGACCCCCAGCGGGTTATCCCCGTCTCCGTGGAGGGCAGCATCACCTACAAAGCCCTCCTCTTCGTCCCCGGCGCCACCCCCTTTGATTACTACACCAAGGAGTTTGAAAAGGGCCTTCAGCTCTACTCCAACGGCGTCCTCATCATGGACCGCTGCGCCGACCTCCTGCCGGAGCACTTCCGCTTCGTCCGGGGCGTGGTGGACTCCCCGGACCTGAGCCTGAACATCTCCCGGGAGCTCCTCCAGCATGACCGGCAGCTGAAGGTCATCGCCGGAAATCTGGAAAAGAAGATCAAGGCCGACCTGGGCAAGTTCCTGGCCGAGGACCGGGAGGGCTATCAAACCTTCTGGAAGAACTTCGGCCGCCAGCTGAAGTACGGCGTGGTGAACGAGTATGGCCGCCACAAGGAGCTGCTTCAGGACCTGCTGCTGTTCTACTCCTCCACGGAGAAAAAGCCCGTCACTCTGGACGAGTACGTCTCCCGGATGAAGGAGGACCAGAAGTATATTTACTACGCCGCCGGAGAGACCGTGGACAAAATCGACCGCCTGCCCCAGACCGAGGGCCTTCGGGACGCGGGCACGGAAATCCTCTACTTCACCGAGGAGGTGGACGAGTTCTGCGCCCAGACCCTCCGGAATTACAAGGAGAAGGAATTCCGCTCCGTCCTGGACCAGGAAATCGAGGAGGGCGCGGAGAAGAAGGCCGAGGAGGAGGCCGAGGCTCACAAGGGGACCTTTGACTTCGTGAAGGAAGCCCTGGGGGACGCCGTCAAGGAGGTCCGGGCCAGCGCCCGGCTGAAGTCCCACCCCGTCTGCCTCACCGCCGGAGAGGGCCTGAGCTTTGAAATGGAAAAGTACTTCCAAGCCGTCCAGCCCGACGCGTCCATCAAGGCGGACCGGATTCTGGAGCTGAACGTGGAGCACCCCGCCTTCCGGGCCCTGGAGTCCGCCGTGGAGGCGGACCCGGAGAAGGCGAAGATCTACGCCGCCCTGCTGTACAACCAGGCGCTGCTGATTGCCGGTCTTCCCCTGGACGATCCCTCCGGGTATACCGATATGGTGTGCGGTCTGATGAACTGAGGGGTTCAGCGGCCCGCATCCGAGCAATAGAAAAAGCCTGCCGTCCGGCAGGCTTTTTTCTTGTTTACGTTCCGGGGCGCGGCTCCTCCAGCTCCGCCATGGTCCCCTTGAACTGCACCACGAACATGGCCGCCGTCGTGCACACCGCCAGGAAATCCGCCACGGGCTCCGCCAGGAAGACGGCGAACGCCTTGTCGGCAAAGAAATTCGGCAGGATATAGATCAGCGGAATCAGCAGGATGATCTTCCGCAGCACCGCCAGGAACAGCGAGGTTTTTGCGTTCCCCAGGGCCACAAAGGTCTGCTGGCATGCAATCTGAACCCCGAACAGGCATGTGGTGCCCATGTAAATCCGCAGCGCCCAGGAGGCGTAATCCACCAGCGCCGGATTGTTGTTGAAAATCTGCACGAACACCCGGGGGAACAGCTGCACCAGCGCCCAGAGGACCAGGGCGTAGACCACGCAGGATTTCAACAGGCAGCGGAAGGCCTCCCGGACCCGCTGGGCGTTCCGGGCCCCGTAGTTATAGCTGATAATGGGCTGCGCCCCCTGGCTCAGGCCATGGAGGGGCATCATGGCGAACTGCATCATGCTGGTCAGCACCGTCATGGCTCCCACTGCCAGGTCTCCGCCGTATTTCAGCAGCGAGGAGTTGAAGCACACGGCAATCAGGCTCTCCGTGGACTGCATGATGAACGGGGACAGCCCCAGGGCCATGGAGGGCAGAAAGACTCCGGGCCGGGGGCGGAGGTTCTGCCGCCGCAGACGCCACTTGGTCTTCGGCCCGGTGAGGAACCGGAGCACCCACGCGGCGGACACCGCCTGGGAGAGAATCGTCGCCAGCGCCGCCCCCCGGACGCCCATCCCCAGGCCGAAAATGAACACAGGGTCCAGCAGCGTGTTCAGCCCCGCGCCGATGAGCACCGTTTTCATGCTCACGGTGGTGAAGCCCTGGGCGGTGATATAGGCATTCATCCCCAGCGTCACCTGAACAAAGAGCGTGCCCAGGGAGTAGATGTTCATGTAATCCAGGGCATAGCCGATGGTATTTTCACTGGCCCCGAAGGTCAGCAGCAGGGGCTCAGCAAAGCTCTGAAACACCGCCGTCAGCACAAGGGAGGTGATCACCAGCAGGGTGAAGCTGTTGCCCATAATCCGCTGGGACTCCTCCAGGTCCCCCCGGCCCTCCTGAATGGACGCCCTGGGCGCGCCGCCCATACCCACCAGCGCCGAGAAGGCGGAGATAATCATGATTACCGGCAGGCAGACGCCCACGCCGGTGAGGGCCAGGGCTCCCACGGTGTCCACAGGCTTCATGTGGCCGATGTAAACCCGGTCCACCAGATTGTACAGCATGTTGACAATCTGAGAGGTAATGGTGGGCAGGGCCAGAGAGAACAGCAGGCGGCTCACCTTTCCGCTGCCCAGGTCCACGCTTTGGCGGTTCATTCCAAACACTCCTTTTCCAGGTTCTCAATCTCCCCCAGGACCCGCTCCAGCAGATCCAGGAAAACGGCCTGTTCCTCCCGGCTCAGGCCCGCCAGCATCCTCTGTCCGCACGCGGCCTGAACCGCTTGCGCCTCCCGGGACAGGGGCAGGCCCGTTCCGGTGAGCTCCAGGTGAACGACCCGGCGGTCCTCGCCGTCGGCCCTCCGGGCCAGGAGCCCCTGTCCGGCCAGGACCTCCACCGCCTGGGAAACCTGGGACTTGGCCAAGCCCCGGAGCTCGGTGACATCCCTGGCGGTGTCCTGTCCGGGGTGGTTGGCCAGGAAGAGAAGGACGTGCATCTCCCGCATGGAGAGCCCGGTCCGCTCCAGCAGAGGGAGAAACTGCCGGTCATAGTATTTCGCAAACCTTCGGGGTAAGCGAATCAGCTGGGCGATGGTAATCATGCCCCGGCCCCCTTTGTTCTTTTTCGAACAGTTTTTTTAGGAACCATTTGAGTATAACAGAGTCTGCCGCTTCTGTCAAGAGAAATCCGAGCGGCTTTTCGGGCCGCCCGGACGGAAGGGGTTATTCATGAAAGACGAAAACCGCGCCGGATATGGTGATGGTGTCTCCTTCCTTCAGGATGTATTCCTGATCGGGGGTCAGCGCGTTTCCGTTCAGCAGGGTACGGTTTTTCGAGTGCTGGTCCACAATCGCCACGGTTCCGTGCCGCGTATGGAGAATCGCGTGGACGCGGCCCACGGCGTTGTTCCCCGCGATCTGGTAGTCACAGACCATGGAGCGTCCCAGCTTGAAGCCGCCCTCGGGCAGAAGAATCAGTGCGCTCTTGTCCATGCGGACAAGCCGGGGGCCCAAGTCGGAATCCGGCGCCTCCGCCAGAGCGGAGGAAGCCGGGGAAGGCGCTTCCTCCACCCCCGCACCGGCGTCGGACAGCGGTTTCCATGCGCCATTTTCCCAGCGGCAGATTTCCGCCGGAAGGGCGGAGGAGTCCCGCTCCGGCGGGGCGGACACGGGAGACGGCGGGAGGAGGCTTTCCCGGACCTGCTCCACCCGGACCTCGCCGAAGCGGGCCAGGCGGATGTCCATGCTGGAGTTCAGGGAGTAGTCGTTTCCATTCAGGTCCTGGGAGATGAACCAGTTCTTCACCAGATAGGCAATCTGGGGATAAAAGTCCTGGTATCCCGCCTGATAGGCGTCCTGAATATAGCCCATCATTTTCTCCGCGTCGGCGGAGGTACGCAGGACCGCTTTCGTCTTGGGGTCCCCCAGCCAGAAGTCCAGGCCCTCCCGCAGGAGCTCCGCTTCCTTCCGGTTCTGGCCCAGGAACTGCTCCCCCATACCGGCCCGCATGGACTGAAACGCGGCGGTGTACAAGGCCCGGTGCTCCTCCGGGAGCTCGTCGTCGTCCGGGATGCCGCCCAGCGCGACGGCGTCCACCTGGAGCTTCTTCCCGCTGTGGCGGTTGGTGACGGTCTCCCCCCGCATGGTCAGAAGCTCCAGAAGCGAGGCATAGCTGTAGCGGTAATGGGGGCTTTTGAAGCAGATGCCCAGGCGGCAGAGGCGGCTGGACAGGGTGGAGAGCATCAGGCCGGCCCAGTTGCTGTCGCTTCCATGGCGCTCAAAATCCAGGTCTATGTAGATGTTATAGCCCGCCCGCATCCAGGAAAGGACCAACGGATAGACCTGTTCCCGGTCCCGGTGGGAATAGCTGATGAAGGCATAGCCTCTGTCCCTCCGGCACTCATAGCCGCGCATCTCCGCCGTGATTTCACCCATGGTCATCTCATTCAGATTCTTCATGCACATCACCTTGCGTCCGCCGCGCCCGGACGGGGCGGGGAGTCCTTTCTGCTGTTTTCACAATGCCGGTCAAACCACGGCCGTTCTTTTCCAGGTGGTATTTTATCATATTTTTCCGGCTATTTCAATCTGTGCCGGAATGGGGCGTGCCCTGTTCGAAGATTTTATGCAGGGGCCTCATTGGGTGCGGCGGTAATCCTGAGGGAATGGCCCGGTCAGGGGACCGGGCCCCGCAAAGATGGTACATGCTCCTGCCAGAAGAGATTGCATGAATCAGAACCGTCTACCGAAAGTCTGGCATTTCCGTAAAACGGGGCGGTCAGGGGACCGCCCCCCACAGCAGCACCCCCAGAGTAAATCCGTGAGTGGATACGCCTCATTTCCTTTCCCGGGTTTCCATCTTCCGGAATCTCTGTTATAATGACGGAAGCTGCACATGATATAAATCGCCGGAATTTCCGGGTATTTTGGGGTGTGCAACCGGTGGTTGCGGAACTTCCAGCCGGAGTTGATAGCGTACCGCGGGAAAATGCGGTAGGATTTCAGCAAGGAGGTACTTTTGATGTTGTCTGAAAATATATACGTCCTCAGACGGAAAAGCGGGCTTTCTCAGGAACAGCTCGCGGAAAAAATCGGAGTCTCAAGACAGGCCGTTTCCAAATGGGAAGGGGGATTATCAACTCCGGAGCTGGATAAGCTCAAGGCTTTGAGTGAGTGCTTCCAGATTTCCATTGATGAGCTTACCGGAAATCCCTCCGCTAGCTCCCCGGAATCCCCAAGCAAAGCGGACGCCGGTCCGGTCTCCCGCAAAAACGGAGAAAGCAGGCTGGGCCTCGGCCTCTGCATAACCGGAGCTGTATGCCTCATCCTGTCCGGCCTCTTCTTCCTTCTCCGCCCATCCGCCGCCGGATATCTGAACGAATCGTCTACGATTACCCTGAACGGAACCGGAATCCTCATCGCTTCCTTTGTGCTGCTGATGCTGCTGGGAATGGTTCTGATTCTTAAAAAGAAATGACTTCAGGAGGAATTGCCATGAAGAATTGCAAACGCCTGACCGGCCTCTTCGCCGCGCTTGCTGTCCTGCTTTCCAATGTTATGTGCGCCGTCGTCGCCTATGATTACTGCGCCCTTCAGCGGGGCGTGGGGTACAGCGCTCCAGCGGAGACTGCCTTCTTACAGTGTATCCCCTACGGAACCGGTGTTACCATCTGCGCCGCTCTGGCCTGGCTTTTTCACCGCAAACAGCAGCACTCCATATGACGCACAAAAGGGACTGTTTCAGCCGAAACAGTCCCTTTTCATATTCCGCAGTCTTTCCTCACACCATCGCCTTGGCCCGATGCTTCCGGAGGCGCTCCGGAGCCGGACGCTCCGCCACCGCCTGGGCCCGCCGGGACGGCTCCGGAATCTTCTGCTCCGAAAGGCGCTCCCGCGCTACCGCCAGCATCAGCTTGATGCGGTTCTCTTGATTCACGCGGGTGGCGCTGGGGTCGTAGTCAATGGGCGTGATGTTCGCCTGGGGATATAGCTCCCGGATTTTGTTGATCATTCCCTTGCCGCAGATATGGTTGGGCAGACAGCCGAAGGGCTGGGCGCACACGATGTTCTCATACCCCGCCCGGACCAGCTCCAGCATCTCGGCGGTGAGCAGCCAGCCCTCCCCCATCTTGTCCCCGGTGCTGATGACGCCGTCGGTAAGGCGGATGAGCTCCCGGAAGGGCAGGGGCGCGTGATAGCCGTTGTCCTTCAGGACCCGGATGACCACGCTCTCCATGCCCTCAATGTACTTCAGCACTACATCCGACATGTGCTTTTCCAGAAAACTGCCCCCGTAGAGCCGGGCCGTCTCCGAGGGATTATAGGCGCAGTACTGCACAAAGCCCATCAGCCCCGGCAGATTCACCTCGCAGTCCTGAGAGGCCAGGAAACGCTCCAGATCATTGTTCCCCAGAGGCGAGTACTTCACATAAATCTCCCCGACCACGCCCACCTTTACCTTGGGAACCCGGCGGACGGGAATCGCGGCGAACTCCCGCGCCATGACCGGCATGGCGGCCTTCATCTCCCGGTTGGTCCACCCCTTGTCCTGGCGAATCCAGCCGCAGATGGTGTCCAGCCACTTCTCCTGCAACCGGGCCGCGTCGCCCCGCCGGACCTCATAGGGCTCCGTCTGGGCCTTCAGGGCCACCAGCAAATCCCCATAGTAAATAACCGCCAGCAGACGGCGCAGGAACGAAACCGTCATAGGGAACCCGGAATCCTTCTCCAGCCCGGAGAAATTCAGGCTCACCACCGGCACTTGGGGATAGCCCGCCTTCACCAGGGCCTTGCGGAGCAGGTAAATATAGTTGGACGCCCGGCACCCTCCGCCGGTCTGGGTAATAATGAGGGCGGTGTGGTCCAAATCGTACTTTCCCGAGGCCAGGGCATCCAAAAACTGCCCAATCACCAGCAGCGCGGGATAACAGGTATCATTATGTACATACTTCAGCCCCAACTCGCTGACCTGACTCCCGCAGTTCTCCAGCAGCTCACAGGTATACCCCGCCCGCTCCATAACAGCCGCCAGAATCCGGAACTGCACCGGCGCCATATTAGGAATCAGAATTTTGTGGGTCCTCTTCATCTCCGGCGTAAACTTGGGATAGTTCAACATCTCCATCATTGACTCTAACCTCCCGCATGTTCTCATAAACGCACCACAGCCCCGTCCTCTGCCGGACCGCGTGGCCGACGCTCCAGCCCGGATTCACTCCGGACTCTCAAAACGTGCTAAAGCTCTTTTGCTTACTTTTCTCTCGAGAAAAGTAAGTTCGTCGAGGGCGGCGAAGAGGCTCCGAAGGCGGATGCGCACCGCGCCCAGGTTGGTAATTTCATCGATTTTCAGTTCGGTGTACAGTTTTCCCCCGGCCTGCAAAATGCCCTGTATCTCGTCGGTGGTGATGGCGTCCACGCCGCAGCCAAAGCTGACCAGCTGTACCAGGTCGCAGTCCCGATGCTCCACACAGTACTTCGCGGCGGCATAGAGCCGGGAGTGATAGGTCCACTGGTTCAGCACCGTGGTGGGAAACTTCTCCACCAAGCCGGAAACCGCGTCCTCCGTCACCACCGCCGCGCCGGAACGGGTGATCAGCGTGTCAATGCCGTGGTTCACCTCCGGATCCACGTGATAAGGCCGTCCCGCCAGAATGATGATCCGCTGCCCCTCAGCCCGGGCCTCCGCCATGATGCGGGCGCCCTCCTCGCGGACCCGGGCCATGTGGGCGGCGTATTCGGCATAGGCCGCGTCCCCGGCCTCCCGGACCTCGTCCCTGGTGACGTCCGGAAAATACCGCCGGAGAATGTCCCAGATTTTTCGGGAGAAGTCCTTGGGGCGGTGGAGGCCCACGTAATCATAAATGAATTTCGTCCCCTTAATCTCCGGGCAGTTCCCGGCAATCACCTCGGGGTAGTACGCCACAACAGGACAATTATAGTGATTATCCCCCAGGCCCTCATCAATATTATAGGTCATGCAGGGATAGAAAATGGCATCCAGCCCCAGCTTCGACAGAAACTGAATGTGCCCATGGGCCAGCTTCGCCGGGAAGCACGCGGTGTCGCTGGGAATGGTGGCCTGCCCCTTCAAATACAGGTCCCGGCTGGAAAGGGGGCTGTGATATACGGCAAAGCCCAGCTTTGTGAAGAAGGTGTGCCAGAAGGGCAGCAACTCCCACATGTTGAGGCAGAGGGGAAGTCCAATCTTTCCCCGCTTCCCCGGCACGAGCTTATAGCTCAAAATCAGGTTCCGCTTACAAGCGTACAGGTTCCGCTCACCGGTGTCGGCCTTACCGGTGACGGGCCGGTCGCAGCGGTTGCCGCTGAGGAAGGTCGCGCCGTTCCCGAAGGTGTTGACCGTGAGCTGGCAGTTGTTGCCGCACAGGCCGCACACCCGGTTCTCCGTCTTCTGCGTGAAGGCGGCAAGGGCCTCCCGGTCCAGAAGGGTGCTGACCTGTCCGGGAGCGGCCCGGTCCCGGCCGTAGAGGGCCGCGCCAAAGGCTCCCATCAGTCCGGCGATGTCCGGGCGGATGACTTCCACCCCCATCTCCTTCTCAAAGGCCCGGAGCACCGCTTCGTTGTAGAAGGTGCCCCCCTGAACCACCACGTTCCGGCCCAGCTCCTCGGGGCTGGAGGCCCGAATAACCTTATAGATGGCGTTCTTCACCACGGAAATGGAGAGGCCCGCCGAGATATTCTCAATGCTGGCCCCGTCCTTCTGGGCCTGCTTTACGCTGGAGTTCATGAAGACGGTACAGCGGCTCCCCAGGTCCACGGGCCGTCCGGCGAAGAGGCCCAGCCGGGCAAACTCCTTCACGTCGTGGCCCAGCGCCTGGGCAAAGGTCTGCAAGAAGCTGCCGCAGCCGGAGGAACAGGCTTCGTTGAGGAAAATGTTGCTGATAGCGCCGTTTTCAATCTTAAAGCACTTCATATCCTGCCCGCCGATGTCGATGATGAAATCCACATCCGGCAGGAAATGCCGGGCGGCGGTAAAGTGGGCCACGGTTTCCACCACGCCGTAATCCCCGTGGAAGGCGTGCTTCGCCAAGTCCTCGCCATAGCCCGTGGTGGTGACGGAGGCCACCCGCAGAGCCGGGTGCTCCTCATAGAGCCGCTGAAGCACGGAGCGAATCAGCGAGATGGGACTGCCCAAATTCGGCTGGTAATCCGTAAACAGCAGCCGGGCCTCCTGGTCGATCACCGCCACCTTGACGGTGGTAGACCCGGAGTCGATGCCGATATGAACCGGGTCGTCAAAGCTTGGGCCAAAGGGAGCCCGGGCCACCTTCGCCCTGGCGTGGCGCTCCCGGAAGGCCTCGTATTCCTCTCGGGACTCGAACAGCGGCGGCTGGCTCCGGTAGGTCTCCGAGGCCCCGCGCTTTTTCAGGCGGTCCGTCAGGTCCCGCAGGTCAAACTCCTGATCGGCGTAAAACGCCGCGCCCAAGGCCACGAACAGCAGGCTGTTCTCCGGACAGGTCCCGGCGACATCCAGGGTCCTGTCAAAGCTCTCCCGCAGGCAGCGGGAGAAGGTCAGCGGCCCGCCCAGATACAGGACGTTCCCCCGGATGGGACGCCCCTGGGCCAGCCCCGCGATGGTCTGGTTCACCACCGCCTGATAAATGCTGGCGGCGACGTCCGGGGCCCTGGCGCCCTGATTGATGAGGGGCTGAACGTCGCTCTTGGCGAAAACGCCGCAGCGGGAGGCGATGGTATAGGTCTTCTCCGCCGTCTGGGCGGCGGCGTCCATCTCGTCGGCGGTCATCTTCAGCAGCGTGGCCATCTGGTCGATGAAAGCCCCGGTGCCTCCGGCGCACGAGCCGTTCATCCGGACCTCCATACCGCCAGTGAGGAAGAGAATCTTGGCGTCCTCGCCGCCCAGCTCGATCACCACATCCGTGCCGGGAGCCAGACGCCCTGCGGCCACGCGGGTGGCAAAGACCTCCTGCACAAAGGGAATCCCCGCGCCCTCCGCCATGCCCATGCCAGCGGAACCGGATATCGCCAGCTCCGCCCGTCCGCTGGGGACGTACTGCCCGGCGGCCCGCCGGAGGAGCTCCTCCGTTTTTTCCAGAATGTGGCTGAAGTGGCGCTCATAGGTACTGTATACGATTTTGTCCGCGCCGTCCAGCACCACGCATTTGATGGTGGTGGAACCCACGTCAAGACCGATCTTCAAGGCTTGCTCCTCCTTCAGGAAAACGATTGCGTCCGTTTGGCGGGTTTGCAACCGCAGACGATCATATTCCTAGGTATCATACACGCTTTCGACGGGATTTGCAATCACCAATCCCTTGAAAAACTGTAAAGAACCTGTTAAAAATGGCCTGTCCCCTCCGGCGGCGTCTACCTTGCCTCTTCCCGGCGGACGTGCTATACTTACTCTATTCAAAATAGAAACGAGGCATAACCATGAACACCGTTCTCCTTCACTGCTGCTGCGCCCCCTGCTCCCTGAGCTGCATCGACCCTCTGCGGAACGAGGGCATTGAGCCCGTGGCCTTCTGGTACAACCCCAACATCCATCCCTGGAAGGAGTACCAGGCCCGGCGGGACTGTCTGCTGGAATACGCCCCCTCCATCGGCATGGAGGTGCGGGTCCGGGAGGACTACGGACTCCGGGACTTCGTCCGGCACGTGGCGGGGGACCTGGACCGCCGGTGCGCCTACTGCTATGAGCACCGGATTGCGGAAACGGCGCGGTACGCCGCGGAAAACGGCTTTTCCGCCTTTACCACCACCCTCCTCTCCAGCCTCTATCAGGACCACGAGGGCATTGTCCGGGCGGCGGAGCGCTATGCCGGAGCCTACGGCGTGGAATTCCTCTACCGGGACTTCCGGCCAAACTTCCGGGAGGGCAACCGCCGGGCCCGAGAGCTAGGGTTCTATATGCAGAAGTACTGCGGGTGCGTGTTCTCCGAACAGGAGCGGTATCAGAAGCAGATCGACCGGGACCGGGAGCAGTTCGCGGCCTCCGGGACCTGAAATGACCGGGACCAGTCTGAGAGACTGGCCCCGGCATTTTTGCACTGTTTTCCGGACGCGCGGGAGATTACTCCTCCCTCAGACGGATGGTATAGCCCAGCTTTAAAATCTGCCGGACCGTCTCCATCGCCGTGCGCCGGTCGTATTCCCGCTCCTCCTCCGGAAGCTCCTCATAGGGCACCAGACAGGGCGTGATTTTCTTCTCGCCGTCCCGGGAGGGACCGTAGGTCCACCCCTCCTCCAGACGGGCCTGGGCCCAGTTTTCATGGACGTTCTTCGCCAGCTCTTCCGTCAGTGCCAGAAGCTCCTCCGGCAGCGAAATATCGCCGGTATCCATGGGCTTCGGCCGGTATCCGCTCATAGCCGCCTCCTTTCTCCCCTGCCTTCCGGCCGGGAATCATGGTCAACGCCGGCCCGCAACCGCGGGCCAGCGTTTCACCACAGTCCGCCCCGTTCCGGACGGACCTTTTCGTTTACCGGCCGGTCTCCGCGTTCTCGGACAGGACACCGTCCACCCGGTGAAGCAGGGCGGCAAACTGGCCCCGGTTCGTGACGCCCGAGGGGTCCATCAAGCCGCTGCCCGTGCCCTTGAACACGCCGCACTGATACAGCGCCTGGAAAGCCGCCTTCCCCTCCGGACTCATCTGGTCCGCGTCGGTGAACTCCACCGGCTCCTCGGGGGCCGGGATCTCCGTGCCTCTCAGCTTCATGTACTTCACCAGCATGACCGCCATCTGCTCCCGCTGGAGGGGCGCCTGGAAAATGGCCGCGCCCGCCTCCGGCAGAAGGCCGGAGCGCTTTGCCCAGATTGCGGCGGGGGCATACCAGAGGGAGGCGTCGATCTCGCTGTCCTTAATGTTCCGGTACTGGTCCAGGTCCACCTTGGCCATGCGGGCCAGAACCGTGACAATCGCCGCCGCAGTGAGGCTGGACCCCGGTGCGAAGGTATCGTCCGTCGTGCCAATCATCAGGCCGCTGTCAAAGACCCACATGATATCGTCATAGAACGTGCTGCTCTTGGCCACATCCGCGAAGGGAAGGGAGGGCTCTGCGGGCTTGTTCGGCGTCACCGGCTTGGCGGGCGTCGAGGGACCCTTGGACGGCGTGTTGGGAATGACCGTCCCCGGAGTGCTGGAGGAACTGCCGGAGCTTCCGCCGGAGCTGCCGCCGGGATTGCTGGGGCCGGGGTCGACGGGACCCGTGCCGCCACCGATGGTCAGCGTGTAGTTCTGGCTGGTGGTCTTCATGCTGCGGACGTTGGCGTCGGTCTTGCTTCCGCCGGGGAAGAATTCCGCCGCGATGGTATGGGTTCCGCCGCCCGCGTTCCGGAAGGTCTGCTCCTTGATGGTGATGATGGTGCTGCCCTCCTCGGCGGTGTAGTCCCGGTCCCGGGTCAGCAGCTTACCATCGAGATAGAAGTTCACGAACTCGCTGTAGGGGCCCTCGGACTGGAAAACCCGGTCCTCGTAGCTGTCCACCGTGAAGTGGTAGTTTCCGGTATCGGTACCCACGGGGGTCTCCACCGCGTAGCTGTAGTTCTCCTCGCCGGGAACCGTCCAGACGTTGACGTCCGTGTTGTTCAGGATGTTCAGCTCAATGTCGCCCTCGCAGGAGAGCCGCCGCTGAAGGGCCGCCTTCTCCTCCTCGCTCAGCAGGTTCCCCACGCCGCCCAGCAGCGTGCTCACGTCCCCCTTGTACCGCAGGGTCACGTGGAGGGGGAAGGTGCCGTATTCCTGCGGCACGCCGTAAATCTCACCGGCGGGCGTGGTGCTCAGGCCGCGGGGGAGTCTGCCCGTAATGGTGTACTCGTAGTTTTCCGAGTCAATCATGGTGTTGTCCTGAATGGCGGTGACATAGGGCACCCACTTGACGCCGGTCCGCAGGGACTGGTTCGTGAACTGAAGGTCTCCTGCAAGACCGGTCAGCTTCACCCGGACCTCCTTCCCCGCGCCGCCGCCGCCATAGCCGATGACCAGCGTGCCGCTGATGGGACCGCCCTTCAGCAGGCCGGTGGCCTCATCCACCTCGGGCAGGAGGCGGACCTTGGAGACGTTCTGCTGGTATCCGTAGCTGTCGTTGTAGATATAATCGGGGAACGCCGCCAGGGAGGTGTTCTCCCGGAAGCTCCAATAGGAGTCCAGGACCACGTTTTGGGCGTTCTCCAGGCGGGCGTACAGGCCCGTCATGGGCGCGTCGCCCAGGTTGGCCACACAGACGTCATGATAATCCCGGGCGTCGTTCAGAACCACCAGGCGGGTAGGCTGGCCGTTATCCAGGTGCCCCGCGTCGGCATTGGTGACGCCGTTGACAAACAGCTTCGCGCCGCCGCTGGCTTTGGTGTTGAACGTGACCCAGTAGTTGCGGTGCTCGGAAGAGGTCTCGTCCACATAGGCGGTATACTGGACGGGCTGGCCGGGGGTGAAGTAAATGGAACTGCCGCCTTCCAGCTTCTGGTCCACGGAGCTGGCGTCCTTCACCGTCCGGGCCTGAAGGCTCTTGGCCTCGGTTCTGAAGGTCGGGATGATCCGGTCGCTGTTCACGGCGGAAGAGCCGTCCGTCACGAACACCGTCTGATAGCCGTACTTGAAATAGCCATCATCCTTCCCCTTCATGACATAGCCTCTGTACCCGCTGGCGCCGTTCACCTCAAAGAAGGTGTCGTACACGGGTCCGCCGGGCTCTACGCTGGAGGGAATCGTCTTGACCGTAAAGGTCTCCGTACCGCCCGGGTCGTCGTGATACTTGGAGGTGTACTTGATGGCAAAGGTCACGCCGCCGCTGAAATCGGCCTTGTAGCCGCCTTCGCCGTACATCTCATTGAACATGGACTGAATCTGCGCCTGACTGAGGGCGCTGCCGTTAACCGTGATGCTCTCTACGTAATCCATCACCGACGCGTTGGGCTCTGCGTTCTGGAGGTGCAGTTTGAAAACGTACTGCCCGTTTGCCGGATAGTTTTTATTGCGCATCACGTAGTTTGTGGTATAGCCGCCGGTTTCCTTCCATTCCCGCTCCGCTACCCCCATACCATTCTCATCATAGAGCTCATAGTCGAGGTCTATCCAAGGATACGCCGAGTAGAACTGGATGCCGAAGGGAAGCAGAACGTCCTCCACCACGCCGTTCTTCTCCAGCACAAGGGTGAACTTGGGCACCTTGTCCCAGTAACTCCAATCGTTCAGAGAGGGAAGCTGAACGGAATAGCCCTCCAGGCTGGTCCAGGCGGACTCGCTGGAGGAACTGCCGGACATCAGAATCTTACTGGTCGCGTCCTCCGCGTCGGAGGGAATCGCGCCGGGGGTCTCGTAATACCCCTTGTAGATCTTGGCAGCCGTTCCCGCCCCGGCATTGTTCAGAAGCTGTGTCAGCTGACTGTCCGGCTTGAACTTCAGCCGCACCGGTTCCGAGCCACTCCACATACTGCCGTACAGATTCATGTAATAATTATTTTTGTTCAGCTGCTGGCCCGTTCCCCGGTCATAGAAATATTCCTCCGCGTAACTGCGCTGCGAACTCGACAGCCGCTCGTTGGCCGCGCTGTAGGGCCGCAAGGTCAAATATCTATTCCCACAGTTGATACTCAGCTCGATACGGTACTTCTCGCCGTCGTTCTGGTCGCTGTTGTCATGGCCGGACTTGCCCACGATGAACTCATAGCCGATATAGGAAGTCTTATACTCCTCCATCTTCGCGGCAATATCTACCAGGTCGCTTCCCTTGCCGATGACATAGCGTCCCGCCGCCTTGCTGTCCCGGTCCAGATTGATGGACGAGCCGTCGTAGTTGTACACCTGCCAGACAACCACGGTATTGTCGGAAACCGTGGGAGCACCGGAACCGCTGGAGTTTGACAGCGCCAGCTCCACCAGGGACTTCAGCGTGAACTCCTTCTCCAGCTCCTTCTTACTGAACTCCACCCAGGCAGACCGGATCTCCAGCTGCTGGAGGGAAATCAGCGATGCGGGGTCCCCATCGGTGGTGAACTCCTTCGCCAGCCAGGAACGGACCTCGTCCTCCGGACCGTCGATATAGATGGGCTCCGCCCCCTCCCGGAGGGACAGGGTAAAGGTATACCCGTCCACGGTCACGGTGCTGTCCTCATCGTCGAACCACTCCGTCCACGTCTCGCCCTGATACTGGAACTGGACCTCATAGGGGAAGAAGGGCTCGTCCTCCGGCAGGGGAATGGCAAAGCCGCCCTCCCCGTCCAGGAACAGCAGATCCCGGCACTCCGTTTCCAGCATGAACGCCCCGGCGGCCTCATAGACCGCCTCGTCCTCCAGGGCCTCCTCCATGGCGGCGGGGAGAACGGCGGTGTTCCAGGTTCCCAGATTGTAGATCACCGCGCCCTCCAGCGCCGCCGGTTCCGTCGCCTCCGGCATCTCCGGCTCCACGGGGGTCCCGGTCTCCTCCGGGGGCTCCGTGCCCTCAGCGGGTGCCGTCTCTTCCGGGGGTTCCGCGCCCTCAGTGGGTTCCGTCTCCTCCGGAACCTCCGGTTCCTCGGGGACTGCCGGAGTCTCCGGCTCCCGGGTGCCCTCCACCGTATCCTCTACGGCGGGAGGCGTCTCGATTTCGTCCCGGATTTCCTCCAGGGCGGCGGCGGGCAGAGTGCCCAGCAGCAGAATTGCCGCCAGCAGCGACGCCAGCCTTCTCTTGAATGTCTTCATGCAGCTCCTCCTCTATATTGTTCTCCAAGAGCGGTCAGCTCCTGGAGGGAATACATGCGGCTCTGCCGCAGATTTCCCAATTGGTCGTCAAACACCAGCGTGCCGTCCTCCAGCACGTCGCACAGGCCCGGCAGACGGGCCAAGGTCCGGCATTCCTCATCCAGCAGCAGGCCGTACCGCCCGCCCTGACTGTCTATATACTCAGTCACGACATAGCCGCCCGCCTGCGTAACGTAAATCAGGTAGTCCTCCGGCTCCAGCTCGCAGAGGAGCTCTCCCCCGGCCCGGTCATAGGCCCGGGGCGTGCCGTGGACCGGCCGCTCTATTCGGAGGCGGTCCGTCAGAAATTCCTCCTGGAGGCTCTCGTCCGGCCTCTCGCCCCGGGTCTCCGCCAGAAGGCTCCCGTCGGCGGCGGAATAGCTGCGGAGGAGGCCGTCGTTGTACAGGACCTCCAGGCGGCTCTCCGCGCCCTCCCGGCGGAACTGCTGGTCATAGACCTCCAGCGCGTCGGGGATGGCCTCCCGGGCCACCAGCGTCCCCTCCAGGGTGTAGATGGAGAAGCCGTCATACCGGAAGAGCATCACCGTCTTTCCGTCCGCGCTGACCCTGGCCTCGCTGTGCCGGTCCTCCGGGTCATAGGAAGCCAGCAGGGCCTCCGGGTGGTCCTCCAGACGGACCAGCCGCAGGGTCGGGGCGTCCATGCCCCCGAAGACGGCGTAGCTCCCGGCGATGTCCGCAAAGCCGCAGGCCTCCCGGCACTCCCAGGCGTTCAGCCGGTTCGCCTTCCGGCCGAATATCGCCGCCGTGTTCTCCGCCGTGCGGACGATGGTGTACTCCCCGCTCAGGGCGTATCCGGTAATCTCCTCCCCGGCGGTATAGGCCAGCTCCGTCTGCTCCCCCGTCTCCGGGTCCAGCCGGACCAGCACGTCGTTGTTGGAGAGGAAAATGCCCGCCTCCCCGGCAAAGGCCCGGTAGGGCATGGAGTCCCCGGTAAACCCCCCCGTCATCTCCTTGGCCGCCGTGTCGATCACGCCGAAAACATTCTCCCCCGTGACGGCGGACTGGGCGGAATAGGCTAGATACTTCCCATAGAAGCCCCCCTGGAAGTGGGTGAAGTCCGACGTCTCATAGGCCGTCAGCCCAGCCCCGGACTCCCGGACGCCGAAGACCTTCATTCCCCCGCCCGCAAAGCTCACGGCCAGCAGGGACCCATCCCCGTTCAGGGCAAACAGATCGTCCTCCGGGTCCGCGAAAACGTCCTTGGGCGGGACGCTCAGCGTCTGCCCCCCGAAGTCCACCACCGCCAGCGCCGCGCCGGTGGATGCCTCGTAAACCGCCGCGCAGGACGCGTCCTTATACACCCCCGCCACGACGGAGCCATCGGCGGACAGGGCCAGCGTGGTGGCCGGTTCCCCGGCCCACAGCTCCCGCCCAGCCCCCAGGTCATAGGCCCGCAGGGCCCCCTCCCCGGCGTAGAGCACCACGTCCTCCCCGGAGAAAACCAGGTCCGACAGGGCGGACCGCTCCGCCGGGAAGTCCGCCAGAAGCTCGCCGCTCTCCGTGTCGAAGACCAGCGCCCTTCCCAGGACCATGGCCCCCACCCGGGTCCCCCCGGGAGAGAGGGCCAGCTTCATCGGCTCGCTGGGCAGCTCATGCCTCCGGTACGCCCGGAAGCCCCCGGAGAGCTCATAGACCCCCAGGGCCTCCGTCAGGGCCCGCTGGGCCTGGGGGGCGTAGGGGCTCTCCAGGGACAGGGCCTCCAGGGCCCGGTCCACCGCCCTGAGAACGTCCCCGGCGGCCCACGCCGCTTCGGAGTCTGTCACCGCCGCCAGGGCGTTCTTGGCGGAGCGCTCCGCCGCCTCCGCCGCCTCCGCCAGGAGACGGGCCTCCGCCTCCGCCTCCTGGGTCTGCTTCAGGCCCGCGAAGGTACACAGTCCCCCCGCCAGAAACAGCGCCAGGAACACCGCAGTCAGAATGGAGTTCTGCCGCCGGTGCCGGATGGTCCGGGGGTCGTTGTCGTGGAGGTGCCGGAAGGCTTCCAGCATCTCCTCCGCTGTCTGGTAGCGCTGCTCCGGGTCCGGGGCCATGGCCTTTTGCAGGATGGCGGACACTGCCGGGGAGATTCCCGGCCCGGTGAGGGGCGTCACCTCCTGGGCGTCCTGGGCGGGGCGCTGGCCCCCCAGCAGGTGGTAGAGGGTCGCCCCCAGGCTGTACACGTCGGACCGGACGTCCAGAAGCACGGTGCGCCCCCCGGCGGTGGTCCGGGACCGGGGCCCCTGGGAGACCTGGGTGGACCGGTCCGCCAGGAGCTCCGTGGCGTCCTCGTCTGCGGGGCGGCTGGAGTAGTCCACGCCGTAATGCTCCGGGGAGGCATAGCCCCGGCTGTAGCCCACCCGGACGCTCCCGGACTCCCCCAGGGCCAGGGCAATGTTGAAGTCGATGAGCCGGATGTCCCCCTGGGGTGTGACCATGATGTTGGCGGGCTTGATGTCGCTGTGGAGGATGCCGTGGGGCGGGCGGCTGTGGAGGTAGCACAAGGCCTCCAGCAGCTGGCAGGCCCACTCGATCACCTGAACCTGGGAGAAGCGCTCTCCCCGGGCCAGGGGCCGGTCCAAGCTCTCCCCCTCGATGTAGTCCATCACGGTGTAGACGGTGTCGCCCTCCACCACGAAGTCATAGACCTGGGGAATATAGGTGTGGCTCAGGTTTTTCAGGGCGTCCACTTCCCGGCGCAGCACCTCCGGCTTGGTGGACAGCGTCCGCCGGTCGGCCTTCAGCACCACGGGCTTCCCCAGGCGGACGTGTTCCCCCAGGTACACGACGCCCGCGCCGCCGGAGCCGATCTTCTCCCTGAGCTCATAGGTTGACGCGATGATCTGCGGCATAAGCCATCACTCCGTTCCTACCGGCGTTTTTTTCCGTATTCGGCATCCAGTCTCTCCCGCAGGCGTTTCCCCGCCTGCCGCCGGAGGACGAACACAACGGCGCCCCCCAGCGCGGAGACGCTCATCAGCACCGCGCCGATGTAGAAAAGCAAGCTGTATTGGACCGCTCCATCCATGGCCGTCCCCTCCTTGTTTGTTTTGGTCTTTTATATATACTCGGGATAGCGGGTCCAGACTTCGACGTTGTTGGCGGGGAGCCCATCGTTATAAACGACCGTGCCTTCCCACCAGCTGATCGTGTATACGCCGTTGTCCGCTGATGCACTTATGTGCACGAGTTCCGTGAATTCTTAATTCAACATCGTTGACTGATCTGGAGGCGGCAAGCGCGGCATGCGTGAGTCTGCCTTCATCATCGATATTGATTACAAGGTCCCCAGGCCTGGCATCGAAGAAGGATACCTTACGGGCGGGGAAGCCGGATGCGGGTTCCCGTCAGCCGTCGATCTCCAGGCGCAGCTCCACCCGGCCCATGGTAATGAGATCCCCGTCGGCCACCGGCGTTTTCCCGGTAACTTCCCGGTGGTTGAGCTGGGTTCCGTTGCTCCGGCTGTGGTTGACGATGTAGAACAAATCTCCCTCCCGGAGAATCTCGCAGTGCCGCCGGGAGACGGAGCGGTCGTAATTCACGCAGATGTCCATATCCCCGGAGAGCCCGATGAGAAGAGCGGTATCAATGGCGCTCCGGAACCTCCGGTCCACCGCCTGGGCATCGGTCAGGGTGATGTGCCAGGGCGGGTCCGGCGCTTCCCAGAAGCGGACCAGCGGGTCTGCGGGGGACGGCTTTCCGGGCGGACAGGCCTCCGCAGCGGCGTCCGGCGGATTCCGTCTGCCGAACAGGGCGGATGTCAGGCGTGCGAATTTGTTTTTCATGATGGATTCCCCCTTCCCGCGCGGCAGAATGTCAGCCGCTGTCCGGTCTCTGGAAAACCGTCTCCTCCTCGGAGTCCGCTCCGCCCTCAAAGACGGTTTCCTCCTCGGAGATATTTCCGGCCTCCCAGATGGTCTCGTCTTCGGAACCGGCTTCAAAGGCGGTTCTTGCCTCAGAAATATTGCCGGCCTCATAGACCGTCTCGTCCTCGGAACCGGCCTGGCCCTCATAAACGGTCTCATCCTCCGAACCGGCCTGGACCTCATAAACAGTCTCGTCCTCCGAACCGCCCCGGCCCTCATAGACGGTCTCATCCTCGGAACCAACCTCGTCCACAAGAACCGTTTCGCTTTCCGGTCCCCGTTCCTGAAAATACCCGGCGGCAAGGTCATCCGGCATCCCGGGTTCCACATCCTCCCGAATCCGCAAGCCGGGGGCGGAGACATCCAGCGCGACGCCGGTCCCCAGAAAGACCAACGTCAGCCCGCACAGGTGAACGCGGTCCCCGGCCTCCAGGCGCCGGGAGCCCTCCACCCGTCTGCGGTTGACGTAGACGCCGTTGCAGCTCCGGTCCTCCAGGACACACCCGTCCTCCGTCCACGTGAATACCGCGTGAACCCCGGATACGGCGTTCCCCCGGTCGTAGATAAGCGGATTTTCCGGCGCGGAACCGACGGTCAGCCGACCCCCGGCCTCCGGCGCAATGCACCGGACAACGGGCTCCGCCGCCGTTCCCGAGAGCAGGACCAGCCGTCCCCCGCCGTTAGGCGTCAGGAAGAACACCTCGCCCTCCCCCACCGGCAGGGGGAACCGCCGCCGTCCTCCGGCGGGACGCAGGGAGAACGCGCCGGAGGGGAGAAAGGCCGGAATTCCGTCCCGGACCTCCATCCTCAGCCGGAGGTCCGTCCCGAAACGGGCGGCCGCCAGCGTAATCCCGCACTCCTCCGCCTCCCGGCAGGGCAAGCGGTATTCTTCATATGTATCCCTGCTGTAAACCGTCAGGCAGTAGTCCATTTCCGGTTCCTCCCGCTGGGTTCTTCCGAGCCCGTTTTTCAGGCTGCGCGGCGTCCGTTCCGGTCCCCGGGCGTCCGCGAGTTCATGTTTTCAAAACAAATTCTATGCTGAGAAAAGAAGAAATTTACCCTATCAGGGAAATCCGCGCCAATCCAGCGGCATAGTCCCCTGTATGTTCTTTCCCATTATAACGGCAGAAATTGTATGCGTCAAGAAGGAAAAAGGTATATTCCTCCACGTAATTTCCCGCGCCTCCGCTATCCTCTGCGGCAGAAGCATCCTGTCGTTTTCTGAGCAAACGGGTTTTGTTCGGTCCACACCGGGCGGGCCATCGGATTTCCGAGCAAATTTCACTGGGAGGGCCCCGCATCCCCCGCTTCCGGAAAGGAAAAGCGGCGCGGAGACATTCCGTCTCCGCGCCGCTTTTCCCTCTATTCAAGCCTTTTCCCGGGCCGCCGTAATGGCCTCCTCCTCCAGACTATGGGTCCGGAGATACTTCAGCCAGATTTTGCACCCGGCGGGATTCAGGTGAATGCCGTCGAAATTCAGGTCCGGCGGCAGAAGGCCCTCCCCGTTAGTGAGGCACGCCGCCACATCCAGGAAGTAGCACTGCTTTTCCTCGGCCAGGGTCCGGATGACCTCGTTGTAAGCCGCTATTCGTTCATTGTTCACATAGCTTTTCTTGGCCTCCTGCTTGGCGCTGACCGGCGGAAGGGACTGAAGGATAATCTTCGCCTCCGGATGGTCCTCCCGGAGCCGGTCCACCAACTTGGCGTACTGGTCGTGATAGGTCTTGGTCTTCGTCCAGCCCAGCTCATTGAGGCCCAGCATGACGTAAATCTTGTCGCACTCCTCCGCCTGGAAGGCGTCCAGCAGAGGAACCTTCTCCCCCTCCTCGGTTTTCCAGACGTTCTTGGAAAACACGGACTCCACCGTGGCCCCCACGGAGGTGTAGAACTGCCCGGTTTTCAGTCCGCTGTAGAGGTACAGGCCCTCCGTCCGGGAGTCCCCCAGGAACACCGCGCCGTCAAAATATGTATCCTCCACCGCCTCCGTCTCGGGCACCGGGCAGGGCAGGGGCTCCTCCACGCCCTCCGGAAGGGCCTTGCCCACCGCATCCTCCCGGCGGACCGGCCCTCTTTCCGCCGCGCGCTTCATCAGCACGGGCTCCTCCGCCCGCGCCAGTGGGGAACTCCCCGCCATGCCGCTGGGGGCGCCGCCGGTCAGCAGCAGCGCCATCGCCGCGAGAACCGCCGCCACTCCGGACAGCTGTCTCGTCCATCTTCCTCTCATACGCCTGATTCCTTTCCCGCGTCTCTGCGGATTTCGGGAAACCCCCCGCGAAAATCCGGGAACCTCTCTCCTATATATTATACGCGAAATCCGTCAAAAAATGTCGAAACAATTTGTTAAAATTCGGTGACAAATTGTTTCCGTTCCGCCGGGGAACACCGCCCAGTCTATGCGGGACGCCGGGCCGCTATGCCCCTCAATCCCGAAGGCTCTCCGGATACTCCCCCTGGTCATGGAGCCGCTGGAGCTCCCGGGCCACGGTATCCCGGTCCTCCCGGTGCGTCATGCCGAACCACCGCCCGGCGGAGGAGAGAACGGATACCCGCAGCTTCCCCTCCTGGAGATACTGGTCCACCATGATGGGCAGCAGGCACTCCGCCCGGACATCGTCCCCCGCCTGACGGAGGAAGGCCTCGAAATACGTCCGCAGGACCGGGAAAATGGAGGGCATGAAGCCCCAGAAGTTCATGGACACCAGCGCCTCCGAGTCCAGGGGCCGGTCCCGCTTCAGATCCCGGAGGGACCCGTCGGAATAGAGCTGAATCCCCGCAGTCTCCTGGACGCTTTTCAGGAATCCATTCTCCATGGCGCAGATGCCCCGGGTCACGGTGCCGTGGAGGCTGGCGGTGTTTTTCAGCAGATAGCCCACCATGGCCGCCTGTCCTTCCTCCGGGAGGCGGCGGAGCTCCCGCGCCATGGCCCGGTAGGCGTCAAGGCCGTAGAAGTCATCGGCGTTGATGACGCAGCAGGGCTCCTTCACCACGTCCTCCGCGCAGAGGAGCGCGTGCACGGTGCCGAAGGGCCGGGTCCGCTCCGGCGGAATGGCGTAAAAGGCGGGAATGCTGGAGAAGTCCTGATAGACATAGTGGACCTCCACCGGACTCCCGTCCGCCGCAGTCCGCTCCGGCAGGCGGCCCAGAAGGGTCTCCATCATCTCCCGCATCTCCGGCTTGATGATCAGGACCACCTTGCCGAATCCGGCCCGGAGGGCGTCGTGGATGGCGTATTCCATCAGGATTTCCCCGTGGGGGCCGATGCCGTCTACCTGCTTGTTCCCCCCGTAGCGGGACCCCAGCCCCGCCGCCATAATCACCAGAGAAAGTTTCATGCAAACGTTCGCCTTCCTTTATCTCCGGGCAGTTCCGCCCAAAAGTGTTTTGAGTGCTCCGGCGCGTCCCGCCGGGGTTTTCTCTCATCCATCATAGCGCGGCTTCTCTTATTTTGCAACGGCAAATCCGCGCCGGGTCCGCTACCGGTTTTCCCGCACAACCCGGCAGGGATTTCCGTAGGCGATAACATGACTGGGAATGTCCTTCGTAACGACGCTGCCCGCGCCGATAACCACATTATCCCCGATGGTCACTCCCGGCATGATAATCACACCTCCGCCTATCCACACGTTGTCCCCGATGATCACCGGAGCGGTCTGGGTTTTGCAGAATGCAAAGGAGCCGTCTTCCCGGGGCTCCCCGAAGCGGTCCCCGGCGTTCGCCGGGTGAAACGCCGTATATATCTGCACGTTGGGCGCGATCAGCGCCCGGTCTCCGATGCGGATGACATTATCGTCCAGAAATACGCAGTTCATGTTGACTTCGCAGTGATTGCCAAAATAAATATTGTTCCCGTAATCCACAAAGAAGGGCGGGGTGATCCAGAGGCCTTTTCCCTTTCCTCCCAGCAGCTCCGTGAGGATTCGCTCCTTCGTCTCCGCGTCCGCCGAATCCGTGCGGTTGTAATCCCGAACCAGGTCCTTGGCCCTGTGCCACCGGGCCAGCAGCTCCGGGTCTCCACAGTCGTACAGCAGCCCCGCCAGCATCTTCTCGCGTTCCGTCATAGGTCTCCTCCATGCGTCATCTCGGCCTCATTCCCTTCCGCAGCGGAAGCGCCGGGCCTCGCCGGTCCAGTCCCACAGGGCGTCCTCAAAGTCCGCCGGGTCCTCCGGGAGAATCAGGTGATTGGTAAACCGCCCCGGATAAGCCTCCACCGCCGCAAGGAGGCTTTCCGTCTCCAGGGGCCGGGGGAGAAACAGGGACAGCAGCGCCCCGGGGGTGGCACGGCCCTTGACGTGCTTCCCCGGCGCGGTAAGGGCGCAGTAAGGCCTGGGGTCCCGGAGGCCCACCTGGGTTTTCTGCGTAACGATCTCCGACTCCGGCCAGCGCTCCAGCGCCCCCAGCAGGAAGGCCCGGACCGCGGGCAGGGCCTCCGGCTTCAGGGCGAAAAAGGCCTCCGCCAGACGCAGGCTCTCCAGATTCATCCCTCCACCGCCTTCTGCTCCAGGCTGTAAAGGCCCGCGCCGATGGCCGTGGCGAAGGTGGCCCGCTCCGGGATGATATACTGGATTCCATAAAGGCGCTGGAAGTTCTCAAAATTCGGTTTCGCCTGGGAGAGGGTGGTGACGGAGCCGGTGAGGACCACCGTGCCGCACCCGCAGCTCTGACAGGCCAGCACCGTCATGGTGCCGATGGCCTGAAGCACCAGATTCACCGCTCCGGCGGCCAGGTCGGCAGGGGCGGCGTCCTCCGCCAGATTGCCGAAATTGGCGGCGGTAAGGGTGGGGTCCAGGGTGGCGGCGGGGTCCGGAGTGATGTCCCGGATGGTCAAATCCACCTTCCCCAAATCCCCCTGCTCCGCCAGCTTTTTGATCTGGCCGAAGCGCTCCATGTCCACCAGCTTCCGGCACAGGCCCCCCAGTGTGCCGCCGCCGATGCCGCTGCCGCAGAGGTGCCGGACGCCCTTCCCCCGCTCCGCCCAGAGGAAGGCGGTGCCGGTGCCCATGGTAGCCACCACGGCCTTGTCCTGTCCGGACATGGCAAGGGCCCCCGTGCCGCTGGCGGAAAACTCGTCCACCTTGCAGGTGGGCAGGCCGTAGATGTCCCCCTCCACATAGGAGGCCCCCACGCCGGTGAGGACCACCCGGCCCACGTCCGCCAGCGCGAGATGGTTCCGGGTCAGGTAGCTGCCAAAGGCTCCGTAGAGGCTGGTAAGGGGGTCCTCCGCCTGAACCCGGAGGGTGGAGAGGAGGTTTCCGGTATGGTCAAGGCCCACGATTTTGGTTGTGGTGCCGCCGATGTCGATGCCGAGGATGGTTTTCATAAGCGCGTCCTCCCGTGACGGGCCTGCCGGTTTCAAAAAGCAGGCAGAATCTACCTGACATTATGGGGCAAAAGGGGAGAAATGTCAACCAAACAAACGGGAAAATCTCCTGTCCGGGAACATGCCGGGCCGGAAATTTCTCTCCCTTGCTCCATGTTTTTCTTGACTTTCTATGCGTATCGCATTATATTAAAACTACGCATAAGAAGGAGGTGAACTTTTGGGAAAAATTCGGGGACGGCCGCCCAGTGACAACCCCAAGAACAATCGGTTCTTCATCTGCGTTACAGCGCAGGAAAAGGCGGAAATCTACGCCTTTGCAAGGAGCTCCGGGTATTCGCTTCTGGAACTGCTCCGGAAGGGAATCGAGGCGGTCAAGGTGGAATCGGAGAAAAAATAGAAACAGCCCGCCACCCCACCAGAGCCGCGAGCTGTTTCCTCAAAAACCACCACCCCGGGGGAAATCCCTCCGAAGGTCTGGCAAATTTATTATGCCACAACCTCCGGGGGAAAATCAAGGAGGTTTTTGTGGATATAAACACTTTAATGGAAATCGACGGCATTCAAACGGAGCTGGACAGAGGCATCGGCCTGATTTCCATCATCGCCGGCGGACTGAGCGCCTTTACAGAGGGCAGCTCCCTGTCCGGTGAGAGCAGACGGAGGTATGCCGGCGCACTTTACACAACCTTTGATACGCTGTCCGGGGCGAGCGGAAAACTCCGTGAACAATTGGACCGCGCCCTGAGGCATACAGTCTGACCGCCCTTCCCGGAGAACTCAGGTGGATAAAGGGGTCTCTGTCCGCCGCCGGTGTACAAGGACTTTATCAATTTTGGGCAGATTGTTTTAATTGACCACCGATTTCTTATGCTATTTATGTATTGCTTTCCAGAAAATGAACGATTATAATGGTAAGGCATTTAGGCAAACGTTTGCCAAGCGGAGGCCCGGAACACGCCGCCCCGCGAACGCAAAAAATAACGGAGGAATGAAAATGAGCAAAAAGTACTGCTACCTGTTCACCGAAGGCAACGCCAACATGCGGGAGCTGCTGGGCGGCAAGGGCGCGAACCTGGCCGAGATGACCAACATCGGCCTGCCCGTTCCCCAGGGCTTCACCATCACCACCGAGGCCTGCACCCAGTATTACGAGGACGGCCAGAAAATCAACGACTCCATCATGGCCGAAATCATGGAGTATATCACCAAGATGGAGGAAATCACCGGCAAGAAGTTCGGCGACCTGGAGAATCCCCTGCTGGTCTCCGTCCGCTCCGGCGCCCGGGCCTCCATGCCCGGCATGATGGACACCATCCTCAACCTGGGCCTCAACGAGGACGTGGTTCAGGTGCTCATCCGCAAGTCCGGCAACCCCCGCTGGGCCTGGGACTGCTATCGCCGCTTTATCCAGATGTACTCCGACGTCGTCATGGAAGTGGGCAAGAAGTACTTTGAGCAGCTCATCGACCAGATGAAGGAGAAGAAGGGCGTCACCCAGGACGTGGACCTCACCGCCGGGGACCTTCAGGAGCTGGCCGGCCAGTTCAAGGCCGAGTACAAGGCCAAGCTGGGCGTGGACTTCCCCGCCGACCCCAAGGAGCAGCTGATGGGCGCGATCAAGGCCGTGTTCCGCTCCTGGGACAATCCCCGGGCCAACGTCTACCGCCGGGACAACGACATCCCCTACTCCTGGGGCACCGCCGTCAACGTCCAGTCCATGGCCTTCGGCAACATGGGCGACGACTGCGGCACCGGCGTGGCCTTCACCCGGAACCCCGCCACCGGTGAGAAGAAGCTCTTCGGCGAGTTCCTGACCAATGCCCAGGGCGAGGACGTGGTGGCCGGTGTCCGGACTCCCATGCCCATCAGCCAGATGGCCGAGAAGTTCCCCGAGGCCTTCGGCCAGTTCGAGAACGTCTGCAAGATTCTGGAGGATCACTACCGGGATATGCAGGACATGGAGTTCACCGTGGAGGCCGGAAAGCTCTACATGCTCCAGACCCGCAACGGCAAGCGCACTCCCGCCGCCGCCCTGAAGATCGCCTGCGACCTGGTGGACGAGGGCATGATCGACGAGAAGAAGGCCGTGGCCATGATCGAGCCCCGGTCTCTGGACACCCTGCTCCATCCCCAGTTTGACGTCGAGGCCCTGAAGGCCGCCCCCGTGGTGGGCCACGCCCTGGGCGCTTCTCCCGGAGCCGCCAGCGGCAAGATCGTCTTCACCGCCGAGGAGGCCAAGGAATGGGCCGCCCGGGGTGAGAAGGTGGTTCTGGTCCGCCTGGAGACCTCTCCCGAGGACATCGAGGGCATGAAGGCCGCTCAGGGCATCCTGACCGTCCGGGGCGGCATGACCTCCCACGCCGCCGTGGTGGCCCGGGGCATGGGCAAGTGCTGCGTCTCCGGCTGCGGCGAGATTAAGATGGACGAGGAGAACAAGAAGTTCGAGCTGGCCGGGAAGACCTATCATGAGGGCGACTGGCTGAGCCTGGACGGCTCCACCGGCAAGATTTACGACGGCGCTATCCCCACCGTGGACGCCGTCATCGGCGGCGAGTTTGGCCGGGTCATGGGCTGGGCGGACAAGTACCGCCGCCTCCAGGTCCGCACCAACGCCGACACTCCCCACGACGCCGCTCAGGCCCGGAAGTTCGGCGCTCAGGGCATTGGCCTGTGCCGCACCGAGCACATGTTCTTCAACGAGGACCGCATCCCCGCCATCCGGGAGATGATCTGCTCCGACAACGCTGAGCAGCGGGAGAAGGCCCTGGCCCGTCTGGAGCCCATGCAGCAGAGCGACTTCGAGGGCATCTATGAGGCCATGGAGGGCTGCCCCGTCACCATCCGTTTCCTGGACCCCCCCCTGCATGAGTTCGTCCCCACCGAGGAGGCCGACATCGCCGCCCTGGCCCAGAGCATGGGCAAGACCGTGGAGGACATCAAGAACATCATCGCCGGGCTCCATGAGTTCAACCCCATGATGGGCCACCGCGGCTGCCGTCTGGCGGTTACGTATCCCGAGATTGCCGCCATGCAGACCCGCGCCGTCATCAAGGCCGCGCTGAAGGTCCAGGCCGCCCATCCCGACTGGAAGATGGTTCCCGAGATCATGATTCCCCTGGTGGGCGAGGTCAAGGAGCTGAAGTACGTCAAGGGCGTGGTTGTGGAGACCGCCGACGCCATCATCAAGGAAGCCGGGTCCGATATGAAGTACCTGGTGGGCACCATGATTGAGATTCCCCGGGCGGCCATCACCGCCGACGAGATTGCCAAGGAGGCCGGATTCTTCTCCTTCGGCACCAACGACCTGACGCAGATGACCTTCGGCTTCAGCCGGGACGACGCCGGGAAGTTCCTGGATGCCTACTATGACCGGAAGATTTATGAGAACGACCCGTTTGCCAAGCTGGACCAGACCGGCGTGGGCCGTCTGGTGGAGATGGCGGCGAAGCTGGGCCGTCAGACCAATCCGGAGCTGCATCTGGGCATCTGCGGCGAGCACGGCGGCGATCCCTCCAGCGTGGAGTTCTGCCACCGCACCGGGCTGGATTATGTGTCCTGCTCTCCCTTCCGGGTGCCTATCGCCCGCCTCGCGGCGGCCCAGGCGGCTATTAAGGAAGGCTGAGGAAATCGAGGCCAATTAGGATAGAATTACACGGCGCGCTGTCGGTCCGGCGGCGCGCCGCATTTTTCATCCCCTGCGGCGAACACACCTTGAAACAGCGGGGACAGTATGCTATACTAAGATAAATTCCGTTCCACCGTCATTTCCATAGAAGAAAGGAGCACCGTATTATGAAACGCTTCCTGACCCTCCTGATTACCACGCTGGCTCTGGCCGCAGCGCTGTGTGTCTCCGCTTCCGCCGCCAACTTCCACAACGCCGCCTCGGAGCTGGCCGCTATCGGCGTCTTCAAAGGCACCGCCGGAGGCTTTGACCTGGACAAGGCCCCCACCCGCGCACAGGCCGCCATCATGCTGGTCCGCCTCTACGGCGCGGAGGAAGAGGCGGCCGCCGCCTACGCCTCCGGGGAGCTGAAATGCCCCTTTACCGACGTGAACGGCACCGCCGCGCCCTACGTGGCCTGGCTGGTGGACAAGGGTCTTGCCAACGGGACTTCCGACACCGCCTTCGGCGCGCAGGAGCCTTGCACCAGCAAGGCTTACACCATCTTCCTCCTCCGGGCCTTGGGCTACAGGGACAACGAGGACTTTACCAGTGCTAATGCTCAGGAGTTCGCTATGAGCATCGGCCTGCTGGACACCTCCCTGTTCACCGGTCCGTTCCTCCGGGATGATCTGGCCGCCCTGACTTATCAGGCTCTGGGCTCTAATCTGAAGGACGGCAGTACGTATCTCTTGGACAGCCTGATTCAGAGCGGCGCTATTGATGCCTCCGCCGCCAAGCCTATCACGGATAAAATTGAGACTTACCGCGCCCTCCAGGCCTCCGGGCAGGCGCTGGATGAGGGCATGGACGCCGCGGTGGACGCCAAAATGACCATCTCCGCCGGTCTCAAGGGGCAGGAGGGCGGCACCTCCTTCGACATGAGCCAGAAGCTCGACGCCGCCATCACCGGAAACATCCAGTTCCTCATGGGCCAAAATCCGCAGATGGCGTTTGATTTCAGCGTCACTCTCAGCGACGGTACGGAGACCGAAACCCAGCGTATGGAGTACTGGCTGAAAGACGGCACCTCCTATGTGCGCTCCGGCGAGGCGGCCTATCAGACCCCTGCGGATGAGGATATCGCGGCCCTGGCGGCCATGCTGGAACAGTCCACCGGTTCCAGCGGCGCGGCTATGCTGCCCTTCATTGACCGGATCAGCGCCAAGGCCTCCGGCGGGGATACCGTCTATACGCTGGTGCTGAATGATGCCTTCGCCGGGCTCATCACCAATCTGATGGGGATCTTTTCGGACGCACTGCCCACAGATGTGGAGATGCAGGTGAACATCTCGATGGATGGCAGTACCATCCAGTATACCGTAGACAAGGACGGCGTCCTGAAGAGCGCCCTTCTGGACATGACCATGGAGGCGGACCTGAATGCCAGCGAGGACGGGGATACCGTGGCAATCAGCGTCGGCGTGGATATGGACATGCGCATGGACATCAAGCATACCGGCAAGGCGGTGAAAATCAGCTATCCTGATTTCTCGGATTTTGAAAAAACCATCGGCGGGGCGAATGGTCCCACCGGCATTATGGCTACCAGGGTTTACTGAAACCGAAAGAGCGTCCGGCGATAGCCGGACGCTCTTTTTATGGTTCCAAGCAGGCGTTCAAACGCATTTCTGCGTCAGCGCCTTGCCGACGGAACGGCGGTTCCGCTCCGCCGCCTCCGGGTCCCGGCGGACAAATTCGCTGAGAAGCACCTCCAGCACGTAGAGCTGGGCAATCAGGGCCGACGTGGAGCCAAACTGGAAGGGCTGCTCGTTGGGACCGCAGAGAAGCACTACATCGGCGTAGGCACTGGCAGGAGAATTGAGGTAGCGCGTCACCAGAATCAGCTTCGCGCCCCGGGAACGGATAACCTCCTCCGCCTCCAGAAGCTCATGCGTCGCGCCGGAGTAGGAAAAATAGAGCACCACATCCCGCTCCGTGAGCGTCGCCAGGGCCACCGCCTGCATATGGGAGTCCTGAATGGTCTTGAACTTGGGAGACATGGTGGAAAACTGAGCCCAGGCGGCCAGAGAGACCACGGAGTGATTCCCCTGCCCCAGGCAGAGCACCTGCCCCGCGTTCCAGAGCAGGTCCGCCGCCTGCGACACCTCCCACTCCGTGAGCATGTGATAGGCGTTGTTCAGCGTATCTTGAGCCGCGCCCAGAACCTTGCCCATGACGGCGGCGGGGCTGTCCTCCGGCGTGATCTCCCCCACCGGCTTGCTGAGGGCCGTCCGGGCGGGCAGGGCGGCCCGGGCCAGCTCCAGCTTGAAATCATTGAATCCCGCCAGCTTCAGCTTCCGGCAGAACAGCGATACCGTGGACACCGCCACCTCGCACTGGCTGCTCAGGTCTGTGATGCTGATATACTGCGTCTCCTCCTGGTGCTCCAGGACAAAGTCCACAATCTTCCGCTCCGACCGGGTGAAGTGATCGTATTCCTGAAGCATCAGCGCAATAATATCCCTGCCCAACCTCGCCGCCTCCTCTGCTGCTTTTCTTCGCTCCCCCGCCGGAGGGCCGTTTACCGTCTGAGTATCTCCTCCATCATCCGATCTACCAGAATCAGGCTCCTGGGCAGATGGAAGGGGCCCTTGAAGGTACTGCCCTTGGTGGGCGGCTGCGTGGGCAGGCCGTCCCGGCGGAGATAGCCGTACCACTCACCATACTCCGGGTCCGCAAAGTAAGCCTGGCAGTACTCCAGTGTCTTATAGAACCACTCCAGATACTTCTCCTCTCCGGTGTCCCGGTAGAGCATCATGGAGGAAATCAGAATCTCGTTATGGGGCCACCAGAGCTTCATGTCATGCTCATAGGCCTCGGGGGGCTTGCCCAGGCAGTCGATGAAGTACAGCAGGCCGCCATACTCCTTGTCCCATCCGGCCTCGATGGCCCAGTCGAAAATCTCCGCCGCCTTCGGAATCAGGGCCTTGTCTCCAACGCGCCGGGCATGGTCCAGCAGGAACCAGACTCCCTCGATGTCATGTCCGGGGTTGACGGTGCGGCCCTCGGTGTAATACAGCCGGGGAGAGCCATCCACGTCCACGTTCTCCAGCACGCACTTCAGGTCGGGCTTCACGTGGTATTTGAAAATCTCCTCCACGCACTGGGCCGCCCGGCACCGGTACAGCTCCGCCCGCTCCGGGTCCACCCGGCTGAGCACGCCGGTGACGTTCAGGATGATCATCGGGCCGCCGAAGGCCCGTCCCGTCCGGGTCTCGGGGATGGTCTTGGGCCCCAGGCCCGTGGGGTCCGCCATGCCGTGATTCAGGTCCCAGTAGAGATCATAGGCCCGGCGGGCCCGCTCCAGACAGGCCGGTTCGCCGGTGACGCCGTAATATTCCGCGTTGGCCAGGGCGTAGAACGCCTCGGAAAAGCAGTAGCGCCGCTGGCGGAGCGGCTTGCCCTCCGCCGTGACGGTGAAATACATCCGTCCTCCGGCGGCGTGGTTGATGCAGTGCTCCTCCATGAAATCCAGGCAGCTCTTCGACGCGTCCAGCCACTCCTGCCTCACGCCGTAGTGATGGCACAGAAAAGCGAAAATCCAGCCGCAACGCCCCTGCATCCACACGCTCTTATCCGTGGAATAGATCTCGCCCTTCCGGTCCAGGCAGGTATAGACGCCTCCGTGCTCCCGGTCCATGCCGTGGTCCAGCCAGAAGCGGACGGAGCGGTCCAGCTCCTCCCGGACCCAGGTCCGGGCCTCTTGCAGTTTTTGCCGATCCATTGTGTTCCTCTTTTCTCCCTGCGCAGCCCCTTCCGGGGCGCCGGTTTTTTTACGGGCCCGGCCGGGGGCCAGGCCCGTTTCTCTCCGCGTGGTTACTTGCGCTCCGGCAGACTGGCGGCGGCCATGGACTGGCCCACCCGGCGGAACTTCTCGTCGGGCAGCTCGGGGACGATCTTCCCCTCCAGCTCCGGATACTCGTCGGCCATCACCTTTTTGGCGGTGTCCAGAATCAGGTCGCCGCCCTTGCCGCTCATGACCCGGCCCAGCAGCAGCACATGGCGGCAGCCGTAGAGGTCGAAGTAATAGGCCAGGGTGTGGCCCAGGTACACGCCGATGGACTCATAGACCTTGGCGGCCCTGGGATCGTCCTCGGCCATGAGCTTCTGGACAGCCTTCAGCTTCTCGGCGGGAGAGGCGTTCTCGTCCAGCTCGATGCCCGCCCGGGGGGCCAGCTTAATGACGCCGTCCTGGGAGAAGTACTTCACACCACAGCCGATGTCCCCGCTCCACTCGTCCCGCATGGCGTCGGGCTGGGCGTCCACAGGGACGAAGGCCAGCTCGTTCAGCCAGCCGGTAATCCGCCCCTCCTCGTCCACGTAGCCCACGGCCTCGCTGGTGCCCATGGCGATGCCCAGGACGCTGTTGTCGTTCAGGCTCATGGCTCCCGCCAGGGCGGAGACGTCGCCGTCGTTGATGACGCAGTAGGGCACGTCGCCGAAGGTATCCCGGATGGCCCGGATGTAGATGTCCTTGACCTTCTGGTCGTAAATCTCCCGGGGCACCTTGAGAAACAGGGAGGCGTTCATGGTCCGGTTGTTGATGAACACACCGGCGGAGCTGACGCCCACCGCGTCCACCCGGGGCATGTGCTCCGCGGCGGACTTCAGGGCGCTGACGATGCCGTCATAGTGATAATCCGGGTCGGAATTGGTCTTGGGGAACCAGACCACCTCCTCGGAGTACACCGTCTCTCCGTCGATGACGGCGGAGACCTTCCGGTCGCTTCCGCCGGCGTCGAAGCCGATGCGGCAGCCCTCCATGTGGCCGCCGATGGCCTTGGGGGCGTCCTTGGCGGCGGGGATATCGTCTACCAGCTCCACCGCGAAGGGGTGCTCAAAGACGCTGGCCATATAGTCCCAGTCAAACTCCTGCTGCCCTCCGGCGCAGTAGACGGACTTCAGGTATTCGCACACGTCCGCGTCCCCGCTGATGTAGATCTTAAAGCCGCCCTTCATCCACAGAATGGTCTTCACCAGGCGCTCAATATAATAATGGTCTGCCTCCCGCATTTCCGGCGTGCCGTAAATAAAGGTCCGGCAGGAGGCCATCTGCCCGTCGGCCCGCTCCACGGCGACGCCCACAGGCTTCTTGGCACCCTCCAAAAAGGCGCGGTTAAACCGCATCAGGGGGATGAACTCCGGGTCCAGGGGCGGGACGTTTTTCAGTTTCACGTTGATGCCAAATCGATTCATAGCGGTTCTCCTTTGTCCATAAAATTTTCCAGTTGGGCGCGGGGAGACAGGCTCAGCCAAACTGGAAATAATTATATCATGAATCTGCCCAATATTCAATCCCCGGAACACAGGCTTTTTTATCAGGTTGTACAGCCCCGCCGGGGCCTACAGCTCCCGCATCAGGTGGAAGGTCTGCATCAGCTGCACGGAGCCGTAGCCCCACTGGTTGTTGGGATAGGTCATATCCGTCCGCCGGAGGCAGCCCCGGATGAGATAGGCCCGAATCTGATAGGTCCCCATAGAGGGGTCGTTCCCCTCCCGGACGCCCCACTGGAGCAGCAGGGCGCAAACCCCCGCCAGCACCGCCGCCGCCACGCTGGTTCCGCTCATGACGCCGGGGCCGTAGGGGTAGATTCCGCCCACGCCCACGCCGGGGGCCGTCAGGTCCGGAAGCACCCGGCCATCCCAGGCTGGACCCCGGGAGGAGCGGGCATAGAGGCTCTTGTTGGCGCTGTCATAGGCCCCGCAGCAGATGACCCCCACGGCGGAGGCGGGGCAGGTGATGGTGTAGTCCGGCGTGGCCGCCAGGAATTCCACCGTGGGAGAGACAAAGCCCGTCATGGGCAGCCAGACCTGATAGCTGCCGTTGAGCAGGATGTCCCCGTGGAGCTGGATGGTCCACACGCCGGGGGTGGCCCCCAGGATGCGGATGATGGTCAGCTGCCCTCCGCTGCCCTCCACCGGAAAGTGGTACTCGATCTGAACCCGGGAGGCCTCCAGCACCAGTTTCACGTCTGCGGCGGGGGCGGGCCCGGGCCGGGCGGGCACCCGGCCCACCAGCTCCCCGGAGGGGGACCGCACCGAAACAGACAGCCGGTCCGCCACGGTGTTCCACACCGCCATGTACACATCCCCGGCGTTCTCCCCCACCTTCAGGTCCACATGGCCCGGCTTCTCCCCGGGCTGTAAAACGCCGCCGGTGTGATGGCGGGCCTCCGCCTCGTTCCCCGCCGCCGCGCAGAGGCACACCCCTTTCTGAATGGACACGCCGCCCAGGTACTCCTCGAAGACGCTGATCCCGTCGTGCCCCCCGGCGTTGGTCCCCAGGCCGATGCAGATCACCACCGGGCGGTCCAGCTCCCGGGCCTTGCGGAGGATGTACTCCACCCCCAGCATCACGGCGCTGGACTCATAGGCGTTCTGCTGGTCCTTCGGGACGCAGTACTTCTCCCGGTAAAAGGGCCGGGCCTTCTTCAGCTTCACGGCGATGATCTCCGCGTCCGGCGCCGCGCCGGAAAAGTCCTCTGTCTGCCGTCCGGCGGCCACCGAGGCCAGGAAGGTCCCGTGGCCGTCCTCGTCCCGCTCCGGCACCAGGGCGTAGGGATTCTCCGAGGCCAGGGCGGCGTCGATGTCCGCCTTGCCGTACTCCCGGCCCAGGAGGAAGCCGGAGGGAGGCTCCCCCTCGGCGGTCTGGTCGTAGATGGCCTGGATTTTGCTGGTGCCGTCCTCATAGCGGAAGACGTCCAAGGTGTAGTCAATGCCCGTGTCCACAAAGCCCAGGAGCACCCCCCGGCCCTTCAGGTTCAGATAGGGCTGGTTCTGGACCTGGGTGACGCCCGCCGCGTCCAAGGCGGGGCGGTCCAGCAGGCCCAGGACCACGGAGACCGAGCTGAGAAACGCCGCCCCCAGGGCCTCCTGAAGGCGGGGGAAGTTCTCCTCCTTTACATAGCCCAGGACGTAGCGCCCGGAGAGCATCTGCCCCACCACCACGTCATTGCTGCTCCGAACGTACTCAAAAAAGGCATCGGTGGCCCGTGTGACAAAATCCACGGTGTCCGGCGCGTGGATGAACTCCAGCGCTTCCGGTGAAAGACGCATGTTCACAGCCCCCTTTCCAGATGATTCACCAGCTCGTTCATGGTCCCGCAGAGGTTCAGGCGCCCGTATCCCCACAGGGGATTGGGATACTCCAGGAACGGGCTCCGCAGGGCCCCCTTGCAGAGGAAGGCCTTCACCCGCTGGCCGTAGAGAAACGGGTCGTTCCCCTGGACCACCCCCCATTCCATCATCAGCGCCGCCGCGCCGGAGACGAAGGGAGCGGCCATGCTGGTGCCGGTGTACACGTCGTAGCCCCCTCCGGGCTTGGCGGCCCGGACCCCCTCCGCCGGGGCCGTCAGGTCCAGCAGCACCCGGCCCGCGCAGTCCTGGTCCCCCCGGCCGGAGAAGGGGCTGACCGTCTCCGTCTCCGTCCGGAAACCCCCCACGGAAATGGGATACAGCGCCGTGGCGGGCAGGGTGATCGTCAGGTCCTGCTCCGGCTCCAGGAAGGCGGTGCGGTCGCTGACCTCCTCAATGGTGGGCAGCCACACGTCGAAGCGCCCATCGGCCACCCGCTTCCCAAAGCAGCGGAGCTTCCACAGGCCGTCCATCTCCCCGGCGGGGGCGTCTATGAGAATCAGCGCCTCCTGCGAGGCGGTGTAGTGGGTGGGAACGCCGTAAAACACCGACACCCGGATGGCCCCAAACCGGAGAAGCCGGGTTCCCTCCGTCAGCGAACCCGTGGACTGCCCGTTGGGCAGCACCAGCTCCAGCGCCGCCTCGTCGGCGAAGTTCTTCCACAGGGAGAGGTAGATCTGCTCCCGCCGGGTGGAAACCGTGAACTCCGCATCCACCGTCCCGTTCTCCACCAGCCGCCCCCGGAAGTGGTGGGCCCCGCTGCCCTCGTTCCCGGCGGCGCAGACCACCACGCTCCGGCCCCGCTGGGCGGACTGGTCGATGTAGGATTCAAACAGGGTCTGCCCCTGGTGAGAGCCGCAGTTGGTGCCATAGCTCAGGTTCACCACACAGGGCATCCCCCGCTCCTCCGCCTGGTCCAGCAGGAATTTCACGGCCCGCATGATGTCCGTGGTCCGGGCGCTGCCCAGCTTCACCGCCGCGATGAGCGCCCCGGGAGCCGCCCCGCTCCGGCCCGCCGCCACGGCGGCCACGGCGGTGCCATGCCCCGCCAGGTCGGTGGAGGAGGCCAGCCCGGCAGCAATCTCCTCCCGGGTGTAGGCCGCCCCGTGGAGGAAGCCCCGGGGCGGCGTCCCCTCCGCCGTCATGTCCCAGAGGGCCACAATGCGGCTGGTCCCGTCCTCCCCCAGGAATTCCGGGTGCGTCAGGTCCAGCCCGGAGTCCACCACCCCGATCAGCACCCCCTGTCCCGTCAGGCCCAGGCCGCTGGCCCGCTGGACCGGCGGAATGCACCCCGCCTCCAGGCTCCGGTCCGCCAGCCCGCTGAGCTTCCGGGCGGGCTCAAAGCTCGTGACCTGCCGGTACTCCAGCAGACGCTCCGGGTCCTGGGCCTCCAGCTCCATGATGGCAAACTGGGCATCCAGCAGCTCCGTGGGGTAGCCCAGGGAAAGGATATCTCCTGTGTATTTGATAATGTATTCCATGCAGCCCCTCCTGTCCCGATGCTTCCGGGCGGCGCCGAACCGCCCCCGGCCGCATAGGATAGTATACGGAAAGGAGGAGCAACCTTATGAATCCAATTTATCTGGACAAAGGCGATCTGCAAATTTTTGTCACGGCGGGCGAGACTCCGGAGCCCATCCCCGGCGCCCGGGTGCGCATCAGCGATCCCACCAACGGGCAGGTGCTGGAGGAAACCGTCACCGATTCCTCTGGTCAGACTCCCTTTGTGGAGCTGCCCGCGCCGCCCATAGAGCTGTCCGTGGCCGAGGGCTCCACGGAACAGCGGCCCTACGCGGTTTACAACGTCACCGTCTCCGCTCCGGAGCGGGAAACCCTTCATATCGGCGGCGTGGAGCTGATGCCCTCAGGCCGCTCCATCCAGCGGGCCCCCCTGGCCCCGGCCCGGTCCGGCGGGTTCAATGTACACAATGTGCTCCTGGCGCCCCACGCCCTCTGGGGCGAGCCCTCCACCCGCCCGCCGGAGGACGAGGTCAAGCCCCTGCCGGAGCCGGAGGGCCTGGTGGTGCTGCCGGAGCCGGTGATTCCGGAATTCGTGGTGGTCCACGCCGGGCGGCCAGACGATGCCTCCGCCCCCAACCACTGGGTCCGGTTCAAGGACTATGTGAAAAACGTGGCGTGCAGCGAAATTTACTCCACCTGGAAGACCGAGGCCATCAAGGCCAACGTCCTGGCCATCATCTCCTTCACCCTGAACCGGGTCTATACGGAATGGTACCGGGGGAAGGGGTACGACTTCACCATCACCAGCTCCACGGCCTTCGACCAGTCCTATTCCCATGGCCGGACCATCTTCCAGGAAATCGGCGTGGTGGTGGACGATCTCTTCACCACCTATGTCACCCGGGAGGGCATCTCCCAGCCGCTGTTCACCCAGTACTGCGATGGGCGGCGGACCCAGTGCGGCGGCCTGAGCCAGTGGGGTTCCCAGGCCCTGGGAGAACAGGGATGGGATGCCGTCAGCATCCTGCGCAAGTACTACGGCTCGGAAATCTACCTCAAAAGCGCGGAAAAGGTGGAGGGCGTCCCCATGTCCTACGGCGGCGAGGTACTGGCCCCCGGCAGCGAGGGAGAGGAGGTTCGGACCATTCAGACGCAGCTCAACCGCATCGCGGACAATTTCCCCGCCATCCCCAAGGTTCCCGCCGACGGGATTTACGGCCCCGGCACCCAGGAGGCGGTGACGGCCTTCCAGAATATTTTCCACCTGCCCCAGACGGGGAGCGTGGATTTCGCCGGGTGGTATGAGATTTCCAACGTCTACGTGGCGGTAACGGAAATGGCCTGACCCGAAGGGTCAGGCCACTCGGGGCGGCGGGCCGCTCCGGTCAAAGGGTCTGTATCACATAGCCATAGGGGGGCAGGACAGTACCCAGGACCTTTTCCTCATGGGGGTTGTGGTTCAGCAGGAAGCGAATCTGTCCCCTTTCGTCTCCCCGGGTCACGATCTCCACCCCCTCCGGGGAGGGAAGGATCTCGATGCCGCAGTCCGTCAGGATAGTTCGAATCAGACCGGCGGTGGTGTCCCGGTCCAGGGAGCAGCCCAGGTAGTACACCGTTCCGTCTCCACAGCGGTTCCGGGTGACGGCGGCGTATTCCGTATAGAAGGGATCGCCGTAGCGGTAGAGCACCTGGGCCTCCCCCGCCTCCAGCATGTCCCGGAAGACGCCGCCGTACCCCTCCGCCCCGGCGAAGGGCCCCTGTCCGATCACCGGGAAGGCGTTCCGCTCCTGAAGGCTCTCCGTCTCCGCCACCGTCACCCCGGCCAGGGCGGTGCAGCCCACGGGAAGCGGTTCCCCGAAAACGAGGTTGTTGTCTTCGTCCTTCACCCCGGTCCGATAGGTCAGCACCAGCGTGCCCCCGTTCCGGACAAAGCGCTCCGCCCGGTCCCGAAGCTCCCGCCGGACAATGGCCGTCTGCGGCAGCACCACCACCCGGAAGCCGCTGAAATCCGCCTGAGCGGGAAGCACGTCCACCGTGACATTTTCGTCGTGGAAGGCCCGGTAAAGCGCCTTCATCTCGCCGGGGCAGTCCAGCAGGAGGCTCTGGCGCTGAATCCGGAAGGAGGCCAGGGAATCATAATCGTAGAGGATTGCCGCCTCACTGCGGACCGGCGTCTCCAATGGACCGGCGTACCGGCGGATGTCCTGAAAGAAGCTCTGTACCTCGCGGAACTTCCGGCCCCGCCGGTTGTCCGCGTCCACAATGCCATAGCAGAACTGCTCCGCCCCCTTCGCCGCGCCCCGGTAGCGGAAGTACAGCAGGGAGGCGCAGCCGTGGGCCATGCTCTGGCAGGACCAGAGCTTCGCCTGATTGGGCCGGGGGAGGTAGCCGGTGACGTCGTGGCCCTGCGCGCCCATGATGGCCTCGGTAATCCAGAAGTTCTCCTCCTTCAGGCCCCGGATATAGGCCAGCTCAAAGGCGATTTCGTGGGGCGGAAGGGGTTCCTTCTGCCCGCCCCAGACGGGGTAGTTGTTATAGGAAACCACGTCCAGGCACCGGGCCGCCCGGGCGTAGTCCACCCGTTTCCCAAGTCCGCCGCCGGGGAAATCGTGGGTCACGACCGCCCCGGGGATAATCTCCCGTATCAGGCGGGCCTGAAACTCGAGGAACGCGCAGGCGCTTTCGCTCCGGAAGCGTTCCCAGTCCAGGCGGAGGGCGGGGTTATGGGTGGTGATGGTTTCGGTAGGCAGGGGGATTTCGTCGAAATCGTTGTACTCCTGAGACCAGAAGGCGGTTCCATAGGTGTCGTTCAGGCGGGAGATGTCCCCGTTGAACCGGCTTTGCAGGAAGCGCCGGAAGCCCTCCCGGCACCGGGGACACCAGCATAGATCACTGCCCTCGTGGCCGATTTCGTTGTCCACCTGCCACGCGGCGATCTGTTTTTCGCCTCGGTAGTGGCCTGCCAGGGCACGGATGATTTTCTCCGCGTATGCGTAGAGCTCGGGGCTCTGATAGCAGCAGACGTGCCGCCCGCCGAAGGCCCGGGGCCCGGTTTCGGACCAGGAGAGAATGGCGGGGTGTTTTTTCGCCAGCCAGGCGGGAATGGCGGCGGTGGGCGTTCCCATCATCACCTTGAGGCCCCGCTCTCCGGCGGCGGCGATTACTTTGTCAAAGAAGGAGAAGTCGAAGCGTTCCTCCTCCGGCTCCATCCGGTGCCAGGAGAACTCGGCAATCCGAATCATATTCGCCCCCAGGTCCCGAATGGCGTCCAGATCAGACTCCATTTGGGCGGGGTCCCACTGCTCGGGGTAATAGTCAACGCCCAGCCACATGGTGTATCGTCCCTTTCCTGTTTCAGGCGGCCGTTCCGATTTTCCGGGGGGCCGCTTTGGTTTGTATTCCGCCGCAGGGCGGCGCGTTTCACTATACCACAGGGAACGCCTGCCGCACAAGAGCGGATGTGGTCCGGCGGCTGGAAGAATTTTTTCGATATACCCTTGACAATACATATACTGTGTGTTACGATATACTTACAGGAGGTGATATATATCATATGAACATCGACGATTGGAAATCCCAGATCAAACGGGGAACCCTTGATTTTTGCATTCTGCTGATGATACGGCAGCGGCCATCCTACGGTTATGAAATTATCAGCACTCTGGAGAAATATCCCATTCTGGCCGCAAAGGAGAACACCATCTATCCGCTGCTCAGGCGGCTGATGAAGGAGGAGTATGTCTCCTCCTCGTGGCAGGAAAGCGCCGAGGGCCTTCCGCCGAGAAAGTATTATTCCATTACGGACAAAGGGCTTGCATATATTTCCGCCATGTCTGAGGAATGGAACAACCTGTTAAACGCTATCGAAGATATCAAAGGAGAGTAAGACGATGGAAATGACGCTGAACGCCTATCTGGAAAAGGTTGAAAAGTACCTGAAGCCCCTGCCGCTGTCCGAGCGCGTCGACATTGTGCAGGAAATCAAAAGCGAGATCCTGGAACTGCAAACCGCCGGAAAAACTGCGGAGGAAATTACCGCCCGGCTGGGAGACCCCAAAGAACTCGCGAAAGCCTATCTGGGTGATCTGATTGGAAAAAGCGATTCCTTCAGCCGGAACAGAGTTCTCGCGATTTGCGCCTATTACAGCCTGGCAAGTCTTTCCGGCCTCTTTATCATCCCGGTTCTCGCGGTCTGCGCCCCGGTGTTCATCATCAGCGCCATCGGCACTCCGGTTCTGGGGGCGGTCAAGCTGATCGATGCCCTGCTGAATCTGGGCATTCCCTTTGCCCGGCAGATCGGCGTGTCCGGGATTGAGAATCCG
The DNA here is from genome assembly GCA_041223955.1 of Oscillospiraceae bacterium 38-13. GTDB lineage: Bacteria > Bacillota > Clostridia > Oscillospirales > Oscillospiraceae > Oscillibacter. The sequence continues at coordinate 19,890 of JBCLRG010000002.1, read as the reverse complement.
GCAGCCGTCTTTGTTATCAGTATTATCATGGGCGTGGTTCTGTATCAAATCGGGCGCGGGTGCTGGAAGCTGCTGGTGTGCTACATCAAAGGCGTCGGCAGGGCGAAACAGCGCCTGTCCATCTGAACACAGAACGCGGCGCCCTATCTCCCGCATCCGGACCCCGGGTCCGCTTTCCCGCGAAATCACGCCCTCCGGAAGGCCTCCCCTCCTTTCGGAGGGCTTCCCCTTTGTGGAATCTGTCAAGCCGGCAGTTCCGAAAACCCCGGCTTTTGGCGGGAAAGGCGAATCTATGGGATTGATAAGTGCCCGGAAATCCAGTATAATGGTGAGGACAAACCTGTAAAATCAAAACAAGGCGGTGATTGAATCATGCCCTACAAAACGGAACGCGACCTCCATCGCATGCTCCGGCATCAGGAGCTGATCGAGTCCTCCCTATCCTTCGTCAGCGGCTCCGAGGATTTCATCCTGGAAAACGACATCTTCCCCTCCTCCAGCCGCTCCGACAGCGATGTGATGCGGGGTCTCCGGTATCCCAACGGAACCGGCGTAATCGCCGGCATTACCAGCATCGGTGACGTGGACGGCTACGACCTGGAGAACGGCGAGAAAATCCCCCGGAAGGGCCGTCTCTTCTACCGGGGCATCAGCATTGAGGACCTCATTCAGCAGTGCATCAAGGAGGACCGCTTCGGCTTTGAGGAAACCGTATACCTCCTCCTTTTCGGCCAGCTGCCCACGGCCTCTCAGCTGAAGGAATTCCAATACCTCATGGCCCGCTGGAGCCAGCTTCCCGGCTATTTTTCCGAGGACATGATCCTCCGTTCCCCCAACAAAAACATCATGAACAAGCTGGCCAGCTGCATCCTGGCCCTCCACTCCCACGACGGCGAGGCGGAGAACATGACCCTGGAGAACGAGCTCTTCAAGTCCTTCCGCATGGTGGCCCGGACTCCCACCATCGTGGCCCACTCCTACGCCGCCAAGTGCCACTATTTTGACAAGGACAGCCTCTACCTCCACCGTCCCCGGACGGACATGAGCGTGGCGCAGAATTTCCTCTACTCCCTCCGCAAGGACACGAAATTCGACGACGACGAGGCCAAGCTTCTGGACCTGTGCATGATCCTCCACGCGGAGCACGGCGGCGGCAACAACTCCACCTTCGCCTGCCGGGTCCTTACCTCCTCCGGGACGGATTTTTACTCCTCCATTGCCGCCGCCGTAGGCGCTCTGAAGGGCTTCCGCCACGGCGGGGCCAACGTCAAGGTGGTGGAGATGATGAAATACCTCAAGCGGGCCGTCCGGGACTGGAAGGACGACGGGCAGGTCAAGGACCAGCTGGTCCGCATCCTCCGCCGCCAGCTGGGAGACGGCACCGGTCTGGTCTACGGCATGGGCCACGCGGTCTACACCCTCTCCGATCCCCGGGCGGAAATTCTCAAGCAGTTCTCCCGGCATCTGGCGGAGAAGAAGGGCATGGTGGACGAACTGGACCTCATCGAGTCCGTGGAGCGTCTGGCCCCGGAGGTCTTCCAGGAAATTCGCCACACAGACAAGCCTATCTGCGCCAACGTGGACCTCTATTCCGGCTTTGTTTATAAGCTCCTGGACATTCCCCCGGACCTCTACACCGCCATCTTCGCCAGCGCCCGCATGCCCGGCTGGTGCGCCCACCGCATCGAGGAATGCTGCGCCGAAGACCCGCGCATCATCCGCCCCGCCTACAAAACCACCTGCAAACGCATCCCCTACCTCCCCCTCTCCGACCGCTGACCTACTTTTTCTCGAGAAAAAAAGTAGGCAAAAAGAGCTTTCACCCGCTTTGGCGGTCTGGTGGGTATCCAGGTCGGAGCGACGGCCACGGGGCTGGGGCTTTGTCTGGGCCTTCTTTGGGTGCTGCGTATTGGGATATGCTTTTCAGTTCTATCTAACGTATGGTTTGACTGGGGGACTCCTCTTTGGTCCCCGGTTCCTTTTACATTTTTTTGCGGGAGGTTTCCGTAATGATTACACTGCATGACAACGGCGTCTTCCTCTCCGAGGGCGCGCTTCACTCCTCCGCCCCCGTTTCTCCCGAGGAGGGACGGCAGCGGACCCTGGCCTGGCAGATTCTTCAGGCCCACAGCGTTTCCGGCAATCCGGAACAGCTGCAAATCCGCTTCGACGCTATGGCAAGCCACGATATTACCTATGTGGGCATTATTCAGCAGGCCCGGGCCTCCGGCATGCGGGAGTTCCCCCTGCCCTACGCCCTCACCAACTGCCACAACTCCCTCTGCGCCGTGGGCGGCACCATTAACGAGGACGATCATGTCTTTGGGCTCTCCGCCGCACGGAAGTATGGCGGCATTTACGTCCCCGCCAATCAGAGCGTCATCCACTCCTACGCCCGGGAACAGCTGGCCGGATGCGGGAAAATGATTCTGGGCTCCGACTCCCATACCCGCTATGGCGCCCTGGGCACCATGGCCGTGGGCGAGGGCGGGCCGGAGCTTGCCAAACAGCTTCTTAAGAACACATGGGATGTGCCATACCCGAAAGTCGTGCTGGTCTACCTTACCGGCGCGCCGAAACGGGGCGTGGGCCCCCACGATGTAGCCATCGCCCTGGTGAAGGCTACCTTTGAGAGCGGCTTTGTGAACAACTGCGTTCTGGAATTTGCCGGGCCCGGCGTCGCGGGACTGCCCATTGATTTCCGCAACGGCATCGACGTGATGACCACGGAGACCACCTGCCTCTCCTCCATCTGGGAGACCGATGGGGAGACCGAGGGCTTTTATAACGCCCACCGGCGGGGTGAGCTGTTTTTCGAGCTCCGTCCCGGCGGCTTCGCCTGGTATGACAAGTATATTGAGCTGAACCTTTCTGAGGTCGAGCCTATGATTGCCCTGCCCTTCCACCCCTCCAACGCCTGGACCATCCGGGAATTTCTGGACAACGCGCCGGAGCTGCTGGCAAAGGTGGAGGAGGACGCCCGGAAGCGCTATCCCAAGGCCCGCGTGGACCTGGCCCGGAAGGTCCGGGACGGCGGCGTATGGGCGGATCAGGGCGTGATTGCCGGGTGCGCCGGTGGCCTCTTCGACAACATCACCGAGGCGGCGGACATCCTTCGGGGCGGCAGCTGCGGGGATGGTTATTTTACCCTGGACGTGTATCCTACCAGTGTTCCCGTCAGTCTGGAGCTGACGAAAATCGGGGCTGCGGCGGACCTGCTGCAAAGCGGCGCGGTGATGAAGCCCAGCTTCTGCGGTCCCTGCTTCGGCGCAGGGGATGTGCCCGCTCACAACGGCCTGAGCCTCCGGCATACCACCCGGAACTTCCCCAACCGGGAGGGCTCCAAGCCCGGCGAGGGCCAGTTTGCCGCCGTGTGCCTGATGGACGCCCGGTCCATCGCCGCCACCGCCCGGAACGGCGGAAGAATTACTCCCGCCACGGAGATTGACTATGCGCCGGTCCGGCATCCCTATCATTTTGACGCGGGGGTTTATGAAAAGCGGGTCTATAACGGATGGAAAGCGGGCCCGCAGCCGGATACGGACCTGATTCTGGGACCCAACATCACCGACTGGCCGCGGATGGGCCCCCTGGCGGAGAATCTGCTGGTGGAGCTGGCGGCGGTGCTCCGCGACCCCGTGACCACCACCGACGAGCTGATTCCCTCCGGCGAGACCTCCTCTTACCGCTCCAACCCCCTACGGCTGGCTGAGTTCACCCTCTCCCGCCGGGAGCCGGAGTACGTGGGCCGGGCCAAGGCGGTCGCGGAGTGTGAGGCCGGACGGCTGGCGGGGAATGTGCCGGAGAAGCTGCAAAAGCTGCTGGCCCGGGCCGATGCCGCCCAATACGCGGCCAACAAGGAGAAGCTGGAGGGCCTCCCCGATGGGAGGGCGCTTTCCGAGACGGAGAAGCGCGTCCGCCTGGAAGCCTGCCGGGTCACGGCGGAAAACACTCAGTTCGGCTCTTGCGTCTTCGCCAACAAGCCCGGGGACGGCTCCGCCCGGGAGCAGGCCGCCTCCTGTCAGAAGGTTCTGGGGGGCTTTGCCAACATCTGCTATGCCTTCGCCACCAAGCGTTACCGCTCCAACTGCATCAACTGGGGCATTCTGCCCTTCACCCTGGACGAGGGAACGGCGTTTCCCTATGAGGCGGGGGACTGTATCTTTGTGCCGGACGTCCGGAACGCCGTGCGTTACTGCCGGAACGACATCCACGCCAAGGTCCTGAAGGCGGACGGCGGCGTGGAGGACATCACCCTTCACCTCCCCGCCCTTACGGCCGACGAACAGGAGATTATCCTGGACGGCTGCCTGATGAACTACTATGCCAAGCGGGCGGACCCCAGGCTTCGCACCCTGCCCGCTGACGCAGGGCGGGAGGCGATTTCAGGTCTGCTGGAGGAGTGGACGGAGCTGCTGGCGGAGGAAAAATACGAGGAAGCCCTGAGCATGTTCCTGGTCGACGCCCACAGCGGGGACTGGACTCCCGAGCTGCTGGAGTCCGCCGTCTATGGCTACGGCTGCGCGGGCTATTCCCGGGAGGACGCCGCCCAGCTCTTTGGCCAGGCCGGCTACAAGGTCACGTCCCTGAAAAACAGCCCCTATCGGGAGGAAATCCTGAAAGCCATGGATATTTCCTCCGGCTACGGCTGGATGGGCCGGGACGATATCGCCGTGATTCACTACGACAAGGTCCCCCTGAACGGGGAACCCAGCGATTTGACCGCCCGCTTCTTCGTCCGGAAGCTGGACGATAAAACCATCACCCTGGCCTTCATGGACCTGCACGTCATGTAACCCGCAGCCCCGCCGGATATTTGCCCTCCGCGCAATCAGGGCCGGAGCGCTTCCCGGCGCGGCCTGCCGATGAAACATCTTGGATGGAGGAATGCCCCTGTGGAAAAAATCAAAATGACGGCGCCCCTGGTGGAAATGGACGGGGACGAGATGACCCGCGTCCTCTGGGGAATGATCAAGGAAAAGCTGATTCTCCCCTTTGTGGACCTGAAAACCGAGTACTACGACCTGGGCCTCCTGAACCGGAACGCCACCGGGGACCAGGTCACCATTGACGCCGCCAACGCCACAAAGCGCCTGGGCGTGGCCGTGAAGTGCGCCACCATCACCCCCAACCGCCAGCGGATGGAGGAGTATCCGGAGCTGACGGAGATGTGGAAGTCCCCCAACGGCACCATCCGGGCCATTCTGGACGGCACCGCCTTCCGGGCCCCCATCGTCCTGCCCTGCATCCACCCCGTGGTGAAGAACTGGGAGGCCCCCATTACCATCGCCCGTCACGCCTACGGCGACATGTACAAGGCCGTGGACATGACCACGAAGGAGCCGGGAACCGCCACCCTCACCTTCCGGGGGAAGAGCGGCGAGGAGAAAACGCTGACCGTCCAGACCGTGGACGGCCCCGCCGTCTGGCAGGGCCAGCACAACAAGGAGGCCAGCATCCGGGCCTTCGCCCGCTCCTGCTTCCAGTACGCCATCAGCCTGCGGCAGGACCTGTGGTTCTCCACCAAGGACACCATCGCCAAGGTTTACGACGGGGAGTTCAAGCGGGTCTTTGAGGAGGAGTACGAAGCCGCTTACCGGGCCGAGTTTGAGAAGCTGGGAATCACCTATTTCTACACCCTGATTGACGACGCCGTGGCCCGGGCCATCCGGTCCCGGGGCGGGTTCATCTGGGCGCTGAAGAACTACGACGGCGACGTGATGAGCGACATGGTGGCCGCCGCCTTCGGCAGCCTCGCCATGATGACCTCCGTGCTGGTCTCCCCCGACGGGACCATGGAGTTCGAGGCCTCCCACGGCACCGTCACCCGGCACTACTACCGCTATCTGAAGGGCGAGAAAACCTCCACCAATCCCATGGCAACCATCTTCGCCTGGTCCGGGGCCCTGAAGCGCCGGGGCGAGCTGGACGGGCTGGAGAAGCTGGTCCGCTTCGGCGAGAAGCTGGAAGCCGCCTCCCTCTCCGTCCTGGAGGGCGGCGTGATGACCCGGGACCTTCTCCCCCTGGTGGAGCCGGGGTTCCAGGCCCGGGGCGTGGACAGCGAGGAGTTCCTGGACGCCATCGCGGCGCGGCTTTCCTGATATCTCCGGTCCCAGGCGCGGCCCTCCGGCGGCGTCTGGGATCTTTTGACAAGGAGGGGCTTCATGTATCGCATTTTCATTGTGGAAGATGATGGTATAATCGCCGGGGCCGTCCGGCGGCACCTGGAGAGCTGGGGCTATCAGGTGGCCTGCGCCCAGCGGTTTGACGCGGTGCTGGCGGAATTCGCAGACTTCGACCCCCAGCTGGTCCTGCTGGACATCTCCCTGCCCTTTTTCAACGGCTACCACTGGTGCCAGGAAATCCGGAAGGTCTCCCAGGTTCCCATTCTCTTCCTGACCTCCGCCTCGGACAACGTCAACGTGGTCATGGCCATGCAGATGGGCGGGGACGACCTCCTGCCCAAGCCCTTCGACCTTCAGGTCCTCTCCGCCAAGGTGCAGGCCATGCTCCGCCGGGCCTATGCCTTCGGGGCGGCTCCGGCGCTGCTGTCCTGCGGCGGCGCAGTGCTGAACTCCTCCAACGGCACGCTGACCGTTCATGGCCGGAAGGTGGAGCTGTCAAAGAACGAGCTGAAGCTCCTCCAGCTCCTGCTGGAGAAAAAGGGCCGCATCGTCAGCCGGGACGCTATGATGACCGCCCTGTGGGAGTCGGACAGCTTCGTGGATGAGAATACCCTGTCCGTCAACGTCAACCGCCTCCGCCGGAAGCTGGAGGCCGCCGGACTCCCGGACTTCATCCGCACCCGGAAGGGCGCGGGCTATCTGGTGGAGGATGTATGAAAATTCTGGGCGCGTATCTCGCGCGGCAGTGGAAGCTGCTGCTGCTTCTGACCGGGTGCCTCCTTCTCTGCTCCTCGGTCTTCTATCTCTACGATCTGCCCCTGGAGGCGGTGGGCTATGCCTTCCTGCTCTGCCTGGTTCTGGGACTGGTCCTCTTTGCCTTGGGATATGGCCGCTTCCTCCGCCGCCACCGGGAGCTGGAGCGCCTCCGGAAGCAGGTGCGGGAACAGATCCCGCCTCTCCCGCCGCCTCACGGCCTTCTGGAGGAGGACTATCAGGTCCTGATTCGGGCCCTGGCCTGGGACCGCTCCGCCCTGGCCCTGGAGAACCGGAACCGCCTTCAGGACATGACGGATTATTACACCCTCTGGGCCCACCAGATCAAGACGCCCATCGCCGCCATGCGCCTCCTGCTTCAGGAGTCCCCCCAGCCGGAGCTGGAGGGGGAGCTTTTGAAAATCGAGCAGTACGTGGAGATGGTCCTGGGCTATCTCCGGCTGGGCAGCGACTCCACGGACTACCTCTTCCGGAACTGCGGCCTGGACGGCATGCTCCGCCAGTCGGTGCGGAAATACGCCCGGCTGTTCATCCTGAAGAAGATTTCCCTGGACTTCCAGGAGACGGGACGGACGGTGCTCACCGATGAGAAGTGGCTGTGCTTCGTCATCGAGCAGCTCCTGTCCAACGCCCTGAAGTACACCCCCGCCGGGGGCCGCATCCGGATTTACGCCGACGGGGAAACCCTGGTCATCTCCGACAACGGCATCGGCATCCAGCCGGAGGACCTTCCCCGGGTATTCGAGAAGGGCTTCACCGGCTTCAACGGCCGGGAGGACCGGAAGTCCACCGGCATCGGCCTTTACCTTTGCAGTCAGGTGATGGACCGGCTGAACCACGGGATTACCATCACCTCCCGCCCCGGGAAGGGAACGCTGGTCCGGCTGGACCTCAGCCGCCGGAAGCAGGCGGTGGAGTGACGCCTATGGAGGAAGACAATGGCAGTGATTACAAGGCTTATTCCGCCGGAGGAGGACGGGGCCACCGTCCGGCACATTCTCCGGGCAAGGCTCCATTTCTCCGCCCACGCCGTCTCCCGCCTGGCCCACGGAGGGCCCTGCATCCGGGTCAACGGCGTCCCCGTCCACACACCCCACGTCCTCCGGGCGGGGGACCTTCTGGAGGTGGAAAGCGGAGACCTCCGGCCGCCGGGGACCGCCATCACGCCGGGGAACTGGCCCCTGCCCATCTTTTGGGAGGATGCGCACCTGCTGGTGGTTGGCAAGCCCGCCGGAATGACGGCTCACGCCTCCAACTTCCTGCCGGACACGCCCACTGTGGCGGGGGCCCTGGCCTGGACCCGGGGGACGGACTTCATTTTTCACCCGGTCAACCGTTTGGACAAGGGGACCACCGGCCTGATGGTAATCGCCAAAAGCGGCTATGTCCACGACCTGCTCCGCCGCCGGCTCCACAGTCCGCAGTTCCGCCGGGAGTACCGCGCCCTGTGCCTGGGCTGTCCCCAGCCGGAGGAGGGGCGGGTTGACGCGCCCATCGGCCGGGACGCCTCCTCCGCGATTGCCCGGCGGGTCCTTCCCGGCGGAGCCCCTGCCGTTTCCCACTACCGGGTCCTGTCCAGAGGGGATGGCCTGTCCCTTCTGTCCCTGGTCCCGGAGACAGGCCGGACCCACCAGCTCCGGGTTCACATGGCCCACCTGGGCTGTCCGCTGGCGGGGGACTGGCTCTACGGCCGGGAGGACCCGGCCCTCATCCCCCGTCCCGCCCTTCATTCCCACGCCCTGACGCTGACCCATCCCGTCACCGGCGAGGTGCTGCGCCTCACGGCCCCCCTGCCGGAGGACATGGCCCGCCTCCTGGAGGCCCGCTTTCCTCCGGACGCCCTGGAATGGGCGTGAGCGCGGAAAAGCAGGAGCTGAGAACTCCCGTTTCTCAACTCCTGCTTTTTTCGTCTCCGGAGGACGGCTTCAGTCCTCCGATTCTTCCAGCTCTTCTTCCGGCTCCTCCTGCACGTCCTCCTCCGGCAGGGGCGTCCGGTAAATCTTCCACGCCAGCAGGCCGATAACCACCGCGCCGCCGCCCAGAATGATCGTTCCAAGAACGAACTGGGGCAGCGAGGGCCCGTAGGGGTCCCCGGTGAGATAGGGCTTGGCGATCTGGTAATACATATAGGCGAGGTACAGCGCCCCCAGGCCGTAGAGGCTGGCGCGCATGCGCGGGTTCGCGGGCTTCCTGGGCTCTTTCGGTTCAGACATGGATACTCCTCCTTTTTCTCACAGCGCCGCGTGCTCCCCGGCTCCGTCGGGCCGGGTGACGCTTTTCACCCATTTCCAGCTGTACAGCCGGAGGGCCACCGGAATGATCTTGTACAGCTGGTCCCACTTCAGCAGGAAGAACACCGCCACCGGCGGGCTCTTCCACCAGAAGGCCGCCATGGCGGACAGGGGCACGACGATGCCCCACATGCTGATCAGGTTCATCCTGGCGCTGAAGGACGTGTCCCCGCCGCCCCGGATGATGCCGTTGTCACAGGCCATTTGATAGGACGTTCCCACCGTGGTCAGTGCGATCACCGCCATAAACTGAACCGCCAGCCCCCGCGCCGTCCCGGTCAGCGTCCCGCCGAACACGGCGAGGATGGGGCCCCGCGCCAGCAGAATCGCCCCGCCGGAGAGGAGGCCGATGATGATAAACAGCACCTGCAAGGTCGTTACCAGGGGCCGGAGGGCCTCCCGCTTCCCCTGGCCGATGCTCCGCCCCACCAGGATGCCCGCGGCGGAGGCCGCGCCGTAGGCCACCACGGAGAGGACCTGATAGACCTGCACGGCGATGGCGTTGGCCGCCGTCACGTCCCCGCCCAGGTGCCCCAGAATCCCGGTCTGCACCATCTGGGCGATTCCCCACAGCGCCTGATTCACCAGCACCGGGGCGGACACCTGGTTATAGTCCCGCTGGTAGCTCCGGTCGATCCGGATCAACTTCTTCAGGGTGAGGTTCAGCCGCTTCTCCCGGAACTTCAGGTAGTACGCCACAATCAGCAGCTCCACACAGCGGGAAACCAGCGTGGCCACCGCCGCCCCCCGGACCCCCAGCTCCGGACAACCGAGATTTCCGTAGATCAGGAGGTAGTTCAGCGTGACGTTGATGCAGAGGGTGGAGAAGGAGATGACGTAACCGATTTTCACCAAGCCGATGGAGCGGAGGGAGGCCACCAGAAGGTTGGTGACGGTAAAGATGATGTAGGAAAAGCAGATGATCTGAAAATACATCACGCCCTGCCGGATCACCTCCGGGTCGCGGTTCAGCAGCCGCAGCAGCTCCTCCGGGAAGAACAGGACCAGCGCGAACAGCAGCGCCGACAGCGCCACCCCGAAGCGCAGGGCCACGCCGATGATATGGGGGATGGGCTCCAGCCGGTTTTTCCCCCAGTACTGGGCGCCCAGCACCACGGCCCCCTCTCCCGCGCCGCCCACCAGCATCTGGAGCAGAAACTGAACCTGATTGCACAGGCTGACGCCGCTCATCGCCTCCTGGCTGTAGCGGCCCAGCATCACGGTGTCCATCAGGTTCACGCCGAAGGTCAGCAGATTTTGCAGCGCCAGAGACAGCGTCAGGGCGAAAAAGGCCCGGTAAAAGTTCTTTTCCCGAATCATGGAGTCCTGCTCCTCTTCTTGTTCTCACCCTTGCAGTATACCGCGCCCCGGCGGATTTGGCAATAGAAGTTTTCTCCGGGGGCGGAAGAGAAAAAGCGCCGGACGCCCACGCGTCCGGCGCTCCCGCAAGGGGCGGTGATTATTCCTCGCCGTCCTCCTCGTCCTCAAGCAGGCTCTCCAGGTCGAACTCCAGCTTCTCGCCGCAGTTCGGGCAGATGACTTCCCCGTCCTCCAGGACGGACTCGTCGAAGTAGATGGACTCCTCGCAGGTGGGGCAGGTAGTGGCGTAGCAGTCCTCGTCCTCCCCCAGATCGTCCAGCTCGTACTCGTCCTCCTCCTCGCCGTCATCGCCGAAAAGCAGGTCCTCTACGTCCTCCAGATCGTCGCTGACGGCGTCCAGGCCGTCGCCCAGCTCCTCCTGGGCCTCCTGCATGTCCACCAGCTCCAGGGCGATGTCCTCCAGCACATCAATGATGGCCGTGAGGAGCTTGCCCTCCTTCTTCTCGGTGTTCAGCTCCATGCCCTCGGCAAGGCCCTTCAGGTACGCAACCTTCTCAGTGATTTCCATCGTCAATGTCCTCCTTTATCGTTGATCGGCCAAAGTGTCAAAGGGATGTTTCCCCCTCCGGAGAACCCGCCCGGTTTCCGCCGCCGGGTTTCGGGGGAGGCAAAGGGGGGACGCCGTCCCCCCTTCCATTCCATTACTCCTTGCAGCGCCCCAGATACTCGCCGGTCCGGGTGTCCACCTGGATCTTCTCGCCCTCGTTGATGAACAGGGGCACCTGGATCACCGCGCCGGTCTCCAGGGTGGCTTTCTTGGTGACGTTGGTAGCGGTGTCGCCCTTCACGCCGGGCTCCGTCTCGGTGACTTCCAGGTCCATGAAGTTGGGAACCTCCACGGTGAAGACGCTGCCCTTATAGCTCACCAGCTTGCACACGGTGTTCTCCTTCATGAACTTGAAGGCCTCGCCCAGCACATCCCGGTTCAGGGGGGACATGTCGTAGGTCTCGGGATCCATAAAGTAGTACAGGTCGCCGTCGTTATAGCTGTATTCGGCGTCCTTCCGCTCCACGCTGGCCTGCTCGAACTTGGCGGTGGGGTTGAAGGACTCCTCCCGGATGGCCCCGGTGATGACGTTCTTGTACTTGGTGCGCACGAAGGCGGCGCCCTTGCCGGGCTTGACGTGCTGGAAGTCCACCACCAGCATGGGCTTGCCTTCCATCTCGAAAATCATTCCCTTGCGAAACTCGCCTGCGGAAATTGTCGGCATAATAAAATCCTCCTCACAAATCTTTATCCGAGAAAACGACCCGTGGGAGGGCATTTTCTCTCTTCTCATGGTGCATCCATTATAGCCGTAGCTATTTTATCCCATCCCGGCTGTGATTGCAAGTATTTTTCCACCAATTGTCCCGTATCATTCCAAAATATTTTCGGCCCGGCCCCTCCGGCTCGGAGACAAACCGGCGGCCCGGGGCTTTCCACCGGCTCTCCAGGGCCGGTTTTCCAGCTCCTCCCGGAACGCGCCGGGCAATCTCCGGGCTCCGGTTTCGCCGCGGAGAAGCATCTCCCGCGATACGGCCTCTTATGACCCGCATCCCGGAAATCCCTGTCACGCCCTCAGCTCCTCCGCTCCCGGTGGCGGCAGATGGCCTTGAACGGGGCCTGGAGGGCGTGGAGCACCTTCTGCCAGGGGGTGACGGCCCCTCCCAGGGGCTCCACCATCAGGGCCAGCACTCCCGCCCGGTTGGCCGCCAGCATGTCCGTCAGCAGCTTGTCCCCCAGCATGGCGGTATGGGCCCGGTCCGCCCCGGCCCGGGCCATGGCGGCCTTCAGGCCCTTGGTGGAGGGCTTCCCGGCATGGCCCTGATAGGGTATCCCCAGGTCCGCGCAGAACTCCGTCACCCGGTCGCCGGAGCGGTTGTTGGAGACGATCATCACCTGGACCCCCGCCTCCTTCATTCCCCCTATCCACTCCCGGAGGGCCGGGTCCGGCCTCCGGACGGACTTGGGGGCCAGGGTGAAGTCCAGGTCGCTGAGCAGCAGGGTCACGCCCAGGCGGCGGAGCAGCTCCGGCGTCACCTCCCGGTAGCTGGAGAACAGGCGGGCGGGAATCAGGGAAAGGGGCATAGGCGGCGGCCTCCTCGCATACAGTCTCTTTGAAGTCATTTCCAGTATACCAGTTTTCAAACCTGGGCGCAAGGGGGAGAGCGTTTTGCAAATCTATCTGGCCGTGACGCCGGAGGCGTCTCAGGAGGCCCAGAGCCACTGCCGGAACCTGGCCCACGTGGCCTACCGCATCGGCCCCGGCCCGGCGCTGCTGCGGCAGAACCTGCTGCTGCAAACCAAAGGCGGCCTGCTGTGCGTCAGCGACCGGGAGGCCCCCTTTATCGACAACCCCGGGGAACTGCGGGACGCCGTCCTCCGGGAGTGCGGGCGGCGGAGCTACACCGGCGTCCTCCTGGACTTCGAGGCGGCTCCCACCCCCGACCGGAGGGCCTTTATCGCCGCCCTGGCTCCGGCGCTGGCAGCCTCCCGGCGGACGCTGTTCCTCCCGGAGCGCTATGCCGGGGACGGCGGGGTGGCCCTGATCTGCACCGCCGTCTCCGGGGGCAGCTTTTCCCAGTATTTGCAGGAGGCCGCCGCCCAGGCCGGCGGGGCGGGCCGCCTGGCCCTGGACGTCCAGCGGCTCCGCATGGACTTCCGCCTCCCCGCCCGGTCCGGGGAAGGGGAACCCCTCTCCGGCGAGAAGCTGGCCCGGCTCATGGAGCGGGAGAACCCCGTGGTGTTCTTCTCCCAGGACCTCTGCGCCCGGTATTTCACCTACACCCGGGAGGGGGAAACCCATTTCGTCCTCTTTGACGACGCGGACACCCTGAACCAAAAGCTCCGCCTGGGGGCGGGGATGGGCTTTGCCGCCGCCTTCTTCATGTGGCCGGAGGTCCGGGACCTGGCCCCCAGGCTCTTCGCCCCTTGGAAGTCCAAACGGCCCTGACGCCCGCAAAAAACCACCGTGGTTTTCCACGGTGGTTTTCCCGCGCTCAGGGGGCTCCGGTGATGCCGGATATGACCTCCAGGAGCCGGTCCACGTCCAGCGGCTTCGCCAGGTGGGCATTCATGCCGCTCTCGGCGGACTGCTTCCGGTCCTCGTCGAAGGTGTTCGCCGACAGCGCCACAATGGGCACGCCCGCAAGGCCCGGGTTCTCCAGGGCCCGAATCGCCCGGGCGGCGGCGTGGCCGTCCATCACCGGCATCCGGAGATCCATCAGTATCAGCGCGTAATATCCCGGCTGGGAGGCCCGCACCATCTCCACCGCCTCCGCGCCGTCTCCGGCGGTCTCCACCTGGAAGCCCGCCTCCTCCAGAAGCTCCTGGGCAATTTCCCGGTTCAGCTCGTTGTCCTCCACCACCAGTACCCGGCGGCCCCCGGCCTGGAAGACGGAAGCGCGGACCTCCATCTCCTCCTGGAGGCGCAGGTTCAGCGAGGCGATCAAACGGCCTCCCTCCGCCATGGCCCCGGTTTCCACCATGCCGCCCATCAGCTCGATAATATGCTTCACAATCGGCAGCCCCAGGTCCGAGCCCGCCGCGTCGGCGGCCGCCGTGATCTCCTGCCGGTCAAAGGGCGTGAAGACCGACCCGCTCAGGTCCTCCTTCAGGCCGTAGCAGTCCGCGATGAAGTAATACGCCCCGTAGGCCCGGGTGGCGCTCCGCTCCCGGAGGCTCAGCTCCACCCGCCCGCCGGAGCCGGTGCATTTCACCGCCCCCAGGGCCAGGCGGACCAGGGCCTGCCGGAGCTTGGGCCGGTCGCACCACACCTTCGGGTGGACTGCCTCCGGGCCGTTCAGGGTCAGCTCCACCCCTTCCTCCTTTGCCCGGGGCAGGACCTCCTCCCACACCTCCTTCGCCAGCTCCGGGAGGACGCAGACCGTCTCCTCAATGTGCACCTGCCCGGACTCCAGCCAGCTCAGCTCCAGCACGTCGTTCACCAGCCGGAGAAGCCGGGCGCTGGAGGCGCTGATGCGCTCCAGGTCGCTTTTCAGCCGCTCCGGGTCGTGGAGGTGCCGCTGGGCCAGGGCCGTGAAGCCCATGATGGCGTTCATCGGCGTGCGCATGTCGTGGGACATGTTGGAGAGGAACGTATTCCGGGCCTCCCCCGCCAGCTTCGCCTGCCGGAGGGCGTCCTCCAGCATGGCGGTGCGGGCCTTCTCCCGGCGGACCTCCTCGTCCACCGTCCGGCACCCGAACATGATCTGCGTCGCTTCCTCGGCGCTGGGACTGACGTTGACCAGGAAGGCCTGGACGAACTCCGTTTCCCCGTCCCGGAGAATCCGGTAATCAATGTGATACGTGCGGACTTTTTTCAGGGTCTCCCGGATATGGTCCGGGCTCAGGCCGCTGAGGAAATTTTCCCGGTCCGCGGGGTGGACCCAGCGGTGGGCGTACTCCTCCGCAAAGCCCTGATAGGGCCGGACCTGCAAGTCCCGGCCAAAGTGGAAGCACTCCCGGCTGCTGACCCGGTAGGGCTGGATGATGTTCTGCTCCAGGTCCGCATGGAACACCACCTCGTAGTCCGCGCTGAGACCCTCGATGAGCTCCAGGCGGCGGACAAGCTCGTCGTTCATCTGCTCCAGGAACTGAGTGTTCTGCTCCGCCTGCTCCTGAAGCTCCCGCTCCTTTTGCAGCTTCTCCTCCAGAATCGCGGAGCGCTCGGCCATGCTGCGGCGGCGGCGCTCGGTGATGTCCGCCAGGAAGACGTAAAACACCCCGCCGAGGCGTTCCGTTTCAATATAATGCCCGAAATCCTCCACCCAGCACACGGAGCGGTCCCGGCGGATAATCCGGTATTCCACATAATCCAGGTCATAGCGGCTGTCGAAAATCTGCTCCCGGATGCTCTTCTCCACGGCCTGGAGGTCCTCGGGGTGAACCATGCCATGGAAGGAGCCGCCGGTCAGCTCCTGGAACTCCTCCGCCGTCTCACAGCCGAAGATGCGGAGCACGGCGTGGTTGGCGTAGAGAATCTGGCCGCTGCCGCTGCGGTAGATGAAAAAGCCGCCGGGCATCTCGTCGGTGAAGCGCTTGATCTGCTGAGCGGTCAGGCCCTCGCGGCCGGTCAGGTCTCCGCTGGTGGAGAGGAGGTATTCAACTAAGCCGTGGTTTTCGATCATGGAGGGGCCTCCTCTCGGTTTTGTCTGGGGGCATTATATCATATTCATCCCCGTTTGTCACGTCTCATTTTGGGAAGGGTTGGAAAGGGGGAAAGGCCCCCGGACCGAAGTCCGGGGGCCTTGTCGCTTGGGGTTATCTGAATTTTACAGCTTCAGATGGAGCTATCTGCTTAGGCGAAGGTCCAAGAACCGTCAGCAGCCTTGGTAAAGCCACCAGCCGCAAGGGCGTTAGCCGCAATACCATCCTGGGTAATGCCATGGCTAGCCGCAAACGCGATCTTCTTGCCGTCCTCAACCGCATGATCAAGAACCACGACAACGGTATCACCGTTGACGTAAGCGTCCTTCACAGCAGTAGAAGTGGCGTTGTCGCAGGAGATCTTGCTGATGTCCAGAGTGTTAGCAACATCAAGGTTGAAGTAGAGGGTGTAGGTGTAAGTGTTCGCAGTAGCGTCCGCATTCTCTTCAACCTTCACCTTGCCGGTCCCAGCTTCCACGGGAGCGAACTTGTCAATCTGCTCAACCACGAAAGTCGCAGTGCCCAGATCAAGCTCAGCGGTCAGGGCATCAGTACGGCCCAGAGCCACAGATGTCGCAGAAGTAATGACCACGGGATCATAGGTCTTGCCGCCGACAGTCACAGTCACCTTGTAACCATAGATGCCGGTCAGGGTGCCGCCAGCCAGGGTGAGCTTCAGAGGCGCAGTAGCTCCATCGAGCACGCTGGCAACATCGCTTTCAACCTTCAGGGTAGCAGCAGCAGCAGCCGTATCCCACTTGGTGGCGTCATACTCGGGCAGAGTGTTGATAGCCACAGCAGAGGTAGCAGCCTTAATGGCATGGGTCACAGCCTTCTCGGTAACCTCAAAGGCATAGGTGATGTAGCCAGTGCCAGTGGGCTTCGCGGTGCTGCTGGTAATCGCAACGGTGCCAATCGTACCAACGGCGGCCTTGGCAACCAGGGTGTCCGCACCGTCCAGAACCGTGACGTTGGCGGCATCATAGATGGCATCATCCATGAAAGCGCCGGTCGTGGCAACAGTATCGGTGGTAGCCAGCACGGTAGGCAGGGTGCCGGTGGAAGTAGAATCCAGCTTGATGTCGGCGGCAGTGGCCTCCACACCATCAATGGTGTACTTCACCTTAACCTTGCTCCAAGTCATGTTAGCAGGCTCAACCAGCTCGATCTTCCAGTTGGGATCGTCGGCCTCGCTCACACCGTGGTCAGTCAGAGCAATCGTCTGACGGCTGGTACCAACGGGCACGCTGGCAAAGCTGCCGGTGCTGATCTGAACGCCATTCTCATCAACGACCTTCCAATCAAGGTCAGCGGTGGTAGCGTCGCCAGCGGCAAACTCGGGACCCTCAACGTTCAGAACCAGAGCAATCGCTTTGTTGCTGTTGATCTTGGCGTCGGTGATGCTGGCCTTGGCGTTGGCAGTCACGTCCTCAGCGTCGAAGTGATCGCCGGGCGCATCGTCAGCCACGACCGTAATGGTCAGGCCGGTGAGAGAGGTGACAGTCCACTCGTTGGGATTCGCGGTGGCGGTCAGGCCAGCGCCGGAAGCGCTCACCTTGAAGCCAGCAACGGGAACGATCTTGACAGTGTCGGTGAGCTTAACCTTGGTAGAGGTAGTAGCAGCAGCACCATTCACGGTCAGGGTGTAGTTCTCAGCGGCAACGGGCTTGCCGTCCGCGTCGATGACGGAGATAACGCCGTCCTCGACAACAGCGGTCTTGGGCTTCACGTCCTCAATGATGATGAGGTACGCAACGCGGAAGTCATCGCTGGTGGGGTTCTCGTTCAGGAGGATGGTGACCGCCACGTCGACGTTCTCCTCTTCCATGAACTTGTTCAGCTTCTTAGTGCTGTCGATCTTGTCGACCTTCTCGGCCAGAGTGCTGTTGTACTCGCCCTTGAAGTAGCCGTCATAGACGTTCAGCCACTGGGCCTCGCTGGTCCAGATGATGCCGGCGCCCTCGTTGAAGGTCTCGGAGCTGACACTGCCGTGGCTGCGCCAGTCGCTCATCACGTAGGAATCGGTGGCGTCATTGGCGTCCACGCCGTCATTGCCGGGATCGGCAACCAGCACCTTGCCGGTGGGACGGCCATCCAGGGTCAGGGCCTCAACGCCGCTCAGACGCAGGAGGTAATCAGAGGTCTTGCCGGTCAGAGCGCCGCCGGTGCTGTCAACCAGCTTGACGGAGTTGACCTTGTCCGCATAAAGGACAGCGGGGTTGATGTTGTGCTTGTTGAAGTTCTTGACGTGATAGTGGTGATCAACCGTCTTGCCGTTGATGGTGGCCTCGCCCATGTCGGTGTAGATGGCGAAGGAACCGATCTTCAGCTGCTTGTCAACGATCATCTCAACCTCGTCCTCGAACTTGCCGTCAGCGGTGAAGCGGGCGGCCAGGATGCCGATGCCGGTCTTGCCGGTCTCACGGTCGTACTCATCGAAGCCGGTGTAGTTGATGACGTAGAGCATGCGGTTCAGGCTGGCGTCGCTGCTCTCGCGCTTAATCACGACAGAGGTGATCTTGTCGCCGTCAACGGAAGCCTGAGCGGAGTAGATGAAGTTGCTGCCGAGGGTCTTCTGCAGGTCGTCATTGCTGACGTTCTGCCGGCCGTTCTTGAACTCGACGCTGTCGATCTCATCCTCGCCGGTGCTGTAGTTCACATAGATGAACTTCACATCGTCGGCGAAGGTGTACCGGGTGTAGTAGTCGAGCCCATTCGTCGCGCCTTCGGCGTTGTTGGCCACGAGCTCAGCCTTGATGGAGGCCAGGTTGCAGAAGTGATCGGCGTGGTTGTCCTCGAGATCGCCGGTGCCGTTCTCATTCGCAGCAGTGACGTTCGCCAGAGGCAGACGCAGGCTGTTGGTCTTGGTCTCGAAATCGGGGTTCTCGATCTTGATATTGCCGGTGGTCTTGTCGATGAACGGGAACACGCTGTGGACGTCGCTGTGAATCAGAGCGTAATCAGCGTCACCGGTGGCGGCACTGCTGCTGTACTGAACCAGCTCGCCCAGCTCGTGGCCGTAGCCAACGACGCTGTTGTGGTTGTCGAACTTGACATTGCTGCCCAGGTTGAGATCAATCTCCTTGCCGTTGATGTCCCAGCCATGGACGAAGGTGCTGATCTTGCCATTGACGAGGTTCTGATAGTAGTTGCCAATGACCATGAAGCCGGTGGTATCGCCGATACCCTTGGCCTTCAGGGCGTTGCCATACTTATCCATCAGCAGGGTCACGTCAGTGCGGGTCGCCTTGATGTCCTCGTTGGTCTTCTTGATCATCTTGGCGTTCCAGTCGGCAACCTTGTACTCGGTGCCGCCGACGGTGATGGACACGGCGCGCTTCACGGACTCCTTGTCAACGATCTTGCCATAGGTGTCCACGCGGGTCCAGGTGCCGGAAACGGTCTCGGGCACGTAAGCCTCAGAGGCCTCATAGCTCTTGCCATCGTCGCGGGTCACGGGAACGATCGCCACGTCGTCGCCGACCTTCAGGTCCTTCAGGACGGCATAAGCCTCTTCGCTGCTGTCCTTGACGTTGACGATCTCAACGTCGATGGCAGCCTGGTTGTAACCAACCTCAACGGGGTTGTTGTCGGTATCCTGACGCTTCAGAGCGACGTAGTCGGAAGCAACCTTCTCGACTTCCATCAGCTGGGTCTGGATAACAACGACGTCGGTAATCCAGTCAGCGTCAACGTTGGAGACGTACACCTCGACGAGAGTACCATTGTCGGTGAAGTCAGCAATGTTGGCAATCTTCTTGTTGTCCTTGCTGTTCTCAACCTGCTTGAAGTACTCCTGCTCGGCAGTGGTGTTCTTGCCGTTCAGCCAGAGGTTGGTGATACCATCGTTCTGGATGTAGTTGGGGGTCTTGTTGCTGTCCCAGCCAGAGCCCCAATAGGAGTAGCCGCCGTCGGCAATCAGGTCATAGTTGCGCAGGCCGAGGGCCTTCTCCTTGGTGGAGTCGGTAGCCTCAATGTGAGCAACCTGGGTGGTGTAAGTGAAGTCAGCCTCCAGGGGGAAGGTGCCGATGGTGACCTTCTTGTAGCTCCACTCGTTGGAAGGACGGCCGAACTCGTCGTGAGCGGGGTCATACTTGTCGTGCTCCAGACGGAGGTCCTTGAAGTGCTCCTCACCGAACTCGAGAGTCAGGTAGTCGGAACCCTGGTTGTTGCCGCCGTACCAGTCCTT
>JBCLRG010000001.1:0-307585 GCA_041223955.1 Oscillospiraceae bacterium 38-13 | reverse complement strand
ATATCCCCCCGGGCGTTGGTGATCTCGGTCTGCAAACTGGTTGCCGTCTGGGTCAGCGTGGAGATGTTCCCCTCCGCCCCCTGAACCCGCAGTGTGATACCGTCCAGCCGGATATCAATGGAGGAAGAAAGCCCTTTCAGCTCATTGGAGACCTCCAGACGGATTTGCTCCGCCGTTTTTAGAATTTGACTCCGGGTAGTTGCAATCTTCCGGTCAAAAGCCTGTGTCATGGGGCCGCTGATCGGGTATTCGTCCTCCAGCTCCGCCTCTCCGGGGGCGGTGATTCCGGCATAGCCGCTCCCGTCGTCGCTAATTCTGGAAATGACCGAGTACACGCCGCCCACCGTTACCCCGTCCCCCAGCTCGGCGGAGGGGTCCAGCGCCGCGTCATCCGCGCGGAACATGTGATATTGATAGCCCCGGACCTGTGCCAATATGGCGTTTGCCATTGTCTGTGTTGCGTGGGGGCAATCTGCCAGCAGCTCCGCACCGGTGTCGTTCCCAGCGGTGACGCTGTTTTCTCCGTCCAGAAGGAGCGTCACACGGGAGATGGGCCGCTGTAGGCCGTTATCCTCTGCGCTGGCCAGGTCCAGCCCCACAAAGAATTTATCAGACAAGGATTTTTACACCTCCCAGAACAATAGCGTCCCCGTATTCGGTTACAAGATAGTGGGTCTCCGGCGGGATGGACAGCAGGGGGACCAGCAGCAGTTTCCCCTCCCCCGTCATAATCCAGTTCCCTGCGTGAGCGGCGGCAATCCATTGAAGCTCCTGCCGGATGCTGTAATAGTCCCCCGTCTCGCTGGAAGGGTCGCTGGCGGGGTAGTCGATGGTATACGCCGGATTCAGCTGTGTGCGCGGGTCGATTTCCACGCCCATGATACGGGCGAACTCCTCCACGGCGGCGGGCATGGACAGAGGGAAGTTCAGTGACTGCCGGGGTTCCCATGGCTGTTCCGCCCGGCGCATGGCGTCGAAGGCCTCCACAGTCCAGTATCCATCCTCTTCACTGCGCCGGTTGGTGAAAAACACTCCCTGCGGAATCCATTCGCCTACCTGTTCCCCATTCCGCAGCCGGATAAACCGTTTGATTGAAGCTCCCTTGGGGATGGTATCCGTGAAAAGGGAAACGGTCAGTCTGGATATAGCAGCGCCGCCGATGCCGAACTGCTCATAAAGGCCGCTGTCCACGCTATGGGAGACCTCCGCCTCCGGGCCGTAGATTTTACCGGCGATGTCAAATTTGTATTCCCGTATGGTCCCTCTAGTCCTCCAGAGGGCTTTCCAAAGGGCGCTGGTAGTCTGGGCCACAAATCACACCTCCGTCATGTTAAAGGCTGCATCCCCCCACTCACCTTCTTCCCCGTAAGCGCTTTCCAGCGTGGCGGAGAAAGAGGAACAGTAAAATTTCCGGGTCTGGAGTCCGTGCAGGTCCAGATAGGAGGCTGTGAAGGTGGGGGCGCTCAGGGCGTCGTCCAGCGCCGCCAGCTGCTGGCGGGTCATGTGGAGCAGTTTGTAGGATAGCTTTCGCTTGGTCGTGATCTTGTCCCTCCGGAGGGTCCCGTTTTTGACCCGTTTGGTTTTTTCGCTGTCCACATCGTTCCGTCTCCAGCCGATGCCCTTTTCCTCGATATGGGGGGAGTAGTCCACTCCGTTGATTTTCAGCACTTCCATAGATCACCTTAGAGCTTCAGCTGCTGCCGACCGGTTGCGGTTGTGATATTGTTGATTGTGCGGATAGCTGTCCGCCCAAACACGGAACCGTCTACCATGATAATATGTCCATCCTTCACGGCCTCCAGCAGGGCCTCCAGCAGCGTGACAACGCTTTCATTACCAACGGAAGATTCCTCCCGGGCAATCTTCCGTAAGAGCTCCTCCGGGGCCTCGATGTTCGTCCCGCTCCGCTGATCTCCCAGTACCGCCATAAATTCCCGGTTCGGCGGGATGACTGCGCCCTTGGCAAGGCGGGGGATTTTGGCTTCCGGAATAGAGGGAATTACCGCTTGCCAGCCGTTAGAGGGAGCCGTGTTTCTTCTAACACTTTGGGTCACACTGTTTTTTGCGTTTTTATCGGAAAATGAACCTGTTATGGTATTCCAAACGTTGGAAGCCCAACTTCTCAAACCCGAAAAAATTCCCGCAAGACCTTTTAAAAGACCGTCAATCATGTCTTTCCCTCGGTCCTTCCAGTACTCAAAAGTAAGATACTTTTCTGCGTTAGCCCCCCACCAGTTTTTTACATTTGTCCATGCGCCCTTGATTGCGTCAAGAACAAAATCCCAATTAGGGGCCGCTGTGGCCGCAAGCCCGACAGCGCCAGCGGCTATAAGTCCAAGCCCTAGCGCGACTCCCGCCCCCGTGAATAGTAGAATGATTCCGAGGACCAGAAGTGCGCCACTTACAATAGCAGTCACTGCACTGATTGGGCCGCCCAGTGCGTTTTGAACCGTCTCCCAGTTAGCAGCAATTGCCGTTACCAGCCCTACAGCTCCAGCTACCATCAATCCAATACCGAGCGGCAGCGCCGCACCAGAAAAAGCCAAAATCGCGCCAAGGACTAGAAGCGCTCCGCTAACCATAGCGGTTATTGTTCCAACTGGGCCTTGCAACGTTGTTTGGATTGTTTCCCAGTTGGCGGCAATAGAGGAAGAAAGTCCGATAGCTCCAACTGCAAGCAACCCAAGGCCAAGCGGTATGTTTGCACCCGAAAACAAAAGTATTGCGCCAAGGGTAAGCAAAAGACCGCTAATCAGTCCGGTTACTGCACCTGTCGGCCCCTCTAACGCCTGTTGTACCGAATCCCAATTCGCCGCAATAGATGCCACCAGCCCAACGGCCCCAGCCGCCATAAGGGCAAGGCCAAGCGGTATGTTAACACCGGAAAAGGCAAGCAGCGCACCAATAGCTAAAAGAGCTGTACTTGCAGCGGCAGTTACTGCCCCAATTGGGCCACTCAAAACATCCGAAAGTGTCCCCCAGTTTGCAGCCACAACCGCCGCCAAACCAAGGGCACCGGCTGCAATTAGTGCCAATCCAAGCGGAATATTGACACCGGAGAAAAGAAGGAGTGCGCCCAATGCAAGTAGTGCGGTGCTCACAAGGGCCGTTATCAATCCAATTGGCCCTCTGAGTTCTTCGGAGATAGCACCCCAGTTTTCATGAATTGCAGAAACCAAGGTAACGGCACCAGCGGCCATAAGAGCGATCCCGAGTGGAATGTTTGCCCCGGAGAATGCTAGAATTGCACCAATGGCAAGCAAAGCCGCCCCAACCAGCGCTGTAATTTTGTCCAGCTCCCCTCCTATCAGTCCGGAAAAATCCGGAGCAATTTCGCCGCCAGCGGCACCGCCGCCGCCCGCGCCCTTTGCGCTTTCGGTGTTGATGGGGTCGATTTCGTCGAATCCGGCCAGAGAACCCGCCGCCTCGTCTGCCGCTGCACCAACCGCTCCAATAGCGTTAGCCTCCTTGTAGAGGGCTTTTGCGCCGTCCTTCGACTGCTGCACCGTCTTCCCAAACAGCGTCGAAACCAGCTGGGCAGCAGCCGAGATTATTTGGGTCAGTATGTTGACTAGCAGTGTAAAGGCCGGGATAAGTATTTCAATCAGCGGCTGGGCCAGCGTCAGAAGCGCCCCCTTCAGCTGGGCGATAGCCTGCCGGGCCTCATCGTTGGTCTGGATATATTTCATGGTCATCTGCTGGAGAGAGGTCAGGCCCCGTGAAATTACGTTGAAAATGAACGCGCTTTTCACCAGCTCCATGATACGACTGCTGAGACGGCCCTTGGCCTCGCCTGCGGCACCAGCCGCCTTTGCGAATCCGTTCTGCTTTTTGGTGGCCTCATCAATTTCCTGTGTGAGAATCCCCGCCTCTGTTTTCAGCTTGTCCAGTTTTTTACTGGAAGCGTCAATTTTTCGATTATAGGAATCGACGGAATTTTCCGTTTTATTCCATTCGGATTCCAAAGCACGCACCCGGAATTTTTGTTCGTCAAGTTCTTGCTTAACTGCGGGAATATTGGCGGCATACGTCTCTCGATTATCAACGCTGATGCCCTTATCCTTCGACAGACTTCGGATTTTCTCCAATCTGTCTTTGATCTCCTGTAATTTCGCTTTCTCAGCGTCCAGTTCCGCAGACTGAAAAAGGCTTTTTTCTTTTGCCTCATCCCGCGCCCTTGCCATATCCGCAAGTTCTTTCTCCGTTTTTTTGACATCGCCACGCAGCTTCCCGAGGCGTTTTTCCGCCTGACTGACATTCATGTCGACATCAATGATTACGCTGCCGTCTGCTGTAGAATTTGCCATGAATTCACCCGCCTTTCAAACAAGCGGCAGAACCCACCCCGGTCATTTTGCCTGATTTTGGGTCGCCTTTTTATGCGGCAATTTGCCGCCGCGTATTATTTTTGTGAATAAATTCTTTGATTTGAGTGTATTCCCATCCACAGTCTACAAGGCCGCTGACAAGACACTCCATTCCGGGTCCTCCTTACTTTGTTTTTGATAACATTTGGTTCTGCATTCATTCCTGCGCTTCCCCTACCGCCCATAAATAAACCTCCTATAATTTGCGGTTATGCTCCGCCCCACTCTTTCAGAAGCTCCCTATCCGCATTGGTATACTTATGCTTGAAATCCACTAAATGCCGGTTTTTTCGGCACCACTCCAAGTCGGACCGGTCCAGCTTCTTCCCCCGGGCCAGATGGTCACGAATGCGGATCACCTGGGCAAAAGTGCAATCTCCAATTTCGTTGTATGCGGCCAGAAAGCTCCACCAGTGCAGGTACTCCAAAGCACGAACCTCCTGACCGATCACCCGGTTAATTGGCGCGATCATAAGGCCATAATCCTGTTCCCAGTCCACCAGACGGGGAGCCTTGTGGGGTACATCTTCGGAATCGCAGTTGATGAACCGCAGACCGGCGTTTACCGCTTCCTCCCAGCACTCCGGCGGCATATCGTCAAAGCCCGGATACAGCCCAATGAGAAGCGCCAGCGCCCGACCCGGCCCATCGGTTTCCGGGTCTGAGAGGTCTGTCAGGATATCCAGAATACAACGGTAATCTGTCCGTATGGGCCGGGGCACGCCCTGAACCTCCAGACTTTCCGGCAGCCCCCAGTTCATTTGTGGTATCGGGCGGCGTACTTCTGGTATTTGGCTTTATACTTCTCAATACGGGGGTCCGCCTGTTTCTGGATATCCCCGATATTGGCTTCAATCTCATCCAGAATGGAAAGCATCAGGTTCAGCCACACAGGGAATCCGCTGGCAAAAGCGCATAAGCCAATGTCTCCGAAAACAGTTTCAGAAAGCGGCGCGTCAAAAAGGCTATCCAGAACCTTCCCCATTTCCTCATCCCGCTGCCGGGCCAGATCAAACGCTCTGGAAGGTTCTTTCAAATCTTCCGCTTTTTTGGCATAATGGTCCTGAAGATTCCCCATTTTGTCAAAAACGTTGTAGAACCGTTCCGCAAAATGGTGATCCGCCGGGTTGAAACAGACCTCGCACTTCCCAAGAAGGGAATACGATACAATGCCGGTATCAAAAACAAGCTCTTTCATTCCTCAACGCCTCCAGCCCCATCGGGAGTATAGGTCACGGTTCCGTCCACACCCTTGCTGACGGTCCCGGTAGTCCGCTCCCCTCCATAGGTCACAGTAATGGGCATGCCGATACTTCCGCCGCCCTCGCCGCCAAGGTTTGTTGTCTCTATAGAACATGCGCTGTACCGCTCCGCAAAGTTTCTACCGTTGCTCTCCACATAGAAATGGGCAATCATCATATCCAGATTGCAAAGGGCCTGTGCGTTCTGCTCGATGACGGCCAGCTGATGAATTTTCTCCGCCGCCGCGTCACCTCCGTCCAGCTCCCACGGGTCAAAGGTCTGCGTTACGACCGGCTTTTTCATCCTGGTCCGGGTTTTGCCAAGAATATCCTGGCTGCTCTCGCGACTCCAGTCGTATTCCTCAGAACTGTCGGTTGTCCGGTTTCCCAGAGGA
Source organism: Oscillospiraceae bacterium 38-13 (assembly GCA_041223955.1). Lineage (GTDB taxonomy): Bacteria > Bacillota > Clostridia > Oscillospirales > Oscillospiraceae > Oscillibacter. Next base: position 301,582 of record JBCLRG010000001.1, on the reverse strand, counting down.
GACCAGACCGGGGAAGCGGCAGTTCCAGTGTTGAGATATGCAATCAGCAGTTCCCGCGCGATGGTCTCACCGGCGGGGGTATTAAACTCAAATGCCATTTATATCACCTCATATGTCATTTTCATTAAAATCTGGTGGTCCTCATCGCCGTTCTCGTACTCAGCGAATTTGGATGCGCGGGTAGTTGCTTCCACACGCAAAGGGCGTATCCCCTTCCCAAGGTCCGGTTTCCCTCGCCGGGCCCAATCTCCAAGGCGGTCCAAAAGTTCATCCGCTTTCAGACGTCTATCCGGGCTTGGAGTGATACCGGGGATAATCCGGTAAATTACCTTGAACTGGTATTCTGCCTGATATCCGCCCAGTATGTAGCGTTTTGTGATGTAAGGGGATTGAATAGTGGAAAGGGCCATGCCAGGGGAATTATCCTTCAGAAATTCAAAATTGATTGGAATCATGGGATTTTCAGCCAGAACCAAGTCCGGGATGCCTGGAAAGGTGCTAAGCCAGATTAGGACGTTTCTGGAAATCTGGTCTTCTTCCTCCACCGCCACCAACGGGAGGGGCTTGTCACTTTTCGAGCTCACTGTCTACCGCCTTTCCCGCCACGCGCTCCCATTTCTCCATGTTCTGAGCTTTAGACGCCTCGAACCAGTGTGATTGCGCTTTATCATGGTGAGCCTTTGTAAATACAAGATTTCGATCTGTCTCGATCTTCTTGACACCATACCGGCTTTTCCATCCATCGTCTGTCAGAAAGCCCGCTGCGTGTGTTACCGGGTCAACCCAAACTTTTCCACGATATAAGAACTGTGCATAGGGGCCAGGATAAATGACTTGACCGTCCATCACTTGTGTTCTTTCTGATAATGAACCTGTCAAAAAAGGGACAAACGGCTCCGTATCCGTCTCAATCTGTACCGCCACCGCATGAGCCGCCCTTGGTCCAGCCTCTTGGAGCTTCTTCATCAGACCGGCGGAAAAGTGGTCCTTCATGCTGATTTTGAGGTAACTCATGGAATTACCCTCATTCTCACTTCATCGGATTCTTTTCCGCACTCTGGACACTTGCAATAGAAATAGATTTCGTTGTATTGAGTGCCCGATTGGTATTCGCTCTTCTCCGCCTCAAACACGCACCTGCAGAAAACGCACTTGAAGCGCTTGATTTGGTTCAAAACGGTTTCAGGCCGTCCGTGTTGGATGATTTTCACGTCATTTCCCCCCGATCTCCCAGTGCTGCATATCTGGGCTGCCGAAATCCATCCGGTCCACCTTTGTCACCTGATACACATCATCATAGCCCAGTTCAAGCTGATTCCAGTCCGCGCCCGGCTCGATCACCCGGCCTTTGACGAACACGGTTCCGATAGAAATGGTCCAGATTCCGGACTTGTCTTCCTCGTTCTTCCAGCCCTCAATGGGGTCAACGTACCTTTTTTCTTTGCCTGTGACGCCATCCACGGCCTTTACGTTAAAGGGGATGTGGAGGTTGACCGCGTCCGCGCCCTCAAGGCCGGTAGCACGGACGTTTGCGGCCTTAGAGGCGATTAGCAGCACGCCCTCCAGAACGGTGATATGATTGATAAATTTGTCGTTGTACCGGTCACCGGGAATGGTCTCTGCCTGGTACAGCGTAACCGTGTGGGGGAACATGCTCATCTCCAGCACCCCCCAGCTCTTGACAAAAGGCCGGTGCGGGCAAGGTGCCGCTGGGCGATGGCGGAAAGCGCGGCCTTCCCCTGCGCCTCCGCCTGCGCCGCAGACTGGGCGCTGTCCCCTCCCGCCCGGTAGGACCGGGACCAGCTGCTTACAGTCTCGCTCTGAACCTCCGCGCCCTCTGCGGCCCCCGCCGCAAGGCTCTTCCGGGCCAGCTCCCGGGCCGCCTCAATGGCCTGATACTGCTCCGCCAACTCACAGCAGCACAGCTTTACAGCCTCCAGACCAGCGCGAGCCTCCGCCCGGCCCTGGGTGATGTAGTCGATGTACAGGCTTCCTTTCCGGGCGAGGGCGGGGAAGGCGGCCTCGGAGATGGCCTCACCGAAATATTCATTCGCGTAAAAGTCGTAGTCCGCGTAGACCATCCCTTGCCCTCCTTACCGGCTTGCCGTTTTAGCCGCCGCAGCGGATGCGGAGGGCGTAGCGGGCGTATACACCGCGAACGGGAAGCGGGTAGTCTCGTCCTCGTTGATGGCGTTCAGCGGGTTAAAGATGTCCCAGCCCAGCCGGATAACCATGCGGATCGCCTTCATGTCGTTCTGCATCAGGTTGTAGATCACCTTGCCGTCAGCATCCGACACAACGCCGCTGTCAAACACGTCAAAGGTGACATCCTGCCGGATGGCGTAGACGGCTTGAGAGAAATCTCCGGTAATCATGAGGGCTTTGGTATCATCAAAGGCTCCGTTCCGGGGAAACTCCAGCTGCATGCCGTTCAGCGCATAAGGCGTGGTGCCCTGCATGTTCTCCAGGAAAAGGGGGCGGTCGCTCTTATCCCGCAGTCCCCGCAGCTTCGCCCGCATGGAGATGGCGGAAAGGATGCCGCTGGGGAAATAGCCGTCCTCCTCGACTTTAGCAATCAGGCCGTTTTCCGCGAACACATCCTTATAGAGGTCAGTGGTTGCGGCAACCGTATTTCCGGCGGAAATGGCGGCGGGTACGATGCCCTCTCTCCACGACTTGGGTTTGTCTGCGGAGAAGAAAATGGCCTTGTCAATGACGCGCCCGGCGGCTTCGGTCAGGCGGGGCTTGACCTGCCCCCAGATGTCATAGGAAGCATCCGCCACCACGTTGTCCGGAATCGCGACGATGGCGGCGATCTCCTCCGCGTAGAGCTTTTTCTTGCTCCACTGCATTTTCGTGGTCATTTTCAGGCCCGCGTCACCCTCCACGAATCCGGCCATGGGGTAGTTGTCCATGATGGGATATTCCCTGGCATTGGTCGCCATATTGGGAAGCCTGGTCATCATGCGGAGCGCCACGGAGTTTTCCACCGTGGATTGGATAATCTCGTTGATCTCCTCGGTTTTGATCAGCGCTTGCGTCTGTTCGCGCAAAATAGCAACGGTATTATCAGGCATAATTTTTCCTTTCTGCGGCTATCTGCCGCGCAGTCTCTGGTTGATGTAGTCCGTCATGGTCATGGAAGACCGCCCGGCGCCAAGAGGCGCACCGAAATCCACGCGGACGGTCCCCTCCGCCTTTTCGGGCTTTTGCGGCGCGTTTTCCTTCAAAAAGGCTTCCGCCGCCCGCTCGAACGTGGTGTCATCCGTGACCAGCTGTCCGATCTTAAAGGCGTAATAATCCACATCTCCGGCAGGTACGCCTTTACCGATCAGATACTTTTCCCGCCGGAACTGTTCCAGCTCGGCCTTGGCGGCGGCAAGTGCGGTTTTGCCTTCGTCCCGCTCGCGGGTCAGCGCGTCCCAGCGTTCCTGTTCGGTCTGCTGGCTTTCTTTCCATGCACGGAAAGCGGTAAGCTCCTCTTCTCCGGGCATGCCCTTCATAGCTTTGGCAATCCGCTTGCCAGCAATGGAATCCAGCTCCGTCTGAGTGAAGGTCTTCTCAGGGGAGGCCTCCGGCGCAGGGGCCGGGGTGTTGGCCTCAGCGGCAGGGGTGGTGCTGTTCGGTTCGTTCATGTCGTTACCTCCGTTTTCGGGCCGTCGCCCCTGGTTTTACGCCTCGCGGCTATCCCGTAGTTTTACGACGTCGGGCCGGTCAAAATTATGAATGTAGTGCGTTTATTCGCTCCCGCTGCTCCGGTAGGCCGGCCGCCCTGGAAAAAGCCCGGTATTCCGCATTCAGGCGGCGTAGACGGATGCTTGCGGCCTGGGCGTCCTCCGTCAGGCCAGCCGCCTCGAAAGCGACCTTGCGGCGTTTCAGCTTGCGGACGGTGCGCTCGATCTGCCGCTGCTTTTGTGTGGCTTGATAATCATCGTACTTTCGTCCCTCAAACTCGATCTCAGGCCGGTTTTCCGGCTTCATGGCCTCCAGTTCCGAATCGGTGTAGGTGCGCTCGGAGACGCCCTCTATAAAGGGCCAGAAGCTATGCCGTACATCGGCAGTTAGCCCCTCCTATGCCAGTAACGGAGCCATATCCGCACTTTTCCACAAAATCAGGGTATTCTGCCATTGCCTCACCTCCCAGTATAATTGCTCATTTTTCGATTTCATCTCCACTGCTTATTCTCACTGCCATCGGTACACCTTCCCCTGCCATTTCGCATGGTTCTCCCAGCCGTTGGTCCCGTCAATGTTTCGTGCCCCAAGGTGGGCCGTGACCTCCACCAGGTCCGTCTCCAGGTAGTCCATGGACTGCTCTCGGTACTTCTGGTTGAGCTGGTTCACGCCGGTCATCACTGCGCGGCGGATACAGACGTCAAGCTGCTGGATTCCGCCCTTTTCGTACTTGACCACATTTTTTATCGGATTCCCGTTCTTGTCGAACGCCACGCACAGACCCCGGTCCGCCAGCTGCTGCACCTGCTCCGAGATTGCCTGCGTATAGCTGATGGCCCCAGACTGTATCTGCATGAGCGCGTTGTCCAACGCCCGCTCATACGCCTTTGCCGGTTCGCTTACCATGAGCCGCCCGCCCTGCACGGTCAGGAATCCCATAGAGCCGGTTATATTCTTGTATGCGCCCCACGTCTGCCGCCGGATGGCGGATATGTCCGCTTCATTTACCAGCCGCTCCGGCGCCATCACACCGGCAAGATCGACCATCTCGGTATAGTATTGCTGATTGCGGGACACCACATCGTCCAAAAGCTTGTCCAGCTTTTCCTCGCCGGTGCCAGTGGCCTTCCGAATGGCCTTCTTGATGTCCTCCAGATCGATACCGTGGGCGCGAAGAGCGCGGATATCCTGCACCGTGACCTCGTTGAGCTGACCCGCGATCTTGAGCCGGGAGCATATCTCTTCCAGCAGCTTCAGCTCCAGGTCCCGGAACAGTTCGGCCAGCTCTTCTGGGATGGCGTCCAGTAATTCAGGAGAACGGATACTTCATCCGGGCATCACCAACTTTCTGCTGTCAGGCGGTGGGTGAGGTCAGGCTTATTTGACTTTCTCGCCATAACTACAAAAATCGTTTTCTTTCATTTGGCCGCAAAGAATATTAGGTTGCCCAGGCAAACCAGTCCGAAACTTACAATCTTTGCACCGCACAACGGGTACCGCGTCAACCGTTTCAGAAAAATGAACTTCAGTCATAATTTCAATGGCATCATGGCCAAACCGTTTGTTTTTGTCTGCGTTGTTCAATCCATCTTCGATAAACTTTTCCAGTTTTTCCGCATCAATTAATCGCATATCAATTTTTCTTCAATCCATCCGGCTTATTCCCGCCGCAAGCATTTACTCCAACTCGTCCTGTTCCTCGTCCGTCATATCTTCCATACTTGGCATCATTTTTTTTGCTTCGTTCTCAGTAACTCCATATTTCTTTGCAACGTACAATTCTCCACGAATCAACCCCGCCGCAACATCGGCACGCATCTCCTGTAATTCCGACTTCCTGTCCTCAATGATACTGTCATCGAAGTCGATAGAGATTTCCACATCCTCATTCAGCCCCATCCCCATGACGGAATTACCCAGTCGCAGAATGATCCGGCACAGCTCCGTTAGCACCTGTTCCAGGACAATCTCATGCTTCTTGATGGTGCGGAACATGGTGGAGTTCTCGCTGATGACCTGCGTAGCAGTTGCCACGCTTCCGCTGTCGAAGCGGTAGTGGTTTTCCCCGAACCCGCAGCGGCTTGACAGAGCGTTGAGCATATCCTGTAAGCCTGCGTTGTGTTCCGCTGTGCGGAGAGTCATATCGATAGGCTGGATAATGTTGCCTTCTACTGTATCCTCCGGCAGGACGTAATAATACAGCTCAGATGGGTCAAACACCGGGTTTCCGTCAAGGTCCTTAACAGCTCCAGGCCGGACCATTACCCGCTTCTTCCCCAACACAAACTCGTTGACATAACTGTCATAGGCAACGTCCACGCCCTTGAGCTGATCAATGGCGTTGGCAAAAGCCGGGATGCCCATAGGCAGGGTGTTGTCCACATTGTTAACAATGTTCAGCCGGTCGATGACGAATTGGGGCGTTGGCGAATTTGTATGCACAACAGGCGGCACGTTCACCATGGACTTTACCGTTGATGGCTCCGCTTTTGTGCCGCTCTGGTACAGGCGGTTCTCGACGATATAGTTCCCATCTTCTCCCTTGCGGTGGATCTGGAGGTATGTATATTCCTTTCCGCCATCCATGACGGCGCTGGAAAAAGCGCACTCCTTGACGGTTCCATTCTCCCAGGACAGCGGGAAGATATTGGGCGCGGCCACATAGTCGACTTTAAGGGCCGCTCCCTCGCCGTTAGTTACATTCCCGGTCTCATTGCCCACACTCACCCCGGAGGCCCGGACCACATAGGCGGCGGTCCCCAGCGCGGCTTTTAGCTCCTGCATTTCGTTGGACTTGACCGCGAAGTTGTTCTTCTTACACACGCTGTCAAAGAATTTTTGCTCCGCCGTGCCTTCCAGAGTAATTTTGACTTTTTCGTTCAGTAGCAGGTTAGCCCAGTCTTCCGCAACCTTCTTCGCCATTCCCATGGAGTACCGGCGGCAGTCCACGCGCTGTATGCCATTGTATACCTGGTAGCGGTGGAAACTCCTTACGTTTCCGTCATACCAGGACTTCCAAACGGCAATATCACCATAGAAGGAAGCAGGGACCGTGTAGTAGCCAAGAGATTTCAGTATATTGACAATGTCTGTCACGGTGTCACCGCCTTACAATTTCCCAGCCCATTGTTCAGCCATAGCGCGGGCAATCCCTGGGAAAGTTTTTGCCCGATTTTTCTGTCGGTCTTTCCCGCCCTTCATAAACCATGTTCCAGCCTCATGGCATCCGCAGTCAGGTGATACAATTTCTGTCGGAATAAGCATCGGCAATCCTTTCAACCACAGGCGCGTCTTTTTCTGCACAGGATGCCCAAACTGCCACGGCTGGATTTCCTGCGTATGCGGCGGCATTTGATATATACGACTGGAAACAGGATTTTCAACGGCAATTTTTGGACAGTCAGCGTTGAGAAAAGAAAGAAAAAACTCTTTTGCGGCAATCCCTTTTTGATAACGCTCCTGATTTAATTGCCCGCCCCGAAAAAGGTGTTTTGCTCCAGCATTGGAGAGATATGTACACGGCGGGAACGCCAAAATCATGTCCCACCGCATTTTCAGCAGTTCAAGTGCATCCACCTGCAAATGCCACTCTGGATGACCGCCTGAACACGGTTCAATGTCACAAGAGTAAGCCTCGTGACCAAGTAGACGTAATTCTTTTGTAACCGCTTGTGATTCTTCACAGGCCACGAGGATTTTCATATTATGCTGTCGCTCCCCTCCTGCGGTATACCCGTTCCAGCGCGTACCGTGTGCCGTCGATCAAATGGTTTTTGGCGTCTGGGTATCCGCTGATGATCTCGCCGTCCTTATTCCGCTCATACTCATAGCCCACGAACTCTTCATAGGCGTTGGGCGTCCGCCGCCGGTCGATGACGATGGTCCGTTTTTGCAGCCACTTCATACCGTAATCTACGCTTCCGGGGCCCTTAACGGCCTCTTTGGCGGGGAGGCCGCAGGCCCGGAAATCGGAGACAGATTTCGGTTCCGCGTTGTCGCAGGTGATGTACGCATCGTCATAACCCTTCCGCTTGATCTCCGCCGCCGCCTCCTCATTGGGGAGCTTGTTTTTATAGATTTCATCCAGGAGGAAAATTGTCTCCCGCGCCCGGTCGTAATGGAGGCGGATAAAGGCAAAGGGGTCCGGGTACCATCCCCAGTCCGCTCCCTGATAAATCCGGTCAAAGGATGCAATCTCTTCCTCGGTGATTTCCCGCAGCTCCAATTTCTCAAAAACGTTTCCTCCGGTTCCGGTGGCCTCGCCAAGGTATTCGTGGCGGTATGCCCGGTCATCGGTTCGCCGGAGGCGTTCCGCTTCCGCTAAAAACTGTTCGCCCAGCCATTCCGGAGGCGCTTCCAGGTACGTGCTCTTGTGGCAGAGCCGGTCAGGGATGTCATCCAGGCTGTCCTTGTTGGCCCAGTTATCCCGGCTGATTGGCGGGTTATAGCTCTCGAAGTTCCAGAATGTTGAGCCGCCGCGCATAGTTGACTGTAAAATGGTACGTATCTCTTTTCGCCCGGCAAACTGGTCCTTCTCCTCGAAGTGCGTGACAGCGATATATCCGAAAGGAACTTTGATGGATTTGATTTTCATAGGGTCATCCGCGCCCCGGAACATGATCTTCTGGCCGGTAGGCTCGTATATCAGCTCCATAGGCTGGACCTTGGCAGTCCAATGATCCGCCATTCCCAGCTCGCCGATTGCCCAGACATATTGTGAATACACGCTGTCCCGGATGGTATTGGCTACCTTCCGCAGCACAAGGGCATGGGCACCGGGGTTCGCAATCAGCAGCGGAGGCACCAGCAGAGACACGCAGGAGGACTTCAGGGAACCGCGCCCGCCGGACAGGTCGTAATGGGTATGACCATGCCGGAAGACGTCATGGGCCAGCTGGTGGAACGCGGGGCCCAGCTTTTCGGAAATGTAAATGTCAAACATCAATGATAATCCTCACTGCACCGTTGGACGCGGTTTCGTCCTGTTTCGGTTCAAATGCACCTACGTGCTTGCCCAGAAGCTCCAGGGCCTTGAGCTTGTTGGAAAACTTCAAATTGCTTTCCTGTGCGTCGGACGCCTCTTTGTCGGCGATCTGCTTCAGCTTCTCAATCACATAGTCCTGCGTAACCTCCGTACGCTTCTCGCGCTGCTTTATTGCTTCCTGAATTGCTTGAGAAACACAGGTTTTACCAAGCAGTTCCGGTCCTATCCTATCCGCTGTTTTTGTGCTGTACCCAGCTCTCCTGGCGGCAGCGGTGGAATTGAGGTCCACCAGGTATTCTTGTACGAATCGCTCTTGCTTTGGTGTTAATTTCATGCCAACCCTCCGCCTTCTTTCGAAAAAACAAAAAGAGCCCACAGCCCCCATTAAGGAGGTTGTGGGCTCTGGCATTAAGTGCTCTGGCCTCTCCCGATATTCAATATCACTTCCGCTTTACAGCACCTACAGTAGACCGGAAGGCCCTTGGCCTCTGTGTCTTCATTGATCCGCAGAAGCCGATGATTTCGATTGCAAACCGGGCATGTAACCCATCCGTTCTTTACGTTCACTTTACCACGTATTCCCGGAGAATGCAAGTGTTTTTCAGACAAAATTATCGGCCTCCGTTTCTCTTGGCTCATCAGGGATAAATAGCGGGCACGCTGTGATGTGATATGTATCATTATGGCTCTTTCTGGATTTCTTCGCCGTCCAGCCGGGGACAGGATCAAACAACAGTTCCCACGTCGTTGGAGCTCTTCCGCTCCAAGAGCATCTGCCACATGCCAGCTGGCAGTCAAAGCAGATATTGGCGGTGCTTCCATACGGCACAAGGTACTGGTCAATGCTCATACTCCCCACGCTCCATCCATTCAAATAAATTTATTTGGCCGATCATTCCCCACCGGAATTTTCGGCCAGTTGGCACAAAGCCAAATTCTTCCAATTGAAAGCGGCGGTCAAAGTCATGCACTGTTTTCCCGTCTGCGCAGAACGTTACCGGGCTATCTTGATCCCATTTCAGCATCAGCGCCCAGTATTCTGGGTAGTTCTTTCGGAGGAGGCGGAGCTGGTTGATACTCTGGTTATGGCAGAACCAACATCCTCCCCTTGTTGCAGTCGTATAAATCGGCGATAGAAGGTCATTCTTCTTGCACCACTCGCGGCACATCGCCCCAGTCCATTCGGCTTCAACTAATGGGCTTTTCTTGGTATTGGTCAGGTTGTGAAATCGGTTTGGTTCATCAAAAGCGACGCCTATATAAACAATGTTTCTGCGTTCAATTTTATCAAGCGGCGGCATTTTAACGTCACTGTTACAATACGCCCCCTTTCGGAACGGCCATCCATAAATTTCTCCCGGTCTGTTTTCACCTCCAAGGATCCTATAAAACGCTTGTTCGTACGTAATCTGACTACGAATGTGTTCAACTTCAATTCCAAAGCGCTTCATAATCATATTGTCGGCATGGGACTTAAACTCCGTCATCGGCGGCAAGTCCGCTGGTATGGTATCGGTAGCCCAAACCTCAGAATGGACAATCCGGTCAAGGGGCCAGCAAAGCTCCTCAATTGCTCCCAGACACGCAAGGCTGTCTTTCCCGTAAGAAAGGCTCAACACGTGCTGCATTTTTCCTTCTCCCACTTCCTGCAATCCATTCCCCGCTCCATGTTCCTCCACTCATGCGGGGAAGCGGGGTTCCGGCAGAGATCGCCAAGCGGGTCATACCAAAGGCATGTCCCGCAGGTACGGCGCTCTCTTCTTCGCGTATCATTTGTTTTCATCTTTGCAAATCTCCTTCACTTCCACAAGAATCTCCCCTCCGCCCCAGAACTCATGGGAAACCTTCGCTACATATCGCCGGTCATCTTCGTGGAGGACGGTCCCTCTCATGGCATCCACAATGGCTTTTCCGATCACCGCGTGGTTGTCTGCGTCTAAGCCATCGTCCCAATAGAACCGGATTTCCACAGGATTTTCAAAGGGCTGCTTTTTAACGTGAGCGCGGTTCATGGCTGAGCGGGCCAGCATATGTAATTCATCGGCATCCCGCTTCCGCTGCGCCCAGTGCTTCCCAGCGTAGTAGGCGTTCAGCCCAAAGCGCTTGCAGAAGACCGCTTTCCCCTTTTTCGTGGGGGGGTATGGGATTGTAAAGCGGATCATATTTTCCCTCCAGTCAAATCAAGTTGGTTTTCCAGGGGGCCCGGCCCACTGCTCTTGGTTCTTGGCGTGTGGCGGTGGGCGGGATCATCGGCATAAAAAACTCAATCCCCATGTGTCTTTACCCCGCTAAAGTATCGCTTATTTTTCTTCGCGGATGTACTGGGCGGGTGTCCCTCCCGTGTGTGGGGGGAGCTATGCCCCCCACACGTTAGGGTGGGCACCCGTACAGAGGGCTTGCCCGGCGTAGTATTTATATACGTAGTATATAAGGGCGGCGGGCAGGCACCCGCCCGACCTGTTTTTTAGGTTACGGGAATATGCCCGTCATGCCCTGTATTAAGGTAGCGGGCAAGTGCCCGTTACCAGTCTTTTTCAGGTGCCGGGCAAATCCTGCCTGTACTTTTGTCGATCACGTACCCGATATTTTTCAAAGAATTTCGCACCGTTTTTTCTGCTGGATAATCCTCGCCGTCCGCCTCGGCGCTCCGCTTAAGCTCCTCATAGAGTTCTTTGACGGTAGGGTATTCGTAATCATGTCCAAACCGGAAATTTTCAATTGCAATCGCGTATTTTCGCTGCTTGTAGTTTTTTTGCTTTTCCGCCTGCCTTTTTCGGGCCTCTTTCCCCTTCTGGGATGGCCGCTGCTCCCCCTCCGGGTCGATGCCGTCCAAAACCCCGCTCTCGTCGCTGCGGTGAACAGGGAAGTCAAACCACAGGTTGACCGGGGGGAATTTCGGAAACTCTCTGAGTGTCCCATCAATACGCCACCCTGTACGGGCCTCTGCGGCCTTTTTAGCGGCCTCCACGGCGGCCATAGTGTCCTTGTACCCCTGCGGCCCTAAAGCGGCCTCTACGGCGGCCAGGGCGGCCTTCTCACTGCATAGATCGTCCTGGCTGACCTCATCCAATTTCCCCGCCGCCCGGAGTGCCGACGTACAGGCCCGGCCCACGGCGTTGTTGACCTCCTGCTTGCGAAGATCCTCGCCTATCGGCAGTTCAATCAGGTCAAGGAGGGCGTCAGGGTCACGGGCGAATACCCCCGAGCCGCTGGCCCGGTCCATGCTCCGCTTGCTCCCCTGGCTGCCCTTGCTGTGATGGTGGCAGTAAATGACCGCACAGCCCAGCTCGGTACATACCTTGTCAAACTGATTGCAGAATTTCGCCATCTGGTCGGCGCTGTTTTCGTCGCCGGTGATGACCTTGTAAATGGGATCAATAACGATTGCGATATAGTTCTTTTTTATAGCCCGGCGTATCAACTTGGGTGCCAGCTTATCCATGGGAATGGAGCGGCCACGGAGGTTCCAGACATCAATACTCCCCAAGTGCTGCGGGGGGTATCCCAGGGCCTCGTACACGTCCCGGAAACGGTGTAGGCAGGAGGCCCTATCCAGCTCCAGGTTGGCGTACAGCACACGCCCCTGGGCGCAGGAGAACCCCAGCCACGGCCGCCCCTCGGCGATGGAGCAGCACAGTTCAATCAGGGCATAGGACTTACCGGCCTTGCTCGGCCCGGCCAGGAGCAGCTTGTGGCCCTGACGCAGAACGCCCTCAATCAGAGGCGGGGCCAGCTGGGGCAGGTTGTCCCAGGCGGAGGCCATATTCTCCGGGTCTGGCAGGTCATCGCTGACACTCTCGATCCACTCCCGCCACTCACTCCAAGAGGCCTTGCCGATATTGGTATCCACCAGAAATTGCTTGTGATTGTTCCGCTTGGCGCCGGGCAGTCGGGACAGCCGGGAGGGGTTACGGTTCTGCTTGTCTACCTTCATCCCGTTCTTTTCGCAGACGGAATACAGGTAGTCAACACGGGTGCGGTATTCCTCATAGGAGGCGGCATCAATGCGGACAATGGCGTGGAGACTCTTGCCGCCCGAGTACACCAGGCAGGCCACGGGCAGCTCCAATTCCCGGATGATGGCGTTCTGCTCCCCCAGGTCCATGCTGTCCGATTCAATCAGGGCAAACCGAAAGGCGGTCACGTTGTCATTCTTCACGCCCTTGCTGTCCAGGGGATTGAACCGTATCCAGGCCCCCGTGCCGGGGTCATAATCCCCCAGTACCGCCCCCAGATCATCCCCGCACTTCTTCAGCGCCTCGATCAGCTGGCCCGCCGTGCGGTCATAGTTCCCTCGGGTGGGCTTGCGCTCCCCGTCCTCCGCCTCGAATGTCTCTGTTACATAGCCGACGTAATCATCCGGGGAAAAGAGGGTGCCGAGGTATTCAATCAGGTCATGGGCCGGGTGCCATTTACTGTCGGGGGGCTCCTGTATCTCCTTGGATTCCAACCAGGCCGGATTGACAATCACCTGCTCGTCCTTGGCGCTGATTTCATCATCCCAGCTTAATTCATGGCCTGGTTGCGAGGGGGTAGGCCGCCAGCCCATGTCCATGGCCATTTTCACCACTGTTCCGCCTGTGACCGGCTCCGCATTCCCGGTAAAGCTCTCCCACTTACGCAGGCACTCCCCCGGATGATAGCGCTTACCGTCCCGGCGGCTCCAGTCCTCCCAGGCGGAGGCGGGATAGCCCGCCTCCTTCAGCCCCATGCCCACGGCGACCCAATCCTGATATGAGAGGCCTGCCGGGTCGATATGCTCCAGCGCCTCCCGCAGATCAAGGGTGTTTTCCATTACACTTACTCTCCTACTTGCGCCGGGGCCGCCGATTATTTGCTTGCGCTTTAGCGGTGGCCCACCGACAATTTCCTGGCTCGTAGTTTCCATTAACATCTATACGGTCAATGCTGTTGAGTCAAGCCCGCCGCTTTGCGTGCGTTCTTCAAATTTTCGCGCACATCTATTCACCGTCCTTGTATTCAGATGGGATGATTCCAGAGGGGACTTTCCAGCCATTTGCAGCTATCCTATCAATCATGTGCTTAGCGGTATCGAACCTCCATGTGCCTACGCGCTGAAAGCCTTTCCCTTCTAAAAATCGAATTTGCTTAGGTGTTGTAAGCCCCTCCGTGCGGCGTTTTGCCAACCGTTCTAGCAGCAGAGAGGCTTTGCCCGCATTTTCGATTTCATCTGGGAATATACCGAATTTCTCCAGTGCCGCTCTTTGTTTATCAGACGGTGGTCCCATCTCATAACCAAATGAGGGTTTGTACCCCGTTAAATCTGCCGCCTGGATGGACATTTCAAATTGCAGGGGATCCACCAGCTTGCGCTTGCGGGAGCGCATTTCAGCCAGCTGCTTTGCCAGCGACTCCTCCCGCTGGGCCACAACGTCCTCACTGGCCTTTTTCTCGGCCTCCTCAATATCAACCGGGCATCCGGCCACCTCGATGTTCTCGGTCATCTTCCGGGCAACCTCGTCCGATTCACAAATCAGGTTGGCGGGGTGGCACAGCTCATGGCGCTCGGTATGCCACAGGAAGTCCAGGAGCAGCAGATCTTCTTTGCCGGGGAACAGTCGGGTACCGCGCCCGACCATCTGGCTATACAGGCTCCGTACCTTGGTGGGCCGCAGCACCACCACACAATCCACGCTCGGGCAATCCCAGCCCTCCGTCAGCAGCATGGAGTTACACAGGACGTTATACTTCCCGGCCTTGAAATCCTTGAGGACTTCCGCCCGGTCCTGGCTGTTGCCGTTGACCTCCGCCGCCCGGAACCCCTGGGCATTGAGCAGACGGCAAAACTTTTGAGAAGTACGGACCAGGGGCAGGAACACCACCGTCTTGCGGTTCTCGCAGTAGGCGTGCATCTCCTCGGCAATCTGGTGTAAGTAGGGGTCAAGGGCCGTGTCAATGTCGGAGTTTTTGAAGTCCCCAGCCTGTACCCCCACATGGGAGAGGTCAAGGGTCAGGGGGATGGTGACGGCCTTGATCGGGCAGAGGTATCCGTCCTTGATGGCCCTGGGCAGGGTGTACTCATAGGCCAGGTGCTCGAAGTACTGCCCCAGGTTCCGCATATCCCCCCGGTCGGGGGTAGCGGTGACGCCCAGCACCCTGGCCCCCTCAAAATGAGTAAGTACCCTCTGATAGCCGTCAGATAGAGCATGGTGGGCCTCGTCCACCACAATCACGTCGAAATAGTCAGCCGGGAATTGCTCCAGCCTTTTCTTCCTCATAAGGCTCTGGATAGAGCCAACGGTCACCCGGTACCAACTGTCGAGGCATGTTGCCTCAGCCTTCTCCACGGAACAGCGGAGTCCCGTGGCCTGGAGCAGCTTATCAGCGGCCTGGCCCAGCAGCTCCCCGCGATGAGCCAGAATCAGGCACCGGCGGCCGGAGCACACCATATCCTCAACAATCTTGCTGAACACAATGGTCTTTCCGCAGCCGGTTGGCAATACCAGGAGCGTTCTGAGGAGCCCGGAAGACCAGTCGTTCTCTACAGCATCCCGTGCCTCCTGTTGATATGGCCTCAGATCCATCAGAATTTACCGGTGTTCCAGGGGTTTGGAGTATCATGCGGCAATTCCCAAAAGGACTGCCCATCACTTTTCTGGGGAGGCGGGGCACTCGCGAGCTCAGGCGCATTTTCCGGGTCATAAAACTCCGTGATTTCGTTGTTCTCCCGCTCCTTCCCGTCATTACCCGTCCACTTGCGGATTCCCACATGGCAGACGCCAGTGGAGCCGGGAACCGCCCCCCAATTCATCCGCTTGGCCTCACCGTGCTTGCGCTGGCCGATGGAGGTAAAGAACTGGCACAGCTTCCACTCAAACTTGCTGTGGAGGAAAAGGTTGGTCAGCACATCGCCAGAGGCCTCGGAGCTGCTGACAGTCACCGTCAGGATGGCCTTGTTGCAGGCCGGGATCTTCTCGCTGCCGCTGTGCCGGGCGCGCTCGAACTTCTTCACGGTGAAGTTGTAGTCCCCCTCGGGGAGAATCTGAAACGGGCTGTCGTCGCGCTGGATTTCATCATCCCAGCCAAATTCGCGGGGCATAGAATCGTACTCGCTCATGTTGTAGCTCCTTTCAAGCTGTTCAAAATTTTTGCAGGAGGATAGTTGCACTTACCCGTACAACTATCCTCTCTTTCCTTCCTAGGTTATAAGGCCCTAAAAGGGGAGGGGATCGTTGGCCTTGATCCAGTTGTAGACCTGCGCCCACGCCCCGACCAAAACGCCCTGGATGAAGTCAGCCGGCAAATTCTCCAGCGGGGTTTGCTCCGGGAAATACCCACGGGCCGCAAAGGCGGCCTGTACCTGGTGGTCAAGTACGCCGTTGGCGTTCATAAGGTCACGCAGCGCCTTGAGCGCATCAGCGTTATCCTGGGGCTTGGCATCCTCCTGGGGCGCCGGGGCCGGGTCAGCCTCCGGGGGAAGAGGCGGGGGCGGCGGGGCCTCCTGGGGCGGAGGAGGAGGGTTATTTTGTCCCGTAGAGCCGGGAGCCGTAGTAGGCGCATCGGTCTGCGGCGGGACAGGCGGGGGAGAAGGCGGGGCAGGCTGTGAATTGACAGGGGGAGAAGGGGGCGGCACCGGGGCAGAGGCCGCCGGGGGGCTGATATGCGAGGCCAGGGCGGAGAAGTCCAAGGGTAACTCCTCCGGCAGTCCCAGCCGGTTTTTAGCGTCCCAGCACGGGTGGTGAGCAGTGTACATGATACGTTTGCCGCCTTGCGCTTTGTGCTTTTTGCCTTTATCGTCTGCCGCTACAACCATAACCTTGTAGTTGACAAAAAGCAGAATATCCACGTATTCTTTTACCATGTTGGCGATACTGCATTTTGGACTGTCAATCAATTTCAGTCCCCAGCAGTCATAAGTTCCAAATTCGTCTGGCTGCTCCCGCCGCTTTGTTGCGGCATGAGCGGTAAGTACAACATGAATGCCTCGGTTTGTGACTTCTGACAGTAGGTTTAGCAGTTCTCCGAAACTCTCATAAGTAAAGGTGTACCCCCGGCCATAGTCGAACGATTCCAGACCGTTTTTCTGATATTTGGCACAGACGGACTTGATGCACAACTTTTCCGCCCAGTCCAAGGTATCAATAATTAGCGTCTTGCAAACCTCGGGATGGTCAATTACATACCGCACTTCCTGCAAAAGCATCTCCCATGAGGTGGGCTTATCGAACCGGGCCACGTCCAGTTCCTTTGTGCTGTCCTCCGTGTCAATAAACAACGGTGTAGGGAAGTGGGCTGCAAATGTGCTTTTTCCAACACCTTCCACGCCGTACACGCAAATTTTCTTTGCGCTGGGGATTTTCCCTCGGGTAATGTTCATTTCTTTCGTTTCCTCCTGTTATTTGCTTGGTCAGTTAAGCTAATCCAGTGGCAATTAGACAGCTCATACCCTTTGTCATTGTCGACTCGGTCAATGGTACACTCACCAAAAGGGGCATCCGGGTCATAGCCATTCGCCATAGCCCACTCAAAAAATACTTCAAAATCATCCCACTCTGGACATACTTGGATACCTCGTCCTCCATAGTCCGGGTAGTACTTATCATTCGGATTGTTGCAGCGTTCCCGCATTGCCTTCCACACATTGTAAAGCCTTGTTCCACTAAGACCATGTGTCCTCATTCGGTCTCCACGTGCCTTCCCCGCCATTTTTGCCATAGAGGCTGCACGGTTTTTCTTTGCACAACCGCAACTCTTTGTCTTTCCTTTGCGGAGGTCCCCCGAAGGGGAAAGCACTTGATTTCCGCAGTCGCACACACAGCGCCATATAACATGTCCGCACTGGGTTCCCGCCCGGCCTATAACCGTCAGCTTACCGAACCTCTGCCCGGTCAAATCAATCAGTTTACCCATGTTTTACCTCCGCTTTTGCGGCCCGGTAGCCCTTGGCGCGGCCATAGTCGAACGCCAGCATGATAGCGTCCGCCTGACCGCCGTAGGTCAGAAGTGTTACAACGTCCCGGCTCCGCATACAAAAGGCGTCGCTGTTGTCCTTGATGTTCGTCCGCTCAATATACCGCTTCATTTTCTCAATTTCTGACATACTATGCTCCTCCTTGATTACGTGCTATCTGCACGTTGTCGTATCCTGCATTATAGCGTACAATTTGCACGTAGTCAAGAACTTTTTTAGGAGGCTCATATGTTTGGAAAGAAATTGCGTGAAACACGAATGGCCAGGGGGCTGACACAACAAAAAATTTCGGACGCTGTTGGACTTGCACTTAGGAGCTACCAGTGCTATGAGCAGGGAACACGGGAACCGCCTTTAGATATGCTAATAAAGCTTGCTGATGTGCTGGAAGTCCCTACCGATTATTTGCTTTGCCGGGACTTATCGCTCTTAAAGTCCTTTGATGGATTCCAGTGATGTCCTCCAAGTTATCCCAGATTTCAAAGTCACCCGTTCTGTCCCCAGATTCAATTTGCTGATAGTATCTAAGGCTAATTCCTAGCTTGTCCGCCATTGCCTGCTGAGTCAGCTTCGCCGCCTTGCGGGCATTTTTCAAATTATCCCGCATTAAAATTCACCTGATTTCCAAGATGTAGGGGCGGCCCCCGCCGCAGTGGCCGGGGCGGGGGCCGCCGGGTCTTTGGCGTAACCGTCCTCAATGATGATGGAGCACTCCCCGCCAGTAGACACACGGGTGGCGATCCCCTGCAACCCCTCGGCCTCCATCCAGGCGGAAAACTCCCGCAGGGTTTCCAGATCCATTTGTTCCAACTTGTCCAGGAGCACAAAGCCGCAATCCGGTTTCAGTGCCCGGACAATGGCGGTGGACACCCTCAGTTGGTCGCTGCCGCTCATGCAGTCCCAGGGCTTGCCCAGGTACGTCAGCTCGCCGTCCTCCACGGAGAGCCCCGGCAGGGGCAGGTCCGCCCCCTCTAACAGCTTCGTCCGCCGGAGCCGCACGTCCTCAATCTGGGCCGTCAGTCCGGCGTACTGGTCCCCGTACGCCCGGGCCTCCGCCTCCGCCCGGGCCTTCTCCTGATTGGTGCGTACCTTGGCGTTGACAGCCTCAATATCCCGGATGCTGGACTCCAGTTCATCAGTAGCCTCGTCCTGAAGGTCAAGGGCCGACTTTTGGGCCGCTTCACAGTCCGCACACACAGCGGTATATTTTGCGCTCAACTTCTCCAACTGGAGGTAAATATCCTGCTTTTCCTGCTCCAGCTGGGCGGCCCGTTCCCGCTTGCGTTGGTTCTCGCCGTTCCGGGCGAGGATGTCCTGCTGGCGCTGAATGAGATCATAGGCGGAAACCGGCTCGGCGGGGGCCTCGGGATAGCTGGGCAGCTCCTTGGCGTACTTGGCTTTCTGATCGGCAATCTGGCCGATAGCGTGCCGCTGGTCGTATAACTCCTTCTCCTGCCGCTCCAGCTTTTCCACCTGCTCCTCCAGGCCGATGATGCGCAGGAGGGTGGAGGCCTTTTCCTTGCTGGTGGACTGCATGAACCGGGGCATATCAAGGGCAAGCTGTTCCACAAAGGAATTGAGCAGTTGCTGGCCCGCCTTTCGGCCAGAGGCGTCTGTGACCTTCAGATCTCCGTTCTTACCTGACCGCTCCACGATAATCCCATTGGAAAGTTCCAGACGGAGCCGGGGCGGGAGGACGGAGCCCTCCCGCTGGGCCCGAGAGGGGCGGCAGCGGTCCCCTCCCAGCGCCCACACAATGGCATCCAGACCCGAAGTCTTGCCCTGGTTGTTGCGGCCACCAATTACCGTTAGTCCGTTAGGAGATGGGGTCAGGGCCAAAGCCTTGATCCGCTTAATATTTTCAGCCTCAAATTGTGTGATTTTTACAGACATAAATTTCTGGTCCTTTCAGCAAAAGTTTTGTTCTGCCAGATCCTCCCTCACGCCGGTTCCGGCTCAGCCAACAAGGCCTTTTCGACGGCCTCCTCTTTGGTTCCATTGTGGTTAATCAGCAGCTTCTGCCCTCCTTGGCTCTGAACTTCAACTAGCCAGATTCCGCAAACTTCTCTGGGTTCAGCAGTAATAATATTCATGTGCTTTCCTTCCTTGTATTCATTTATTCAACTCAGAGCGACACATCCTAAAATCAGTGTCACAAACAATATGCCGGCGAAAATGTAGCAAAGTGCGTAGAACTTATTAAGCGCCATTGGCTGTCGCTCCAGTTCTACCTTTTCGCCGCCGGGGAATTCGATACGAATTTTCAAAATGTCTCCTTTCCGGCTTGACAGAAAGGATGTTCGATGGTATAGTTGTTCTATCAAGCCTGATTGCCGTTTTCAATCGGCTTGGCCCGCCCCGCCGGATGTAGTACCATCCGGCGGGGACTCATTTTATGCTTCGAAAATGTCCTGATACACTTCTCCGGTCCACTCAAATGTGTCCCCAAGACGGCAAAAGTCTTCAATTCGAATCTTGCCGAAATTACCTTTGTACTTCCGCAAGGTGGATTCTGCAACGTCAAGCTTTGCAGCAATATCTCGCTCTTTTAACCTAAATTGTGACTTGCTGGCGCGATAATGTTCAAGGAACCGCTCTTCCCGTTTCTCTTCCAGTTGCTTAGCTTTCGATTTCTTTAGGCGTGGCATAGTTCCTCCTTTCTGAATACTCTTTCCACAGTCACGGAGCTGAACGGCACATTTTCACTTGTAAAGTACCGCTTCCCGGCGAGTAATGAAGTGATGAATTCCTGCGGCACACTCATCCCACCGGTCTTCACAAAAATCTGGAACGGAAATCATTTGCCCAACCACATACACAAATCTGCTATCGTAGTCGCTTTCGATTTGCTCCAAGCCAGCGGGTTTACCATCCATATCCGTAATTGAAAGTACTTTCGCCATACTGGCACGGCATTTTCGGGTTGTAGCGGAAGATCGCAGGGCTTCGGCAGGTATTTCTAACTCCACAACAAAATCACCGGCCTTTTTATAAGCGATGTAAGAGCCTTTTTCCGGACATTGAAGAGCAAAAAAAACCGTGTTTTCGTCGTAAATAACGGTATTTGTTCCACTAGCCCCGCGCAGGTCGGCCCCGCTCAGGTTAGCCCCGCGCAGGTTAGCCCCGCTCAGGTTAGCCCCGCGCAGGTCGGCCCCGCTCAGGTTAGCCCAGCTCAGGTTAGCCCCGCTCAGGTCGGCCTCGCGCAGGTTAGCCCCGCTCAGGTTAGCCCAGCGCAGGTCGGCCTCGCTCAGGTTAGCCCCGCGCAGGTTAGCCCCGCTCAGGTTAGCCCCGCGCAGGTCGGCCCCGCTCAGGTTAGCCCAGCTCAGGTTAGCCCCGCTCAGGTCGGCCTCGCGCAGGTTAGCCCCGCTCAGGTTAGCCCAGCGCAGGTCGGCCTCGCTCAGGTTAGCCCCGCGCAGGTCGGCCTGGACACCTTCCGGATTTTTTTGAAGCCACATCTCGTGAAGACTGATGATCTCTTTCAACTTCTCTGGAGTATATGTGTATATGCACTGCATTGGTTCTCTCCTTTACATGCTCTATACCACAGCTTTAACCCTCTCTCATGGCGGGCGGTATCGCCATGACGTTTATCCCAGACGCCGGAGATTTTTTTGAAAACCTTCATGCCACACAACCCCCTTTCAGGCGCTGCCCTGGTCTGTCTCCGGAAGCTCTAAAATCTCCCGGATAGTCTGAACGATTTTGGGGGCGCTCTGCTCGAAGTCGATGCACGAAATAGGGAATTTATAGACCGCCTCAATTTTGCGGCACACCGTTATGGTGGGAACGGTCTTTCCCGTCTCGTAGCTTTGGAGTGTTATTCTCGACACCCCAACAAGGTCTGCCGCCTCCGCTTGCGTCAGGTTAGCGTTGACGCGCGCCGCCGCAAGTGAAATTTTTGGGTATTCCATGCTGTTCACCTCCTGACGCAAGGAAAAATCTTGTTGACTTTGTGCAAAAATTTTCTTATACTTGGTAGTACATTGCCGAAAGGAGATACAACGATGGCAAATGACACCTTGAAAACTTTCCCCAGCACGGAAATAGAAGCCCTTGCTTATCTGTACGTCCAGTCACAGGACTTGTCCGGCAAATCCCCCGCTGAAATCCATACTATGTACCAAGAAGCATACTGGGAAATCAAGCGGGATAACACGCTGAAAGACCGATCCGGCTGGCTCATGAAGAAGAAAGAAGAAGCTCGGCAACCCTGACCATCTCGCTGGTCAGCGCCGCAAGCTCACTCTCTTGGACGCATCGATTGGATTGCTCGGAAAGCAGTTGCAGCTGCTTTTCGAGTATTTCTTTTACATCGGTTTTGCTCATGCCCTCACCTCCCCTCACGCGCTGTCCTGCTCCGCCGTGAGCAGATAGTCGATGTTGCGATCCGGAAACAACTCCCTGAGTTTCAGGTACTCCAGGTAGGTAAAATGGCTTTTCCCTGTCAGCTTGTTATAGAGGGTCCTGTTACTCATGTCCAGCAGCTTGGCATAGCCATTCAGCCCAATGGGCGTATCCTCCAGCAGCTTCTTTAACCGAAGCAAGCGCATCACCTCCCCTCGCGCCGTGTCCTGGGCCCAATCTGCCCCAAACATCCTGCAAACTATTGATTTGTCACTCAACATCAACACCGTCCACTGAAACGCCGATATTGATTTTCGGATTGGAGGCCAGTTCGCTCAAAAGCGAATTGGCCTTTTCGATAAGGCCGCTGAGAACCTTGAGCTTTTCCACCAGTTTGTCCGCCTCGGTGGTGTCCAAGTTGACCTTGAGATTGACCACACCGTTTTCCTGTTCCGCCACGTCGTTCACCTCCTTTCTCCACATTGGTCTACGCGCTGGACTGGATGCTGTCCTGGGCGGCAACGTTGCAGAAATAATCGTAGGGAACGCCCAGCACATCGCAGATTTTCAGCCCGTCTTCAAAGCTGAGCTTTTGTTTCCCGGTCAAAATGGCGTTCGTCCGTTGCTTTGACCACCCGCACTTGCGGGCGATAAACGCCTACGTAATTCCGTGGCTGATAAGGTAATCGCGGATAGCCAATTCAATGGTCAATCAATCACCCCCTGACGAAAGGAAAAATCTCGTTGATTTTGGGAAACACTTTTCCTATAATGGGTAATGCAGGTGTCGAAAGCACCTAGCCTATTACAGAAGGGAGGCTTCCTATGATAAAACAGATTTCTACATCTTCCACCACTGAGGTGGACAGGTTGAAGAAGGAGGGCTATGTCATCGTGGCAATGGCCCACTTCCTTCCTGATGAGGCTTTTACCTACACTCTGGAAAGAGGCTCCGAATGGAGTCGCTTGCTGGGGAGCAGGTAACTGCTTCTGGATGGGGCCTGGGGTGTGTTCACAGCGCACCCCAGGTTTTCACGCACTGCTCTGGACGTCAAGGCCAAGCAGGTAGTCCGTCCTGCAATTAAACAGGTGGGCCATACTTATCAAGATGTTAGACGGAATGGGCGTGTCTCCCCTCACGTAGTTCAAATACGTTTTAGAGGTGATCCCAAGAGTTGCAGACAACTCTTCTTTGGTCATCTGTTTCCGTACTCGTTCGGCCTCAATGTTGACGTTCAATATTTGTCACCTCCGTCCAAATTTGAGATTCTCAAATCTCTAAACAAACAATATACTAGTTTCTCAAATTTGTCAAGGGATTTTAGAAAAATAATTTGAGAAAATAGAATTTTATTGTTGACGAGGAGAAACAATCGTTATATTATATATTTGAGATGTGAGGAAAGGAGGCCATTATGGATTTCAGAATAAAAGAGGCCAGAGAAAAAGCCGGGTATTCCCAAAAAGAACTAGCAAAAATAATTGGTGTGGCCCCAAGCACATTTAATGGGTATGAGAGTGGAAAGCACGACCCCAAATCAGACCTACTAATTAAAATTGCAAATGCTTGCCATGTTACCACCGACTTCCTTTTGGGAACATCAGATTCAATGTCTCCCGAAATCAAAATAGAAAAAGCCCCGTCCCTATCGGACGAGGCAATGAAGCTGGCAACGGACTATGATGATTTGGACAGGCATGGGAAGCGGATGGTCCGGCTTGTCACAGACGAAGAAATGGCCCGCCGTGATGAGGAGGAGCGGCAGAAGCAAGCTGCCATCCTGCGAGAACAGCGGGAGGAGATGGAGGCGGCGGAGGAGATCGCGCCGCCTATCCCCCTGCACCAGCCATATGCCCAGGTCGCCGCCGCTGAGGGGGCTGGGGCATTCCTGCTGGATGACGGATTCGATGAAGTTTTTGTTGAGATGAACAAGTATACCAAACAGGCGGACGTAATCTTGAAGGTAGTCGGCAGGAGCATGGAGCCGGTCATTGCAGACGGCGACCGGGTTTTGGTCCGGCAGCAGCCAAGCGTCCGCATTGGGGAAATCGGTGTATTCATCGTTGACGGCAAGGGTTATTTGAAAGAGTATCAGGCAGACCGGCTCGTATCGCTGAATCCCGATATTGACGATGTGCTTGTCGGAGATTTGCAGAGCGCGGAGTGCTATGGGAAATTTATTAAAGTACTCAACCCGGATTGGGTGAAATAGATAGGAGAAAAGAAATGGCTAAAATTGTAAAGTGTAAAACCTGCGGGGCAGAAATTGCCAAGAGTGCAAAGGTATGCCCTAAGTGTGGGGCAAAGCAGAAAAAACACATTGTTCTTGGCGTTATCCTTGTTATCTTTGGGATTCTGCTTATTTCTGCCGCAATTGGTGGGGGCAGTGATGACGGCGAACCAAAAAAAGTTGTCGATTCTACGCCAGCCCAGAGCCAGGACGAGGACAACAACTCCGCTGAGCCGGAAAAAACCACATTTAGCGTGGGTGAGCAGGTGAGTCTAAATGATGTGGTTGTCACGATGAATGGCGTCACGGAAAGCAACGGTTCACAGTTCAATAAACCCACAGACGGAAATACTTTTGTTTTGTGTGAATTTACGATTGAAAACAACTCCGAGAAGGATTTGACCGTTAGTTCTCTTATGTGTTTCGAGGCATATGTAGATGACTACTCTACCTCCATGAGTCTGACCGCCATGCTTGAATCGGATAAAAGCCAGCTTGACGGAACTGTAGCGGCTGGAAAAAAGATGAACGGCACAATCGGGTATGAGGCTCCCGCAGACTGGAGGGAGATCGAAGTGCGCTTTACCCCAGATTTTTGGCGGGGAAAAGATATTACATTTATTCACAGTAAATAAAACAACCGCCCCCGGCGCAGACACACCGGGGGCGGCATAGAGGGCAGAAGTCTTGGCGGACCGTCTGCCCTCTCATCATATCAGAATATGGAAGGAAAATCAACTATGAAAAAGAAGCTGCCAACCCCTCAGAAGCTCCCCAGCGGCATGTGGCGGTGTCAGGTGATGGTGGACGGAAAACGAATCGGAGTGGTTGATGAGGTTCCGTCCGTGGCTCAGGCAAAGGCCGTCGCCCTGCGAGAGGGAATCATCAAGGAGAAAAAGGGGAAAAAGCAGCCCCCGGCACTATCGCTTTCTGAGGCGATTGAAGAGTATATTGTCCTAAAAGAAGGCGTGCTTTCCCCGGCAACGGTACGGGGGTATGACACCATCAAGCGGAATCGTTTCAAATCTCTGATGGGAAAGAATGTACACGATATTACCAAGGATGATGTACAGGCGGCCGTCTCTAAAGATGCCAGGATCGTATCCGCAAAAACCATACAGAATGCTTATGGCCTTGTTCAAACGGTACTAAAACAATATGGGATAAACGTGGACGGCGTGAAGCTCCCGCAAAAGAAAAAAGTCTACAAAGAATATCTACAACCCCAGGATATTGGAAAGCTCCTTGAGGCGGCAAAAGGGGATTCCTGCGAAACAGAAATATTGATAGCCGTATGGCTAGGCTTTCGCCGATCTGAGATTATGGGAATCCATTGGGACTGTATCGACTTTCAAAATCAAACGATTAAAGTCATGCGTACCGTTGTTCCGGACAAAGAAAACAAGTGGGTGGAAAAGGAAATCCCGAAAAACGAAACCAGCCAGCGTGTGGTTTCCTGCCCGGACTATATCATGGAGAAACTGAAAGAGTTGTACAAGCCGGGAATCACAGGAAGAATTTTCAAGATTCATCCGGATACACTTTTGAAGCATATACATAGAGTCTGCCGACAGGCGGGGATAACAGACACCACGACGCATGGGCTCCGGCACACAAATGCCGCTGTGATGAAGTCCCTTGGGATTAATGATTCTTTTGCGATGGCACGGGGCGGGTGGTCTAGTGAAGCGACTTACAAAAAAACATATGCTTATATTTTTGACCAGGACGCAAAAAAGGCGGATGAAGAAATCAATCAATATTTTCAGAAAATGCACACGGATTTGCACAAGTAAAATTAGAACCGTTGTGTCACAATGGATATATTGATTTTTCGGACGGGTTCAAATCCCTCCTTCCGCGCCAACAGAAAAGCCTTGTGCCGCAAGGGTTAAAGGTAATAAAGAACTATTGCCGCAGAGGGCGGCGTGACTTGATGGTCACGCCGTCTTTCTGCATTTCTTGGTCTGTTCGACCATGATGGGGCCGTTGACCTCCGGCAACTCCACCTCATCCAGGAAGTTGAAAATGATACGGATTTCCTGCCTCCGTTTGCCGCTGGACTTGTCCGGCGCGTAAACGATGATCTTCTTGATGAATTCGTTTACGATGGTGGGCGTCAACTCCGGGATGTCCACATATTTCTCCGTCAGGGCAAAGAAGCGGTCCAGATTGCTGTCCATTTCTTCCCGCTGCTCCACCCATTCCTCTGTGACCGCAATTTCCAGCTTCAGCCGCTCCTGCTCCGCCTCGTAGCCCTCGCTCATCTTCTGATAGCGTTCCCGGCTCAAGTCTCCCAGCACCATGTCCTCATAGATTTTCGTCAGGAGAACATCCAGGTCGGCCAGACGCTTCTGAGCCTTGGCAAGCTGGCGTTTGTCATCCCGGATAGACTTCTCTTGGTCCTCTCTCCGGCAGCGCAGCCATTCCTCCTGGAAGCCCTCCACATCCTGACGGATGTAAGCCGTCACAGCCCGGATGCGCTCCAGCACTACATCCCGCAGCACCTCTTCCCGGATGTAGTGTGCGGAACAGGTGCCGCGCCCGCTCTTGTATTTGGAGCAGACATAGCGGTCCTGGTGCCCCTCGAAGCTCTTACAGGTGCCGAAATGGAGCTTGCTGCCGCAGTCGGCGCAGAACGCCAGCCCGGAGAACAGCCCCTGCCGCGCCCCTTTGGTACAGCGGCGTTTATTCTTCCGAAGCTCCTGTACCCGGTCCCATTGGGCTTGGGGAACGATGGCCTCCTGAGTATCCGCCACGATGAACATATCCTCCGGGGCGTTGGGGATACGCTTTTTGAGCTTGTAGGACTTGGAGTAGGTCTTGAAATTGCAGGTGCAGCCGGTATACTCCATCCGTTCCAGGATGTTGACCACAGACTGTTCAATCCAGTGGCAGGGGCTTCCCCTTCTGCTGGGCGTAAAGGGCCTTGATCGTCAGCACCTCATCAGCTTCCAAGATACGGGCAATCCGGGACGGGCCGATGCCGTCAATCGTCATATCAAAGATGCGTTTGACAACCGGGGCGGCGTCCTCATCCAGAATCCAGTGATCCTTGTCCTGCGGGTCAGCACGGTAGCCATAGGGCGGAGCGCACAGATGCTTTCCACTGGTCCCCTTGGCCTTCATTACAGAGCGGACCTTTTTTCTGGTGTCCTTGGCATAAAAATCGTTGAAAACATTGCGGATCACGGTAAAATCGTTGTCTCCTTTGGCGCTGTCCACGGCGTCGTTCACTGCGATAAAACGAACATCGTAGCTGGGGAAGACGATTTCACTAATATGGACAAGACCACAAAAACTATGGAGCGGAGCTGCTGACAATTTTGCTTCTCTCATGAAACATTGGGTTTTCCCTTGACAAAAGTAAGAATGAAGTGCTATTATTTGATTGCGAACATATTTTGTGAATATTCGTAATATGAAATCGCAAGAAAGGAGGACGAACCCATGCCATCAAAACCTGTTCTTTCAGATGCCGATAAAAAAGCCATCCGCGAGAGGCTGGGGGAACTGTGCGAGGAGTGCTGGATTGCACACGGCTACAAAAAAACCAGCATCAAAAATCTATGTGACAATGCAGGCATCTCCATCGGTACATTCTACACGCTATACCCCACAAAGGAAGATCTATTTTCGGAAACCATCGAGCGCATACAACAGCGACTGACTGAGAAAGTCCTTGCCATCAACAGGAGCAGTCAGACTAAGGAGGGCTTTGCACAGTCAATGAAAGAGTTGTTCCGGGAGTATGACAGCAAGCCCTTTTTATATAACGTCAACACCCCGGATTTTCAGTCTTTCGTGACAAAGCTCCCGGAAGAAACCATGCAAAAAATCAAGTTTGACAGCTTTGAATTTTTTAAGCAAGCTGTTCAGGCCGCAAACCTCGCTTTGAGAATGGAGGCAACTCAGGCGTATGGGATTTTAAGCGCATTGCTGTCAACCATCAACGCAAAAGAAACCCTTGCTGTCACCTGTGATTATCTCGCTGTGTTTGACCGTATGGCGGATATTCTTGTGGGCAGTATCTTTGAGTAAAGGAGATTTCATGGAAACATTTGAGTACAAAACTGTCACCGTAGACTGCAAGGACGTAGAGCGTTCCCAGGATGCCCTGACCGCCCAATTAAACCGCTGGGGCAAAGAGGGCTGGGAATTGACTTCATCCCTCACGCTCCCCTATCTGGGCAGCTCACAGTATTCCCTTGTGGGCCTTGCCCATCGGGTCACGCTGATTTTCAAGAGGCTGAACCAGCCTGGGGAGGCGGCGCAGGCATGACCTATGCAGTTGAAACCAGCCATCTATCCAAGAGCATTGACGGCAGCGTCATTTTGAATGATGTAACCTTGAGGGTGAAACAAGGTGAGATTTACGGCTTTTTAGGCGCAAACGGCGCGGGGAAAACCTCGCTGATGAAAACGCTCTATCACATCATGGCCCCCGATGCCGGAACGATCACCCTGTTAGGAGAGCGCGTCGAAAAAGGAAACCACTCTGTTTTCTCCCGGATTGGGAGCATCATTGAAAGCCCCGTTTTCTATCAGCATTTGAGTGCCCGTGAAAATCTGGAACTGCATTGTGGGTATATGGGCGCGGGCTATGAACGTATCGGGGAAATGCTGGCGATGCTGGGCCTTTCAGAGACTGACAATAAAGCCGTAGGCAAATTTTCTCTGGGCATGAAACAGCGGCTTGCCCTTGCGAGGGCTTTTCTGACTAAGCCGGAACTGCTCATTCTGGACGAACCAATCAACGGATTAGACCCCCAGGGCGTGATGGAAGTGCGGGAACTACTCCGGCAGATCAACCGGGAGCATCACACAAGCATCTTCATATCCAGCCATATTCTGGACGAGCTATCCAAAATCGCGGACACCATCGGCATCATAGACCATGGTTCCATGCTTGCGGAAATATCCATGACGGAGATTGCGGAAAAGGGCATGAACCTCGAAACCTATTATTTGAGTTTGCTGGGGGGAGGTGGCAGCCATGCAAAACCTTGTTAAGCTGGAATTGAAAAGGGTTTCGCTCAAATCGCATTTTATTAGCCTGCTGGCCGCAAATGTTGTGATTACCTTGTTGAGCGCGTTTACTTCCTCCCTCCTGAGCGCAGACGATGGAGTTGCTGTGACCGGCCTGCCACCCGCGCAGTTGGATACGCTGACGCTGGCAACCATGCTTGTGAGGGCTATGCTGATTGTTTGGGAGGCGGTCTTGATTTCAGCATTTATCGTGGAAGAATACCGTAGCAAAACGATAAATCTGCTATTTACCTATCCTGTCCAGCGTGGAAAATTGATTGCCGTGAAGATTATCCTGATATTCGGCATCATGCTTCTATTTCATGGGTTGTCCGGCATTTTTCAATACGCCTGCCTGTCCTTTATAAGCCAATATTTCCCCTTTGTCACCACCAGCCCTGCAAATCTGATGACACAAGCCATCACAGCTTTGTCGGCTGTTTTGCTGGGCCTGCTCCCGCTCTACATCGGAATGATAAAGAAGTCCACGATTGCGACCATCGTTTCATCCTTTGCACTCGCCGCTATTGTTTCCAATTCCCAAGGCAGCAGCGCAGGGCTGATGTCCATTCCGATTGCGGCTATCGTGTTTGGCATGATCGGCGCAGGCTTTTCCGCAATCACTGTCCGCAAAATGGTTTCTTCTGACTTGAGTAACTGACAGAAAAGGAGGCAGCTACATGAACTTTCCCATTCCCAGCTTTATCCCCGTTCCTGGTGCAGAAACGATGCAGCTTATCTCAATCGTTTCGCTGATTGTCGGCATCTGCATTACGGTCGTGGGGGTGCTTTTCCTGCTCTTGAATAAGAGAAAAGGGAAAAAGAAGAACACGCTTGCATGGATCATAATTTGTGTCGGTGTGCTGCTCATAGCCAATCACGGCATACAACTGATTTTTAGGAGGTAAGACAATGGTAAAAGAAGTCAATCGTGCCTGCGAAAAGCTGAATGAAAAGCTGGGGGTTTCTGTATCGCTCCCCAACCCCAAAAAGAAAACGCTGAAAGCGGCCTCAGTGTGCAATTTCGTTGTCGGCGCTGGCCTGGTGGCGGCGGGTGTTGTGTTCTCGTCCAAATGGTGCGCTGTGCTGGGCGGTATCGGCCTTGTCAGCAGCGTTGTACTGCACCAGGAAAAGGGCGGCAAAAGCGATGAAAAGTGATGTTCCTGCGGAAAGTTTTGAATGGCTGCTATGTCCTGTGTGCGGCAGTAAGACCCGCATCAAAATGCGTTCCGATACGCAGTTGATAAACTTCCCCTTGTTCTGTCCCAAATGCCGGAAAGAAACGCTCATTCATGTAGAAAAATTCCATGTTTCAGTTATCACAGAGCCAGACGCGCAGACGCAGAGCCGATAACACGCAGATTAGAAATGCGGTTATCGGCTCTTTTGCTTTGAAAGGACACGGCAACCGTTAGGAGGTATTGCCGTGTCCTCTTTATTGTGTAAACCACGGTCAAAAAAAGCCTGACCCCAGCAACGGCAAACTCCACCCAGGTTTGCGAAAATAGTCGTTTCTTGTCTACCCATATCGCCACCCCCAACGCCCGAACAGCCTTGTGCTGTTCGGGCATTTTTGCTTTTTCAGGGGACTGTCCCATCCGGCCCCGGTGTCGCGGCCCACCCTTCCTGTTCAGATTTCGCACTTCCCCAAATCTGAACAGGAGGATAACACGATGGAAATTACCATCAAGAGATACAGCCGCAAAATGACCTATGAGGACGCCGCCACCCTTGACGAGTTCTGGGAGTTGGCCAAGCGTACCGAGCGGAGCCTTGACCGGGAGCAGAGGCGGCATTGGGACGGGCGCGAATGTGACGAGTACATAATTGCCGCCCAGGGCATTTTGCCTTACTGTGCCACCCCGGAGGAACTGGTCTGCCAGCAGGAAACGCTGGACGAAATTCTGGCGGTGCTGGCCCTCTGTACTCCCACCCAGCGGGAGCGGTTTCTGCTCTATGCTTTGTATGATTACAGCTATGCGGAGATTGGGCGGATGTGCGGCTGCTCCAAGGTCGCAGTCCATGACAGCATCGAAGGAGTTCGGAAAAAGTTTTTCAAGTTTTTCCGTTGACCTACCCAACGATCACCCCGGCATGATGGCTACAAGGTGAGGGGCAACCGTCCTATCACCGGGAGGGACAAGCTGCTCCGGCGGCTTGTCCCTCTTATGTCAAGGAGGTCACAGTGAACAACATGATTTTTCGTGCCGGAAATCCTGTCTGTTTCCAGTCCAGCTAATAAAAGTCAAGGGGGTAAATGAAAAAAGTAAACAGCAAAAAAGAGCATAACAAAACAGAGGCTCCTCAGAACCTCAAAAAAATGAGCAGATATATTACGCAGCTTTAGGTGCAGAGAGATGCTTTTGGCAATGCTCCTGCGGAGAGATCAGCACAAAGGGCCGCTCATCGCGCAGCACGGCGAACACGATATTGCAAAGCTTGTGCATGACAGCTCCAAGGGCAGTCATCTTCGCCTTGGATTTGCATTTCTCCAAATAATAAGCGCGGATAACAGGATTCTTCGGCTCCCCATTCTTGCGCAAGCTTACAGATTGCAAGGCCAGGACATAGAAGCACCGCCTCGCGTAAGGCGATCCCCGCTTTGAAATCCTCAAATTTGCTCCCGCAGAGTTGCCGGACTGCCTGACAACCGGGTCAAGGTCAAAGTAGGAATAGAGCTGCTTCGGCCGGCGGAACACTTTGAAATCTCCCAGCTCACAGAGGATGGTTACAGCGGTCAGGAACCCAGCGCCCGGTATGGATTCCAGAAGCCTTGTCTGTTGGGCCAGCAGAGAATCCGGGTTCTCTGACAAACCACGTTTAATCTGCCTCAGGACGGCTGTAGTTTGTTCATCCAGAATACGGATCATTTCTACATAATGGCCAATCAGGAAGATGATCCCGCTGTTGCTGTGTCCAAAGGAAAGAGCTTCTCTGGCTGCGGCTGTCAGTTTCTCCGCTTTCTCCAGCGCCATAGCTGCGCCCTTTCCCGCAGCCTCCCGGATGACCTCGGCCAGCGCGTCTACTCCAGCGTCTAAAGCGGCGCTGGGTGAAGGATACCGTGAGAGCACCTCCAGAGACGCTTTTCCATTCACCTTGGAAAAGATGGGCAAATACTGCGGAAAGGATTGCCGGAGCTGGTTTTTTAGGCGGCAGATATACATGGACGCTTCTTTCTTCATGGCGTAGTACTCACGAAGGAGCGCCTTGACTGCGGCGATCTCATCATCTGGGATGAGCGAAGTTTTCAAGCCGGGGCGCAGTCCTAAAACCGCAATCCGCTGGGCGTCATGCTTGTCGTTGTGGATGTTGCGAATATTTGTATTCTGGTTGGCGTGGGTCACGATTGGATTGAGAACAAAGACTTCCAGTCCTGCATCTTTGAAACGGTGATACAGCGGCAGATGATAAATACTTGTGGATTCCATATAAACCCGGACAGGCAGCTCATACGTCTGCCGCAGAGCCAGAATGCGGTCTACCGCACCCTGCACGGAATGGTGGCTGCTGTGCAAAATTTTATAGGGTTTACCGATGATCTCCTGTGTAGGCATCGCAACAGCCATCAGGCTGAAATCTGCTCCAACGTCGATCCCGACAGAGAGATACGGCTGTCTTTGTTGTTCCATGATGTTCCTCCTCAAACAGGGCTTCCTTCCTTTACAGCACGACACAGGCTAGCGCATGATACGGGAATGGCCAGCAGGCTCCCAACCAGCTAAATCATGAAACGCGTCTGAAAGGATGGACTGACTATACAACAGGTATACGGCATAGAAAACTGCCGCCCCAACGGCGCACACGCCCATTCTCCTGTTTTGGTTCAGTGTAACGCGGAACCTTGATTTTGTCCATTGGGGCCTGCTGGCCTGAGACTCATTTGATGCAAAACTGTCTCCGTCCCGTTAGTGTAATTATACTAACAGCGCACTTATACACCGTTCCGGTGTCGTGCGCCCTGCCGGGGGCGTTGCGTCCTTCGGACGCGATGGGGAGCTGCACTCCCCAAACCCCTTGCACACCCGCAGGAAAGAAACACCCGCTTTGCGTCTGTTCCTTTCCTGCGGGTCAGGTATCGTCAGTGCCAGATTGGCACTCACGCTAAAAACGCAAATCTGACGTTTTTAGGATTTTACCGGGGGAGCGTGTGAAATGGCGCTATCCAAAATCCCTCACATGACCTACCAGCAGTACCGTACAACCCGGAGGCTGGTGCATGAGTGTTGCAATTACGATTGCGGCAACTGCCTGCTCCTGGACAACGGCGAGGAATGTATCTGTCCACAGAGTATCACCTACTCCCTAATCTGCAAATGGTTCCGCGCCGCCGTCCTTCCGCTGGACGCCGGCCTGTGCGCCGCATTGTTCCCGCCTTCCTCTGTCAGACGGCGGCACTGCCGGGAGTGCGGGAGGCCGTTTGCCCCGCCCAGGCACAACACTCTCTATTGCTCCACCTGTGCCGCAGAACGGGTGAAACGGAGCAAACGCACATGGGCCAGGAAAAACCGGGCTGGAGTGTAGAAAAAGTACCCGCTGAAAACGCAGTAATATCAGGGCTTTCAAGACCGCCCTCAAAGGGGGCCTGATACATTTCCTTCCCGACCCCGAAAACGGGCCTCTAACGGCCCACAGCGGCGGTCTGACAGCTCCACACCAAGGAGGCTAATACCATGACCGACTACATGAAGATAACTACCGAATTACCACCCTATTTCTTCTTCCCCTGGTTCCTGCTGGATATGGACTTGACCCTTACCGCCAAGCTGACCTATGCCCTTCTGCTTGACCGGGCGCGGCTATCCCAACTCAACGGGTGGACGGACGAAGCAGGCCGGGTCTACATCGTTTTCCCGGTGGAGAAGATAGCGGCAGCACTGAACAGGAGCCTTTCATCTGCCAAGAACGCTTTAGCCGAGTTGTCGGCGGCGGGGCTGATTGAGCGCAAGAGGCGAGGACAGTTCCTGCCCAATCTGATTTATGTGAAACTGCCAGATGGACAAAGAATTGTCCCACCCCAGACGGACAACGGATTGTCCTTCACGGGGGTAGAAAATGACCTGCGGAACAGTTAAAAAATGAAACTTTCCGCAGGCAGAAAAATACCCCCAAATCAAACAAATAAGAAACAAATAAATGAATCAAACGAGTGGGAGTAAATAGCGCCCACTTTTCGGACAAACGCCGGACAAATGTCCGCAGCTACATCACAGACCCGTTTGAAAATTTGAAAACAAGGAGTTGCCTATGGAGCATATCAGCTACAAAACGCAGACCGAGATTGTCAATTTCCAGGGCCGGGAAATCCCGCTAGAAAACCTCACCCCCATCCTCTCCCCGGAGCAGGAGGCGGCGAAGCGCTGGGAGTTGGAGCAGCGGCTTTACGAGGTGTTTCGCAAGTACCAGCAGAGGAAGAAGCCCACCTCGTGATTTTTTCAGATAGAGATTGATTTGCGGGGCTGCTGACGGTATAATGAAGCTGTCAGCAGCTCCGTTTCTTTTCAGAAAGGGAGCGCAGAATGAACAATCGAATTGACGCGATTTATGCAAGACAGTCCATTGACAAAAAGGACAGCATTTCCATCGAAAGTCAGATTGAGTTTTGCAAATATGAGTTGAGGGGTGGAAGCTGCCGGGAGTATCAAGACAAGGGTTACAGTGGTAAGAATACGGACAGGCCCCAGTTTCAAATGCTGGTGGAGGACATCAAGCGCGGATTGATTGCCAGGGTAGTTGTTTACAAGCTCGACCGCATCAGCCGTTCCATTCTGGACTTCGCAAACATGATGGCGCTGTTCCAGGAGTACAACGTGGAATTTATTTCTTCCACGGAGAAGTTCGACACGTCCACACCGATGGGCCGGGCGATGCTGAACATCTGCATTGTGTTCGCACAGTTGGAGCGAGAAACCATCCAGAAACGGGTGCAGGACGCATGGTACGCCAGGTGCCAGCGCGGTTTCAAAATGGGTGGGCGTGCGCCTTATGGATTTCGGACGGAGCCTATCATTATTGACGGCATCCATACAAAGAAGCTGGTGATTGAACCGACCGAGGCGGCGTTCGTGCGTAAGATGTACGAGATGTATAATGACCCCCGCATTTCGCTCCATGAT
Source organism: Oscillospiraceae bacterium 38-13 (assembly GCA_041223955.1). Taxonomy (GTDB): domain Bacteria; phylum Bacillota; class Clostridia; order Oscillospirales; family Oscillospiraceae; genus Oscillibacter. The sequence goes on along the minus strand of JBCLRG010000001.1, from coordinate 266,275 downwards.
ATTGCCACCCAGCTTACGGCCCAGGGCGTAAGGTCATACTTTGGCAAACCGTTTTCCAGGTCAACCATCAACATGATACTTCGCAATCCCATCTACACAATGGCTGACCTGGACATTTACGAGTTTTTCAAAAGTCAAGGGACGGAGATTTACAACGATGCCGCCGACTTCGCGGGAACCAACGGCTGCTATTACTATCGAAGCAAAGGCAACACCGACAACAAGCACAAGTATCTGCAAGGCCAGATGTTGGTGCTGGCCCCCAGCGAGGGCTTCATCCCGTCTGATTTGTGGCTCCAGGTGCGGAAGAAAATCATGGCAAGCCAAAGTTACCAGCCCGCGAGGAAAGCCCGTCATTCGTGGATGGCCGGGAAAATCAAGTGTGGTAACTGCGGCTACGCTCTGATGGCGGCTCACTCTTGCGGGCATCTCTATTTTCGCTGCTCGAAACACGCAGAAAATGAATCCTGTCCTGGCTGTGGCGCTGTTCGGCTCCATGATTTGGAGGAAGTAATTTATCAGCAGATGGTGAAGAAGCTGGAGGACTACAAGACGCTGACAGGCCGCAAAAAGAAAAGAGCCGCCAGCCCGAAGCTGACGGCAAAACAGATGGAGCTGGCCCAGGTGGAAAGCGAGATTGAAAAGCTGCTGGACACGCTGACGGGCGCGACCCCGGTGCTGATCTCCTACGCCAACGCCAAGATTGAGGAATTGGACAGCCGCCGTCAGGCCCTTGCCAGCGAGATTGCCAAGCTGACCGCCGAGGCCGTGTCCCCGGAGCAGATTGACACGATTTCCAACTACCTGGACGATTGGGAGAATGTCAGCTTTGAGGACAAGCAGCAGGTGGTGGATTTGATGATTACCGTCATTCGCGCCACCAGCGAGAGGCTGCAAATTGAGTGGAAAATCTGACGACCGGGCATACCGTCAGGCCATTACATCTTTATGCCCTTGTCCATCGTAGTTCCGTAAAACGTCCGACCTGCAAATAGTCCCGCCCGAAGCGGCTCATGTCTTTGACAATCCAGGTGCCGACCAAGCCTTGTTCCACCAGCGAAAGTCCCTCCTGGACACCGGGACGATTAAAGTTTGTCCCTGTGTACCCATCATCCACTAGGATGCGGGTATTAGTGAAGCCATGGTCTGCGGCATAGCGGGTGAGGATGGACTTTTGATTCTGGACGCTGTTCGATTCGCCCTCAAGCATATCCTCGTTACTTAAACGACAGTACAAAATGGTGATTTTCTACTGATCCATTGAGCTATCCTCCTTCGATAATGGGTCAGCTGACAGTACCGTAGTGCATAGGCCTATGTTACCACAGCATTTCGCATTTGTCATCAGGAAACCGCTCCTTTTACGGAAAAAATGAGGCGTTTGACCTTATCAGCCAGCGTCTCGCGTCCGTCACACTCTGTTCTGATGACATACCAGGTATTGCCGATTCTCCGCTCGATGGTATCGTGAAACGGATTCTGCGGCTCGTCCCACTGACCAGCAGGAGGAAAAACCATAGGCTCATAACAGGCGCACAGGTCGATGGGCTCATACACATAGTTCTTGAAATACTTGTCAAAATCAACTGTCATTCAATTACCTCTTAAATTCATTTGTTTTGTGTGCAGACTGAAACATCTGCAAAATTTCTGGTGGGATGTTCTCCATCGTCCGGCGCAGGTCCTCCAGCTTTTGAAGCTGCTGAGATACCTCCAGGCGGCGCTTAATGCTCTCCTTGCTGGAATCCACCTGCTTCTTCAATCCGGCGTTCTCGGCTTTGAGCGATTTGTAGGCAGCATCATACTTCCGCATCCGTGTCTGCATCCGCTCCACACCGGGGATGTACTGCTCCAGCAGAGCCTCGATCTCCGCGCGTTTCTTCTTGGCGTTGAGGGGATTGACCTCACCCAGCAGCTGCAACAGCATATCCCTCTGCCGGTTCAGGTGCGCCGCCTCCTTGAACAACCGGGGCGGAATATGGGTCCTGCCAGTCTCGCTGGCGCTCTCGCCCCGCTCCAGGTCCGGCCACTTTTTGACCATGTGCGTCCAGAACTCATCCTGCCACCAGGTCAGTTTCTTCTTGTTGCCCACAATATCCTTGTCACTCAACCGCTTGTCCGGCGTTAATGGGACAAAAGAAAGGTGCATATGGGGCGTTTTCTCGTCCATATGCACCACGGCGGATATGATCGTGTCTTTCGACTGATGTTTTTCTATGAAGCGAACCGCCTCCTCAAAGAAGGCATGAACCTCGACTGCCTTCTTGCCCTTGAAAAACTCCGGGCTGGCTGTCACCAGGGCTTCCACCACTCGGACACTGTCCTTCCGGGTGCGGCACTTGGCCTCAGCGATCTGACGCTCGGCTTCGGCCCGGTACTTCCGTTCCGGCTGGACAAGATGATAGTTGAGGTGGATCCGGCTGGTATCCACATCGGGATTGCTGGCGTACTTCTCCTTGGTACGCTCATTGTGGGCCTCAATGTGACCGAGCTCCGGCCCCTTGTACTTGGCGAAACGGAGGATGGCGTACTGCGGCTTTTGCATCACCGCTCGCCCCGTTTCTTCCATATGATGTCATAGCCCAGCACAGCAGCCAGCTCCAGGACCTCCTTGTAGCGGATGGATTCCCGTTGCAATTTGGCGGACAGGTTGGATACGCTCTCGCTCCAGCCGTACTCGATGGAGAGTTGGTCCACCACCTCCTGCATGGTCATGCCAGCGCGGACGATTTGCGCCTTGATATCATTTCTGATGTTCATATTGAATACCTCCCTATAGCGATTTGAATTGGTCTTGATGATGCCCAGGTCACAAGTGGACCTATGGCATTTTGTGAAATTGTGAGAAATTTTGCAAAATAGCGAAAAGTCCCACGGAATGGCGAACCGACAGCACTGTCCAGCGGCGCGCTGAATCGTGAATTCTAGGCTGTTATAGGCGAAGAACTTCGCTTTTCTCACAACCATTGAAAATAAGCCGGGAATTTTGACCTCAACCAACCGAAAAAAGAAATGCAGCTGACCTCAAAAGAAGCGTACAGTGCGTACATGCGTACAACGTGACCGACAATTTGTCGCTCACAATGGACTGTACTCGTGTACGAACTGTACGGAAGATTTCAGGTCACTGCACATTTTCAAAACTGCTTTGTAACCACCTTCAGTCCAGTGAAACCCCTGGAACGTTTCCCATTGCCGATATAGATGTTGTTGGTCGGCGCAATGTGATAAGTTCTGGCGTTCTGACCAAGGAAGTTGCAGAAACTCTTCATGGACAGGGCGTTGTAAGCGTTGTCCTCACACCACAGCTTGTAGGCGGCGTACAGGTCCCTGGAGCTGGCGGCGGCGTTCGGCTCAAAGGCGATGTAGCCGGAGGACCGCATGAACTCAATGGTGTTGTTGCCATCCGCTACAGCCGCCCTCATATTCTCCTGAGCCTGTGCGCTGATGGTGAAGCGGTAGTCGTTGGCAGTCAGTCGCCGCAGGCCCTCCAGCGCCCAGAGGAAGATGCCCTCCACCTCCTCGCACATCTTTTCCGCGATAAATGGGTCGTCCACCCGGCCCTCTGGCCGCTCCTTGGCGGTCAGGATGATCTGCCGCCGGAAGAATCCCACGCTCCGGTCATAGAGCGAGTTCAGCGAACCATTGCCCAGTCCCAGAAACCGGACGTACAACTGCCCCTGGTAGCACTGCTTGCTCTTTTTCTCCGGGTCCATGGGCAGTTCAGCGGTGACGATGGATTTGATGTTGTTGGTCTGGGGCAGGGCCTCCAGCTTCATATCATCGTCCACCAGCAGAAGCTGATGCTCCAAGTCGGCGCGGGCGAAGGGGTTGGTTTCCACCTTAGCGATGCTTCCAGTGTTCATGTTCTGCCCAAGCAAAGCGCGGAGGACCACGCCAATCCGGGACTTGCCCTCGCCGCCTTTTCCGGTAATGATGAGCATTTTCTGCCCCTTGGTGGACGGGATAAGGCAGTAGCCTATGTACTCCTGAAGTGTCAGAATATCGTCCGGCTCCAGCAAGCCGTCCAGAAATGTCAGCCACGTCGCAGGCGCAGGGGCATCCGGAATATAGAGGACAGGCAGGCGGTTGGTGCAGAAATCCTTTTCTTCATAAAACCTGCCATCGAGAAACAATGTCCCGTTGGCAACATGTATCCTGTTCTGGAAGACCGGCATAGATGGGCACCAGCACTCAACCCGCAGGGCCTCCAGCAGATTTGCCGCCCGTTTTGCCACCCCGGAGGTGACATAGGGCTTGATGCGTTCCAGGATGAGTCTTTTCAGTACGGTTTCATCCGTCACCCGTCCCTCGGTGGTAAACAAGTTGTCGCGGACGCAGAGCATGGGGTGCTCTCGCAAAAATTCTTCGCAGAACAGGACCTCGTTGATTTTCTTGTCATCGTACCAGATGGGGTAATCTTCCTCCTCACCCGGCGGATAGCGGGCGGCGTGGGTCATAACATTGTAAGCGTTCAAAACGGGTTCCTCCTTCAAAGTTTTCGACAAGTTAATTTTGTCTGCCCTAATATACGAAGAATTTGGCTATAGACCGCAAATCCGGCATAAATGCAAAAAAACAGAAGCGGCCCGGAAAACCTGCAAAAATGCAGGCGGCCGGGCCGCTTTGAAATCGACAGGATTCGCGCTTTATCTGCTGGATCTTGTGGTAAAATAGCAAAAACGACAGGAGGGCATCCTCATGACTGAATATCTTCCCAGCTCCACTGGGGAGCGGATCACCGAACTGCGGGAGGGAGCGGGACTGACCATAGAAGAATTGGCGGCGAAAATCGGCGTGAACACCACTACCCTCGGGCGTATGGAGAATGGACGGACACAGAAAATCGGCAATGATGTGCTGACCGCTCTGGCGCGGGAGTTCAATGTCTCCACTGACTTCCTGCTTGGCTTGACCAGCATCCCCGACAGGAAAAATTACGACATTTCCGAGCTGGGTCTCTCTGCTCAGGCGGCGCGGAATCTTTACACACGGAAGATCAACGCCGATGTAGTCAACCGCCTGCTGGAACATCCCTGCTTCGCCACACTGACTGCTATGGTCGCCCAGTACATGGACGATACCTTTGCCGCTGGAGCTGCTGTGCAGAATCAGATCTTCAATTCCATGAGTGAGCTCCTCTTAGGCGTCGGGCAGAATGATCCGGAGCAGAACAAGGCGGCAAAAGATGCGGCTCACGCGGTGAGCTTGGCGAAAGTGCTGGTTCGGCAGACGGAGCTGACAAAAATCCAGAACACTTTTATGGTGATTGTACGGGAAATGAAACAGGATGCCGGCTCAAACATTGATAGGCCCAAAACGGTTACAAAAGCTATTCTTGATAAGCTGATGGCAGAGCTGATTAAAGGCCAGGACGCGTTATCTCCGTCCATCACGCCGGAGCAGATCGCCGATGCAATTATACATACGGCTGACGGCTCGGTGCTTGATCCAGAAAAGTTGGCGGAGTTCCGGAGCGGGATGGTATCTCTCTTTGAAAATCTCCCAAGGGCAAATGATACGAATGACCAATGAGCAGCTTTGCGTAATGGCCCGGGCGGGTGACACGGCGGCGCGGGATATGCTGCTGGTGAACAGCCAGGATTTTATCCGGCAAACCGCGAAAGGCATTTCCTTCCAGTATCGGGACGGACGGATAAGCGAGGACGATTTGGTCCAGGAGGGATACTTTGGATTGCTGGAGGCCATCCCCCGGTACAAGCCGGACAAGGGCACTGCGTTCCATACATACGCTGGATATTGGGTCCGGAAGTTCATGTGGGAGGCCGCAAATTTTTTTTGCCGCGCCCGTGGAAATTGGAAGTCTGAGCGATGTTGCTGGCGATGATGGTCGGACTGAACTGCTTCAGCTTATCGCGGACCCTTATAGCGAAACACCGGAACAAATCATGATCCGGGCCGAGACGATAGAGGATGTGCAAACGGGCCTGCGGGAAATCACCGCCAGGGAACGGACGTATCTGCTCTACCGTTACGGCTTCGCGGATGGGGACGAACATCCCATCCCGGAGACGGCGGCGCATTCCATCTGACGGAGAAACGGGCGGAGAAAACGGAGCGGGCCGCGCTGGACGATCTGTGGAGCAAGCTGCCACGTTGATTCCGCTGCGGCGGGACGAAGGACGAAGGACAGGGGCTGTATATACCTTTTGCCCCTCCCAAAATCAGGCGGTGAGATGATTGCTGCGCTCCATCTCACCGCCTGATTTCCTGGTGCGGGAAAGTGTCTGCGCCAAATTGCGCCGCCCCTTTCCCGCGCCAGCCGGGACAAAATGTATAACACACACGACTTTTTCCACTCCGTTCCAAAAGTCGTGTGCCAAGAGGGGAGGTCCCCCCTGGATTCCCTCTCCATTTTCGGGGTGTTGGGTACCCATACTGCCAAATCGCAGTCTGGATACCTTGCCCCGAAAATATTATCTGCATGGAGTAGAAATTTCTCCGCAAAGTTATGAAAGTATTGCCAGCCGAGTTTGGTACATCTCTTGTACCCAGTCTAGCTGGCCCAGGCCGATAAAGGCGCAGGTGGCAGTATGCCTTGCCTCTTCCATCCGGGACTTCAGTCTCCGGCCATATCGTTCTTGGCATGCTCCCTTGCCACCAACATCAGTGGTAGGAGCGCTACCCGCTGCGGCCCAACCGGCTCCAGCTGGCGCAGCGCGTCCTCCAACCCCGGCCAGCCCTCTGCGGTGCCAACGTAGATGTCCTTCCTGCCCAGCAGTCCCAGCGCCGTCTGGAGGGCGGGATAGGCGGCGTTGGCGAAATGCTCTGTGCCGTGCCCCATGAATACCGTAACCGCACCAGCCTCCGCCGGATAATCCTGAGAGAGATGGAGGGCGAATCGCTGTATGTCACTGTCACTGTTGTCTGACAGCAGAGGCCGTCCCACGGTCACAGACTCAAACCGGCCCCCAAATATCTCCACTTCAGCTTTCAGTTTGTCGTACTCGTAGCCGTACAGCAGATGGGTGGGCTGGACAACCACTCTCCGGATGCCATCCGCCAGCAGTCGCTCCAGCGCTTCCGTCAGACTTGGAATATCCTCGCCGCGTTCTCTTAGAATTTGTATTCACAAGAGGAAGAGTTCGTGGTAGAATAGAGACATGGAAGAAAACGTACGAAAGTGGTATCCCAGCGACTTGACAGATAAACGGTGGGAAGAGATAGTCCCGCTGTACGAGGGAATGCGAAACTGCACGTGGAGCAAGCGGGAATTGACGTATGCCGTGCTGTATTTGGTGTATTCTGGGTGCAAATGGAGACAGCTGCCCCATGATTTTCCACCGTACTCAACCGTACACAGCTTATATCGCCGCGCCCGAATCAGTGGGGTGTGGGATAAAATTCTGGAGCATCTTGTAGAAAAGACGCGGACAAATGCCGGACACAAGGAGAGTCCAAGCTACGCGATCATTGATTCTCAAAGTGTGAAAACAGTAGCAGCCAGCGAAGAACGTGGAATCGATGGTGGAAAAAACGAAAGGAAGGAAGTGGCACATCGTAGTGGATGTGCTGGGCTGCTTGCTGTCTGTTGTGGTTCATGCTGCCAATATTCATGACACAAAAAGTGGAATATCTACCGCTAAACGAGCATATAAGCGGTACCCGTCTATTCAGAAGTTCTGTGCGGATGCTGGATATCGGGGTACTTTTATTTCTGATTTGAAGGAACAGCTCGGCCTTGATATTGATATTTCAGAGAAAATCAAACCCCACCAATGGGAGAAACTCCCTTGGCGCTGGGGTGTTGAACGCACCCTCTCCTGGCTCAACCATTCCAGACGTCTCAGCAAAGATTATGAGATTTCCGTCTCATCTGCTGAGACTATGGTCATTATCTCCCATTTCCACATCTTGCTCAAACGCTTGTGAATACAGCTTCTTAGGATGCGCCGGATCGTGAGGCTGGCGAAAGCCCGAACACAGGTCCAGTTCTTTGCAACGGTGGCCAGGGCCTCCTCCACCAATGTAATGCTGACCTGCGCTTCCGGAACGCTAGTGCCGAAGCTGGTGATGACTACCGCTTGCTCGTTCATGATATTTCCCTCTCTGTCAGTGGGTCCCTTGTATCGTTTGAATATTCCTGCTACGAAGCATATCCTGTATTTTGACAATGGTGGGACACAGCGCTTTCGTCTCCCGCTTCACAGTGCAGACGCCGGTATGGACAGCTTCCACGCCAATGCTTTGAAGCCGGTCCAGCTTCTCCCGCATCCCCTCGTCGGCCTCCGGGTCCGCGCCGCATCCGTTGCAGTGGAAGAAGGCGTCCAGGGAGGCCTCCTCCCCGGCGTAGAGGGCAAAGCCCCGTTCCCGCCGGTTCCAGGCCGCCAGGCAGGACGCCCCCGTGCAGACCTGACAGGCCTTCAGGCAGGTCAATACAGCGATGTGTCTCATGGATGCACCTCTCTTTCTCTCACCCCGCCGGGGTGGAACAGGATGTGGATGTGCCCGCCACCATCGGAGAGGATCTGGGCATCCACTTCATAGATTTCCCGGATGAAATCCGGTGTCAGCAATTTCTTTGGCGTACCCTGTCCCACGATCTTGCCGTCCTTCACGGCGTAGAGTCGGTCGCAGTACATGGCGGCGATGTTCAGGTCGTGGACGGCGGCGATGACCGTCCGGTCCAGGCTCCGCACCAGGTCCATCAGCTGGAGCTGGTATTTGATGTCCAGATGGTTGGTGGGCTCGTCCAGGATCAGGCAGGGCGTCCGCTGGGCCAGGGCCCGGGCCAGGATCACCCTCTGTTGTTCCCCGCCGGAGAGGGTGGAGAAGGACCGGTCCGCGAAGGCGGCGAGGCCCACTGTCTCCAGGGATTCCTCCACGATCCGGTAGTCCTCCGCCGTGTCCCGGTCCAGGGCCCGCTTGTGGGGGACGCGGCCCATGAGGACCACCTCCCGGACGGAGAAGTCGAAGTTGTAGTAGTTGTGCTGGGCCACCACGGCCACGCGCCGGGCGGATTCCCGGTAGGAGTAGCTGTCCAGTTCCCTGCCGTCCAGGTACACCGCCCCGGCAGTGGGTTTGAGCACCCGGTAGATGCACTTGAGCAGGGTGCTCTTCCCACTGCCGTTGGGGCCGATGACGCCCACCAGCTCCCGGCCCCCGGTCTCCAGGCCGACGCCCTTGAGGATGTGGTTCCCGCCCAGCAGGGCCTCCACGGCCCTTGCCTCGATCTTCATCAGCCGCCACCTCCAAAGCCGTACTTTTTCCGGGCCATCAGGTAGATGAAGCAGGGCGCGCCGATCATGGAGGTCAGGATGCCGATGGGGAGCTCGGTGCCGGGGATGATGACCCGGCAGGCCACGTCCGCCCAGATGAGGAACACCGCCCCCGTCAGGGCACACAGGGGGATGAGCTTCTTGTGGTCCGTGCCGAAGAGCATCCGCATCACGTGGGGCACCACCAGGCCCACGAAGCCGATCATCCCTGCGGCGTAGACCGCGAAGCCTACAATGGCCGCCGACACCAGCAGGTATAACTGCCGCCAGCGGTGGAGGTCCGTGCCCAGGGTGATGGCGCTCTCGTCCCCCAGGAGCATCAGGTTCAATTTCCGGTGCTGGGTCCAGAAGAAGAGGGTTCCCAGCGCCGCCACCAGCAGGACGGCGGCGTCCCGCTCCCAGTCCGCCCCGGCCATACTGCCCATGAGCCAGTAGGTCACCGTCTGCATCCCTTCCCGGTCGTGGGCGGTGTAGACGATGAAGTTGGAGAACGCGCCGCACACACTGCTGACCGCCATGCCCGCCAGGAGGAGCTTCACAGAGCTTGCCCGTCCGCCCACATTGGCCAAGGTCACCACCAGGATGGACACGCCGAAGGCCCCCAGGAAGGCCATGACGCCGATGGAGTTCTCCCCGAGCGCCGCCCCCGCGCCCGCCATGATGGCCAGGGTGGCCCCCAGGGACGCGCCGGAGGAGATGCCCAGCACATAAGGGTCCGCCAGGGGGTTTTTCACCACCGCCTGCATCACCACGCCGCAGACCGCGAGGCCGCCTCCGATGCCCGCCGCCAGGATCAGCCGGGGCAGGCGGAGGTACCACACCGCCCGGAACAGGTTCCCCTCCCCGAAGGCGCTGTCCCCCGCGCCGAAGATCTGGTAGGCGATCACATGGTACACGTCGGCGAGGGGGATGTCCGTGCTCCCGATGGTCACCGCCGCCAGAAGGGACAGTCCCAGCGCCGCCGCCAGAAGGACCAGGGCCGTCACCCAGACCGGCCTGCTCCGAAGCAGGCCGTCCTTACCGCGTCCCATGGCTCACTGGTAGAGCTCCGGGTACATCCCGGCGGCAAAGGCGCGGATACCGTCTATGGAGCGCACGGTGCTGGCGTACATATCCCCCAGCATGATGGTGCAGACCCGGCCGTTCTTCACGGCGCTCAGCTCCGCGAAGGCGGGGTCCTCCAGCACCTTGGCCCGCATCTCGTCCTCCACCGTCTCGGTGCGGGCCATGTAGACGACGAAGATCACGTCCGGGTCCAGGCCCAACAGGTCCTCCTTGCCGATGGAGCTGGCCTCCGGCTCGGCCAGGACGCCGCCCAGCTGGGCCACCATGTCGCCGCCCAGGGAGGAGGCGCCGTAGTTGGAGATGTCCTCCCCCAGGAACTCGATGACAGCCACTCGGGGGGCCTCCTGTCCCTCAGTCTGGGAGAGGACGGAGGCGATCTCCGATTTCATCTCATCCACGATGGCCCGGGCCTCGTCCTCCACGTTGAAGATCTTCCCGATGTTCAGGAGGTCGGCGTACTCGTTCTCCAGGGTGCGGGGATGTCCACCCCAGCGGGTGTTGGTGCTGATGTAGGTGTTGGTGCCGTTCCCGATCCACTCCGGCTGTCCGCCCAGGTTTTTGTCGCTGAAGAGGGAGCCCCAGGAGAAGATCAGGTCCGGCTCCATCATGAGCACCGTCTCCTTGTCGGGGGCGAAGACGTCCTCGTTGTAGTTCATCTTGGCGAGGCCGGCCTCCCACTCCGGCTTGACGGGGTTGTCCAGACCGTAGCTGGCGGCCACATGGTCCTCCAGGCCCAGGGCGATCATGGTCTCGATGGTGCCCTGGTAGACGCACAGGACCTTCTCCGGGGCCTTCTCGTAGGTGGTCTCGATCTCGTTGCCCTCGTAGTCATAGGTGGTGATGGTGACGGGATAGCCGCCGGACTCCGGCTCCAGGGCCGGCTCGCTGGGCTGTGTGGTCTCCGGCTGAGCGGGCTCCGCCGGGGACTGGGGGGCGTTGGCGGGGGGCTCCTTGCCGCCGCAGGCGGTCAGGCCTAGAGCAAGGACCAGGGCAAGCAGAAGGGAAAATACTCGTTTCATCGTGTCTGTCTCCTTTTGATGTGATGATTTGATCTATCACCGCAAAAAAAGACCTGCCTTCCAACGGAAAGCAAGTCGCAGGCACACCAAGACCCGACGATCCCCCACAGGGGACAGGGCTGTGCGCCGGACAGGCCTCTTTCTGCGGAAGATACCTACCCACACCACACCCAGCAGGTTTCCTGACTTGCGCGTCTCTGCCCGCCGCGCCTTCTCGCTCTCGCAATGGCGTTTACGGCGGACTCCTCGCTTACAGTGACCGGATCGTTCAGGATTTGCACCTGATTCCCTATTATCTCCTGCCGCCGTGGGGCGCGGGAGCACTGGATGCGGGTATTAAATTCAAGGCCATTATATACACATGTTAATCTCTTGTCAAGCGCGGATTCTCTTTTATTGCAGAAAATATCCCTCAGATGCTACAATATCTCTAGTTTTTTGCACTACAGTATGTCTGCTGACAATGATAATTTCTAGTTTCTTATCACTACAAAGGCAACGGGTACAAGGCTTTTCTGCTGCTCATTTTTTGGGGGATACCCTTCAATTTACCCTTTACAGGTTTTTTGACCCTTTTTCAGGCCGTCATAGTAGCCCTGCATCCGGCTTGCCGTGTCCTTCATCATCTGTTCCGACGTGTGGGCATAGACGTTCAGGGTAAAGCTGGCGGTCGCGTGGCCCAGCATGTCCTGGACGCTCTTCACGTCCGCCCCGCTGGCAATGGCAACCGTGGCCGCCGTGTGCCGTAGATCGTGGGGCCTCGCGTCCGGCCTCCCGATGCTGGCGGCGATCTTCTTGAAGTATTTGTAGAACGTGGGAACCGCGTAATACCTCCCGCTTTCGTCCGTGAAAACCAGATCGTCCGGGTTCGACCATATCGCCCCCGCCGCAAGCCGGTTCTCCGCCTGCTTCACTTTTTCGGCCCGGAGGTATTTAAAGGCAATGGGCGGCGGCTCTATGGTCCGGGGCTTGCCGCTCTTGGTGGTGGGCGCTATGTAGTACTTGCCGCCTTTGGTCTTTTCCTTCTGGAGCTGCTGACTGACGGTGATCCGGCCCCGCTTGAAATCTACCTGTTCCCAGGAAAGACCCAGACATTCCCCCTCTCGGAGGCCCGCAAAGAGGCAGAGGGCAAAGGCGTTCCGCATGGGGGAGGGGTCGATAGCCTCCAGGAAACGGGGAATTTCCTCGTCCGTCAGCGGAACGATCTCACGCCGCACGGCCTTCGGCAACTCTGCCCCGTCGCAGGGATTGACGGCAATCATGCCTTGCTTCAGGGCCACGCTGAACGCCTTATGAAGCACGGCAGAGACATTCTTGACGGTCTTGCCGGAGAGCCCCGCCGACGTCATGTCGTTATAAATGCGCTGGATATGGTTCCCCCTGACGGCCTGGAGCTCCATTGCTCCGATGGCCGGGGTGATGTGGTTCTTTACTACGCCCTCGTAGCTCTGGAGCGTCAGGGGCTTCACCTTGTTCCTGCAAAAGGTGTCTAGCCATTCCCGAAACCATGCGGAAACCGGCGTCTTGTTCGGCGCCTGATAGACGCCCTTGTCAATGGCAGCAGTGGCTTGAACCAGCTTTTGACGGACCTCCTTTTGCGTGGAGCCGTAAACGCTCCGCTGTACCTGCTTCCCGGTCCCAGGGTCCCGCCCCACGGTAAAGCGGGCCTCCCATCGGCCGTCGGGCCGCTGGCGGATGGTCCCGCCGCCTTTGGCTCCCTTCTTCGCTTTCGCCATAAAAAACACCTGCCCTTTCAAAAATGGTTGCAAAGAACCAAGGACAGGTGGTATAATAACGCTGTTCGAGGGCGCTATTATCGGGCCTGTCCCGGTCATAGTTCCGAAGCCGTCCAGGGGTTGCCGCCCCTGGGCGGTTTCTTTATACCCAAATCCGCAAGCACTTGCGGATTTGGGACTTGCGCATGAAATCGGCCGGCGCTGTCCGATTTGCGGGGCCGGTCAAATCCCGCGCCGGTGCTGGATTTGGCCCCGTTCAAAATCTATTCAAATCGGCAACCGGTTGCGTATTTGGCGGCGACCCGATGAAATCCCCAACCGGTTGGGGATTTGACCCCGCCTGACTTGGCTTCAAATCCGACAGCGCTGTCGGATTTGCCTACTCCCCCGCCTTCGGGGGCTCCCCCTTCAAGTAACCGGCAAGCTCTACGATCCAGCGGGGGCGGCGGTCACCCTCCAAGATCAACTCGCCGTTCCGATACGCCGCCACCTCAACAAAGCCGTTGTCATTGTCATAAAAAGCGGCCTCGTCGCAGAAGGGCAGGACGGCCCGCAACGCCTCCCAGCGACCCGCAAAGCGCCGCTCCACGTCCGCCTCACCGATGTTATGCCCACCACGGGCCACCCGGTTTGCAATGCGCCGCTTGCTCTCTTCTGCCGTATCGAGGCCGACGTAATAGAGGCGGATATAATAGCCCGCCTCCTTCGCCCGCTTGGCGGCGGACTTCGGGCGGTGGCCGGAGAGGGTGGTTTCCTGGGTGAAGCTCACGCCGTCCCGGATACAGTCTTCCATGATGCGGATTGCCCGCTTGCCGCCCTCCAGGGCCTTCCCGCCCATCTGCGCGGTGATCTTATCCACGTCGACAATGACCCCAAGGTCCGTTGTACGGCTCTTGAGAACGCCGGTGAAGCTGCTTTTCCCGACGCCGTTGACGCCGCCAATAATTGTGTAGGTTTTCATGTGTCCTCCTGGCCGCTCTAAAAGTGGCGTTCTATTTGTGCCGGTGGCCCTTCACTTCGTACCTTCAGCATTGTTATTGTCAGAAGTCATCTTTGATAAATCGCTTTTCCACTGTTTTTGTTCTTCAAGGCGAATTTTTAATTCTTCTTTCGTCTCTTCGTCGATATTTGAATTGAGGCATTCTTCAATAAAAGCGATATAGAGCGAGTTTAATAATTCAGCAGTATGCTGCATGTCTGAAAAAGTAAAGGTATCATATGCTTCCTTAAATATTCCCGGAAAAATTTTTTCATCGCTATCAGCAAACGCACATAAGAGCTTGCTTAACACAATAAGTGCTGGTTTTGAGAACTGTTTCTCATCAAAACTATTAACAAAAATATCTAGGGGGGTTCTTCCCAATAGATAATCCATATTTACGTTAAAGAAATCAGCTATTGCCTCTAATGTCTCGAAACTAGGCTCCCTTTCTCCTCGTTCGTACATATTAACGCTACTTTTAGAAACGCCAACATGCTTAGACAATTCATTTTGCGATATACCGCGTTGCTTGCGCAATTCTCTTAATCGCTGTCCGAAGACTCCCATTCTCCCCCTCCAATCTGTCAGAGCTTATTATACACATTATGTGCACGTCTGGCAAATGCTGTTGTGCACAAAATGTGCTCACTAAAATTATGGAAATTTATATATTGATTTTTGAACACATATAGTGCACAATACGGTATGCACATTATGTGCTCAAAGGAGGTGAGCGTTTATGAATCCTGCCTTAATTGGAGCTAAAATTCGTTCCATGCGAGGAGAGGAAAGCCAAGGAGCTCTTGCAGACAAGTTAAATATTAGCAGATCAGCCCTCGCCATGTATGAACGTGGGGAACGCATTCCACGTGATGAAGTGAAAATTCGGATTGCAAATCACTTCAATGTCTCTGTCGAATCTATTTTTTTTACACCGTCAGAGCACTAATTGTGCACGAATTAGCAGGAAGGGGGACAGCATGGATCAAGAAATCATCTTGTCCCTGCTCTACGCGGAGCAGGGGACAACCAGCGACGCCATGAAGCGGCACCGCGTGGAATCCCCGGAGACGCGGGAAACGTGGGACCAACTGACCGCGATCTTGACGCCGCTGGAGGGGGAGGCCCTAGAGCTAGCGGTCGCGTATGGGGCGGCGTCGGAACGGGACGGCTTTTTACGCGGCTTCCGGCTGGCCGTCCGGCTGCTGATGTACTGCGCCAGGGAGAACACGGCCCCGGCGGAGATGCGGCCCGGGGCGTGAAATGTGTCCAACTTGGACACGGAAAGGAGGGGTGAGCCATGAAAACGCCGGTCATAGACAGCATTCGCATGGCCGCCAATGACGGGGTATACCCGGAGCTGGAAAGAATTGCGGGAAGAAACCGCGATGAACTGCCAACGGAGCTGGAGGAGCTGGAAAAACTGCTGGCCCCTCTTCCGCTGGGCCAGAGGACGAAAGGGAAAATCCTGGACCTGGGCACGGACCTTTTTGCCGTGGGCGCGGAGACCGGTTTCCGGCGCGGCTGCCGTGTCGGCGCGCAGCTGATGGCGGAGCTTCAGGGAGCCCCGGAGACCCCGGAGACAGGGGGCGGGGTATGAATCAGGGATACATAGCCCCGGAGGCCCCCGCCCTCGTTCCGGCGGGAGCGGGAGGAGTTCAACGTCTGACCTACAACGTGAAGGAAGCGGCGGCGGCTTTGGGTATTTCCACACGCTCCATGTATGACCTGATTAACCGGGAGGGCTTTCCCACAGTAAAAGTGGGCGGGCGGCGGTTAATCTCCGTGGAGCTGCTGGCGGAGTGGGTGCGGGCCCAGGCGGGAGGCGGGGGGTAGTGAGCGGAGAAAAGCGCCCGCCTGGGGTAATGCTGTACTTTGCGGAGACGCGCCCCTTTTGGCCTTGATGAGCGACGAAGAGCGGGGGCAGCTGTTCGCGGCGATCCTGGACTATGCGGAGTTGGACGTAGAGCCGGTTCTAGGGGACCGGCTGGCGGCAGCATGGCCGTTTATCAAGCAGAAAATCGACCATGACGCAGAGATGTACAGGAAAAAGTGTGAGAAGGCCGCAAAATCGGCAAAGTCCCGTTGGAAAAAGGAGGCTGAAAAGGGTTGATGCGGCGGCATATGCTGGCATGCGGCGGTATGCGTTGGCATGCGAACGAATGCCAACTAGCAACTCTCAACTCTCAACCTTCAACTCTCATCTTTCAACAAAGCGGGGGGGGTGCAGGGGGGAAATTGCGCGCGGCGGGACTGTGGAAAAGTGGAAAACCTTGTGGAAAACAGGCCGGAAGACCGGCCATGAAGGAGGAAACACGCATGATGTTTGAAAACAAAAGCGCCGCCCATGCTGTTAGCGGCAGCACGGGCGGCAGGGTGGAACAGGTTTGCAAAGCCTAGTTTCCGCTCTCAGTGTACCGGAAACAGGACGGCTTGTCAAGGGCGGCGGCCTGGGATATGCCCGGGCGCGTCGGCTGGCGGCGATGCTGACGGAGCGCCAGAGGCGGGATATTGTGCGGCTGGCGCTTGTGATACGGGAGGCAGGCTGATTATGTCCAAGTTGGACACATGCGGAAAGAGGAGGCGGAAGGGGGACGGTTCGTCCTCTCCAGGGCGTGCGCCCTGCTGTTCCTGAAGAAGCTGTCCAGGATGTCCTCCTTCCTGCTGGAAGCGAATTGTAAAGCAATCGGGCTCTAAAAGACGGAGGTTTTTATGGACGGGAAAACGTACATTTTGAGCGATGAGGATATACGGAATCTTACGGATACAACCCCATTTTCCGAAGGGGATTCGGTCGGCTTCCTGGAAGACGGGGACGCGTGCGGTTTTTGGATGGCGGCGGAAGAGGCAGCCGCAGCGGCGGCGATCCAGGCGGCGAAGCTGACGACCGGACAGGCCCGCGCCCTGTTCCATATGCGGAGCTTCTATTTCCTGGGCGTGCTCCGGGGCGCGGAAGCGTATCGCTTCATGTTGACGGACGAAGAGAAAGTAAAGGACATGGCGTTTTCCCTGGACAGCGGTGCAGCAGAGGAGTTTCTGGAGGATTTGGAGTCTATGGAAGCGGAGGATTTCCGGCGCTTGTGCGCCCTGTTGGGCCTGTCGGTAGCATGGGAAAAATAAGCGGCTTTTTGGCGTCCCCGCAGGGGGCGCTAAAGCCGTCTTTGCGGGGGCGCAGGGTTTATTGACATTATCCGGCGTAGGGAGGCAAAACATAAAAGCGGATGGCGAAGCGAAAGAAAACAATCATAGCCGGGAGTATCGTCAAGACGGCAATCTACACAGCCCCGGAACCTCTGGACGGCCAGAGGGCCAGGGCGGAAAAGTCCCGCATGACGACAGCGGCCCAAAAGGCCATGAACAACAAAGCCGCCCGGGCGCGGCTGGAAATGCTGATGGCGGCGAACTATAGCGGGCGGGACCTGTTCGTCACGCTTACATACCGGGACGAAGACCTCCCGCCCGGCAGGGCGGAGGCCGTGGAGCGGCTAAGGAAGTTTATCAAGACCTTCCGGGCCCACCGGAAAAAGAACGGCCAGGCGCTCAAATATCTGTACGCTACGGAGGAGAAGCACGGAGAGGCCCGTCTGCATCATCATCTTGTTATCAACGGGACCGGGGCGGATATTGAAACACTGAAAAGCCTTTGGCCCTATGGTGATATCATCGACATAGAATATATTGGAGCAAGGGGCTATGATGAGCTGTCCATGTATATGACAAAAGAAGGCGTGGAGGGGCGTCCGGTCGGTGCTCAGATGTGGACGGCCAGCCGGAACATGGTAACGGCGGAGGGGGTATTTATCCGGCAGCAGAGAGCGTAGCGCGCGACGCGCCCGCATGGGGGCGGCAGCTGCTGGAGCGGTTGCCCCCCTCCGAGAAAATGCGATTTCCCCAAAGTGGCCTAATCGGCAGGGTGCAGGACATTCCAAAAATTTTCCGCCTCACGCGCCGCCGCGCACGTCCGTGCAAAGGCGGCGGAGCGCCGGGCGGAGCCCCCACGGCGGCCCCTGGCGGCCTCTAGGACGCGCCGGAGGCGGAAAGCTCCCCGGGTACCCTGGGCCCCTCCCGGCGGCGTCAGCTGACCGGCGGGCATCGCCGCCATGCCGCCCGCAAGCCCGCCCGTGTTTTCCAGCGCTTCCGGGCCGTACTCCCGGAGCTGCGCGGCCATGCGGGAAAAGCGGCTGTCCCGGTCCGCCGGATGCCGGGCCGTGACAGGCCTGGAGAGGCAGGGCCCTGCCGGGGTGCTGATACCGGTTATACTGCACAAGGTGCATCGCTCCTTTCTGTCACAGGTCGGAAAACGGCGCGTCCGTTTTTGACGGAAGGGGGATTTCCGACAGGGGGGAGGCTGTCCCCAGCCTCGTTTTCATCAGGTCCTCGATGCTGGAGTAGGAGGTGAGCTGCGCGCCAATCTGGGCCAGGCGCCGCCGGTCCTGCCGGGCCTTTTCCAGCATCAGCTGCTTGCGCTGGCGCACATAGAGCTTCTTTTCCCGGTAGTCGTCCGAAAGCGGCTTCCGCTGGGTTTCGCTGGAGCGCCTGTAAAAGCTGCCCTTTGCCCGGAGCTGAAATTCCGAGCCGGCACAGGCGGGCCAGGAATCCCCCCGGTATTCCTGAAGGTTTTTCCCTACGGTAATCAGGAGGGAACAGGTTCGGGGGGCCACGGAAGCGCCAAAGTCCCGCTTCAGAAGGGAAAGCACCTGTTCCCGGTACTCCGGGTCATCCTTCATGGCCTGAAAGGCCTCGTCGGAAATCTGAACGGCCACATTGCCCACACTGGGGTGATTGGGAATCTTGGACAGGTCCTTGTAGAACTCCTCCTTGAAAACTTGCAGTTCCTCCGCCTTGGACAGGGTGTCCGTGCCCTCCGGCGCGGCGGCCCCGCCGGTCCGCGCCGCCGGGGAGGGATGGGCCTCCCGGGGGCCGGAGGACTTCATCTCCCGGGTTTTGACCGGGGGCGTGCATACGCGTCTTCCATAATCAGATTGTATCATTCGGCTTTGCTCCTTTCCTGCAATAAAACCGTCGCGGAAAATTCCTGCTGGACGGCCTTCAGCTCCAGCTCTCCCATGTACTTCTCCGCCTCCCGGCGCACACCGGCAAGGCCGATGCCGTGCATGGGCGCGCCTTCGGTTTTCGTCGTTACCGGCAGGCCGTCCGGCCCGAATACCACCTCGCCCGCATAGGGATTCCTGACCTCCAGGAGAAAGAACCGCCCCTTCCTCCTGCCGGTCAGGACAATGTACCGCGTCTCTTCGGGGACTTTCCCGCAGGCCTCCACCGCGTTTTGCAGGAGGTTCTGAAGGATGATGCCCATGTCAAAGGCGTCGTAGTCCCCCGCCGGGTAGGAGAAGTCCGCCTGAAAGCGGATGCCCCCCTCCAGGCTCCGCCGCCGGATGTCGTTGACGATCATGTCCGTGACCGGGTTCCCTGTCTGAAGGGCCAGGGCAAAGCCCCCCACGCTCTCGTCCATCCGGGTGATATAGTCCTCCAGGGCGGCGTACTCGCCGCTTTGGGCCAGGCCCCGGAGGCTGGTCAGGTGGCCCCGCAGGTCGTGCTTCAGGCGGCGTATCTGGGCATAGAACCGCTCCGCCTCCCGGATGCGCGCCCGGATGGCCTGGGTCTGCTGGTACTCCGCCCAGAGGGCGGACTGCTCCTCCTGCATCGCCGCCAGGCCCTGCTGAAAGACGATGGTGAGATATGCCCCTCCGTAGAACAGCAGGGCCAGCACCGGCACCGCCGCCAGAAAGGCCGGGTGGCGTTCATAGAGCTGGAGCAGGACGCCGTCCCGGAACTCGATCAGAAGGCGGGAGAACATCTGGCCGAAGAGTATCCCCGCCGTGGGGAGCAGGCCGACATAGCACAGCTCCCGGCGGCGGAGCGGCAGGGGCTGCTTCCGTATCTGCCGCTGGAGAATGTGGAGCATGACGGCCAGCAGGGCGGCGTGGGACAGGAGGAACAGCGTCACCAGGACGGCGGCCCGGAGGAACACCGCTTCCAGCGGCTCCGTCGGGAGGGGCAGGGCCCGCTCCAGAAGAAAATACAGGCTCTCCGCCATCAGGCCGCTGGAAATTCTGGCGTTGAAATAGAGCAGCGTCAAGAGGAACACCAGGGATTTCCGCAATCCGAGGACCCCGGAGGCCGCCAGCAGCACCGCCGCCGTCAGGGGCCCGAAGGAGCCCTGGGGCAGGGCTGTGCGGGTACAGGCCTGCTCCGAGAGAAGGTAAGCGGAAAAGACGAGAAGCGGCTTCTTCCGGGGGAGGAAGGGCCGGAAAAAGGCGGCCAGCAGGGCGGCGTAGGTCAGCTCCGCCCCGGCGGAGAAGAGGCGGTGGAACAGCTGAAATCCCGGTTCGCTCATAGTCCGGCTCCCCCCTTCAGGAAGTGGAGATACGCCTTGACAAAGTCCTGATATTTGTACTTGGAGAGGAGGAGGGTTCCCCCGCCGGCCAGCGTCACCTCCGTCTTGCCGTACCCCGCCACCCAGGAGAGGTTGACCAGATAGCCCTTGTGAATGCGGAAGAACCGGCCTTGCAGCTCCCGCTCCAGGTCCCGGATTTTGGCGTAGCAGGAGAATTCGCCCTCCGCCAGGTGGAGCACGACCTTATGGTTGCTGCTCTCGATGTAGCGGATGCTGTCCAGGGGGACGGTTTTGCCGGTTCCGGCGGAGCGGAGGGTCAGCACGGGGCCCGGCTTCTCCCGGGCGTCCTCGATCTGCGCCGCCGCCCGGGCAAAGACCTGGGCGAATTTTTCCTCGTCCACCGGCTTGAGCAGATAGTGGAAGGCGCCCACGTCGAAGGCGTCGAACACGTAGCGGTCATAGCCGGTGACAAAGATGACGGCGGGCCGGGGGGCGGGGAGGCGGTCTCGGATTTCCCGGGCCAGGGCCACGCCGTCCGGGCCGGAGGCGTCCAGGGCGATGTCCAGGAAAAGCAGGTCCGCATTCCGGCAGTCCGCCAGGCACTCCGGGGCGGAGGCGTACTCCGTGATTTCACAGGGGCGGGACTGGGCCCGGATCAGGGCGGCCAGAGAGGCCCGGGCCTTGGGTTCATCGTCGCAAATCGCAATTCTTATCATGTCGGCGTTCCTCTATGTGTTTTTCGGCCGGAAGGGCCCCGGAATAAGGCCCGGCGGCGCAAGTGGACGGTTTGACGGCGCAACTGGACGGCGGAGGGAAAAAACAGGGTATGGCTGTCCAGCCATACCCTGCTGCGCGCGGCTTGATCGGGGACGCTTACTTGCCGCCGCTCCGGCTCTTCCGCTGGGCGGCGAAGATGTTCTCGGTAATCCGGTCCTGGTCCGCCTCGTTCAGCTCCAGGAACTGGCACCCGTATTCCCGGGGGCCCTCCTCCTTCTCAATCACCCGCAGGACCTCGCAGTACATGATGGAGGGGTCCCGGTCCTCCAGCAGCTTCACCGTCAGGAGGAGCTTATCCCCCTTCCAGTACTGCTGCTCCGAGGTAATGCGGGCCCCGCCCACGCTGATGTTCAGCAGCTTGCAGGGGAACTCCCCGGCGTTTCGTCCGCTGAACTTGGTCACGCTGGCGTCCAGGTTGGTCTCCAGGCGGAAGAAGGCCCGGTCGTTGGACACCTTGGAGATAGACAGGTGGGCCACCAGCCAGATGTGCTTGGGCTGGGGGGTGATGACGCCCTCCATGTAAACGGCCTTCCGGGTGCGGTCGTGATAGCCCCGGATGTGGACGGCAAGGGGCTCCATTTCCGATCTGCCCTCCAGCAGGGGAATGTCCGATTCGGAGTACTGGTGGAGCTCGGCGGTGGTTCTCCGGGGATACATCAGCTTGGCGACAAAGAGCATCTGCCCGTCCAGGGTCGTTACCTCCACCCGCATGTGGGCGTAGGCCTCCACGCCGTCCTCGTATTTCGGGGGCGCCGCCGGGCGGGGCGCTTCTTCGGTGCTGCGGTTTCGAAAAAAATCCATGAGTCCCATGGTCAAGATCTCCTTCTCTGGTTCCAGTCATTGAGCTCATTATAGTCTATGAAAACCGGGAAGGCAAGGGAAATTTCCATGGGAAATCCGGGTTGCCCGGCAGGAAAAAGAACGGAGGGCCTTGCCGCCCTCCGTCCCGCTCCGGGTTTTACGCGAACAGATTTTCAAAGCTCTCCACAGCGGCGGCGGCGGAATCGCCCACCGCCAGCATGACGAAATTGCCGTTGCTGACCACGTGAGACTTGGTCTTCCAGCCCTCGATGGTCTCCGGATACCAGGCTCCGCCGGGGTTCGCGTCATCCCCCACCTGATAGTCAATCCGGGCCTGGAAAATCTCCGCCGCCTTCTGGGCGTCCCCGGCGTTCTCCGTCTCCACCAGGGCGATCTCCCCCACGGCGGCGGATATGGCGGCGATGTAGACGCCGCACTGCTTGGCGGCGAGCTCCGACAGGCCGGGGTAGTAGCTGTCCAGCAGCTCCGTCATGGTGGGGTCCTCGGTCAGGTTCATCAGCTCGGGCCAGGTGTTCTCCGCCCGGAGGGTGTCGTAGAAGGCGGCGAGGTCGATGTCCGCCCCGGCTTCGCCGGGGGTGGAGGGCTCGGTGGTCTCGGGGGGACCGGCCTCGCCGGGGGCGGCGGGCTCAGTGACCTCGGGGACGCCGGTTTCGGGAACATTGGGGGCATCGCTGTCTTTGCCGCCGCAAGCGGACAGGGTCAGGATGAGCGCCAGAGCCAGCGCGGAATACTTCTTTTTCATGTGCAATCTCCTTGTGTACAAAACGATCTTGTGGAATGCTTCCGATGGTTGGACGGGGACGGCCGCGAAAAAGTTCCCGTCCGGAGAAAAAATTTTCTCCGGACGGGAACACGCTATCAAAGGCGGCGGAAAATCAGGACCCGCCCCGCAGGCGGAAGGCCGCCCGGACGAAGAGGTCCACCTCCTCCAGGCTGTCGAAGCAGGCGATGGCCACCTGATTGCCCATGGTTCCCGCCAGGGCGTCGGGCATCCGGGTGAAGAGGCGGGCCCGGTCTCCGCAGCGGGCCTCCAGCTGGCCCAGGGAGATGTCGTAGCGGACCTCGTCCCTCCGTCCGGCGTAGACGCAGTAATGGTGGGGGCCGATGTAGGTGTGCCGCGGTTCGTCAAAGGCCACCATGTCCGCCCAGATCTGGTACACGTCCACGCTCTGGCTGAAATTCAGCATGTCCGGGGTATAGCCCCCCGCAGGGCGCATGTTGACCTCCAGGGCCACAATGTCCCCCGCCTTCCCCAGGCCCGGCTTGTCCGCCGTCAGGCGGAAGAACTCCAGATGGAAGAACCGCCGGGCCGCGCCGAAGGCCTTCAGCGTGGCCTTCCCCGCCGCCTCCACGTCGGCGGGGACCTCCCGGTCCACATAGTAATAGGTGGGCACGTGCTCGTTCACCATGTCCATGATGGAGTTCCGGGTGATGTGGCTGGCGGCGAAGAGGACCTCCCCCTTGGAGTTGCAGATTCCGTCGTAGGTGGTGACGGAGCCGGAGACGTATTCCTCCATCAGGTAGGGCGCGTCCGGCGGAGCTTGGAAGAAGCGCCGCAGGGCCTCCTCGTTTTCCAGCTTCCAGGTGGCCACGGCTCCCACGCCGTTGTCCGGCTTGACGATGACGGGATACCCCGCCTCCCGGACGAAGGCCAGCCCCGCCTCCAGGTCCGTGACGGGGGCGCACCGGGCGCAGGGAATCCCGGCCTGGCGGTAATAGTCCTTCATGGCCAGCTTGCTCTTGTATTTCCCGATCTCATGGGCCCGGGGGCCGGTGGTGATGTGGAAGTCCGTCCGGAGCCGGGCGTCCAGCTCCAGCCAGTACTCATTGTTGCTCTCCACCCAGTCGATTTTGCCGTACCGCCCGGTGAAATAGCCCAGGGCCCGGAGGACCTGATCATAGTCCTCCAGGCTGTCCACCCGGTAGTACTCGGTCAGGGCCTGCTTCAGCTCCGGGTGGAGAAGGTCGTAGGGCGCGTCGCCCACGCCCAGCACGTTGACGCCGTTGCCCCGCAGGCGGACGCAGAACCAGCGGTAGGCCTCGGGGAAGTTGGGGGAAATGAAGACGAAGTTCATAGGGAGCCTCCTTTGGGGGCGGAGATGAAAGGGACAGGAAGATCATACCCCGTTCCGGACGAAATTGCAAGAGCCCTATTTTTCGAACAGGCCAGAGGACAGGTACCGCTCCCCTCCGTCCGGCAGCAGGGCCACGATGGTCTTTCCCCGGTTCTCCCGGGCCAGCCGGGCCGCCGCCCACAGTGCCGCGCCGGAGGAAATCCCCGCCAGCACGCCCTCCGTCCGGCCCAGGAGGCGGCAGAGGGCAAAGGCGTCCGGATGCGCCACCGGAATCACCTCGTCATAGACCCCGGTGTCCAGCACGGAGGGAACGAAGTTGGCGCCGATGCCCTGGAGCCGGTGGGGCCCGGAGCGCCCTTCGCTGAGGAGGGGGGAGTCCGCCGGTTCCACCGCCGCCACCCGCACCGCCGGGTTCCGCTGCTTCAAGTACCGGCCCGCGCCGGTGAGGGTGCCGCCGGTGCCCACGCCCGCCACGAAGATGTCCACCTGGCCCCCGGTGTCCTCCCAGATCTCCGGGCCGGTGGTCCGGAGGTGGGCGGCGGAATTGGCCGGGTTGTCAAACTGGCCGGGGATGAAGCTGCCGGGGGTCTCCGCCGCCAGGGCCTCCGCCCGGGCGATGGCCCCGGCCATGCCCAGGCCGCCCTCGGTGAGCACCACCTCCGCGCCATAGGCCGCCATCAGCTGCCGCCGCTCCACGCTCATGGTCTCCGGCATGACGATGACCACCCGGTAGCCCCGGGCGGCGGCCACTGCCGCCAGGCCGATGCCGGTGTTACCGGAGGTGGGCTCGATGATGACGGCTCCGGGCTTCAGGAGGCCCCGGGCCTCGGCGTCCTCAATCATGGCCAGCGCCACCCGGTCCTTTACGCTTCCGGCGGGGTTGAGGTACTCCAGCTTGGCGAGAATCCGGGCCTCCAGGCCCAGGGCCTTCTCCAGGCGGACCAGCTCCAGAAGCGGCGTGCGGCCGATCAGCTGGCTGGCGGCGGTGTAAATTCGCATCATCCATTCCTCCATAATAAAAATAGTGAGTCAGGGCCCGTTGGGGCCAGTATATGCCCGGACCGGCGGAAAGAGAAGGCTTACCGCCGCTCCAGAAATTCGTGGGCGGCGGCCATCCCCGCCAGGAGAACGAGGAGGTAAACCGGGAGCAGCGCCGCCGTCACGCGGGAGGCCAGGATGCCGAACAGGGGCGGCATCAGGCAGGTGCCCACGTAGGCGCTGGCCATCTGGACGCCGATGACGGCCTGGGAGTTCTCCGCCCCGAAGTGGTCCGGCGTGGCGTGAATCAGGCAGGGGTAGATGGGGGCGCAGCCCAGTCCGGTGAGCAGCAGCCCAGCCAGGGCGGCGGGAGTTCCCAGAGGCAGCAGCAGGGCGCAGATGCCCGCTCCGGCGGTGAGCTGCCCCAGGCGCACCATCTGGGCGTCCCGGAGCTTCAAGGTCAGGAAGCCGCTGAGCCCCCGCCCGGCGGTGACGCCCAGGAAGAACAGCCCCGCATAGCCCGCCGCCGTCTCCGCCGGGACGCCCCGCTGGAGGGTCAGATAGCTGCTGGCCCAGAGCCCGGCGGTCTGCTCCACGGCGCAGTAGCAGAAAAAGGCCAGCATCACCGCCTTCACGCCGGGGAGCGCCAGCACCTGCCCCAGGCGGAGGGACGGGGGCGGCGGGCCCTCCTCCTCCCGGCGGAGCCGCCAGAGGGGGAGGCTGCAAGCCAGCAGCAGGGTGAGGCCCAGCTGGAGGAGGGCGATCCAGCGGTAGCCCGCAGCCCAGCCCATGCCGCCGGTGAGGGCCCGGCCCATGAGCCAGGGCCCCAGGGAGGCCCCCACGCCCCACATGCAATGGAGCCAGCTCATGTGGCGGCTGGCGTAGTGGAGGGCCACGTAGTTGTTCAGCGCCGCGTCCACGCTGCCCGCCCCCAGGCCGTAGGGCACGGCCCAGAGGCAGAGCTGCCAAAAGGAGCCGCTGAGGGAGAAGCCCGCCAGGGCCAGGGCGGTGAGCCCCACGCTGGCGGCAGTGACCTTCCCGGCCCCCAGGAGCCGGGTGAGGCGGGCGCTCTGGAGGCTGGAGACCACGGTGCCCAGGGCGATGATCATGGAGATCACCCCGGCGCAGGACACCGGCACGCCGAAGCCGCCGTACATGGAGGGCCAGGCCGCGCCCAGCAGGGCGTCGGGCAGGCCGAGGCTGATGAAGGCGAGGTAGATGAGGGGAAGAAGGAAGGAGAGCATGGGGGTGAACCTCCGGAACAGAATCAGGGCGCCGGGCCTGTAGAACCGATTATAGCAGCAAACGCCCCGGCGCGGTAGTATAAATACGCCGAATCATGAGGAGAAAACCGCCGGACTCTCATACAGAGTCCACACAGAAATCCCGGGGAGGAGGGTCCCCCGGGATGATTGACAGCGGCGGGAGCGATGGATATAATAGGGAAAAAGGTCGAAAAAGGGGACGGAAAAGGAAGGGAGCCTATGAGAAAGCGTTGGGCGGCAGCGGCGGTTTTGGCGGTGGTGTTGTGGGGACTGCCCGGGTCTCCCCTGGCGGACGCCCGGGAACGGGCGGGACCGGAGCCCCCGGCGGCGGAGTCCCCCCGGCGCGGGCCTGCGGAGGACGCCCCAAAGGAGGACGCCCCGGAGGAGGACCCCGCGCGCCGCGCCGTCTTTTTGGGCCTGCTGGACCAGGAGGGGGAGCTGGCCGTGAGCCGGGAGGAGGCCGCAGATGTCCTCCGGGCCCTCTGCGGGCCGGAGTTTCCGCAGGAGGACGGGGAGGACGCGGCGACCAGGCGCTGGCTGGCGGAGCGGCTGTTCCGCTTTTCCCAACAGCAGGAGGACCCGGCGGAGGAGGACCCCGGGGACGCCCTGGACTGGGCCGTGGAGGCCGGGCTGTTTCAGGACATGCCGGAGCCGGGGCGCTGGCCGGAGCTGCCGGTGTCCCGCCTTCAGCTCGCGAAGGTGCTGGCCCGCCTGGAGGGGATTCCGCTGCCCGCGCCGGAGGAGGAAAGCCCTCGGGACGATGGGGAGATCGCCCGGGCCGTGGATGAAATCGCCCGGAAGTACGGCGCGGTGGGCGTCCAGGTGGCCGTGGTGGAGAAGGGCGCGGTGACGGCGGCCTGTCCCTGGGGCTGGGCGGTGAAGGACAGCGTCCCCATGACCAGCCGCCACATGATGCGGACGGCGTCCCTGTCCAAGGTGGCGGTGGGCCTCGCCGCCGCGCTGCTGTGGGAGGAGGGCGTGGTGGACTACGACGCGGACATCGGTACATACTGGGGGAAGAATGCCCGGAACCCCCGCTGGCCCGAGGAGCCCATAACCATCCGCAACATGCTGAACCACACGTCCACCCTGCTGGGCAGCGAGAGCGCCCCCTGGGACTATGCGGGCGTCCGGGCAGGGCTGGGGACCCCCTCCGGCTACGGCGGCGGCCGGCCGGGAGCGCTGGAGAGCTGGAGCTATAACAACCACGCCTTCGGCGTCCTGGGGCAGACGCTGGAGCTGGCGTCGGGGCGCTACCTGGACGACGTGCTGAAGGACCGTCTCCTCACGCCCCTGGACGCGGAGGGGACCTTTGCCGCCGGGGAGCTGGAGGAGCCGGAGCGGGTCACGCCGCTGTACCGGGCCTCCTCCATCGGGCGCACCGCCGCCAGCCTCCGGAGCGTGCGCCGCTGGAGCGCGCCGGGGGCCACGGGGCGGCAGTTCTCCGGGGGCTTCACGTCCAGCGCCGGGGACCTGGCGAAGCTGACGGCGGTCCTGGCGGGGGACGGGTGCTTTGGGGGCGTGCGGCTGATGGAGGCCGCCTCCGTGGCGCGGCTGGAGAGCCATGACAGCCGCCCCCTTCCCGACGGGAGCTGGCAGGCCCTTCCCCTGCGCCTCCGGCGGGACCTGTATGGCCGGGAGCGGCTGTATTACCACACCGGCAGCGCCTATGGCGTGTACCACCTCCTGAGCTACGACCCGGACACCGGGGACGGCGTGGTGGTGCTGACCATGGGGGCCTCCGGGGAGAAGGACGCCCAGGGCATCTACGCGGTGTGCGGGGAGATCAGCGAGGCGGCGTACCGGGCCATCCGGTGATAGGTGATAGGCGAAGGGCAGGGCGCTCCGGAAACCCGGAGCGCCCTGCCGCAGAGTGTCAAAAAACCGTAAAAACCAACCTCGACGGGAAGGAAGAGAGTTACGA
Source organism: Oscillospiraceae bacterium 38-13 (assembly GCA_041223955.1). GTDB lineage: Bacteria > Bacillota > Clostridia > Oscillospirales > Oscillospiraceae > Oscillibacter. Next base: position 238,038 of record JBCLRG010000001.1, on the reverse strand, counting down.
GAGGAACCCAGGAAGGGTTCCTTTCGTTTTCAATCATAAGTTTTCAAAACGTTTTTTAACGTTTTGAAAACTTGCTCAGGCTGGCGAAAATCCTTTTTCGACAGCCTGAGACAGGGCGCTCCGGAAACCCGGAGCGCCCTGCCGCGGTTTGATATGGAACCCTCCGGGAGGGAAGGCCGCTCAGAACAGCTTTTTCAGCCCGTCCATCATGCCGTCCAGCTCCGAGACGGCCAGCTTGGCCCGGATGCCGTCGGCCAGGGGCTGGAGCTGCTCCTCCGGCAGGTCGATGCCGGTGAGGCGCTCCAGGGTCTTCACCGGGTCCTTCTGGAAGTCCTGAAGGAGGGAGGGGTCGTTCTGAAGCCTGGCGGCCACTTCTTCGATTTTTGCCTTGATGTCGATGCTCATTGTGATCGGCTCCTTTTTTTCTTCAATAGGGCCGGAAATGCTCCGGCGATGGGCATATCATAAAAAAATGAGAGGAATTTGTCAATGCTTTTTGGAAAGAAACGGAGAAAAATGAAGTTTTTCAAAAAACTACTTACATTTTTCCGGTAAAATGTGGTACACTAAACCTGTAAAAAAACCGGCCGCAAGGGAAAAGCGCGGCGGTGTGAGGAGGGCGTTATGTACCAGCCTGGAGAGCTGATTGTTTACGGCGCCACCGGCGTGTGCCGGGTGGAGGAGGTGACACGCCTGACCGGCGGGGACCGGCAGTATTACCGCCTTAAGCCCCTCTGGCAGGACGGGGTGATCTATGCCCCGGTGGACAGCGAGAAGGTGTCCGTGCGGCCCGTGATGTCCCGGGAGGAGGCGGAGGCGCTGATCGACCGGATTCCCGGCATCCAGGCGGCGGTGTGCCGGGGGAATACGGTCCAGGCCCTGGCCCAGCAGTACCAGTCCGCCGTGCGGGACGGGGGCCATCAGGCGCTGGTGGAGATGATGAAGTCCATCTACCGCAAGCGGAATCAGGCGGAGGCCAAAAACCGCCGCCTGGGCATGGTGGACGAGCGGTATATGAAACAGGCGGAGCGCCTGCTGTACGGCGAGGTGGCCGCCGCGCTGGAGATTTCCTATGACGAGGCGGAGAGCCATATTGCCGGACGGATGGAGCTGGAGATGGATTCCGCCGGAGCGTGAAAAACAGGAGACGGGACCGTCTCCTGTTTTTCCGTCTCATTGGCGGGGCGGTCCGCCGGTATAGCTGGAGGCGTCCACCGGCAGGCCCTTTTTCTTCAGCCGGAGGTCAATGAAGAAGTTGATCAGGCTGTGGAGGCACGCGCAGACCGGCACGCCGAAGAACATGCCCACAATGCCGAAAAAGCCGCCGCCCACCAGAATGGCGATGATCACCCAGAGGCTGGAGAGCCCCGTGGTGTTCCCCAGAATCTTGGGGCCGATGACGTTCCCGTCCAGCTGCTGGAGGGCCAGGACGAAGACGCAGAAATACAGCGCCTTCATGGGGGAGACCAGGAGAATCAGGAAGATGCTGGGAATGGCCCCCAGGAAGGGCCCGAAGAAGGGAATGATATTCGTCACGCCCACAAAGACGGACACCAGGGGCGTGTAGGGAAACTTCAGAATGGAGCACCCGGCGAAGCACAGGATGCCGATGATGATGGAGTCCAGCAGCTTCCCCCGGACGAAGCCGGAGAAAATGACGTCCGCCCGCCGGGCCCCCCGGAGGACCAGGTTCACGTGGGCAAGGGGGAAGAGGCTGTGGACCAGCTTCCGCCCGTAGGCGGCGCAGCGCTCCTTGGTGGCCAGGAGATAGACCGAGGCGATGATCCCAACCAGCAGGTCCTTGACAAAGGTCACCAGGCTCATCACCCCGCCGGAGACCGTGTTCATCACCGCCTGAAGCTGGGGGAGGACGCCGCCGGTGAGCCAGCGGTCCAGGTCCTGAACATAGGAGGCCATCTGGCGGCCCACCCATTCGGCGGCAGCGGGGTTTGTCTCCACCAGATGAATAACCCAGCTGCTGACGGTGTTGTAATAATTATCCACATTGGCCACAAACTGAAGCACGCTCTTATACAGCTCCGGCAGGAGCACCGAGGCCAGCAGATAAAAAAAGAGCACGATCACCAGCCAGGCCAGCAGGATGCCCGCCGTCCGGGCCGCCAGGGCCCGGGAGCGCTTCTGCGCCTGGCCGGGCTGGAGGCGGAAGAGGTTCCGCTCAAAGAAATTCACCATGGGGGCCAGCAGATAGGCGATGAAGGCCCCGTATAAAATGGGCTGCACCGTCTTCAGCAGGGCCAGGACGGCCTTGCCGCCGAAGAAGGTGTCGTAAAAGAGCATGATTGCGGCGGCGGTCAGGAAGGCCGTTACCCCCATGCTGACATAGTTGTTTTTTCGTTCCATAGGCCGCGCCTCCTTTTCTCCTCTTCATTCTACATGGGGGCGGGGGGAAATGCAATCCTTATTTTCCCGCGGCGGGAAGAAGCCGCTAATTTTAACAGTATTTTAATAGGCGGCGTGCTATACTGATTCTGCAAGATATAGTCTCTCAGGAGGTGGCAGTTTTTTATGAAATCCCGCAGACTTTTGATGATCGTCAACCCCAGAGCCGGGAAGAGCAAGTCCCACGGCCCGCTGTTCGACGCGGCCGCCGTCCTCTCCCAGGCGGGCTACCTGCTCTCCATCCACATCACCACCGCCCCCGGCGACGCCGCCGCCACGGCGAAACGGGAGGGCGGGCGCTATGACGTGGTGGTGGCCGTGGGGGGAGACGGAACCCTGAACGAGGTGGCCTCCGGCCTGCTGCAGCTCCGCAGGCCGCCCCTGCTGGGCTATCTGCCCCAGGGGAGCACCAACGATTTCGCGGCCAGCCTCCGGATTTCCGGCGAGCCGCCGGAGGCCGCCGCCGCCATCGCCCGGAACGTCCCCCGGCAGCTGGACGCGGGGCTGTGGAACGGGCGGAGCTTTCTCTACGTAGCCTCCTTCGGGGCCTTCACCCGGACCAGCTACGCCGCGTCCCAGAACGCCAAGAACGCCCTGGGCCACTTCGCCTATATCATCGAGGGCATGAAGGACCTGAGTACCCTCCGGCCCTATCAGGTCCGCCTCACTGCCGACGGGGAGGCCCTGGACGGGGAGTACCTCTTCGGCGCGGTGTGCAACTCCACTTCCATCGGCGGGCTGATGAAGCTGAGCCCGGAGCGGGTGGTGCTGGACGACGGCCTCTTCGAGCTGCTGCTGGTGCCCAGCCCGAAGACCGCCGCCAGGCTGCAGAGCCTGGTCCACGCCCTGCTGAATCAGGAGTACAACAGCCAGGGGCTGATCTTCCGCCATGTCTCCTCCATCCATCTGGAGACGGCGGAGGAGCTGCCCTGGTCCCTGGACGGGGAATACGCCCCCAGCGCCCCGGCGGTGGACATCGAGAACCGCCGCCAGGGCCTGACCATGCTGCTGTGAGGGGGGAGCTGGAGGCCCTCCGCCGCCGGTTTGCCGGGCATGAGCCGGGGCTGCTGGGGGCGGAGAGGAGCTATGCCGTCCTGTGCCCCCTGGTGGAGCGGGAGGACGGGCTCCACCTCCTCTTCGAGGTGCGGGCCCCCCAGCTCCGGCAGGGGGGCGAGGTGTGCTTCCCCGGCGGGCGGATGGAGGCGGGGGAGACGGCGGCCCAGTGCGCCCTCCGGGAGACGGAGGAGGAGCTGTCCATCCCCCGGGAGGAGGTGGAGCTGCTGGGGGCCCCGGATTTCATCTGCAACCCCAGGGGCTTCCTCCTCCGGCCGGTGCTGGGGCGGGTGTCCCCGGCGGGCTTCGGGGCCATGCGGCCCTCCCCGGCAGAGGTGGCGGAGGCCTTTACGGTCCCCCTGGAGTTCTTCCGGCGGCGGGAGCCGGAGGTCTGGCGCTATGAGCTGGTCCCGGAGCCGCCGGAGGATTTCCCCTATGAGGCGGTGGGGGCCTCCCGGCCCTATGCCTGGAGCCGGGGACAGGTGGAGGTGCCGGTGTGGCACTATGAGGGCCGGGCCATCTGGGGTATGACGGCCCGGCTGGCCCGGGCGCTGGTCCGGTGAGCCAGGGGCAAAAATTTGCGAAACCCCTTGCAATCGGAACCCCCTTCGTGTACAATACGGCCTTGTGAGCGGGGCGGGATTCCGCCGTTTCCGGGCTCTTCGGAACCCGGGGGGCGGGCCCCCTGTGAACCGGCTCTTAGAAGCTGTACGCACAACTGAATAGAGCCGAACCATTTTGTCCGGGCGGGACATTCCCCGTCCAGCGCTGACCCGGAACCGGGCAGCGACGAAAGGAACAGACATGAAGAGGAAACATTTGGCAGTCCTCCTCCTGCTGGGTCTCCTGTGCGCCGTACTCTGCGGATGCGGAGGCGGCAGCGCCGGCAAGACGCCGGAGGACGGACAGGCCGGCGGCTCCCACGAACCCGCAGCGCAGCACCCCAACGCGATCACCGTCGGCATCGCCCAGGACCTGGATGAGAGTCTTGACCCCCACAAGGTAGTGGCGGCAGGAACCAAGGAGGTCATGTTCAACGTGTTCGAGGGCCTGGTGAAGCCCACCCCCGAGGGGGACCTGATTCCCGCCGTGGCGGAAAAGTACGAGATTTCTGAAGACCATCGGGTCTATACGTTTACCATCCGGGAGGGGATTACCTTCCACAACGGCGCGCCGGTGACGGCGGGGGACGTGGTGTATTCCATCACCCGCTGCATGGACCCCGCGGATCCGGGGGTTTTCCGGGTCGACGCGCTGGAGGCGGTGGAGAAGGTGATTCACGTGGATGAGCGAACCGTCCAGATCCGCCTCAAGGAGCCGGATACGGAGTTCCTCTCCTATCTGACCCTGGCCATCCTCCCGGCGGAGTACGGCGGGCAGGACACCGCCCCCGTGGGCACCGGGCCGTTCCGGTATGTCTCCCGGGCCGCGCAGGACAACATCGTCCTGGAGCGCTATGAGGACTACTGGGGCGAGGCCGCGTACCTGGATACCGTTACCTTCAAAATTATCGAGAACGCCGACAGCATTCTCATGAGCCTCCAGAGCGGGGCTGTGGACCTGTTCTCCCACCTGACCAGCACCCAGGTGGCGCAGCTGGGGGACGATTTCAACATCGAAGAGGGCACCATGAATCTGGTGCAGGCCATGTACCTGAATAACGCTGCGGCTCCCTTTGACGACCTGCGGGTCCGGCAGGCCCTGTGCTATGCCGTGGACCGCCGGCAGATTCTGGACCTGGCCTTCGACGGGTACGGCAGCCTCATCGGCTCCAGCATGTACCCCGCCTTCGGGAAGTATTTTGACGATTCCCTGACCAACTACTATGCCCATGACGTGGAGAAGGCCAAGGCCCTCCTGGCGGACGCGGGCTATCCCGGCGGCTTCGCCATGACCATCGCCGTCCCCTCCAACTACCAGCCCCACATCGACACCGCCCAGGTCATCGTGGAGCAGCTGAAGGAGGTGGGCATCCAGGCGGAAATCCAGCTGGTGGAATGGAGCTCCTGGCTCTCCGACGTGTACACCGGGCGGAACTTCCAGGCCACCGTGGTGGGCGTGGACGCCTCCACCATGACAGCCCGGGCCCTGCTGGAGCGCTTTGTCTCCACGGCGGGGAACAACTTCATCAACTACAACAGCCCGCTGTACGACTCCCTGTTTGTGAAGGCCACCTCCAGCGGCGGAGACGAGGCGCAGACGCAGTTTTACAAGGAGATGGCGGCGGACCTGACGAAGAACGCCGCCAACGTGTACATCCAGGACATGGCCGACCTGGTGGCCGTCCGCAAGGGCCTGGAGGGCGTGCGCTTCTACCCCATCTACGTGCTGGACCTGTCCGGCATCCGGTATACGGAGTAAGGGGCGGAATGCCGGAGGGGCGGAGCGTGAGGATGCGGCGAGGATCTTCACCTCCGCTCCTCCTGTTTTACGGAGGATGTTGTGATGAAATATATTGTAAAATGCCTGGCGGCCCTGTTGCTGACCATGCTTCTGGTGTCCTTTCTGACCTTCGCGGCCTTCTCCCTCATCTCCGGCGACGCCGCCACCGCCCGCCTGGGTACCGAGGCCACGCCGGAGCGGCTGGCGGCCCTCCGGGCGGAGATGGGGCTGGACCGGCCCTTCCCGGTGCGCTACGGCGAGTGGCTGCTGGGATTCTTTACCGGGAATCTGGGGGTGTCCGCCTCCTATCACCAGCCGGTGTGGGAGATTCTGGGGCCCAAGGTGCAGCTGACCCTGTGCCTGAGCCTGCTGAGCTTTCTGCTGATTACGGCGGTGTCCATCCCCCTGGGAATCTGGTCCGCCGGGCGGAACCGGGGGGAGGGGGTCCGGACGGCCCTCAACCAGCTGGGCATGGCCGTGCCCCCCTTTTTTACGGGAATTCTGCTGTCCTGGGTCTTTGGCGTGGGGCTGAAGTGGTTCATGCCGGGGCACTTCCCCGAGGACCTGGGCGGGGCGGCGGTCTACCTGCTGTTCGCCGCCGTGGCCCTGGCCATCCCCCGGATTGCCATGACCGTCCGGATGCTCCGGAGCACCGTCCGGGAGGAGCTGGGGCGGGACTATGTGCGGACCGCCATCTCCCGGGGCATGGACCGGGGCGCCGTGCTCCGCCGCCACGTGCTGCGGAACGCCCTGCCGCCGGTGGTGACCTTCCTGGCCCAGACGCTGGCGGAAATCGTGGCGGGCAGCATCGTGGTGGAGCAGGTCTTTGTCATCCCCGGGCTGGGGCGGATGCTGGTGATGTCCATTGAGAACCGGGATTATCCCGTGGTACAGGCCATTGTGGTGATTCTGGCCTTCTGGGTGGTGCTGGCGGGCACCCTGGCGGACGTGGCGAACCTGCGGCTGGACCCCCGCCTCCGGCTGGGAGGCGCGGCATGAAAAAAGGAAACGGATTTCTTGCCGCCGGGCTGATTCTCACCTGCGCCCTGGCGGCGCTGATTCTCCTGGGCTTCTTCTGGACGCCCTGGGACCCCAACGCCATGGCGGCGGGGGGAAAATTCGAGGGCCCCTCCCTGGCCCACTGGATGGGCACGGACAACTTCGGACGGGACATCTTCAGCCGGGTCCTCAAGGGGGCCGGGACCACGGTGGGCATCGCCCTGGCGGCGCTGGCAATCGGGGCGGTGTGCGGGTGCCTGACCGGGGCCCTCACCGGGTACTTCGGCGGCCCGGCGGACGAGGTGCTGATGCGCCTCAACGACGCGCTGACGGCCTTCCCCAGCATCCTGCTGGCGCTGGTGATCATCTCCATCCTGGAGCCGGGGAAGAAGATCAACGTCATCGCCGCCCTGGGGCTGGTGTTCATCCCCAGCTTCGCCCGGGTGACGCGGACGGCCTTCGCCTCCCTCCGGGACGCCAACTATATTCAGAGCGCCCGGCTGATGGGGGCCTCCAGCGGCCGGATTCTGGCGGTGCACCTGCTGCCCAACACTCTGCCGGTGCTGCTTCCCGCCCTGACCATCGGCTTCAACAACGCCGTGCTGGCGGAGGCCTCCATGAGCTTCCTGGGCATCGGCGTGACGCCGCCGGACGCCTCCCTGGGCTACATGCTCTCCGAGGCCCAGGGGATGCTCTTCTCCGCCCCCTGGTACGCCGCCGGGACGGGGCTGGTGATCGTGCTGCTGGTGTTCAGCGTGGGCCTGACCGGCGAGGGCCTGCGCCGCCGGGACGGGGAGGTGCTGTGATGCTGGAGATTCGAGACCTGCACGTGCGCTTCCTCAGCCGGGAGCGGGAGGCCGTGGCCGGGGTGTCCCTCTCCATCCCGGAGGGGGAAATCCTGGGGCTGGTGGGAGAGTCCGGCTCCGGGAAGACCGTCACCGCCATGAGCGTGGCGGGGCTGCTGCCCCGGAAGCAGTGCGCCTATTCCGGACAAATCCTGCTGGACGGCACGGAGCTCCTCCACGCGGACCGGCGGGAGCTGCGGAAGATCCAGGGGAAGGAGATCGGCGTGGTGTTTCAAGAGCCCATGAACGCCCTGGACCCCCTGATGAAAATCGGCCCCCAGGTGGAGGAGGTCCTCCGGGTCCACACAAAGCTGGACCGGAGGGAGCGCCGCCGCCTGGCGGTGGAGGCCCTGGCGGCGGTGGAGCTGGCGGAGCCGGAGGCGGTCTGGGAGAAGTATCCCCACCAGCTCTCCGGCGGCATGCTCCAGCGGGCCATGATCGCGGCGGCGGTGATCGCGAGGCCCCGGCTGCTGCTGCTGGACGAGCCCACCACGGCGCTGGACGTGACGGTCCAGGCCCAGATTCTGGAGCTTCTGAGGCGGCTGAACCGGGAGTCCGGCGTGTCCATGCTCTTCATCTCCCACGACCTGAACGTGGTGCGGAAGCTCTGCGGCCGGGTGGCGGTGATGCAGCGGGGGACGCTGGTGGAGGAGGGGGAGGCCCAGGCGGTCTTCCGCCATCCCCGGCACCCCTACACCCAGCGGCTGGTGGCCGCCATTCCCACCCGGAAGCGGAAGGAGGAAGCCCCATGAGCGAAGAACTGGTGCTGTCCCTCAGCCACGTGTACAGCGGCTATGCCGGCGGCCGGAAGAAGCAGGAGGTGCTTCACGACGTGACCTTCGACGTCCGCCACGGGGAAATCCTGGGGCTGGTGGGGGAGTCCGGCACGGGAAAATCCACCTTGGCCCGGACCATTCTGGGAATGGTGGAGCCGGACCGGGGCGCCGTGACCCACTACACCAAGCGGCCCCAGATGATCTTTCAGGACCCCTACAGCTCCCTGAACCCCTTTTACAGCGTGGAATGGACGCTGGAGGAGCCTCTGCGGGTCTATGGAAAGTACGGCAAGGCGGAGCGGAAGCGCCGGGTCCGGGAGATGCTGGCCCGGGTAGAGCTGCCGGAGGAGTACCTGACGGCCCGGCCCGGGGAGCTCTCCGGCGGCCAGCGGCAGCGGGTCAGCATCGCCGCCGCGCTGATCCGGCGGCCCCGGTTCCTGATTGCCGACGAGCCGGTGTCCGCCCTGGATGTGACGATACAGGCCCAGATTCTGAAGCTGCTTCAGGACCTGCGGCGGGAGCTGGACCTGAGCTACCTGTTCATCTCCCACGACCTGAACGTGGTGTACCAGCTCTGTGACCGGGTGCTTGTGATGAAGCAGGGCCGGATTGTGGAGCAGGGGACCGCAGAGGAGATTTTCGACCGGCCGAAGGAGGCGTACACCCGCCAGCTTCTGGCCGCCGCCCAGTGACGATGAAGGATTTTTATACGCAACACCGGAAACTTCATATCTGGCTGCTGTCCAGCCTGGGGGCCCTGCTGGCCTATTACGCCCTCCGGGGGAACCGGGGGCTGATGAACGCCCTGGCGGACCACGTGACCGCCCCCCTCCGCCAGGCGCTGGGGCGGCTGTGCTACCAGGTCCCCTTCTCCGTCATGGAGGCGCTGGAGGTAGGGGCGGTGCTGCTGGGGGCGGGGTATCTCGCCTGGAGCATCGCCGCCGTGGTGAGGGCCCCGGGACGGCGGCGGGACCGGGCCTATACTGCGGTGCTGGGCGCGGCCTGCGCCGGGCTGTCAGTCTGGGCCCTGTTCTGCCTGCTGTGGGGGATCAACTACTGGACGGACAGCTTTCAGGACCGGTCCGGGATTTACGCGGAGCCCGTGGCGCTGGAGGACCTGCGGGCGGTGACGGAGTCCTTCGCCGCCCGGACCGCCTCCGCGTCGGAGGCGGTGGAACGGGACGCCCACGGCCTCTTCGCCGTCCCCCGGGAGGAGATTCTGGCCAACAGCGTCCTGGCCTACCGGGGACTGACGGAGGAGTTTCCCTTCCTGGAGTTCGACGACCTTGGCGTGAAGCCCATCTTCTTCTCCCGGCTGATGAGCGCCCTGGACTTCACCGGGGTCTACTGCTCCTTCACCGGGGAGTCCAACGTCAACGTGGACAGCCCCGCCTGCATGCTGCCCTCCACCATCGCCCACGAGCTGGCCCACCAGAGGGGGATTGCCTCGGAACAGGAGTGCAATTTCCTGGCGGTGCTGGCCTCCACCACCTGCGGGGACCCGGCCTATGTGTACTCCGGCTGGCTCATCGGCTATGTCTACCTGGGGAACGCCCTCTATTCCCAGGACCCGGAGGCCTACTGGGCCATCCGGGAGACCCTGCCGGAGGAGGTCCGGCTGGATTTGGCGTACAACAACGCCTACTGGGCCCAGTTCCGGGATACGGTGGTCCAGCGGGCGTCCAACAAGGTGTATGACGGTATCCTGAAGGGCTACGGCGACGAGCGGGGAATCCAGTCCTACGGGACCGTGGTGGATATGCTGGTGGCCTATTACAAATAAGGAGGTATGGGCATGCCCATTTACAGACCGGAGGAGCTGGACGGCGTCCTCGCCCGGATACGGGAAAAGGCCGCCGGTTTTGACCCCGTGGTTGAGTTTGGCCCCGTGGTGCCGGAGGAGACGGTCCGGGCCTTTGAGGAGGCCCATGGCGTGACCCTCCCGGAGGCCTACCGGCGGTATTTGCTGGAGGTGGGGAACGGCTTCGAGTGGGAGCACGGGTATCCCTTCCTCTCCTTTCCCCCGGCGGAGGGGACGGAGCGGCTGTCCGCGCCCTTCCCCTTTGAGGAGGCGTGGATTTGGGAGGCGGAGGACGGCCCGCCGGACCCGGCAAAGATGGCGCCGGTTCTGGACGGCAGCCTGGAGCTCATCGACATCGGGTGCTGCCAGACCGCCCATCTGATTGTGACCGGCCCCTGCCGGGGGGAGGTCTGGTGGTTCTGCGACGTGGGAATTCAGCCCTGCTGCCGGCGGCAGGACTTTTTGGGGTGGCTGGAAAAGTGGCTGGACCATGGGGACAATGTGAACTATTTTGAGGACTACCCCCAGGAGTGAGAACCCGCAAGCGCAGCCGGGCGGCATGGATGAAACCATGCCGCCCGGTTTTTTCATTCAATTTCCATGTGGACCGCCTGGTGGAACACCGGCTCCACCAGGCCGGGAATGTCCACCGCGTCGGTGAAGCGCACGTCCTCGGTGTACTCCCGGAGGAGGGAGATGATGTAAGGATGGGGCCGCTGGTCGGGACGTCCCGCCGCCACGCTGACCACGATGGTCTTCGGGGCGAGGCGTTTGATAGTCTTCCGGGTGCAGGAGGTCAGGGAGGCGTGATGGGGCAGCTTCAGGATGTCGCAGGGGGATAGGGTGTCGTTGTCCCAGGCCACGCCGTACAGGTCGCCCCCCAGGACGATTTCCTTCCCGTGGTAGTGCAGCCTCTGGCGGAGGCTGGAGAGGTTCATGGACTTCGTCCAGCGCATCAGGTCGAAGCGGTTCCGCTCGCCCCGGAAGGCGGCGTCATAGACGGCCTTCTGCCGGGGGTAGAGGGCGGGCTCTCCCCCGTAGAGGTCCATGGTCAGGTCCTCCGTCAGCCGCAGGGTCTCCACCCGGTCTCCGGGCAGCTCCGCGAACTCCCGGACCCGGCCGGGGTGGTCCCGGAGGGCGGCAGCGTAGATGTCCAGGCACCGCAGCAGGTTCCGGGCCGCGCCGGGGAGGCCGTTGTCTCCGTCGGGCTCCAGGGGGCCGTTTCCCTCCGGCGGGATGTAGGTGGACAGGAACCGGTCCACAGTGACGGCCTCCAGGACCCGGCCCAGGCCACCGATGTGGTCCCGGTGAAAGTGGGTGGGCAGGAGCAGGTCCAGCCGGGAGATGCCCTGTTGCTTCAGAAAGTCCCCGGCGTAGATCCGCGGGGACTTGGAATCGGGAGGAAGCGGGTGGTCGTCCCGAACGAGACTGTCGTGTCCGCAGTCCACCAGCATGGCAAAGCGCCGCTGGCCCCCCTCCAGCTCCTGAATCAGAATGGAGTCCCCGTTGCCGACGTTGATGAAATCCAAAACCAGCATAATCAGCGCCCCCTACATATCTTTATTTGAAATAGGATATCACAGCCGGGAAACCCATGCAAGAAAAAGCCCCGGTCTGGCCCTGCCAAAAATTTACCGGAAATTTTGGCATCCTGACAAAGGCCGGCCTATTCCTAACTTCAGAGGGGGATATTTTCCAGTTTCTGTGTATTTCAATGAGATGTATAGTTGTAACAATCCAGCCGCCGGATTTTATCGGAGCACAGGGGGTTTTACAAGGCGGGCGTCCCTGAAAATGGAAATCGTCCGTATAATTTGATATATAAACGTAACATAAACCGGCCCGCCGGAACCCTGCCCCGTCTTCCGGAAGCCCGGCAGTTTCGCGGGCGGCGTCAGCGTTACCGGATGGCCTCCGTGCCCAGGAAGCGGCCATGGAGGTCCCACATATGGTCCATAGGCCCGGAGCCCCGGCCCAGGTCCAGCATCGCCGAGAGCGCGCCGGTAATGTACTGCTTGGCCCGCTGGATGGCGTCCTCCAGAGAAAAGCCCTTGGCCAGATTGGCGGCAATGGCGCTGGAGAGGGTGCATCCGGTGCCATGGGTGTTGGCGGTCTCCACCCGCTTCGCGTTGAAGAAGCACACGGAGCCGTCCCGGCCGATCAGGACATCGTTGGCGTCGTGGATGCCGTGCCCGCCTTTGCACAGCACCGCGCAGCCGTATTCCCCGTGGATGGCCTTCCCGGCGAAGACCATGTCGTCGTAGGTCCGGATGGTCCGGCCGGAGAGGATTTCCGCCTCGGGGATGTTGGGCGTCAGCACGCTTGCCAGGGGCAGAAGGCATTTTTTCAGGGTCTCCAGCGCGTCCCCGGAGAGAAGCCGGTCCCCGGAGGTGGCTACCATCACCGGGTCCACCACGATGTTCCGGGCGCGGAAGGCCGCCAGCTTGTCCGCGATGACCTCGATGAGGGGAATGCTGGAGACCATGCCGGTTTTCACCGCGTCGGGAAAGATGTCGGTGAAAACGCAGTCCAGCTGCTCCGCCAGAAGGTCCGGCGGGGCCTCCTGAACTCTCCGGACGCCGGTGGTGTTCTGGGCGATGAGGGCGGTAATGGCCGTGAGGGCAAAGACCCCGTTGGCGCTCATGGTTTTGATGTCGGCCTGAATCCCCGCGCCTCCGCTGGGGTCGGTTCCGGCGATGGTCAAGGCTGTTTTCATGGTCGTTTCTCCTTATGAAAAGTTTGAAAGGGGGGGGAGATTTTCCCTCCGGGCATCACAGGCGCCCGAACAGGGCCAGGAGCTCCCTTGCCGCCGCCTCGGGGTCCTTCTGGGCGAAGATGGCGGATACCACCGCCACGCCCGCCAGCCCCAGGCCCTTCAGCTCCGGAAGGTTGTCCCGGGTGATGCCGCCGATGGCGACCACGGGGATGTCCACCGCCTCCACGATGGCCCGGAGGGTCTCCAGGGACACGGGGGTGGCGTCGGCCTTGGTTGTGGTGGGGAAGATGGTCCCGGCCCCCAGGTAGTCCGCCCCCGCCGCCTGGGCCCGGAGGGCCTCCTCCACCGTGTGGACGGAGACGCCCAGAATCCGGTCCGGGCCCAGCAGCGCCCGGGCCCGCCCGGCCTCCAGGTCCTCCTGGCCCACGTGAGCGCCGTCCGCCCCGGAGGCCGGAACCAGCTCCGCCTGATCGTTGAGGATGCTCAGGGCCCCGGCCTGGCGGCAGAGGTCCGCGAAGCGCCGGGCCTCCTCCGGGAGGACGGTTCGGTCCTTTTCCCGGAGCTGGACGGCCCCCGCGCCGCCCCGCACGGCGGCTTCAATCTGGCGGAACAGGGCCGCCTCGTCCGCCGCCCAGGCCCGGCTGGTGACGGCGTAGAGCCGGAGGCATTGAGAGTTTATGCGCATGGATATCCCTCCTGAAAAATAAAATCCGCGGACAAACCAACTGTTGGTCTGTCCGCAGCACAAAAAACACGCGAATATTTCCCTACGTTGGCATGATCCAAATCAGGTTCCGGGTCGGGACCTTCACGGTCCCCTCTCAGCCCGCGCCAGCGGACTCCCCTTTTGTTGTGAATCTACTATACGCCTTTTTCCGGCGTTTTGCAAGCCTGAACTTTTCCGGTTCCTTTTAAGGGATGTGCTGCCGGATAACTTCGGCGGTTTCTACAAAAGCACATTGAGATTACAGGAGGCCTGTGTTATAATCGACTCAGCAGACCGAAAGACGATAAGGAGTGTGGGTGTATGAGTACCTCTTTATGTATGGCCCTGTTCGTTGCTTTTGCGTTGGCTCAGTTGGTATGCGGCAGAAGCGCAGCGCATAAAGTCATTCGGTATATGCCGATGCTTATACCTGCCGCTGGCTGTTTGTTTGCCGTTGGGCTGCACATTTGCGCAATCATTACTTACAGCATGGGTGTCGTGTCCAAGAGTGAACTTGCTGAAAATCAGTATTTTGCCTCATTTATTTTAATTCCTGCGGGGATATGTTTGATTGGCGCGGCCGCCGGTTTTTTGTTGGGCAGGAAGGTCCCGTAAATGAATGTTTATCGGGCAGCCGCCGGACAACCGGTGTCTGCCCGCTTTGGATATTTTGACGGATGGCTTGACGATGCGGCTTCCGGCAGCGCGGCCTTTTCGGATTCTTCTCTCCGGTATGTTCTGGACAGGCGGGACATAGGGTGTTATAATAAACATCTGCATTCACGCTTCCCGCCGGGGAGCGGTCTGGAGGCGGACAAACGCGCCGTAACATATCAGGGAGGACATCATGAGTATGGGGATATGGATGACACTGCTGGTCACAGCCGCCGCGGGCATAGGCGGGACCGGACTGGGCGGCCTGCTGGCGACGCTGTTTCGCCGGGACTCGGGCAGGGAGGCCAGCCTGCTGCTGAGCTTCGCCGCCGGGGTGATGGTATCGGTGTCCTGCTTCGGGCTGCTGACGGAGGCCGCTGCGCCGGGGGCTATGCATCTGGTGGCGCTGGGGGTGTTTTTGGGCTGCGCCGTCACGGCGGGGCTCAACGGCCTCCTGGACCACGGCAGGCCCAGCGGCGGACTGGTGCTGGCGGGGCTGGTGATGGCCGCCGCCATCGCGCTGCACAACGTCCCCGAGGGGATGGTCATCGGCGCGTCCTTCATCGGCGGCACCCTCCGCCAGGGCTGGACCATGGCTGCGGTTATTGGCCTCCACAACATCCCGGAGGGCATGGCGATTTCCGCCCCCATGGTGGCGGGAGGCGAACGGCGCTGGCGGGCGGCGGCTTTGGCGGCTCTTTCCGGCGCACCCACGGTGCTGGGGGCGGCGCTGGGCTACTGCCTGGGGACGCTGGGCCCCACGGCCCTGACGCTGACGCTGAGCTTTGCTGCCGGGGCCATGCTGTACGTGGTGTTCGGCGAGCTCCTGCCGGAGGCGGCGGGCCTCTGGAAGAGCAAGCTTCCCGCGCTGGCGGCGGTGCTGGGCATTCTGGTGGGTATGCTGATTGACGGCTGACCGTCTCAGGTGAAAAAAGAGGCCGGAATTTTCCGGCCTCTCAGGCTGTCGAAAAAGGATTTTCGCCAGCCTGAGCAAGTTTTCAAAACGTTAAAAAACGTTTTGAAAACTTATGATTGAAAACGAAAGGAACCCTTCCTGGGTTCCTCTCGTAACTCTCCTCCTTCCCGTCGAGGATGGTTTTTACGGTTTTTCGACACTCTGAGAGGCCGGAATTTTCCGGCCTCTTTTCTTGTGTTCAGGAGTGGGGAATTTCGTAGACCACGCCGCCTACGGAAATGCTTTGCAAGTCCTCCAGGGGGATGATCTCGTCCAGGACCTGGCCCTTAGTACAGCGGGAGATATTCGCCTCATAGTCCGGGATAATGCCGCCGCCGGAGCCGCTCAGGTCGATGACCGTGCCGTCGGTTTTCGTCAGCAGGATCTCGATGTTCTCCAGATACCGCTGGGCCTGCCTGGCGTCCTCAGGGCTCTGCCGCCCGCTGGAGGCGCTGCTGTCCCAGACCACCGCCAGGTCCGCCGTATAGGCCGCCCGGACGGCAATGGGGGAGACCATCACCTCGTCAATGGTGAAGTTGATGCCGTCCTGAGAGACGGTCTCGCCGCCGCCCAGGCGGACGGAGCAGTCCTCATAGTCCACCTCGAAGCGGAGCTTCCACCTGCCGGAGTACAGGACCTCGTCCCGGTCCGCCTCCGGGGCCATGCACCGCAGGTCCACAAACTCTGCGCTGGCGGTTCCCTTGGTCAGGGAGACATCCGAACTGATGGTTTCCACATATTGAATGCGGTTGTCCTCCGGGTCTTCGTCCACGAACCAGGCGCTGCCGTGGCCTCCTCCCCGGCCCCAGCTGGTCCCGCCGAAGCCGCCCATCATCAGCATCCGGTTGTCCAGATTCTCCCCCTCCGGGAAGAAGCGCTCCCCGTCGTCCCGGCTGATGGTGTAGACAATTACCGCGTTGTACTGGTCGCCCATGATGGCTTCCGCCGTGATGGTGATTCCATTGTCCGTGTCGCTGGCCCCGATGGGACGGCCAATCTTGTCAATGACCTCCGTCTGGGCCACAGTGCCGCCGAAGAGGGGGGCGAAGACCTCCGCCGGATTGGGCAGGATGCCCGCCGCGCTGGCTCCCACCGCCAGCACCGCCGCCATGACGGCGGCAATCAGGGCCGTGCGGAATATGGGGCGCTTCCCGCGCTTCCCCCGGGCGGCGGAGGCGGCGGCCTCCGCCAAGGCTTTTTTCTGAATCTCCGTAAAGCGCAATTCGCTCATCTCCTTTTTGTAATCAAACAGATCGCTCATAGCCGGTCCCTCCTAAGATGTCCTTGAGCCTTGCCCGGCCCCTTGCCAGGCGGGTGTGGACGGTGGCGGCGGGGACGCCGAGAATCTTCCCGATTTCCGCCGCCGTATAGCCCTCGTAATAAAAGAGGTAGATCACCGCGCGGTAGTGGGCGGGCAGCTCGTTCACCGCCGCCAGGACGGAGCCGTCCCCCGCCTCCGGGGCGGGGACCTCCACCACGGCCTCCAGGCCGCAGGTCCGCTTCCGCCAGGGGCTTTTCAGAAGGTCCTTGCAGGCGTTGGCGGCCATGCGGAGGACATAGGCCCGCTCATGCTCCGCGCTTTCGAATTCCCGGGGCTCCGTGAGGAGCTTGACGAAAACCGTCTGGCAGATGTCCTGGGCGTCGTGGGTGTTTTTCAAATAGGTGTAGCTGAGGCGGAGAATCGCGTCGGCGTAGGCGTTCGCCAGCCGTTCCGCCTGCTGGTTCGGGTTCATGGCATCAACTCCTTTGGAGCGCTCTCGTTATGGATACGATTCAGCGGGGCGGAAACTTTCACGCCGGGAAATTTTTTTTAAAAAAGGGAAAAATCCCCCGCGCCCTTCCGGGAACGCGGAGGCTGGTCATGTCCATGCCGCCGGGGGAATGTCCGCCGCGCGTTTTATCAACGGGAGGACCTGTAGGAGACAGAGCCCCTCGAGTACAGCACCGAAGAAAACGCCGCCCCGGCGGACCGGAACGGCGCTTCGCTTACCGCTCTATGTAGGAGAAGGACCCCACGAACCGCACCGGCGCGCCGGGGACGTAGCGGCTGCCCTCGAACTGGTAGTCATATATGGCCAGCACGGCGTTATAGGGCTGGTCGAAGCCCTTGGAATAAACCTCCGCCAGGGCCCCGGCCATCTCCTCGCCCAGGGGCGCCGCCACCACGGCGGGGTCCTGAGAGGGGACGTCGTTGAACTCGTAGTCGAAGACCTCCGGTTCGAAGGGCCAGAGGTCGCCGTTGAAAAAGTCCTGGGTAAAGGAGGGGACCTTCTCGCCGTTCTCGTTCCGCTTGAAACGGTTCTCGGCGTAAAACGTCAGGGCTTCCTTGCTCTCAAAGCTGCCAAGCCAGATGGAGACGATTCCAGATTCTTCCATGGTGATTCTCCTTTTTCGTGATATGGTGGGGTCAGCGCAGAACGGAATTGCTGAGGATATAAAACTCCTCCTGACAGGGAAGGACCCGCTTCTCCATAGGGGGCAGGGCCTCGTCAAAGCGGCGGGCGGCCTCCTCGTCGAAGTGCATGACGGGACTGTCCCGGTAGACCCAGGGGCCGCCCTCCAGGGCCTGGGGGCGAAGCTCCCGGACCAGCATGGCGGTGGGGAAGCTCCCATCCTCCAGGCAGACCTGATGGCGCTTGCAGCACTGGAAGCCCCGGCCCACGTAATTGGCCGGAGCGCCGAAGATGACCACCGCGCCCCAGCCCAGGGCGGCGGCACGGGTCAGGGAGTGCTCCATCAGGGCCTTCCCATAGCCCCGGCGCTGGAACTCCGGCAGGACGCAGACGGGCCCGAAGGTCAGAATCTCCCGCCGTTCGCCCCGCTCACTGGTGAGGGAGGCGCGGGTGTAGAGAATGCTGCCGATGACCCGGCCGTCCAGTTCCAGCACAAAGTCCAGCTCCGGCACAAAATCCGGATGGTCCCGCATGATGCGGACCAGATAGTGCTCATGACAGCCGGGAACGTAGAGGTTGTAAAAGGCCTGCCGGGTGATGTCCTCCACGGTCTGGTAATCGGCTTTGGTTTCGTTTCGGATGTTCAGCATACCGGCTCTCCTTGGATTGGGGTGGGCCTCCGCCCTTGCGCGCCGGGCGGGAGCGTGGTAGAATGGGCCTGCGCCCGCCGTTGCTATTACTATACCAAAGGTCGGGCGGATTGTCCACAAAAAAACAGCGGTTTTCCGCCGAAGGTGAAAAGGAGTTTCTATGAAACGTCGCATGCTGCCCCTCTGGGCCCTGGTCCTGCTGTTGTCCGCCTGCGCCCCGGCAGGGGAGGAACCATCCGCCCCGCCGCCGGAGGAGGGCCCCCTCAAGCTGGAATCCCTCTCTTTGGAGGTCCCCCGGGGGGACCTCTCCGCCCAGGAGCTGGCCCGGACGGTCCGGGACCTGCCGGAGGCCCTGAGAGAGGCCCTGGCGGACTATGGAGTGGAGGACGTCCGGGTCTCCGTGGGTTCCTCCCCGGCGGCGACGGCCCAGGCGGCGGCGGAGGGCGGCGTAGACCTGGCCCTTCTCCCGGCGGAGGATTACGCCTCCCTGGAGAACCCTCCGTCCCTCCTCCTGACCGCCAGCCCCGCCGCCCCCGATCTGGGGACGGACCCCGCCGCCTGGAACGGCGGACCGGCGGAGGGCCCGGCGGCCCCCGGCGCTCCGGCGCTGCTGTGCGCCGCTCCCACGGAATACGGCCGGGCCCTGGCGGAAAAAACGGGCCATCTGACCTGGGAGGACCTGACGGTCCGCTGGGGAGCGGTGGAGGAAGAGGACTTCCCCACCCTCCGGGCGGTGGACCAGTGGCTGTGGGAGCAGTTTGGCGAAACCACCGCCCACGTGGCCCTGTCCTGCTATGACAGCTACGAGGCCCTCTTCCAGGCCGCGGCGGGGGAAATCGACCTCATGCCCCTGCGGGACGATCTCCGCCGGGAGTGGGCGGAGGCCTGGACGCTGGACGCCTCCGAAACCGACGGCCGGGGCGTCCGGGGGCTGGGGCGCTCCGCCCCGCTGTGGGAGGAGCTTCCAGTGCTGGCGGCAACGGAGCGCTTCTGCTCCATGACCGTCTCCGTCCGCCCGGGGAACGCCGCCCTGACGGGGGAATCCTTCGTCCAGGCCCTGGCGGAGGCGCTGAACGCCCTGAAGGAGGACTATCCGGCGCTGTCTGCCGGAACCTATACCCCGGCGGACGCCCAAACGCGGCTTTACCCTAAAATATCCCCGCCGTAAGGGGCCATCTCCAGCCGGATAAAGAATCCCTGGTCATGGGAACAAACCGGGCAGACCTTAGGAGCCTGAAGCCCCTCCAAAATATGGCCGCAGTTCAGGCAGAGCCAGCCGCACTTCGCGTCGGACACGAAGAGCTTCCCGGCCTCCAGCAGCCCGGCGAAGACCGCAAACCGGTTCCCATGGGTCTTCTCAATCTTGGAAATCTGCTCAAAGGAAGTGGCCACCTGGGGGAATCCCTCCTCCCGGGCAGTGGCGGCAAAGCTGGGATAAACGGGATCAAACTCCTCAAACTCGTTGTGCTGGGCCATGCGGAGGAGCTTTGCCACATCGTTGTTCAGGTCCACCGGATACCCCCCGTCAATGTGGACGGTCTCTCCGGCCACCTCCTTCATGTGGTTGTAAAAAATCTCCGCGTGCTCCTTCTCCTGGTTGGCGGTAAAAGTGAACACCGCCTCCAGAACATGAAGCTGCTGGGTCCGGCAGAGACCGGCGGCGAAGGTGTAGCGGTTTCGGGCCTGACTCTCTCCGGCGAAGGCCCGCATAAGGTTTTTCAGGGTCTCGCTCTCTTTCAAATTTTTAGCCATAAAAAATACTGCCTCCCTACAATCAAGTATGGAGGCAGTATTTCCCGTATCCGGATAACTATACAGCACCAGACTCCCGTTGCCGCCGCACCGGCCCGGATTCTCACCGGACCCTCAGAGCGTGCGAAAGCTTTTTTGGGTACTTTTTTCTCGAAAAAAGTACCTCAGCAGAGTTTGGCGCCGGCGGGGATGGCGTCGTCCACCATCAGCAGGTGGAGGGCTTCCTCCCCCTTCTCCTTGTGAACGGCGGAGATGAGCATGCCGTTGCTCTCGTGGCCCATCATCTTCCGGGGAGGCAGGTTCACAATGGCGACCAGCGTCTTTCCAATCAGGTCCTCCGGCTCATACCACTTGTGAATCCCGGAGAGAATCTGCCGGTCCACGCCGGTGCCGTCGTCCAGAATGAATTTCAGCAGCTTCTCGCTCTTCTTCACCGCCTCGCAGGCCTTCACCTTCACCACCCGGAAGTCGGATTTGCAGAAGGTGTCGAAGTCCACCTTCTCCTCCAGCTGGGGCTCCAGCTCCACGCCGGACTCCGCCTGACGGGCGGCCTCCACGGCGGCCTCCAGGCCGGCCATAGCCTTCTCCATGTCCACCCGGGGGAAGAGATTCTCCCCCTTGGAGACGGCGGCGGCCTCGGGCAGCCCGCCCCACCGGGCGGCGGTCTCCCAGGTCTGCGCCCCGGCGTCCGCGCCGATCTGAGCGAAGAGCTTTTCCATGGACTGGGGCATGAAGGGCGTCAGCAGAATGCCGCAGATGCGGGCGGACTCCAGCAGGTTGTAGAGCACGTGGGCCAGACGGGGGCCGTTGGCCTCCATGTCCTTCGCCAGGGTCCAGGGGGTGTTCTCATCAATATACTTGTTGGCCCGCTGAATGACCTTGAAAATCTCCTCCAAGGCCTTGTGAGGAGCGAAGCGCTCCATCTCAGCCTCATAGCGCCCTCGAAGAGAGGAGGCCAGCTCCTTCAGCTCCGCGTCAAAGGAGGCCGGGGCCTCCCACGTGCCGCAGCCCGCGGGCAGGGTTCCGCCGAAATACTTGCCCACCATGGCGGTGGTGCGGGAAACCAGATTGCCCAGGTCGTTGGCAAGGTCGGTGTTGATGGTCTGAATCAGCAGCTCGTTGGAGAAATTCCCGTCGGACCCGAAGGGGAAGGTCCGCATGAGGAAGAAGCGCAGGGCGTCCACGCCGAAGTGCTCCGCCAGAATATAGGGATCCACCACGTTGCCCTTGGACTTGCTCATCTTGCCGCCGTCCAGCAGCAGCCAGCCGTGGCCGAAGCACTTTTTCGGCACCGGCTCCCCCAGGCTCATGAGCATGGCAGGCCAGATGATGGAGTGGAAGCGGACAATCTCCTTGCCCACGATGTTCACGCCGGGCCACCAGCCCTGCTCATAGTCGTGATAGGAGTCGTTTTCATAGCCCAGCGCAGTGATATAGTTGGAGAGGGCGTCCACCCAGACGTACACCACATGTCCGGGGTCGAAGTCCACAGGCACGCCCCAGCTGAAGCTGGTCCGGGAGACGCAGAGGTCCTCCAGGCCGGGGTCGATGAAGTTCCGGACCATCTCATGGACCCGGGAGCGGGGCTCCAGGAAGTCCGTGTTTTCCAGCAGGTCCCGGACCCGGTCCGCGTACCGGCTCAGGCGGAAGAAATAGGCCTCCTCCTCGGCGTCCTGAACCTCCCGGCCGCAGTCGGGGCATTTGCCGTCCACCAGCTGGCTCTCGGTCCAGAAGGATTCACAGGGCTTGCAGTACTTGCCCTTGTAGGTGCCCTTGTAGATGTCGCCGTTGTCGTACAGCTTCCGGAAAATCCGCTGCACGGACTGGACGTGATAGCTGTCGGTGGTGCGGATGAAGCGGTCGTTGGAGATGTTCATCAGCTTCCAGAGGTCCAGAACCCCCCGGGGGCCCTCTACGATGCGGTCCACGAACTCCTTGGGGGAGACGCCGGCCTCCCGGGCCTTGTCCTCGATTTTCTGACCGTGCTCGTCGGTGCCGGTGAGGAACATCACGTCCTCCCCCAGGAGGCGGTGATAGCGGGCCAGCACGTCCGTGGCTACGGTGCAGTAGGTGTGGCCGATGTGGAGCTTGTCCGAGGGGTAGTAAATGGGCGTGGTGATATAGAATTTTTTCTTGTCCATGACTGTTCTCCTTATCAAACGGCGGCCCCGAATGGAAGGGACGCCGGGATTAACCGGGGGTGCAATTGACTTATTATACCGAAACCGCCGGAAAATTACAAGCGGGTTTTTGGGGGGAGTGTCCGATGCCGCATTTTTCAAAGAGGACACCCGTAGGGGCGGACCTGTGTGTCCGCCCGTTTACCGGAAGCGCCAGGGCTCTGGAAGAAGGGCGGACACGCAGGTCCGCCCCTACAAGATCATCTCTTTGAATAGGACGCTCCCTTTCGGAGGGGGAGGAATCCGGATTCCGCAAAAGAATTGAGTTGACCGAAAACCTGTGCTATAGTTGGGGAAGCAGCCAAAATCAGAAGGAGGCCCAGCGATGAGAAATGAGTACGACAACGAGGCGTTTTTCCAGCAGTACGCAAGCATGCCCCGCAGCAGGGAGGGCCTGAGCGCCGCCGGGGAGTGGAGCAGCCTGAAGCCCCTGTTCCCGCCGCTTCCGGGGAAGCGGGTCCTTGACCTCGGGTGCGGCTACGGCTGGCACTGCCGTTACGCGGCGGAGCAGGGGGCGGCGCGGGTGCTGGGCCTTGACCTGAGCCGGAGGATGATCGAGGAGGCCCGGAAGCGCGGCGAAGGCGGGGCCGTTTCGTATCGGGTGTGCGGAATTGAGGAATATGAGTACCCGGAAAACACCTGGGACTGTGCCGTCTCCAATCTGGCCCTGCATTACATCGCGGACCTCGAGAAGGTCTTTCAGCAGGTGTACACGACGCTGAAGCTAGGCGGCGTCTTCCTCTTCAATATCGAGCACCCGGTGTTTACCGCCGGAGTTGGACAGGACTGGGTATACACCAAAGAGGGTGCACCGCAGTACTGGCCGGTTGACAACTACTTCCTCCCCGGAGAGCGGAAGACGCGGTTCCTGGGGTGCGAGGTCATCAAGCAGCACCATACGCTGACGCAGATCCTGATGGGCCTGCTGAAGCAGGGATTTGCCCTGAAAGCGGTGGTGGAGGCGGAGCCGCCGGAGGAAATGCTGGGGCTTCCGGGGATGCGGGACGAGCTGCGCCGCCCGATGATGCTGCTGGTCAAGGCGGAAAAATGGAGCTCCGCAGCGCCATGAAAACGGAGGATTCCCCATGAAACTGAAACGCCCTCTTGGCATCTACATCCATGTCCCCTTCTGCAAACAGAAATGCGTCTACTGCGACTTCTACTCCCTCCCCCGCCGGGAGGAGGACATGGACGCCTATACCGCCGCCCTGGAGCGCCAGCTGGCCCGGCATTCCCCGGAGGCGGCGGACTATGATGCAACCAGCGTCTACTTCGGCGGCGGCACCCCCAGCTATCTGGGGCCGGACCGGCTCTGCCGGCTGCTGCGAAAGGTCCGTACTTCCTTCCACACCGCCTATATCGCGGAGATCACCCTGGAGGCCAATCCCGATTCCGCCGGGGAGATCCAGGACCTCGCCGCCCTCCGGCGGGCGGGGTTCAACCGCCTCTCCCTGGGGATGCAGTCCGCCGACGGCGGGGAGCTTCGGGCCATCGGCCGGGTCCACACCATGGCTCAGGTCCGGGCCGCCGTGGAGGCCGCCCGGAAGGCGGGCTTCGACAATCTGTCCCTGGACCTCATCTACGGTCTGCCGGGCCAGGACCTGCCCCGTTGGCGGAAAAACCTCGCCGCCGCCGTGGAGCTGGCCCCGGAGCACCTGTCCTGCTACGGCCTCAAGGCCGAGCCGGGCACCCCCCTCTACGCCCGCCGGGACACCCTGCCAGGGGATGAGCTTCAGGCGGACATGTATCTGGAGACCGTGGAATTCCTGGAGGCCCGGGGCTACCGCCAGTACGAGATTTCCAACTTCTCCAGACCGGGCCGGGAATCCCGGCACAACATGAAATACTGGACGCGGGGGGAATACTTGGGCTTCGGTCCCGGGGCCCACTCCTGCTTTCAGGGGCGGCGCTTCGCCTGGGCGCGGGACCTGGACGGGTTCCTGGCGGGTTCCCCTGCCCGCTCAGAGGACCACGCCCTCTCCTGGCGGGAGCGGCAGGAGGAGTATCTGATGCTGTCCCTCCGCCTCGCCAGGGGATTGCACCCGGACCAGTACGAGGGGCGTTTTGGCCAGGATTTCTCCCCCTTCCTGCCCTTCCTGGAGCGATGCGAGGCGGCGGGCTACGCCCTCCGCCGGGAGGGCGCGTGGCGTCTGACGCCCCGGGGCTTTCTCGTATCCAACCAAATCATCGGCGAGCTGCTGTCGCTGCTGCCGCCTCAATGCTGAAGGAGTTTCGCGTATGCATGTCTACACTACGGGTCAGTGGGTCCTGCTGTTTTTCTTTTACTGCCTCTGCGGCTGGGTCTGGGAGTCCTGCTACGTCTCCCTCTGCCAGCGCCGCTGGGTGAACCGGGGCTTTCTCCACGGCCCCCTTTTGCCCATCTACGGCTCCGGGGCCATCCTGATTCTGCTGGCTACCATCCCCGTGGCGGAGGACCTCCGCCTGGTCTGGCTCTTCGGCATGCTGGCGGCCACGGCGCTGGAATATGTCACCGGGGATGTGATGGAGCGCATTTTCAAGGTCCGTTACTGGGACTACAGCAATCAGAAATGCAGCCTGAACGGCCATATCTGCCTGACCAGCTCCATCGCCTGGGGCTTTTTCTCCATCCTGCTGGTGCGGTTTGTCCATCCCCCCGTCGCCCGCCTGCTGGCCCGGGTGCCCGCCCTGTGCGTGGACCCGCTGGCCTTTGCACTCACCGCCGCCTTTACGGTGGACGCCGTCCGCTCCGTCCAGGCCGCCCTGGACCTGCGGGACATCCTCGCCAAGGCCATGGAGGAAAACGAGGAGCTGCGCCGCCTGGCGAAACGGGCGGAGGTCTACGCCGCCTTTGCCGGAGACGATCTCCGCCGCTTCCGGGAGCGGACGGCGCTGGAGCGGATGGAACTCCACCAGCGGGTGGAGGCGGGCCTGGCGGAGCGCCGTCAGGCCCGGGCGGGACGGGTGGAGGCCTCCCTCCGCCGCCTCACCGCCGCGAAGCTGGAGGCCCTGTCCGCCATCTCCGGCGCACTGGAGGCCTGCCGGGACCACCTGGAGGACCAGTTCACCGGCGAGGCCCTGGACCAGCGCCGCCGGGAGCTGGAGGAGACCGTCCGGCGGGTCCGGGAACGGGAGTCCGCGCTCCGGAACCGCTCCGCTGCCGCCTATCACCGGTCCCTCCGCATCCTGCGGGCCCATCCCTCCGCCACCGCCGGGGAATTCTCCGAGGCCCTGGAGGACCTGAAAAAGCTGGGGAAGGATTGACACCCGGCTCTGTGGGCAGACGGAACGAAAAACGGGAGAACCCCTGAGGGCTCTCCCGTTTTTTTGCGCTCTGCCGGACAGCCGCCCGGCGGTTTTGCGTTCAGCTCATCTGCTTCCGGCGGCTGAGGTTCATGGTGCCGTCCTGCATGTTGTTCAGGGTCTCCAGGCTCTTGCCGGTGCCCAGGGCCACGCAGGAAATCGCGTCGTCGGCAATCATGGTGTGAATGCCCGTCCGGGCCGTCACCAGCTTGTCGAA
Organism: Oscillospiraceae bacterium 38-13; assembly: GCA_041223955.1. Classification (GTDB taxonomy): domain Bacteria; phylum Bacillota; class Clostridia; order Oscillospirales; family Oscillospiraceae; genus Oscillibacter. Next base: position 212,277 of record JBCLRG010000001.1, on the reverse strand, counting down.
GCCGGAGACCAGGCTGCCGCCGCCGGTCATGACGATGCCGTTGGTGGAGATGTCCGCCACCAGCTCCGGGGGCGTCCGCTCCAGCACGGAGTGAATGGCCTCCATAATGCGCTCCACCGGCTCCTCGAAGGCGTCCATCATCTCCGTGGAGCTGACGGCCACCACCTTGGGCAGGCCCGTGAGGAGGCAGCGGCCCTTCACGTCCATGACCTCCTCCTCGTCCTTGGGGAAGACGCATCCGATCTGCTTCTTCATCTCCTCGGCGGTGCGCTCGCCCACCAGAAGGTTGTGCTTGCGGCGCATGTACTTCACCACGGCCTCGTTGAGCTGGTCGCCGGCGATTTTGATGGAGGCGGACTCTACCACGCCGCCCAGGGAAATGACGGCGATGTCCGCCGTGCCGCCGCCGATGTCCACCACCATGTGGCCGTCGGGCTTGGCGATGTCGATGCCCGCGCCGATGGCGGCGGCCACAGGCTCCTCGATGAGATAGACCTTCCGGGCTCCGGCCTGGATGCCCGCGTCGATGACGGCGCGCTCCTCGACCTCGGTGATGCCGGAGGGGACGCAGATGATGACCCGGGGCTTGAAGACGGAGACCCCGGCCACCTTGTGAATGAACTCCCGGAGCATCCGCTCCGTCATGTCGTAGTCGGAAATGACGCCCTCCCGCAGGGGGCGGATGGCGATGATGTTGCCGGGAGTCCGGCCCAGCATGGCCTGGGCCTCGGAGCCGACCTTCAGCAGCTTGCCGGTGTTTTTATCCAGCGCAACCACCGAGGGCTCGTTCAGCACGATGCCCTTGCCTCGCACAAATACCAGAACCGAAGCGGTACCGAGGTCGATACCGATATCCTTTGCCATGGGCAATTCCTCCATTTATCTTTCGTTCCAACGTTATGGGCGGAGTTCCGCCCGGGATTCCATAAAGCAACAACGTACATTATACTGTCAGCTTGTCCAGAATGCAAGCCTATTCTTTCGCTTTTTCTCCCCACGTTTCCCGGTCCCTCCGGGGAAAGGCCGCCACGGCGCAGACCACCTCCGCCGCCCCGGCGGCCCGGAGGACCCCTGCGCAGGCGGAAAGCGTGGCCCCGGTGGTGCACACATCGTCCACCAGGAGGACGCGTTTCCCCTCGCAGTCCCCGGCAGGGCGGTAGACCCGGCGGGTGTTCCTCCGCCGGGCCCCGGCGCTGTCCAGGGAGGACTGGGCGGGGTTGTCCCGGATTTTCCGCAGGAGGCGCACCGGCTTCACGCCCCAGTGGGCGCAGGCGTTCTCCGCCAGGAGCCGGGCCTGGTCGTAGCCCCGCTGCCGCAGCCGCTTGGCGCTGACCGGGGCCCAAGTGACCAGATCGAATTGACCGGGGAAATGCCCGGCGGCGCACCGGGCCACAAGCTCCCCCATGGGGACCGCCGCCCCCACGGCGCCGCGGAATTTGAAGCGCCGGATGCCCTCCCGGACGGGACCGGCGTACCAGAGGGGCGCGGCGCAGAGGAGGCCGGGCTCCAGCTCCCGGAGGGAGTCGGGGCCCTCTGTCCACGGAAGCGTCCGGAGGCAGTCCGGGCAGACGCCCGGCCCGTCCAGGACTCCGCGGCAAAAGGGGCACTTGGAGGGAAAGAGCAGCTCCAGCAGCAGGGTCAGAAGGTTCATAAGCATCCTCCACAGGGGGCGTCCGCCCTCCGGTTTCCGCAGGGGGCCTCATTCGGTCCTCTGCACCAGCCGCCAGCGGAGGCCGGAATAGCGTTTCTGCCGCCGGTCGTTGGCCGCCATGGCGCGGATGGCCGCGTCGTCCCCCACGGTGATCAGCAGCTCCCGGGCCCGGGTCAGCGCCGTGTACAGCACTCCCCGGACCATCAGCGACGGAGCGGCCGGCATCACCGCCAGGACCACCGCCCGGTACTCGCTGCCCTGGGCCTTGTGGACCGTCATGGCGTAGGCAAGGTCCACCTCGTTCAGCTGCTCCACGCCGTACACGGCGCTTCGCCCGTCGAAGTCCAGCTCCAGCCACTCGCCGGAGTCGTCGATTTTCACAATCCGGCCCACGTCCCCGTTGAACATCCCCGCGCCCATGGTGCCGTCCGCCCGTTCCCACAGGACGTCGTAGTTGTTCCGGGTCTGCATGACCCGGTCCCCCTCCCGGAAAAGCCGGTCCCCCCACAGCAGCTCCCGCTTCCCGGGGGCCCGGGGGTTCAGCGCCTCCTGGAGGCGGCGGTTCAGGCTGACCGTTCCCGCCGGACCCTTCCGGGTGGGGGTCAGCACCTGAATCTGCTCCGGGGGCACGCCCATTTTCTCCGGCAGCCGGGTCTGGCACAACTCCACCAGCGTGGACACCGTCCGCTCCGGGTCCCGGCGGCAGAGGAAGAAGAAATCCCCCTGGTTGTTGGCCAGGCTGGGGGCCTGCCCCAGGTTCACGGCGTGGGCGTTGCGGATGATGGCCGACTGCTCCGCCTGGCGGAAGATTTCCCGGAGGAAGACGGTCTCCACCCGTTCGCTCCGAATCAGGTCGGAGAAGACGTTTCCCGCCCCCACCGAGGGCAGCTGGTCCGCGTCCCCCACCAGCACCAGCCGGGTGCCGGGGCGGAGGGCCCGGAGCAGCGCCGAGAACAGGGGCAGGTCCACCATGGACATCTCGTCCACAATGACGGCCCCCGTCTCCAGGGGGTCCTTCTCCGTTTTTGAGAAAGTCACCTGCCGGGTGGCCTCGTTCCAGGTCATGCCCAGGAGGCGGTGGACCGTCTGGGCCTCCATGCCGGTGAGCTCGCTCATGCGCTTGGCCGCCCGGCCGGTGGGGGCCGCCAGGACCACGTCCAGCCCCATGCGCCGGAACAGGGCCACGATGCCCCGGACGGTGGTGGTTTTGCCGGTGCCCGGCCCGCCGGTGAGGATGAGGACGTTGGCCTGGGCCGCCAGCTCCACCGCCTGGCGCTGCTGGGGGGCGTAGGTGAGCCCCTGGCTCCGCTCCAGCTCGTCCACCGTCCGGGCGGCGTGGGGGACCCGGTCCGGCTCCGCCGCCAGGAGGGCTTCCAGCCGCTGCCGGACGGAGGTTTCCGCCTCCCACAGGCGGAGGAGGTAGCAGGCGTCCACGTTGGCCACCCGCTCCTGGACCACCTGTCCCTGGGCGATGAGGGCGTCCAGCGCCATCTCCGGGGGCTCCGGGCCGCACTCCAGCAGCTGGGCCGTGGCGGAGATGAGCTTGCTCCGGGGGAGGAAGACGTGGCCGTTGTTTTCGTTGTGGCTGAGCTCGAAGCACACCGCCGCCTGAAGCCGGAGGCCGCTGTCCTCCTGAAAGCCCATGCTCATGGCGATTTCGTCCGCCAGGGCGAAGTCCACGCCGCAGTCCCCGGTGGAGAGGAGGTAGGGATTTTCCCGGAGCTTTTCCAGGGCGGCGTCGCCGTAGTCCTGCCGCAGGCGCATGGCGAGGACCGGCGGCAGCTCGTACTGGGTCAGGAAGGCCATCAGCCGCCGGAGACCCATGTGCTGGCGGAAGCTCTCCGCGATTTCCTGGGCCCGCCGGGCGGTGATGCCCCGGATGGCGGTCAGCCGCTCTGGGGCGGTCTCCAGGATGTCCAGGGTTTCCAGGCCGAAGCGCTCCACGATGTTCCGGGCGGTGGCGGGGCCCACGCCCTTGCAGATGCCGGAGGAGAGGTAGCTGAAGATTTCCTCCTCGTCCTCCGGCAGGCTCCGCTCCAGCTCCGATGCCCGGAGCTGCTCCCCGTGCTGGGGGTGCTGTTCCCAGACGCCGGTGACGGTCAGGTGTTCGCCGGGGGCCACGCAGGGGATGCAGCCCACCACGGTGACGGCCTCCCCCTCCTCGGTCAGGAGGCGGAGGACCGTGTATCCGTTTTCGGCGTTTTGAAAGATGATGCTATGTACCGTACCTTCCCGGCAGATCAGCTCTTCCATGGGGGTGTTCCTCTCTTTTTCATGTTCCTTGGGGATTTCAGATTTCGGATGCCAGTTCCCCGGAGGGGACCAGGGCGGCGTTTTTTTCCCGTCCGGCCAGGTAGCGGGCCAGGGCCAGGGCGTCGGGGGAGAGGCCGCAGTCGGCCAGGATGATCTTGGCTCCAGGGAGGCTCCCCTGGACCCGGCGGAGCTCCCGGACGTCGGCCTCCATGGCCAGGGCGTCGCCCTTCAGGGGGAGGACCAGGAGGAGCCCCGGGATGGCGGGGCGGCCCCCCGCGTGGACCAGGGCGCCTGCGGCGGCCCAGACAATGGTGGCCAGGCCTACCGCTGAGAGAAAGGCCAGGACGCCGTCTTGCAGTAGCAGCATGATTATCACCTCGGTTCAGCTTATGCGGGAACCGGGGTGGGTGCGCCCCCTTCCGGGGGGGGGACGGGGGGCTTTCCCCCCGGCGGGGGGAGGGGGCTGGTGCTCGCCCTGACGGGCGGGGAGGGTTTCAGCCCTTTGGGGGCTGGTCCAATGCACCCCCCATTTTCTCTTTTTATTCCCGGAATAAAAAGAGAAAACGGGCCGTGCACGGTCCAAAAGAGAAAAACAAGGGGACGCGGTTTACGGGGGCGCGGTGGGGAGTCATGGAATAAGACAGGCATGTCCCTGCCCGCGGCGCGGTGCAAGCGGGGGTTTGGAGGTCATCGAATTGACCAGCGCCTCTTTTCGCTGCCGCTGGTGCTTCAGTAGACGGACCTGTAGGGGCGGACCTATGTGTCCGCCCTCCTCCGGGTTTCCACCTATCTATCCTCAGATCTTCCGATCAGGTAATCAACGCTCACCTCAAAATGGTCCCGCTAGCTTCCACACATTTTCTATGTTCGGAATATTGGTCCCATACTCCAGTTTTTGATAATGCTGTTCTGCTATGCCGATTGCCTCCGCTACCTGCACTTGGGTTTCATGCCGTTCTTTTCTCAGTTCCCTGATTCTTTCTTTTATCAAAATTTCCATAGTTATTCCTTTGTGGCAGAGTGCTTTATCTCTCCTCAGACCTTCCAATCAGGTAATCAACACTCACTCCAAAATGGTCCGCCAGTTTCCAAATGATTTCCAAGCCCGGGAGATTTGTGCCATATTCCAATTTTTGATAATACTGCTCTACAATGTCAATGGCAGAAGCAACTTCTACCTGTGTTTCTCCTCGTTCTTTCCGGAGCGCTTTTAAACGCTCTTTTATCGCAATTTCCATCATTATCCCCTTGACACACTTTTTCGTTTGTGTTACTCTGATTTTAGAACACCTAATATTTTGTCTTAGTGGAGGAAATATTTATGTCCGACTTCATGAAATGGCTCTACGCCAACTACATCAAGCCCCAGCTCGACGCCGCGCGGGGAATACGCCGGGGCCCTCTCCGTCGTGGAAAACGAACTTATCCCCCACGCAAAGCCCGAATACACTCTGGCGGCGGAGTTCACCGCCCTCTGTGCCTTTGAACTGGGCCTCCGCACCGGAAGGGGCCCTGCGGACAGCTTTACCGCCTGATTCCCAGCTCTTCCAGTATGGCTTCCTCCCGCGCCCGCATCTGCGCCTTCATCGGGCCTTCGTCCACATGGTCATACCCCAGCAGATGCAGCACCGAATGGACCGTCAGATACGCCAGCTCCCGCCGGTTCGAGTGCCCGTACTCCTTCGCCTGAGCCGCCACCCGTTCCATGGAGATCATCATGTCCCCCAGCGGCACCAGGCCCGTTCCCGGGTCCGCGTCCTCCGGCCCCGGCAGTTCCCCCGGCTTCAGGTCAAAGGAAGGGAAGCTCAGCACATCCGTGGGCCGGTCTACCTGGCGGGCCTCCCGGTTCAGGGCGTGGATTTCCGCGTCGCTGGTGACGAGGATGTCCACCTCACAGGGAAAATCCACCCCCTCCGCCGCCAGCGCCGTCCGGACGGCCCGGCGGAGAAAGGCAATTTGACTCTCGTTTACGCCGGGAACCCCGGCGGTGACGGGGATATAATGGCGCTTCATAGCCTTTCCTCCTTTTTTACAGCCCCTGGGCAATCCAGTCCGGCAGATTCTCCCAGTCCCAGAAGTCCCCGCTGCCGCAGTCGATGACCCGGGCGTCCAGCAGCTCACAGAGAAATTTCAGCGGATAGGCCCAGCGGTCCCCGCAGCCGGGGCGGTTGAACATTATGCCGGTCAGGGGCTTGTCCTCGCTTTCCACGGCAAGGTTGAATTCCAATGCGTAGTCCGGGGAATTAAGCACGGGGAAATAGATGCCCTCATCCAGGTGGGCATAGCCGCTGATGAGGTCCGGAAACCGGCAGCGCAGCATCTCCCTCAGCTCCCGCCAGCAGGGCATGGGAACCACGTCCGTAATTTCGCTCAGGTCCGTTTCCCGGTTGGTCTCGGTTTTCAGGAGGTAGACGTCCCAGCTCATTTCCGCTTTCCCTTTCCGGGGTTCTTCCGGTTTTCATAGTCCTCATAGGCTTGGACAATTCTCTGGACCATGACGTGGCGGACCACATCGGCGTTGGTCAGCTCGCAGATGCCGATGCCCTCCACGTTTTTCAGCACCCGCATGGCCTCTTTGAGGCCCGAGGTCTTCCCGTCCGGCAGGTCGATCTGCGTCGCGTCGCCGGTGATGACGATCTTGGACCCGAAGCCCAGGCGGGTGAGAAACATTTTCATCTGCTCCCGGCTGGTGTTCTGGGCCTCGTCCAGGATGATGAAGCTGTCGTCCAGGGTCCGCCCCCGCATATAGGCCAGGGGGGCCACCTCAATGCTGCCCCGCTCCAGGTACTTCTGATAGGTCTCCGCCCCCAGCATGTCGAACAGGGCGTCGTACAGGGGCCGGAGATAGGGGTCTACCTTGCTCTGAAGGTCCCCGGGGAGAAAGCCCAGCCGTTCCCCGGCCTCCACGGCGGGACGGGTGAGGATGATGCGGTTCACCTGCTTGTCCCGGAAGGCCATGACCGCGGCGGCCACGGCCAGATAGGTCTTTCCCGTGCCCGCCGGGCCCACGCCGATGGTGACGGTGTTTTTCAGCACCGAGGCGATATAGTCCTTCTGCCCGATGGTCTTGGGCTTGATGGGCCGGCCCTTGGCGGAGATGCAGAGGACGTCGCCGGTGAGCCCGGCGATCTGCTCCTCTTTCCCCGCCCGGACCATGCTGATGACATAGCGGACGTTCTGCTCCCCGATGGACTCCCCCCGGCTGGAGAGGGTCAGCAGGGCCTGTATGGCCTTGCAGGCGGGCATCACGTTTTCCGCCTCGCCCTCCACCCGGAGCTCCCCGTCCCGGTTCACGACGGAGACGGAGAACTCCTGCTCCAGAAGGCGGATGTTCTCGTCAAAGGAGCCGAAAATATTGATGGCCTGTTCCAGCCGTTCGATGCTGATTCTCTGTTCCAAAAGTCTTCACTCCCGTGCTGCCGGGCGCTGGCCGCCCGGTTCTTCCGTGATTTCCGTATAGATGGGCGCCGCTCTCCCAATCTCCTCCCGGCACTCCGCCGACAGCGTGACCAGCAGCTCCTCCCCCCTCTGGCGGGCGGAGCACAGCGTAGACACCACCTCGCCGTGGGGGTCCACCATCTGGTGCAGCTGCGCCGTCAGGATGGCCTCCGCGGCCTGTTCCGCCCCGGCGGCGGTGCGGGCGGCGGATACCGGCTCATAAAAACGCCAGGTTTCCGTCTCCAGCGTGATGGGTATGGGGATTCCAAAGAGGGACCAGGGGCGCCTGCTGGTTATTTTATCATATTCCGCCCCTTCAATGCTACTGTTTGAGAAGAATTTTATCCGCCGGGTTCCAAAAATCAGGGAGACCCCCGTCTTCTCCCGGCCGGTATAACGCTTTTCCGCCACCGTCAGGGGCATGGAGACCGTCAGGTCATACCATGTCCGGGCGGAAACCGTCCCCAGCCCCGCCAGGACCCGGGCCCCCACGGTATCCGTGTCCTCCACGCCGGATATCAGAATCTGCCCCTGGGTCACGGCGCTTCCGGGGACCACGCAGGCCACGCCCCCGATGGTCCGGACCTTCAGCACCAGCCCCGCCCGGCGGGCCACCAGATTGGCGGGTTCCCGGCGGTCAATCCGCTCCGGCGGCGGGGTCCGCTCCCGGACCTGAACCGTGGCCCGGCAGCCGGAGACGTTCACGGAGATCCAGACCAGCTCCGGCACGTCCAGCAGCACGTGGTTCCGGATGTCCTCCCCGTTCAGGGAGAGGCCGAAGCTCCCCCGCCTCACGCCGTTTTTCTCCAGCGCCCGGAGAATCCGCTCCGTGGGCACGGTTTCGTTCCCCTCCACCTGGAACTCCCAGACGAAAAAGGACCCCAGAAACAGCGCCAGGGCACAGCCCATCAGCCCGATCACCAGAGCCTGGCGGCGGCGGAAGCGGAGGAGGAAGTAGGGGGCCCCCTCCAGCCCCACCACGGAGAACGCGCAGTCCAGGTTCCGCCCCGCCTGCCGGAGAATCTTCCAGTCCCGCCGGGACAGGCGGCAGGTAAAGGCCGTGGGGGACTCCCACGTCAGGTCCCAGAAGGACAGCTCCTGGGCCCCGCAGAGGTTCAGCACCCGCTCGGGAAAGGCGCACTCCACCCGGATGCTCACCTGCCCCCGAAGGCGGTTCACCAGCCCGTTCAGCATGACCCCACCCACTCCACCGAGTCGATTCTCCCGCCGATGCGCAGCTCCCCCGCCGTCATGGCCATCAGGGTCAGCCCCCCGCCCCGGACCCGGAGAACCCCGGCGGAGGTGTTCGCGTCGATCTGGGTTTCCGTATAGGCCAGCAGGCCGGTGTGGTGCTCCAGGTACAGCTGGCGGCTGCCCACCATCTCCAGCCGGGGCAGTCCCGCCACGATGTCCGCCGGGAGGTCGAACAGCTCCGCCACCGTCTCCAGGACGCTGTCCGTCCGGCCGCGCCGATTACGCTCCATAGCTCTCACCTCGAAAGACTCAGAATCCGTATTCACAGCCCTCCCCCTCCGGGGCGCGGCTGCTCGTACAGGTTTCTTATATGCGCGCCGGGGAGAAAATCTGCTTGTCCCCCGCATGGGGGCCGGATTTTCCGCATAGAGTGCTGGGGGGTGAGGCATATGAAACTGCGCTGGCGGACAGACGCCTGTCTGGTGCTCTGCGGCCTTCTGGTCTGGTTCCTGGCGGACGCCGCCCGGGTCCGGGACGCGGCGGCGGCAGGGCTGGTCCTCTGCGGAAGGGCGGTAATCCCCGCCCTGTTCCCCTTTATGGCGGTCTCCACCATGCTGGTGAGTATGGGCTTCGGGGAGTGGGTTTCTCCCCGTCTGGCGGGGCTGATGAGCTGCTACCGCCTTCCCGGCCCCGCCGGGTCCGCGCTGCTGCTGGGGCTGGTGGGGGGCTATCCCATCGGGGCCCGGACGGCGGCGGAGCTCTACCGGAAGGGCCTCCTGACCCGGGAGGAGGCGGAACGGCTCCTGGGCTTCTGCAACAACTCCAACCCGGTGTTCCTCATCAGCGTCCTGGGGGGCGGCGTGTTCGGCTCCCCCCGGACCGGCGTCTACCTCTGGCTGATTCACCTGCTCTCCGCCCTGCTGACGGGGTTCTTCTTCCGGGGGCCCCGCCGGGTCTCCGGGCGGCGGCGGGTTCCGGAGGGCTTCCCCAGCGGCCCTCCCGCCCTGTCTACCGCCTTTGTGGAGGGGGTGCGGAGCGCCTGCGGGAGCATGCTGTCCGTCTGCGGCTTTGTTGTTTTTTTCTATGTGCTGGCCAGTCCCCTGTCCGCCGCCGGCGGACTGCCGGGGGCGGCCCTGGTGGGAGCGCTGGAGCTCTTTTCCCTGACGCCCCTGCTGGCGGCGGACCGCCTGAGCTTCATTCTGGCCTCGGCCTGCGCGGGCTGGGGCGGGGCGTCCATCCTCTGCCAGACGGCGGCGGTGCTGGAGGGCGCCGGGCTGAGCCTCCGGAACTGCATCGCCGGGAAGGCCCTGCAAGGCCTGCTGGCGGGAGCGCTGGCGGCGGCCGCCGCCGGGTATGTCCTCTGACCGGCGAACCCTGAAACGGAAGGCGGAGCGGCCCCCGGAAGTCCGGGAGTCCGCTCCGCTTCGTACTTTTTCGGCAGGATAATACAGCCCGTATTTACCTTTGCCCCTTGTCGTAGGGAATGCCCTCCGCCTTGGGGGCTCTGGACTTCTTGGAGGTGAAGGCCAGCACCACCAGGGAGATGATATAAGGCAGCATGTTGTACATGGCGGCAGGAAGGCTCAGGGCCTTCAGGAAGTCAAAGCCGGAGTACACGTTGCCCAGCGCCCGGAAGAAGCCGAAGAGCAGCGCCGCCAGGGCGATGCGGGTGGGCTTCCACTGGCCGAAGATCATGACGGCCAGGGCCAGGAAGCCGAACCCGGCCACGCCGTCCTCAAACTTCCACTCGCTGACGCCGGCGGTGATGTACACGATGCCGCCCAGGCCCCCCAGCATGCCGGAGATCAGCACTCCGGCGAAGCGCATTTTGTAGACGTTGATGCCCACGCTGTCCGCCGCCTGCGGATGCTCGCCGCAGGCCATGAGCCGGAGGCCGAACCGGGTCTTGTACAGCGTGACCCAGGAACAGGCCAGCGCCGCCACGGCCAGCAGCATGAACCAATTGAACTCGAAGCCCCCCAGGTTGACCAGGAAGGCCTTCTTGGCGTTGATGTACTGAATGGTGGAGGACACATTGTCCACACTCTCGGCGGTGTTCATGGCCTTGACGAAAACCGTGGCCGCCGCCGTGCCCAGGAGGTTCATGGCCGTGCCCACCAGCGTCTGGTCCGCCTTGAAGCTGACGGCGGCCACCGCCAGCAGCAGGGAATACACCGTGCCCAGCAGCAGGGAGGCCAGGACCACCAGCAGGATCATGACGAAGGCGGGGGTGCTGTCCGGCAGGAACTTCATCACCAGCGCGCCGCCCAGGGCGCCCATGACCATGATGCCCTCCAGGCCGATGTTGATGACGCCGGAGTGCTCGGAGAAGCACCCGCCCAGGGCCACCAGGAGCAGCACTGAGGCGAAAATCAGCGTGTATTGCAGCAACAGAGTCATTTCCCGCCGCCTCCTTTCCCGGCCTTCTCCTCCAGGCGGCTGAGCCAGCGGTTCAGGGCCGTCTTAAAGAAGAGGACGAAGGCGCAGAGGTAGATGATCAGAGCGGAGATGAAGTCGGAAATCTGAGAGGAGTACATGGTCTTGTCCACATAAGCCCCCCCGTTGGTGATGTGCTGGATGAAGTAGGAGGAGAAAATGGCCCCGATGGGATTCAGCCCCCCCAGGAAGGCGGCGGCGATGCCGTTGAAGCCCATGGCGGGGACGGCGGACTGGGTGCACTGCCACTGTTCGAAGCCGCTGAGGAACAGCATGGCCGCGCCCATTCCCGCCAGCCCTCCGGCGATAGCCATGGTGAGAATCAGGTTCTTCCGCTCCCGCATGCCGCAGTACTTGGCGGCGAAGCGGTTGCAGCCGGTGGCCTTCAGCTCGTAGCCCAGCCGGGTTTTCTCCAGGAGAATCCAGACCAGGACGGCCACGATCACCGACAGGGGAATCGCCAGGGTGACATACTGGTTCTTGCTGAACAGGGCCCCCAGGCCCAGGGAGGGGAGGAAGGCCCCCTCGTTGGTACTGGCCAGGGTCTGGGTATAGGGGCTGGTCTCCTCCTTGACCCGGGTCAGCAGCATGTTCACGGAGTAGAGGCTGATCCAGTTCAGCATGATGCAGGAGATGACCTCGTTGACGTTGCAGTAGGCCTTCAGCACGCCGGAGGCGGCCCCCAGGAGGGCCCCGGCGGCCACGGCGGCGAGGAGGCAGGCGAACCAGGGCAGCTTCAGCCCCAGGGCGCAGTAGAGCGCCGCCCCCGCCCCCACCACGTACTGGCCCGCCGCACCGATGTTGAACAGGCCCACCTTGTACGCGAAGAGGATGGACAGGCTGCACATGAGCAGCGGCGCGGTTTTCACCAGGGTGCTCCCGAAATAGCGGAGCTGGGCGGTGGACTTGGAATAGGTCATAAAGTTCTGCACGATGGCCAGAATGGCCCCGTTGGCCCCGGCGGGGTTGATGATGAGCAACACCGCATAGCCCACCAGCAGGCCCAGCAGGATGCACAGCAGCGACGCCAGCAGCGTCTGCACCGCGCCGCTGCGCAGCAGGGAGGTCCGTTCTTTTTTCATGCCCTACGCCCCCTTCTTTTTCGCGCCGGCCATATAGAGGCCCAGCTCTTCCACCGTGACGCTCCTGGGGTCGAACTCCCCCACGATCTCCCCCTCGTACATGACGAGGATGCGGTCAGAGACGTTCATGACCTCGTCCAGCTCCAGGCTGACCAGGAGCACGCCCTTCCCAGCGTCCCGCTGGGCCACGATCTGGCGGTGGATGTATTCAATCGCCCCCACGTCCAGGCCCCGGGTGGGCTGGACGGCGATGAGCAGCTCCGGGTCCCGGTCGATCTCCCGGGCGATGATGGCTTTCTGCTGGTTGCCGCCGGACATGCTCCGGGCCGCCGTCACGGGGCCCTGCCCGGACCGGACGTCGTACTGCTCGATCAGGCCCTCGGCGTATTCCCGGATGGCCCGCCGCTTCAGGAAGCCGGCGGGAGTGACGAAGTGGCTCTCAAAATAGCGCTGGAGCACCATGTTGTCCTCCAGTGTATAGTCCAGCACCAGCCCGTACTTGTGCCGGTCCTCGGGGATGTGGCTCAGGCCGGAGGTATTCCGGCGGCGGATGGAGGACCGGGTGATGTCCTGGCCGTTCAGGGTCAGCCTGCCCTCCTTCAGGGGCTCCAGGCCGGAGATGCCGTAGACCAGCTCCGTCTGGCCGTTGCCGTCGATGCCCGCGATGCAGACGATCTCCCCCCGGCGGACCTGGAAGGTCACGCCCTTCACGGCGTCGTTCTTGTGCCGCCGGGAGGCCACGGTCATGCCCTTCACGTCCAGCACCACCTCGCCGGGGGCGGAGGGGGCCTTGTCCACCACGAAGTTCACGTCCCGGCCCACCATCATCCGGCTCAGCTCCTCCTGGGAGCTGGAGGCGATGTCCACAGTGCCGATGTATTTCCCCTTCCGCAGGACGGAGCAGCGGTCCGCCACGGACATGATCTCCCCCAGCTTGTGGGAGATGAAGAGGATGCTCTTTCCCTCCGCCGCCAGGCTCTTCATGATCTGCATCAGCTCGCCGATCTCCTGGGGCGTCAGCACGGCGGTGGGCTCGTCAAAGATGAGGATTTCGTTCTCCCGGTAGAGCATTTTCAGGATCTCGGTGCGCTGCTGCATGCCCACGGTGATGTCCTCCACTAGGGCGTCCGGGTCCACCCGGAGTCCGTATTTCTCAGACAGGGCCACCACCTTTTCCCGGGCCTCCCCTTTCTGGAGAAAGCCGTGCCTGCAGGGCTCCACGCCCATGATGATGTTGTCCAGAACGCTGAAGCACTCCACCAGCTTGAAGTGCTGGTGCACCATGCCAATGCCCAGGTCGTTGGCGTCGTTGGGGTCCTGGATGGACACCTCCCGGCCGTCCTTCCGGATGACGCCCTCCTCGGGCTGGTACAGGCCGAAGAGCACGCTCATCAGCGTGGATTTCCCAGCGCCGTTCTCACCGAGCAGGGCGTGAATTTCGCCCTTTTTCAATTGCAGGGTGATATTGTCGTTTGCCACGATGCCGGGGAAGCGCTTGGTGATGTTCAGCATCTCTATGGCGTAACTCTGTTCCAAGTTCACAACCTCCTCCTTCTTTGGTTCCGCCCCGCTCCATATAATATAAAAAGAGCGGGCGTACGCCGGTGCGCCTGCCTTGTCCTCCCTCCCGGCGGTGCGCGGGGATGAGGAAAAGCTCCTGTTCATTATACCATATCCCGCCGGGGATTACAAAACATTTTTTGCGGATTTTCACAAATGCCGGAAACGACGGGCGCCCCCAGGGATGCCCGTCGATTTCGTCCGGCCGGAAGGCCCGCCGGGAAGGGGGAGGCCTTGGTTCCTCACAGCTCCCAGGGCGGTTTTTCCCGGTGGGCGGACCAGGGGTCCTCCCGGCTTTGCGGGGCCTCCCCCGGCTCTCCGGTCCTCCGGCGGCGTCCGCCGTAGCGGGAGAGGACCTTCAGGGCTTTGGCCATCAGCAGGACGCAGAAGATGATGTAGCCCACGGCGATGCACGCCAGCAGCGGCGTCCACGAAAAGCCCCGGGACGGGGCCCGGCCCTCCAGATAGTCCTCCAGCGTATCCGCCAGGGCGGGGACGGTCTCCGGACCGAAGATATCCGCAAGGCCCGTCTCCTTGATGGCCGACCGGTAGGGCGCCGAGAGGGACAGGGCGGAGAGCTCCAGGTACACATCCCGGCCCTGACGGGGGCGCTCCAGGTAGAGGAACCACAGGTCCAGGGCGGAGAGGCCGGAGGTGGCGTAGCTGATGATGTACATGGGGTTCTGAAAATTGTGGGGGACCTCCACCCAGGAGGAGTCCTCCTCCACCCCCGGCTCATAGACGGCGCCGTATTCCTCCGAGAGGCGCTTGTAGAGCCGGTTCAGCTCCTCCACGGAGATTTCCGGATTCCGGAAGGCGGCCTCCTGAAACTCGTCGAAGAGGCACCCCGTCAGAATCGAGTCCAGTATGCCGTACAGCATGACCTTGGTATAGGCCTCCCCGTAGCGCTGGCCGAAAATCTCCCCGGCCCAGCCGGTGAAAATCAGCTCCAGCGCCTGGGAGTGGATTTCCCCCACGTCGATGTTGAAGTCCGACCAGAGGGCGTGTTCAGTGGAGTGGAAGGTCTCGTTAAAGTGGCCGAACTCATGGACCAGATCGCCATAGTCCCAGAGCTCCCCGTAGGGCGCGTTGTAAATGAAGGCGGTTCCATAGGCGGGAAGGGCCACCGTATAGCCTCCGTCGATTTTCTCCTGGCTGAACTCGATGTCATAGAGGTGGTGCTCCCGCATGAAGTCAAAGGTCTCCCCCATCTCCCGGGAGAAGTCGTGGACAAAGGGCCCCACGCTGTCCAGCAGCTCCTCGCCGCTCTTCCGGCTCCGGATGTTCAGGGCCCGGATGTCCGCCTCGGGGATGTCCTCCAAAAGCCGGAGCTGAAGGGGGAGAATGCGGTCCTTCACCGCCTCCCGGAGGGCCGCGGCGTCCTCCAGCGCGTAGTCCCGGTTATAGAGCATCCGGTAGGCGTAAGCGGGAAAGCTGTCAAAGCCGGAGCGGGCGGCTATGCCGGTTCGGAGCTGGAGGAGGCGGCGGTAGATTTCCCCCGCCTCCCGGTCCCGCGTCTCCTCCCCGGAGGCCATGAGCTGCTGATAGGCCTGCACCAGCCGGTCCTCCTCGTCCCGGAGGGCGGCGTCCTCCTTGGACAGGCCCTGGTAGCCGAGGATGGACCGGGCGGCGCCCTCCCCGGCGCTGTCGTCCAGGATGTCCTTATAGGGCGAGGCGGCCAGGACGCCGAAGGCCTGATAGCAGCGGTCAAGGAGCCGGGTCTGCTGGGCGGAGAGCTCCAGTGCCAGGGCGGCGTCCTCCTCCACCCCGCCTCCGGCGTCGTACTGAATGTCGGCGAGGGCGGCTTTGGTGATGAGGATGTCCGCCTCCTCCAGGGTCTGCCGGTAAAGCTCCTCAAGCCGCCGCCGGGTTTCGGAATCCGGCCCCCGGCGGCTGTGGCGGCCGCAGAGGGCCTCCATTTCCTCCAGGGCGGAGAGAAGGGCGGTTTCGTCGAAACTGGTGACGGGCAGCATCTCCTCGTAGTCCACGGGGAGGTGTTCCTTCTCCGGATAGACACGGGCCAGCGCCGCCGGGCTGGAGAGGAGGACGGCGGCCAGCAGCAGACACGCCAGCCCCCGCAGGCCCGGAAGGACGCGCCCTCTCATGCTTCCCCTCCGGCGCGGCCCGCCTCCCGCCCCTGGGCGGCCAGCACGTCCGCCGCCGTCAGGCGCGTCAGGTCCTCCCGGGTGACGTCCTCCTGTCCCGCCAGGCGGTTGGCCTGACAGACCAGAATCCGCTCGAAGACGTTCCGCACGCCCCGGGCGTTGCCGAAGGAGGCCGGGTCCCGGTTCTCCTCCCGGAGGAAGTCCCGGACCAGCCCGGCGGCGTCCTCCTCCAGCTCATAGCAGCCCTTGTTGCAGCGCATTTTGAAGATCTCCAGCAGCTCCTCCGGCGAATAGTCCTCGAAGTGGAGGAAGCGGTTGAACCGGGATTCCAGGCCGGGGTTGGAGTGGATGAAGCGGTCCATCAGGCTGTCATACCCGGCGGCGATGACCACCAGATCGTCCCGGTGGTCCTCCATAGCCTTGAGGAGGGTGTCAATGGCCTCCTGGCCGAAATCGTTGTCCGAGGAGCCGTTGAGGGCGTAGGCCTCGTCGATGAACAGCACGCCCCCCAGGGCCTTTTCCACGGCCTTGCCGGTTTTCAGGGCCGTCTGGCCCACGTAGCCCGCCACCAGCCCGCTCCGGTCCACCTCCACCAGCTGGCCCTTGGAGAGGATGCCCAGGGCGTGGAAAATCCGGGCCAGAAGCCGGGCGATGGTGGTTTTCCCGGTGCCGGGACTGCCGGAGAACACCATGTGGAGGGACATCTCCGTCACCGGCAGGCCGTTTTTCTCCCGGAGCTGGTGGACCTTCACCAGGTCGATGAGGCTCCGGACCTCCCGCTTCACGGCGGCGAGGCCGATGTAGCCGTCCAGCTCCTTTTGCAGGTCCTCCAGCTTCTCCGGCGGCGGGGCCTCCGCCTTTTCCGCGCCCCCGGCGGGCGCCTGGGCCGGTTTGGGAGTGCCGGGGGCTCCGCTCTCCTTGGGGGCGGGGGATTTTTCGGGCCCGGCGGAGGGGGGAGACGCCGGGGCCCCGGGAGCGGCGGGGGTTCCGGGGCCCCAGAAATCCGCGCCCACGCGGCGGAGGTTGTGCTCCGTCAGGGTCTGGATGACCTCCAGCTGCTGGAGGATGATTTCGTCCTTTTTGTCCATCTTGTCCATGGCCGTCAACCTTTCATCAAATCTGTGGGGGCCAGGCCCCGGAAGAGACAGGCGGAGGCCAGTCCGGTCAATCCGCCGCTCAGCAGGGATACCGCCAGTAAAACAGGTAAATAATAGAGGGGCGCGGCGCTGCCCAGGGTCAGCACGGCGGCGGCGGCCTGGCCGCAGTTGTGGGCCGCCGCCCCGCCGATGGAGACGCCGTAAATCGAGAGCCCGGGCCTCTGGGAGAGAAGGGTCATGGTCCCCATGGCCAGCAGCCCTCCCAGCAGGGAGAAGAGCAGGGCGTTCACGTTCCCGGCGAAGAGGGAACCCAGGAGGCAGCGGGAGACGAGAATCAGCAGCGCCTGTCCCGGCCCCAGGGCGTAGAGGGCGAAGAGGGTGACAATATTGGCCAGCCCCAGTTTCACGCCGGGGATGGGGACGGCCAGGGAGAGGGGGAAGAGGTTCTCCAGATAGCTCAGCGCCAGGGCCATGGCGGTGAGCAGGGCGCAGAGGGTCAATTGTTTTGTGGTGAGCTTCACGGCGGGCCTCCTATCCTAAAACGGCGTCCACGGCATCCGGGTCCGCCCCGCCGCCCTCCAGGCGGATGACAATCCGGGCCGGGAGGCACACGATGCTCTGCCCGCCCCGGGTGATGGCCCCCGTGTGGACGCAGTCCCGGGTGGGGCAGTCGGATTGGGCGACCCGGAGGCCGGTTTTCCCGGAGGGGGGCAGGGCGCTGGAAGCCGGGTGGGCATAGTCCATGGACAGCGCCACCTCCAGGGTATAGCCGTTGTTCGCATAGGTCCGGGGGGCCTTCAGCAGTTCCTCCGGGGCAAAGCGGTCCACCTCCCGGCCGTCCGCGGACACCACCGCCGTCAGCTCCCCGCCGGAGCCCCCGCCCCGCCACTGGAAAAAGGCGATGCCCACCGCCAGGGCCGCCACGCACAGTACCACCAGCCCATCCCAGGCCGTGGGCCGGAGGTCAGGAAACGGTCTCACAGGCATATCCGCAGCTCTCGTCCAGGGTGAACCGGTCCGCCAGGCCCTCCGTGACCACCACCCGGCCGTCCTCAGTGATCAGGACCAGCTCAAAGGCCGATTCGCCGGACCGGCGGTCCCGCCAGAAGTCCAGGGCTTTTTCCTCGCCCATGACGAAGAGGGCGGTGGAATAGGCGTCGCACATGGTGCCGGTCCAGCCGCCGCCGGAATCCGCCACCACGGTGACGGAGGTCAGCCCGCTGTCCGCCGGGTATCCGGTGGCGGGGTCGATGATGTGGTGATAGAGGGTTCCGTTTTCCTCAAAGTACCGCTGATAGCCCCCGGAGGTGACGGCAAAGGCGTCCGTCAGGGCCAGCACCCCGGCAAAGCCGTTGGGCTCATCGGGCCTCTGCGGGTCCTGGATGCCCACCCGCCAGGGGGTCCCGTCGGGGCGGTCTCCGTAGGCCAGCACGTTCCCCCCCAGCTGGGCCAGCCCCCGGGGAACCCCGTATTCCTGAAAGACCTCCACAATCCGGCCGGCGGCGTAGCCCTTGGCGACGCCCCCCAGGTCGACGGCCTGCCCCGGCCCGATGGAGGCGGTGAGGGCGGAGCCGGGGGCGGCGGGAACATAGCGGTCATAGACGGCGCGGTAGTCCACCCGCTCCAGCAGGGTATCCAGCTCCTCCCGGGGGGGGACCCGGAAAGCCTCGCCCCCGGCGAAGCCCCAGGCGGAGACCACCGGGGCGATGGTGATGTCGAAAGCGCCCGCCGTCTCCTCTCCGAGGCGGGCCGCCTCGTGGAGGAGGGCGTGGAGGTCCCCGCCCACCTCCACCGCCTCGCCCCCGGCGGCGTTGAGCCGGGAGACGTCGCTGTCCTCCAGGGTCCGGGAGAGCCGTTCCTCCAGGTCCCGGATGACGTCCTCACAGGCGTAGGCGGCGGCGGGGGAGCGTTCGCCGTAGGTGGTGATGAGCATGGCGGTATCCATGGCGATGACCTGGATGCTCTCCTGAGCCTTGTCCGGGTCCGCCGGAGCGCCGCAGCCGGACAGCAGCAGCGCCAGAAGCAAAACATATGGGGTGAGACGTCTCATAAGAAGCAACCTCTTTATCATCGGAAGTTTTTCGGGGGTTCTCAATAGTATAACACGGCGGCGGGCGCATCTCAACGGAAAACCGCGGGGCGCGAAAAAATAAAAAACCTGGCAGATTGGGCCTTGCAAAAGGGGATAAAGTCTGCTATACTATTTAAGCGTGTCGGCGAAGGCCGGTGAATCCGGCATTTTTCAGAAGTATTAAACACCTTGGAGGTCTTGATAAATGGCAAAGAATCCGAATGGAAAGCCCATGAAGCGGGATAATTCCCTGTACGGCGCGAGCATTTTCTTTTTTGCGGCCTGCCTGGCGGAGCTGTATCTGCTGGTGCTCCGCAGGTACTATATTCACGGAGATGTGGCCACCGAGGTGGTGGTGTGGTATAACCGGCTTCTGGTCTTCGCGGGCCTGGGGGCGGCGGTGCTGGCGGCGGGCGTGGCCCTCAGCGTCCTCTGGAAGGCGGACGCCCGGAAGCGGCTGACCGGCTGGTGCCTGACGGGAACCGGCGCGTTTTTCGCCCTGGGCAGCCTCCTCATCCGGACCTATGTGGAGCCCGCCGTGACGCTGCTGAGCGTGGTGGTTCCGGCGGTGATGGTCCTGACGGTGCTCTGGGCCTTCTATGAGCGGGAGTGCTCCGTGTCGCTGACGGTGCTGGGCGCGTCCCTGATTGTGGTGTGGGTGTGCCGGAGACTGTTCAGCAGCGTGACGCTGGGCGTGCCGGTGAAGGTCCTGGCGGTGGTCTACGTGCTGCTGCTGGGGGGCCTGTGCTATCTGGTGAAGAACAACAAGCTGGGCAGGCTGCTTCCCGCCAATGCCGACCTGATGCCGCTCTACGCGGCCTGCGGCCTGTCCGCCGCCGGGATTCTGGTGAGCCTCCTCAGCGCGACGGTGGCGTATTACGCCATGTGGGGCATGGGCCTTGTGCTGTTTGCCCTGGCGGTTTATTACACCGTGCGGCAGCTTTAATTGGATAAACAAACGGGCCCCGTCCAAATGGACGGGGCCCGCTTTATGCTTCCGCGCCCTCAGGCGTCCCGGAATTCTCCCAGGCGAATATCCATGCCGATTTCAAAGGCCCGGTCCCAGGGGAAGCGGTAATTTTCCAGGGCGATGCCGCCCCAGCGCTTCTCTTCGGGGCCCTCCGGGCCCAGCGCGGAGAGGAAGCGGCTCCGCTCCAGATTTCGGATAACGCCGGTGGTTTCCCGTTCCATGCCCTTCTCCAGACGCCGGAGCAGGTCCTCCCGGTCCAGCTCCGGGGACCAGAAGTTGTTGGGGTCCCCGCCCAGCTCATTCCGGATATAGGCCAGCAGGTCGTTCCGGACCACGCCCTTGTAGCAGAAATCCTTGATAACGCTGTCCGCCAGGGTCCGGGCCCAGGCCCGGTCCATCGCGCCGGTATTCTCCCCGTTTTTCAGGACGGCATACCGGGCCGCACCGTGGCTCAGGGCCGTGCCGGTGACAATCGCCATGTCCAGCATGCCGGAGTAGGCGGTCAGGCGGCCAAGCTCGACATCCTTGACCAGCGCGTCGTAGACGGAGGCCCCAAAGGCCCCGTTGCTGGCGTCGATCAAAACCGTGGGCCTCCCGGCCCGCGCATGGCCCTGAAGGTTCTCGATGAGCCGCTTGCGGTAAACGTCCTTCTGCGCCCCGTCCTCCGGCTGGGTCAGCACCTCAATGGCAAAGTCCCCGCCCTCTCCCGCCTCCGTCAGGCCGAAGAATTCCAGATGCTCCGCCATGGTCTCCGTCAGGGGCTGGAAATCGTACTCACAGGCGGGCCGGTCCTCCGTGCCGCCGGTGTAGGTGACGGAGACGCTGGCCCCCTGCCAGTCCGTCTCGTCCAGGTACAGCCGGGCCACGGCCTTGAAGGCCAGATCGTCCACCCCGGAGAGGAGCCAGTCCCATTGCCGCCCGTCCTCCCCGGTCCGAAGACCCTGCCGGAGAAAAGCGATTTCGTTCTTTTGGATGCAGTCTTCCAAGGAGGAGTCGTCGATGCCGATTAACAGCCGGAAGTTCTCATAACCGGGTTTGCTCAGCGTATCCTGCACCACATAGGAGAGCAGCATTTTCCGCCCCCGGGACCGCACGTGCCGGAGGGCGGTCTCATAGGTGCCGTCCTCCTTTGTCTGCGAACGGAGGCTTTCCCCATTGGGTCCCCACCAGTAACTCTCGTCAATGTCCTCCAAATTCAGCGCGTCCCCTTCCAGCGTCCGCCGGGGCAGCGCGCCGAAGGCCCGGATGGTGTTGTAGTCCTCCAGCGTTCCGCCCTCATAGCCCACGGTGGGGGCCAGCCGCATGATGGAATCCAGCAGCCAGACCGTGTTGTCCCCCCCGGCGGAGAGGGCCGCCAGAAGCTCCTCCAGCATGGAATACGAGCGGACGCTCCCGCCGCCGGGCAGGGGGATGTCAAATCCCTCCACGGACCGGGAGGCCACCAGCCCGCCGTAAAGCAGCTGGTCCAGGGAGAGGATGTAGCGGTCACATCCCGCCTCCTCCTGCTCCAGTACCCATTGGCACAGCGCCCAGGGGTCCCCGCGCTGGGTTCCGTTTCCGTTCAGGGGCTGGTGGTCCAGCGCCGTCCGGTACAAATCCCGGTCCGGCATCGCCAGGGCATACCCCAGCGATTCCGCCAGATACACCACCCGCTCCACGTTGTCGGGCCGGTCGTCCAGGGGCACATAGGCAATCGTCTTCCCCGGCTCGGAGGAGGCGGGCTCCGGGTAAGGCAGGGGTTCCGTCCGTCCGCAGCCCGCCAGCAGCATCAGTGCCAGGGCCGCCGCCCAGAGGCGTGTCCGTTTTTTCATAAAACCTCCTTATAAAAAAGGCGGAGCCCTCACGGCTCCGCCCCTCGCGTCAGATTCCCAAACCGC
The DNA here is from genome assembly GCA_041223955.1 of Oscillospiraceae bacterium 38-13. GTDB lineage: Bacteria > Bacillota > Clostridia > Oscillospirales > Oscillospiraceae > Oscillibacter. Next base: position 190,543 of record JBCLRG010000001.1, on the reverse strand, counting down.
CCAGGTTCAGCCCGATGCTGTCCATGGCCTTGTCCATGGCGTCCCCGGCCTGACGAAGGGCCTCGTTCACGGCGGAGACCACCAGGTCCTGAAGCATCTCCACATCCTCGGGGTCCACGGCCTCGGGCTTGATGGTGATGGAGGTCAATTCCTTCTTGCCGCTGGCCACGGCCTCCACTGCGCCGCCTCCGGCGCTGGCGGTGAAGCTGCGGTTTTCCACCTCTGTCTGGGCGGCGTTCATGGCGTCCTGCATCTGGGCGATCTGCTGCTGAACGGCAGCCTGACGCTGTGCGCCGGTGGCCTTCATGCTGCCGCTGCTGAATCCGCGGCGGGCACTGTATCCCATAGTGTGATTCTCCTTTATGTTTTGATTTCAATATTGTCAAACCGGCCGCCGGATTTCAGCAGGTTCTTCAGGTTTTCCTCCGGCGCGGCCGCCGGGGGGGCACCGGTCCGGAAGGTCAGCCGCACCGCGCCGCCGGTCAGGGACTCCGCCTCCTGGGACAGGGCCTCCTTCACCCGGTCGTTGTCCAGGCGGCCCAGGGTGAGGGCGTCGGGGGCGTAGACGGTCAGCAGGTCTCCCTCCAAGACGCCGCTGCACATCCCCAGGAAGGGCCGGTACATCGGCGGCAGGCGGCCCTTGCACGCCTCCGTCAGGGTTCGCCACCAGGCGCCGTCCACCGGGGCGGCGGGCGTGGAGGATGGGGGCGGCGGGGGAGTCACAGGGGGCGCGGAAGCCGCGGGGGCCCCCGGCTTTGGCAGCTCCGGGTCCTCGGGGATGTCGAAGATTCTCTGCCCGGCCTCCTCCGGAAGAGGGGGCTCCTCCGGAAGGGGCGGTTCCTCCCAGGGCGGGGCCTCGGAGGGGGGCGGGGGCTTGGGGGCCGCTCTTCCCGCCGGTTTGGCAGCCGGAGGGACTTCCGCCCGGGCGGCCTGCCGGTTCTCCAGGCGGTGAATCCGGGCCTCCAGGGCCGTCAGGTCTCCGGAGAGGCCCTCGTCGCACAGCCGGAGGAGGCACAGCTCCGTATCCAGGCGGCGGTTGACGCTGGCGTAGAGCTCCGCCGAGGTCTTTTGCAGGGTGGAGGCCAAATAGAGGAACCGGGCGGCGGGAACGTCCCGGCCCAGCCGGTCCAGGACGGCGGCGTCAAAGCCGCCGGAGAGGAGGGCCGCGCCGCCCTTGGGGGCGGTCTTTTGCAGGAGCAGGTCCCTGGTGAGGGCGGAGAGCTCCGACAGCACCGCCCCCATGTCCTTCCCGCCCCGGTAGAGCTCGTCCAGCAGCAGCAGGGCGGCCTGGGGGTCCCGGTTCAGGACCAGCTCCATCAGCCGGGCGGTCTGAAAATTCCCCGCCAGCCCCAGCACGTCCAGCACGGCGGCGGCGTCGACAGTGCCCCCGGCGGCGGCGCACTGGTCCAGAAGGCTGAGCCCGTCCCGAAGGGCCCCGTCGGCCAGGCGGCTCAGCAGCTCCGCCCCGTCGGGCCGGAGGTCGATGCCCTCCTGTTCCGCCACATAGGCCAGCCGCCGGGCCGCGTCCTCCGGCCGGATGCGCCGGAAGGAGAACCGCTGGCAGCGGGAGAGGATGGTGGCGGGGACCTTGTGAAGCTCCGTGGTGGCCAGGATGAACATCAGGTGCTCCGGGGGCTCCTCCAGGATTTTCAGCAGGGCGTTGAAGGCGGCGGTGGAGAGCATGTGGACCTCGTCCACGATGTAAACCCGGCGGCGCACGTTGGCGGGGGAGTAGACCGCCTCGTCCCGGAGGGCCCGGACCTGGTCCACGCCGTTGTTGGACGCGGCGTCCAGCTCCAGCACGTCCAGGTATCCGCCGCTGTCAATGCCCACGCAGGAGGGGCATTCCCCGCAGGGGTCCCCCCCGGAGGGCCGTTCGCAGTTCACGGCCTTGGCGAGGATTTTGGCGCAGGTGGTTTTGCCGGTGCCCCGGGTGCCGGTGAAGAGGTAGGCGTGAGAGGTCCGGCCCTCCGCCACCTGGCGGCGAAGGGTTTCGGTAATGTGCTCCTGTCCGATGACGCCGGCAAAGGTTCTGGGCCGCCATTTGCGGTAGAGAGCCTGATACATAAGCCGCACCTCCCCCAGTTGAAATCGGGGGCCTCGTTCCCCCTGAAACGGAAAAGCGTCCTCAGCACGCAGCTGCGGAGCCGGTTGCCTCGCGGCACATGAAACATCCCGCTTAATGCTGCTCGGTTCCCCGCCTGACATGGTTCGCGGGCATCCATCGCACGAGACCGGCTCCGCAGCTGCCTGCGGAGGACTTGTCCTGTCATTTTACTATATTCTTTCCCAAATGGCAACAAAAAATTTTCGTTCCCGGCCCCGGATTTCCCTGCCCCGGAAAAATCCGTCAATTTGCACAAAACTCTCTGGTGCACTCCAGGGCCGGTTGAGGAAAACGCTGTTCCCCTTGCCTGTTTCCCCGCCCGCGCCGTCCTTCCCCGGCGGAGGAGGCGGCGGGGAAGGAGCTCCAGCGGGAGAATTCCCGGCCCCCGGGACCGCTTTTTGCAGGAAAAAAGATTTTCTTTCTTTTTTCCCGGTTCTGTGGTACAATCTCTCTTGTAAAAATATCTCCCCGGCCGGGGGGAAAGGAGTCCTGCCATGTCCGGGGAAAATCCCGTCCTCGCCCGGGTCCGCGCCGCCGCCGCCCGGGGCGCCCTCTCCCACGCGCTGCTGTTCACCGGCCCCGGGGACCGGCTGTCCGCCGCCCGGTTTGCCGCCGCCGCCTTTCAGTGCGATGGGGAGAACCGGCCCTGCGGCGGGTGTCCCGCCTGCCGGAAGGTCCGGGAGGACATTCACCCCGACGTGATCACCGTCCGGGACCCGGAGCACAAATCCATCGCCGTGGAGGTGATCCGGGACATCCGGAAGGATGCCTATATCCGCCCCAACGAGGGGAAGCGGAAGGTCTATCTCTTCCCGGACTGCGCCCTGCTGACGGAGCAGGACCAGAACGTCCTCCTCAAGCTGGTGGAGGAGGGCCCGCCCTACGCCGCCTTCCTCTTCTGCGCCGGGAATCCGGCGGCGGTGCTCCAGACCCTGCGGTCCCGCTGCGTGGAGCTGAAGATTCCCCCCGCCTCCGAGGCCTCCGCCGGGAGGGACCCGGACTGCGAGGCCCTCTGCCGGGCGGTGGCGAAGCGCCGGAGGGGCAGCGTGGCGGAGGTGGCCGCCCGGCTGGAGAAGAAGCGCGTCACCCGGGAGAACCTGTCCGCCCTGCTGGAGGGCAGCCGGGCCCTGTTCGCCCAGGCGCTGCTGCTGCGCTATGGCCGCCCGCCGGAGAGCGGGGCCCTGGCGGAGCAGGTTGGCAAGGACCTGTCCGGCCCGGAGCTGATGCGCATCCTTGACATTTTGAAGAAGTACGACCGTGAATGCGGCTATAACGTGGGCCCCGGCCATGTGCTGGGGGCCCTGGCCGCGGAATTGGAGGGAGTCACCGTTGACTGAAGTGATCAGCGTCCGCTTTCGGGGCGGAAGCAAAACCTATTTTTTTGATCCCAAGGGCATCCAGATCCGGGCGGGGGAGAACGTCATCGTTCAGACCGCCCAGGGCCTGGAGTTTGCCGCGTGCACCCGGGGGAACCACGAGGTGCCCGAGGAGGCCATCGTCAAGCCCCTCAGCGCCATCGTCCGCCGGGCCACGGAGAACGATTTCCGGGTGATGGAATACAACCGGAAGCGGGAGCGGGAGGCCTTCCGCATCTGCGAGGGGAAGATTGCCGCCCACGGGCTGGAGATGAAGCTGGTCAGCGTCTCCGTGGGCTTTGACACCAATAAGATTGTGTTCTACTTCACCGCCGACGGCCGGGTGGATTTCCGGGAGCTGGTCCGGGACCTGGCCTCGGTCTTCCGGGCCCGGATTGAGCTCCGGCAGATCGGCGTCCGGGACGAGGCGAAGATGATCGGGGGCCTGGGCATCTGCGGGCGGCCCTTCTGCTGCTCCCAGTTTCTGGACGGCTTCATGCCCGTCTCCATCAAAATGGCCAAGACCCAGAACCTCAGCCTGAACCCCACGAAGATCTCCGGCACCTGCGGGCGGCTGATGTGCTGCCTGAAATACGAGCAGAACGCCTATGAGGATGCCGCCCGGCGGATGCCCAAGCTGGAGTCCTTCGTCCAGACCCCCGACGGCCCCGGCAACGTGAAGGGCGTGGAGCTGCTGCGGGAGCTGGTGAAGGTCAGCCTGGACAGTGCCCCGGAGAGCCTGAAGACCTATCACAGCTGTGAAATCCAGGTCCTCCGCAACGGCAAGGGGAGCCGGGAGGGCATCGAGATTCCCGAGCGGACCGTCCGCTTCGTGGAGGAGAAGGAGGAGGAAGAGCTGATTCAGCCCGTCTTCTCCACCTCCTATTATATGGACGATCACCTGGAGGAGGCCCCCCGCCGGGAGAAAATGGGCACGGAGGACAGCGGCAAGCCCCGCCACCGCCACCGGGGCGGACGGGGCAAGCGGCCCGCCCGGCCCGAGGGAAGTTTTCCCCCGCCGCCGAAGAAGCAGCAGCCCCCCCGTCCCCCCAAGCCGAAGCAGGACCGCCCCGAGGGCCAGGAGCGCCCCGCCGGGGAGAACCGCCGCCGCCGTCCCCCCTACCGGGGCGGGAACCGCCGGTGGAACAAGGGCGGCGAGGGCCCCAAGTGACGGGCCGGCGCAGAGAGGAGGCAAGCTATGGGAAAATTCAGCGGCGTGCTGCTGGCCAGCGACTTTGACAATACCCTGCTCTATACCGAGGACGCCCTCCGCACCGGCGCGCCGGTGCCGCCCCTGCCGGAGCGGAACCGGGAGGCCCTGCTTTACTTCATGGCCCAGGGGGGCCGCTTCGCCGTGGCCACGGGCCGGGCCCTGCCCGCCTTCCTCCGCCACGCGGGGGACGTGCCCATGAACGCCCCCGGGGTGGTGTGCAACGGCGCGGCGGTGTACGACTTCGAGAAGGGGGAGTACCTGGAGAACGCCACGCTGGACGCCTCCGTCCGGGAGCGGGGCCAGGCGGTGCTGGACCGGTTCCCCGGCGTGGCTGTGGAGGCCTATCACATCGACAACGTGATACATGTAGTCCGGCCCAACGCCATCTCCCGCCAGCATGAGCACATGACCGGCGTGGCCCTGACGGAGGCCCCCTCCCTTCCGGAGGTCCCCCTGCCCCTGGGGAAGCTCCTCTTTGAGGCGGACCATGAGACGCTGGAGGAGGTCCTGGCCTTCCTCACCGCCCAGGGCTGGGCGGAGGACTATGAGCTGATCTTCTCCGTCTCCCACCTCCTGGAGATGACCGCCCGGGGGGCCAGCAAAGGGGGCATGGTCCGCCGCCTGGCGGCCCGGCTGGGCATCTCCATGGACCATGTCTACTGCGCCGGGGACGAGGCCAACGACCTCTCCATGCTCCGGGCCGCCGCCCAGGGCTTTGCCCCGGCCAACGCCTCCGCCGCCGTCCGGGAATCCGGGGCCACGCTGGTGTGCGACGCCCGGGAAGGCGCCATCGCGGATGTGGTGGCGATTTTGGACCGGAAATATTCCTGAGGCGAACGAACCCCCGGCGGAGCGCTCCGCCGGGGGTTTTGCTTTTTATACGATGTCCGGCTCACAGCAGCGGGGCCAGTAATGGCCCTCCTCCGCCATGGCCTCCGGGTCGGCCTCCGCCAGCCGCCGCCGCACCGGCTCATAAACTTCCGGATTCTCGAACAGGCTGAACCCCGGGTTCTCCCGGAGCCGGGCCGCCAGATATTCCTGAAACCGGGGATAGAATGCCATCCAGATTCCCAGGCACGCCGTGTACTGGGGCAGGCTGCGGTTCATAAACGACCGGCGGAACTCCTTTTCAAAAATCTGCCAGACCCGGCCGTCCCTCCGGTCAAGGGCGATAACGCCCACCCAGTCCATCCGGGCGATTTCCAGATACTCCCCGGGAATCAGCGCGTACCGCCGGGGCAGGGGCTCCGGGTAAAAGGCAATGGGATTTTCCTCAAACACACAGCAGGGAAGGCCCCGGGGCAGCCCGGCCTCCCGCAGCGCCTCCTCAAGGGCCGGGGGAAGGTTCAGACGGCGGAGGACGGCCTCGGGATACGGCTTCAGGGCCGCCCGGAACTCCGGGGAGGGCCCGGACAGATGAATCATGGCTTCCTTCACCTCCAGCCTGTTCAGCATAGCAAAACTCCGCCCTCCTGTCAAGCCGGGAGGACGGCCTTCGGAACTGCCGGGGTTCCGGCAGGCGGCGCCGGTTCACGCCGGTTCTCTTGGCAGGAGCATGTACCATCTTTGCGGGGCCCGGTCCCCTGACCGGGCCATTTCCTCAGGGTCATTGCCGCACCCCATGAGCCCCCTGCATAAAATCTTCAGATGGGACACTCCCGGACGCCCCCGGATTGCCGGGAGAAAATCCCCCATGCCCCTTGCAATTTCTTGTGAGAGTGCTACAATAAACGCCGTAGTAATCCGACCCGGTGAATACATTTTACGAGAGGGTGACACAAGCAACATGGAATGGACAATGACGGCCAACGCCCCCGGTCAGGTCTGCCTGATGCAGGGCAACGAGGCCATTGTACGGGGCGCGGTGGAGGCCGGAATCCACTTCGCCGCCTCCTACCCCGGCTCCCCGTCCTCCCAGGTTCTGGGCATGCTGGGCAAAATTGCCAGGGAACGGGGCTTTTACGCGGAGTGGTCCACCAACGAGGTCTGCGCCCTGCAGGCCTGCACCGGCGCGTCCCTGGCCAATGGCCGGGCGCTGTGCGTGGTGAAGCAGAACGGCCTGCTGTGCGTGGCGGACGCGCTCCACTGCGCCGCCCAGGCCGGCGTGAAGGGGGGACTGGTGATCGTCTCCAGCGACGACCCCAGCGCTCACTCCTCCACCAACGAATTCGACTCCCGCTGGCAGGCCATGTCGGCGGGCATCCCCCTGCTGGAGCCCACCACCATGCAGGAGGCCAAGGACATGATTCCCTACGCCTTCCAGCTCTCCGAGGAGATCGGGCAGATCGTGCTGGTCCGGGTGACCACCCGGGTCTGCCACGGCCGGGGCAACGTGGTTCTGGGCCCCCTGCCGGAGAAGCCCCGGCCCCTGGAGCGGGTGAAGGAGTGGGACCGGATGGTCTGCGTGTGCTACATGCACACCCCCGCCCTCCAGAAGCTGGAGGCGCTGCGGAACCGCTTTGAGGACAGCCCGTACAACCACTATCAGGGCCCTGAGAACCCGAAAAAGCTGATCATCGCCGGAGGCACCGGCCGTCTCTACGGCCAGGAGGCCCTCCGCCGCCTGGGGAAGGACCGGGACACCGGCTTCCTCGCCCTGGGAACCCTCTGGCCCCTGCCGGAGAAGTACATACTGGAACGCCTCCGGAGCGCGGAGGAGGTCCTGATCCTGGAGGAGGTGGACCCCTTCCTGGAGCGGGCGGTACAGGCCCTGGCGGGCCGGGAGGGCCTGGGCGTGAAATTCCTGGGCCGGGACGGCGCCCTGCCCGCCGTGGGCGAGCTGGACCCGGACGTGACGGCCTCCGCCATCGCGGCCCTCACCGGCGCGGACCTTCCGGAAAAGCGGCCCACCGGCGAACTGGAGCTGCCCGTCCGGGAGATGAGCTTCTGCGCGGGCTGTCCCCACCGGGCCACGTTCTATCTCCTCAAGCGGGCCATGCGGCAGGAGAAACACCCCGGCGTGGTGGTGGGGGATATCGGGTGCTATTTCATGGCGGGCCAGTCCGCCGGGCAGTACGCGTGGCAGACCTGCAACTGCATGGGCTCCGGCGTCAGCGTGGCCGAGGGCCTGGGCCAGCTGACCAACTACGGCCTGGACCAGAAGGTGGTCACCATGTGCGGGGACTCCACCTTCTTCCACACCATCCTTCCCGGCCTGGTGAACGCCGTGTATCACAACGCCAACATGCTCCTCATCGTCCTGGACAACTCCGCCACGGCCATGACGGGCTTCCAGCCCCACCCGGGCACGGGCCTCACCGCCATGGGGGACCATGTGAAGCCCATGGATATCCCCAAGATTCTGGACGCGGTGGGCTGCAAGGTGGAGGTGGCGGACCCCTTCGACGTGGTGGAGGCGGAGAAGACCCTCCGGCGGCTTTTGGACGAGCCGGGGATGAACGTCCTCATCATGCGCCAGCCCTGCGCCACCCTCATGACCAAGGAGCGGAGCAAGAAGCCCGTCCGGGTTTACGTGGACCAGGACGTGTGCCTGGGGGACGGCTGCGGCTGTGACAAGTACTGCTCCCGGGTCTGGGGCTGCCCCGGCAACACCTGGGATTTCAAGAAGAACAAGGCGCTCATCGACCCCGTCACCTGCGTGGGCTGCGGCGTGTGCGCCAAGCTGTGCCCCAGCGGGGCCATCAAAGTGGATAGGGGGGAAGAAGCATGAAGCTGAAATACGATCCCTTGAACATCGTGGTCTGCGGCATCGGCGGCCAGGGCAACGTGCTGGCTGCGGAGACCCTGGGCAGCGCCATGTGTGACCGGGGCTGCCGGGTGGCCGTGGGGGAGACCTACGGCGCGTCCCAGCGGGGCGGCTCCGTCATGAGCCACGTCCGGGTCTCGGAAACCTGGGACCCCAGCGTGCTGATTCCCGCCGGAGAGGCCCATATCATCATCGGCTTCGAGCCGCTGGAGACCCTCCGGATTGCCCGGAAGTACGCCGGGGCGGACACCGTCACCGTCTATGATCCCCGGCCCGTCTATCCCCTGGGCGTTCTTCAGGGCGTCCAGACCTACCCGCCGCTGGAGGAGCTTCAGGCGGAGATCGAGCGCCTGTCCAGCAGGGCGCTGGCCATCCCGGCGGCGGACATCGCCATGGAGGCCGGGGATTCCCGGGCCGCCAACATCGCCCTGCTGGGGGCGTTCAGCCAGCTCTCCGCCGCCCCGCTGAGCCGGGAGGACCTGGAGAAGATTCTGGGCCGGCGCTTCCAGGGCGCGGTGCTGGAGCTGAACCGGCGGGCCTTTGCCATGGGCTGCGAGGCCGCGCGGAAAGGGGGCGCGCAGGGATGAAGACCATACGCGTTGTGTTCCGCCACCCGGAGGGGAAAACTTCGCTGACGCTGGAGCTGCCCCGGAGCACCCGGTTCTCGGCCCTGACGGCCCTGCTCTATGAGCATCAGTTTGTGGAGCGGCAGAAGCCGGGCTGGCGCTGCCTCTATCAGGAGCACCTGTGCGGCATGAATCATGAGCTGGCGGACTATGTCCCGGAGGACGCGGAGGAGATCGTACTGGACCTCTTCGGGTTCTCTCAGGTGCTGGTGTAAAGGAGGGGGACCCATGTTAAGTACAATTGCGTTGGACACTCAGGTGCTCCGCCCTGGCCTGTGCACCGGCTGCGGAGCGTGCCAGGGCCTGTGCCCCTATTGGGGCAGCGTGGACGGGCGGACCGTCTGCTTCTTTGACTGCGAGCGGCGGGACGGCCGGTGCCAGCGGTTCTGCCCCCGGATGCCCACGGACCTGGACGCCCTGCGGAAGCGCTTTTTCCCGGAGGAGGCCATTCTTCCGGAGATCGGGCCCTTCCGGGGCCTGTACCTCACCCGGGCCGCAGACCCGTCCATCCGGGCGGGCGCCCAGCACGGCGGCAGCATGACGGCTCTGGTGGAGCTGGCTTTGAAGGAGGGCCTTCTGGACGCGGCGGTGCTGACCCGCTCTCAGGGCGGCCGGAATCCCGAGAGCGTGCTGGCCGCTGCGCCGGAGGAGGTCCGTTCCTGCTCCGGCAGCAGCTTCCAGGTGCCGCCCACGCTGGCGGTGCTGAACCAGGCCCTGAAGGAGGACCGGTATCACAGCATCGGCGTCGTAGGCACTCCCTGCAAAACGCTGGCGGTCTATAAGATGATGGCGAACCCCCTGCCGGAGAATGACAACCACGCCGGGAATATCGGCATGGTGTTCGGCCTCTTCTGCGGCTGGGGACTGGATTGGGACGGCCTGAACGCCCTGACGGCGGCCCACGCGGACCCGGAGAAGGTCTCCCATATGGACATTCCCCCCAGCAAATACCATTCCCTGGAGCTCCGGGAGGAGGGGCAGACCGTCTCGGTCAGCCTGGACGAGGTGACGCCCCTGGTCCGTTCCGGGTGCCGGTACTGCGCGGACATGACGGCGGAATTCGCGGACCTCTCCATCGGCGGCGCGCGAAGCGCGGAGGGCTGGGACGTGGATAAGGGCTGGAATCAGGTCATCGTCCGCTCGGAGAAGGGGCAGAAGCTCCTGGACCTGGCCCGGGAGAAGGGGGTGCTGGAGTGCAAGGAGGCCATGGAAGGCGGCCTGGAGAAGCTCCGGAAGGCGTCCCAGGGCAAGAAGCGCACAGCGGTAAAGAACCTCCGGGAGCTCACCGGAAACCCGGAGGACCTCGGATACCTGAACCCCAGCCGGGAGGAATTCCGGGACCTGTAAGAAAGAACGCCCGGCGCGGAAATCCGCGCCGGGCGTTTTCAGGATATGCGCCATTAGAAATCCACTCCTGTAATCACCCAGCTGCCAACAGGACAGGGCCCATTCACGCTGCATCCAAAATCGAAGCCTGCACCTTCTCTGCGGAGCCTGACCCCCCTGGTCAGGCCATTTCTCCAGGCCTTCCGCCTCCCCCAATAAACCGCCCCTCACGTCTCCTCATCCGCCTCCAGAAAGTCCGCGGCAAACTGGGCATACATAGCGGCCCCCCTGACCAGCACAGGCTCATGCACCGTATAACAATCATTATGATTCCCGGCAGTAAACCCAAGGGCCTCATTCCGGCTCCCCAGGAAGCCGAAGACAGCGGGGACCCGCTCCGCATAATAGGCAAAATCCTCACTGCCCATGGACACCGGCAGCTCTTTGACTGCCTCCGGCCCATACAGCTTCTCCGCCGCCCTCCGGGCAATCTCATTGAGCGCCGCGTCATCATTGATAACCGCCCCGGGAAAATACGCGTACTCCAGCACCGCCCTCAGCCCCAGAGCGGCGGCCGTGTTCTCGGCAATCCGCCGGATATTCTCCTCAATCCGGCTCCGGAGAACCGGGTCAAAGGTGCGCACCGTCCCCCGCATCTCCGCGTGGTTGGCAATCACATTAAAGCGCTGTCCCCCATGCAGCTCCCCCACCGTCACCACCAGCGGATTCAGCGGGTCGTTGTTCCGGGAGACAAAGGTTTGCAGATTCATCAGAATGGACGCCGCGCCCACCAGCGCGTCCGCCCCCAGCTCCGGCTGCGTGGCGTGGGCGGAAACGCCCTCCACCGTAATCGTAAAATTGTCGCAGCTGGCCATTCTGGGGCCGGGCTGGACATTGAGAAAGGGCTCCTCCAGCTTCCCCCAGATGTGCAGGCCGAAAATCGCGTCCACGCCCTCCAGAATCCCCTGCTCCACATAGTACTCCGCCCCGTGGCAGGTCTCCTCCGCCGCCTGGAAGAAAAACTTGACCCGCCCCCGGAGCTCCTGCCCCTTCAGAATCCGCGCCGCCCCCAGCAGCATAGCGGCGTGGCAGTCGTGGCCGCAGGCGTGCATGACCCCCGGAGTTTCGCTGGCAAAGGGCAGTCCGGTTTTCTCCTCCACGGACAGGGCGTCGATGTCCGCCCGGAGGGCCACGGTTTTGCCCTCGCCGCCCTCCAGCATCGCCCAGCAGCCGGGGCGGCCCGGAAAGCGGTGTACCGCATAACCCATGGCCTCCAACTCCTGCTGAATGTGGTCCGTGGTCCGGAATTCCTCCCAGGAGAGCTCCGGGTGCCGGTGGAACCAGCGGCGCTGTTCGGTGATATAGCTTCCGGCGGCCTCGGCGGCCTGTCTGAAATTCATAAAAAATACCCCTTTCCCGGTGTGTGAACGGTTTTCGCCGACATTTCCTTACCGGTTGTAGAGTACCATACCTCCGCCCTGAAATCAAGAGCCCCCCGCCCTCCCCGCAATTTTTCCCCCGGGAGGTTGCTTTTCCCTCCGGAAGCGTGTAAACTGACAGGGAATTCTATCAACGAAAAAGGGGAACCAACCTATGCTCTTCACCGTCTTATCCGCGCTTCTGGCGCTGGCGCTGCTGGGGCTGGACCAGCTGGTCAAGCTCCATATCGCCGCCACCCTTCCCCTGGGCGAGAGCCGCCCCCTCCTGCCGGGGCTGGTGGAGCTCCGGACCGTCCATAACTACGGCGCGGCCTGGTCCAGCTTTTCCGGGATGCGCTGGCTTCTGGTGATCGCCACCAGCTGCATTGTGCTGGCGCTTCTGACGCTGCTGGTCCGCCGGGTGGTCCGGCATCCCCTGGGCGTGCTGGCGGGCTGTCTTATCATCTCCGGGGGGCTGGGGAATATTCTGGACCGGGTCCGCTTGGGGTATGTGGTGGATATGTTCAATTTCCAGTTTATCAACTACCCGGTTTTTAACGTGGCGGACATGTGCATCGTCTCCGGCTGTGTGCTGGGGCTGATTTACTACCAGTGGTTTTATGAGAAGTACGACAAAAAGGGGGCCCCCGATGGAAACGCGGATTCTTCAGGCAGCGGCGTCTGACGCCGGGCTCCGGGTGGACGCCTGGGCGGCGGAGCGGCTGGAGGGCTTCACCCGTTCCGCCGTCCAGCGCCTCCTGGAGGAAGGCCGCGTGACCCTCGAGGGCCGCCCCCTGGCGAAGAACTACCGCCTGACGGGGCGGGAGACGCTGGCGGTCTCCCTTCCGGTCCCGGAGCCGCTGGACGCCGTTCCCCAGGACATACCGCTGGAAGTGGTCTATGAGGACGGGGATGTGATCGTGGTAAACAAGCCCAAGGGGCTGGTGGTGCACCCCGCCCCCGGCCATCCCGACGGCACCCTGGTCAACGCGCTGCTCCACCACTGCGGCGGAAGCCTCTCCGGCGTAGGGGGAGCCCTGCGGCCCGGCATTGTCCACCGGATAGACCGGGATACCTCCGGCTTGATCATCGCGGCGAAAAACGACCTGGCCCATCAGGCCCTCTCCGCCCAGCTTCAGGACCACAGCCTTGCCCGGACGTATGAGTGCATTGCCGTGGGAGGCTTCCGGGAGGACGCCGGGACGGTGGACGCCCCCATCGGGCGGCACCCGGTGGATCGGAAGAAGATGGCCGTGGTTCCGAATGGCCGTCCGGCGGTTACGCATTGGGAGGTGCTGGAGCGCTTTTCCGGCTTCACCCGCCTCCGCTGCCGTCTGGAGACGGGGCGGACCCATCAGATTCGGGTGCATCTGGCGTGGCTCAGCCGGCCGATTCTGGGGGATGCGGTATATGGGAAGCCGGTTTCGGGCCTTCAGGGCCAGTGCCTCCACGCGGTGGGGCTGCGGTTCACGCATCCCCGGACCGGGGAGCCGGTGGAGCTGGCCTGTCCCCTGCCGGAGGAATTTCAGGGACAGCTGGACCGGCTGCGGAAGCGGGGATAAGGCGATGGAATGGCTGCGGTACTGGAAATCCCGGGAAGAGAGGCTGATGGAAAAGGTGTCGCCCGCCCATCGTTTTTTTCATGGCGCTGCCGGACCGGGGCGGGCGGCCTATCTTGTGCTCTGCCTGGAGAGGGCCTTGAGGGCGCTGGACCAGTCCCCGGCGGACTGGCGCTGGGTGCTGGACCGTCTGTGGACACTGGCGGCGCGGATTCCCGTTGCGTTTGGTGAATACGGACCTTTGTATGAGGTATATTCGCTTTTGCCCGCCCACGTGCTGCCCTTTGCGCGCTTTGAAGAGATTGTGGTGCTGCCTCTGGGAGACGGCCCGGCAGAGCAGTGGAAGCCGGAGAACGGGCGGACGTACCTGACGGAGGAGCGCTTCGCGGCCCTGCGGGAGCTGTATCTTCAGGCGGGGTGGAGGATGGCGGTTTTCGCGCCCCTGCTGGCGCTGGCCTGGGAGGAGGCACTGATGCTCAGCACGGACGCGGTTCCTCCATGGCCCAAGGGCCTGGAGCCGCTCTTTGAGGCGGAAACGCTTCTGACCCGCTGGGGCATTCCCCTTCCCAGGGTGGAAGAGCCGGAAGCCGTTCAGGCCCTTCTGCGGGGTGAGAAGAGGCGGGGAGTCAGCCTGATAAAGCAATGCAAAAGATAGCTCCCGGCACCACCATTTCGGTTGTGCCGGGAGTTCTTTTTTTACTTATCTTTATAGCATTGGAGCTCATCGCTCCCGGTTTCCCTCTTACCGAATCCTCCGCGCCTCCACATAATACCGCTTATCCTCCGCGTGGCCCATGGAGAACGTCTTCCGGGGCAGTACCCCATCCGCCATCACCGTCTTAAACAGCTGCTGCTTCCCCATAGCGGGCAGCTTGAAGCCGATGCTCTCCGGCTGGCGGCCCAGGCGGTCCGTTACCTCGCTGCCGTGGATATAATCAATCTCGCCGCCGTGCTCCTTGACATAGGCATCCAGGAACGCCTGAAGCGTCCCCACCGCCAGCTGTACCCGGGGCTCGGGAACCGTCAGGAAGCCCTCCCCGCCGCCGTGGGTATAGGCGATGACATGCCCCTCTCCCCGTCCTTCATGCGCGCCGGGATAATACGCCAGGAAAGCCTTCAGCACCTCCTCCGGCTTCACGCCGAAGACGGCCCGGTGGATGGGCTCGAACTGGAGGGCGCTGTCGTGGTTGTTCACCACCTCCACCAGCGCGTACCGGGCGGGCAGCGCCGCCCATTCGCTCTCCGGCGTAACCTTCTTCAGGTCCTCATAGCACTGCTTGGCCGTCGCCAGGGAGTGATTCCCATCCCCCACGGCGAAGAGCAGCGGCGGAACATCCTTCACGCCGTATTTCCACGCCTGTTCCTCCGGGGAGCACAGAGCCGTCAGGGCATCCGCCGCTTCCTCCATCTGCCCGGCACTAAGCCGCCAGCCGGTAATGCTGCCGCCGCCCTGCTGGAGGGGGAAGCGGTAAAGCTCCTCCATCTCGCCGGAGGCCCGGGTCAGGGGCTCGATTACCGTCTTGCCGGGATCGTCAATGAGGAGCATCACATGGGGCAGCTCAATGGGGGCGTCCTTCCGGACCTTCACCCGGGGGGGAATGCGGGAGAGCACTGTCCCCTCCGTGGCCCGGATGAGGGCCCCGGAACCGGGGGTGAAATTATACTGCTCCAAATCCACCATGCCCAAAAGCCCGTGGCGGATTTTTCCATCGGACTGGACCCGCTCAATATAAATCAGGCTGTCCTCCAGCGTCTCAAACAGCCCGCCGTCCAGATACGCGCCCATGGAGGCGTTGACGGCGGCAATGCGCTCCTCCACATCCGGGGCGTTCAGCGCCGCCTCGGGGAGGATGAGCCGCAGGGCGGAGGGCGCGTCTCCCACCGTGTCCTCCACGGCCTGCCAGTACTCCGGCTGGGAGGTGAACTGGTCACAGGCCACCACGGCCCATTTCGTCATATCCGTGCCCTTTTTGGGCAGGAGGACATCGGCGGGGTAAAAGCCCAGTTTCTCAAATTTCGAATTCATGCCGGGTCTCCCTTCCTACTTATTTTTTTCGCAGCTCCCGAAGGACCATTACGGCAATGGCCCCCAGGCAGATTAAAAGCAGAGGCAAGGCCGGAGCGGCCAGGATCAGCAGGGGGCCTTTAAAAATTTCCCCAAGGGCCCCTCGGAAAAAGGCCAGATCCATGTCTGCCTTACAGGGCGGCCTTAATGGCGGCCAGCAGGCCGCCGAACTCCTCATAGGCGGGGAGCTCCGGATAATCCTTCTTAATCTGCTCCGTGCTCTTGAAGAGGAAGCCCGCCTTACCGGCCTGAATCATGGCCAGATCATTGAAGCTGTCCCCGGCGGCGATGGTCTCATAGCCGATGGACTGGAGGGCCTTCACGGTGGAGAGCTTGGACTTCTCGCAGCGCATTTTATACCCGGTGATGGCCCCGGTCTCCCCCACCTCCAGGGTGTTGCAGAAGATGGTGGGCCAGTTCAGCTTCTCCATCAGGGGCTTGGCGAACTGCTCAAAGGTGTCGCTGAGAATCAGCACCTGCGTGACAGACCGGAGCTCGTCCAGGAATTCCCGGGCCCCGGGCAGGGGGTCGATTCCGGCAATGGTGGCCTGGATTTCCTTCAGGCCCAGGCCGTGCTCCTTCAGAATGCCCAGGCGAAACTCCATCAGCTTGTCATAGTCGGGCTCGTCCCGGGTGGTGCGGCGCAGCTCGGGGATGCCGCTGGCTTCGGAAAAGGCAATCCAGATTTCGGGGACGAGGACGCCCTCCATATCAAGGCATACAATATTCATCGTCATTTCTCCTTGGCAATCCATTCGTTTCGTTTCCGCTGCCTGTAGTATAGCAGAGTTTTCACCGCTTGTCACCTTTTATTTCACGAAAACCGATTGCGCCGGGGGCGGAACTGTGCTACACTCCTCTGTAGTGCCAATCCGGCAAGAAAAGGAGAATGCTCTATGGACTTCCAAACCCTCGCCGCCGCGCGGTATTCCCTCCGTAAATTCGACTCCCGCCCTGTGGAGCAGGAGAAGCTGGACCTCATCCTCGAGGCCGGCCGGAACGCCCCCACCGCCCACAACTACCAGCCCCAGCGGATTTTCGTCCTCCGGAGCCCCGAGGCCTTGGAAAAGGCCGATGCCTGTGCCGGGTCCCGCTTCCACCCCCCGGTGCTGCTGGCGGTGGGCTATGACCCCGCCGTCTCCTGGAAGCGGGAGACCGACGGAAAGGACCACGGCGAAATCGACGCCGCGATTGCCGTCACTCAGATGATGCTCCAGGCCGCCGACCTGGGGCTTGGCACCACCTATGTCGGCATGTTTGAGCCGGAAAAGCTGCTGGAGGCCTTCCCGGAGATGGCAGGAGTCCGGCTCATCGCCCTGCTGCCCCTGGGCTATCCGGCGGAGGGTGCTCATCCCTCCCGGCTCCACGGGGACCGCCGCCCGGCGGAGGACCTGGTTGCATACCTGTAAACGGCGGGACAGGAGCCCATCAAAACGCCGCGCCCGGCGGAGACCGGTTTTCCGGCGGGCGCGGTTTTCTTCCGCTCCGGCTTCCCACGGCCCTGATGTTAATTTGCGTTGCTTGCCGCAACGGGCTTTCCCGGGTATGATAACGGGGAAAGGAGGCATTTCTGATGCTGAGTGAAAACATGAAGATCATCCGGAAATCCAAGGGGCTTTCCCAGGAGGAGCTTGCCGTCAGGCTGAACGTGGTGCGGCAGACCATCTCCAAATGGGAGCAGGGCCTGTCGGTTCCGGACGCCGGTATGCTGATTTCCATATCGGAGGCATTGGACACGCCGGTGAGCGTCCTGCTGGGGGAGCCCGCCGCCGGAGCGGAGCCCGACGGCCTGGCGGCCCTCGCCGAGAGGCTGGAGGTGCTCAACCTTCAGCTTGCGCGGGGGAAAGCGGCGCGGCGGAGGGCGGTTCACTGGTTTTTCATCCTGCTGGGCCTGGCGGCGGCGGGTGTGTTCGCGGGCCTTGTCCGGCTGAACAGCCCGTATCTGAGCTGGGATTACGGCTGCCCCCAGAATGTGGTGGCCGGGGTTTTGTTTCAGGCGTTTGAATGGCTGTTCATCCGGATTGCGCCGTTTGTCCTGCTCGGGTCCGTGGCGGGGGCTTGCCTGACGCGGAAGAGAGGGTGAAATCCCCGGACTATAATAAAAAGGACAGGCGGGCCCATGCGGCTTGCCTGTCGTTTTTCTCGTTTTTTATTCGGGGTAGCGGGTCCAGACATCAATGGTCCAGTCGCCGGGCTGAAGGTTGTCCCACTGGGCATTGCCAATCGTCCAGTAGATGGAGTATGCGCTTTTGTTGCCAGTGCCGCCAGTGCCTGCGTCGGTGGTGTTAATATCCGTGTGTTCGCCGAAGTCATCGTGCCACGCGCGGCTTGTGACAATAGCTGCGTGCTCAAGTTCGCCGTTTTCGTTAAGCGTAATGACAATGTCACCCGGACGCGCGCCGGTCAGCGCGACCTTGCGGGCGGGGAATCCGGTCTGTCCAAAATAGTCACTGACAAGGGCTGTCCATCCGCCGCAACCGGCTTTAGTGCTTGTGCCGTATACATATCCTCTGTTGTTGAGATAGGTATTCACGGCGGCACGTACGTCTGCACTATTGGCTCCAGCGGGATAGCCATTGACAAAGCTGGTTCCCTCGGGATACTTGGCCTTGAGCTCGTTCAGCATAGCCGTTACGTTGTCTTCCGTGATGGGCTGGCTGTTCGCCAGCGTCTTCCCGGCAGGGGCGGGAGTCTGGGCGGGAGGCTCCGGGGTCTCGGGGGCGCTGGGGTTCTCCGCCGCCGGGGGATTTTCCGGCGCGTTTCCACTCAGCTGCATCATGCGGTAAATCACCACGGCCGCTTGACCACGGTTCATGATGCCCTCGCCCTTGAAGCTGCCGCCGGCGTAGCCGCCGGTAATCCCCAGGGCATAAACGTTTGCGACGGCATCTTTATACTGGGCGGGAATCTGGCCGTAATCCTGAATCTTGCCAATGGCCGTCTGCTTCCGGGCGACACCGGCGGAAAATCCGGCCTTGTTCATGATGTTGGTTATGAGCTGGGCCATGTCGTACCGGTTGATGTCCAAGAATACATCCTCAGTCAGATACGTGTCACGGAAGCTGGTGTTGTCCAGCGCGTCGTTGGCGGCCAGGGGCATATTGCTTTTGCCGAACGTGCCGTAGGCTTTCATGGTCTCGGGCGTGTCAAATTTGGCAATCTCATCGGGGTAGAACGCCCGGGCCAGCATAGCCGCGAAATGGCTCTTTGCCACCGTCTTGGCGGGCTTGAACGTGCCGTTCATGCAGCCGTCCACAATGCCCTCCCGGCGCACCAGAGGATGGCGTCGCGGAACTGGTGGGTGCCGGGCACGTCGGAAAATCCGCCCTTCGCGGACGCGCCGGCGGACAGGGACGCTGCCATCACCACGGCGAGGACCGCCGTGAGCATCCGGCGCAGGGTCTTGGAATCTCGCATAAATATCTTTCTTATATTGTCTGATCTATATATAAGGCGTCTAAGGCGTCTGCCGGGCCCCGCTCCGGCGGGGACCGCGCCTCTCAGCGCCTCTTCCGGCCCCCCCGGTAGCCCCGGCGGCTCCTTCCGGGGACGCTTCTTCCATAGCGGTAGCGGCGGCGGCTGAACAGGCCCTTCCACCCCAGGAAGAGCGCCGCCAGCACCAGGACAATCCCCAGGCCCACCCGGGCGGCGGTGGTGGAGAAGAATTCCTTCACATCCCGCCAGAAGACCCGCAGGCGGGAGGCCTCCACGCTGGTATAGGCCAGCAGGTCCACCGTGGCGCACTCCTCGCCGTCCAGGGTGATGGTGAGCGTGCCCAGGACGTCCCCCTCGGTGATGGGGGCCTCCACGGGGTCGGACTTCAGGGCGACGCTCTTCTCCAGCTCCTCCAGGTCCACCCCCTTGGGCAGCAGCAGCTCCACCGCCCCGGCGGGCCGAAGGGTCACGTGGTCCGTGGAGGAGAGGGACACCGGGGCCTCCCCGGCCACGTCGTCCTCCTTCAGGACGGTCTGGTAGGTAAAGCTGCTGAAGGCCCATTTGTACAGCTTGTTCGTCTCGCCGAAGCTGTAGGTCCACCAGGTCCCGTCCTCATGCTGGATCCGCTCCGCCCCCAGGATGACGCAGAGGAGGTCCATGCTGGCGTGCTGGGCGGTGGAGACCAGGCAGTTGCCCGCCTGGGAGTGGGACCCGGTTTTGACGCCGTGGACGTCGGCGTTGTAGTAGTCCCGGCCGCTCCGGATGAGGAAGTTGGTGTTGTTCAGCTGCCGCTCCTCCGAGAGGTTCGTGGCCGGGACGGTGTGGGAGCTGGCGTCGCACACGGTCATGAACATGGGGTACTTCAGGGCCTCCCGGGTGATGAGGTACAGGTCCCAGGCGGAGGTGTAGTGCTGGGAGTCGTGGTAGCCGTGGGGGTTCATAAAGTGGGTGTTCTCGCACTCCAGCTCCCGGGCCTTGTCGTTCATCAGGTCCACGAAGCTGTCCACCGAGCCGGAAATTTCCTCCCCCAGGATGGCCCCGGCCTCGTTGGCGGAGACCACCATCAGGCAGTACAGCAGCTCCTCCACCGTCAGGATTTCCCCGGCCTTGATGCCCGCGTTGCTGCCGTCCTCCGCCAGGCCCTCCAGGGCCGTGGGGGTGGCGGTGATCTCCTGGCTCAGGCGCAGCCGCCCCTCGTCCACGGCCTCCAGCACCAGGAGGCAGGTCATGATCTTGGTAAGGCTGGCGGGATAGAGCTCGTCGTGCTCGTTCAAGGAGTAGATCACCGCCCCGGTTTTCCGGTCCACCAGCAGGGCGGCCCTGGCCTGGACATCCGGGTCCGAAACCCGCTCCGCCGAGGCGGGGGCCGTCATGTGCCCCGCCAGCAGAAGGGCCAGGAAAAAAATTGCGAAAAAGCGCCTTGTTTTCATGTCCATCCCCCAAAATTTGTGTTATACTAAGTCCGGCATCCGTTTTTGAACCGGCGGCCTTCCGCCGCCGTTCTGCATATTCAGTATACAGTATAACAAAAAAAACGGAGGAACGCAACCGTGGAGAAGCACCAAAAAATCACCCGGGCCGAGGGCGTCCTGCTGGGCCTGACGGGGCTGTTCCTGTGCCTGCTGCTGGTCCTGTTCTGCCGGGACCGGGCGGCGCTGCGGGCCCCCGCCGTCCCGGAGACCCTGCGCCCCGCACCGGAGGAGGCCCGGTCGGAGCCGGTGGACCTCAACGCCGCCGCGGAGGAGGAGCTTGCCGCCCTGCCGGGCATCGGCGGCGTCCTGGCCCGGCGGATTGTGGAGTACCGGACCGTCTCCGGACCCTTCGGGACGGTGGAGGAATTGACGGAGGTCCCCGGCATCGGCCCCGGGAAGCTGGCGGCCCTGGAGGGACTTGTGCGTGTGGAGGATTTGGAATGAAAATACTGGTGGTGGACGATGAGCGGACCCTGGTGAAGGGGATCAAATTCAATCTGGAAAACGAGGGCTATGAGGTGGAGTGCGCCTATGACGGCGCCGCCGCCGTGGAGCTGGCCCGGGAGGGAAAGCTGGACCTGATCATCCTGGACCTGATGATGCCGGAGGTGGACGGGCTGGAGGCGTGCATGCGCATCCGGGAGTTCTCCAACGTGCCCGTCATCATGCTGACGGCCAAGAGCGAGGACGCGGACAAGCTGATGGGCTTCGAGTGCGGGGCGGACGATTACCTCACCAAGCCCTTCAACATCCTGGAGCTGAAGGCCCGGGTCCGGGCCCTGCTCCGCCGGGCCGCCGGGGTCCAGCGGAACCGGGGCAGCATCCTCACCGCCGGGGGCATCACCCTGAACACCGAGGAGCGCAGCGCCGCCCGGGGGGACCGGCCGGTGGAGCTCACCGCCAAGGAGTACGACCTGGTGGAGCTGCTGATGCGGAACCCCCGGCGGGTCTACAGCCGGGAGAACCTGATGAACGTGGTGTGGGGCTACAGCTACGCCGGGGACTACCGGACGGTGGACGTGCATATCCGCCGCCTCCGGGAGAAGCTGGAGGAGAACCCGGCGGAGCCGGACCACATCATGACCAAGTGGGGGGTGGGGTACTATTTCAAGGAATGAACGCCCCTACTGGGGGAGCCTCCAGTTCCGCTTCGGCGTGAGCTATATCGCCGTCATCCTGGCGGTGCTGCTGCTGCTGAACACCTATCCCCTTCTGGTGTCCGAGGACCTGGTCTTCCACTCCAAGGCCACCAACCTCCAGAGCAGCGTCTCCGTCATGGTGAACTCCCTCTCCGGCCTGGCCCGGCTGACGGAGGAAAACGTCACCGACGCCATGGCCCTGGCCCAGGAGGCGGGCCTGAGCCGGATCCTGGTGACGGACGGCGCGGGCCGGGTGCTCTACGACACCCGGGAGACCGGCTCCGCCGTGGGCAGCTTCGCGCTGTATACGGAGATCGTGCAGGCCCTTCTGGGCTACGACGCCTTCAGCTGTACATACCAGCGGGGGGCCTTCCGGAGCCGGGCCTCCTCGCCGGTGATGTACCAGAGCCAGATCATCGGCGCGGTGTACGCCTATGAGTACGACACGGAGCAGGCCGCCCTCCTCTCCGGCCTTCAGGAGACCCTGCTCCGCCTCTCCGCCGTGGCGGGGGCCCTGGTGCTAGTGCTCAGCGTCATCCTCTCCAAGGCCCTGACCCGGAAAATCGCCCTCCTCCTCACCGCCATCCGGCAGGTGCGGGAGGGGGCCTACAGCCACCGGGCGGACATCCGGGGCCGGGACGAGATCGCCCAGATCGGCCACGAGTTCAACAGCCTGACGGACCGGCTCCAGACCACGGAGAACGCCCGCCGCCGCTTCGTCTCCGACGCGTCCCACGAGCTGAAAACCCCCCTGGCCGCCATCCGCCTCCTGTCGGACTCCATTTTGCAGACGGACACCATCGACCTGGAGACCACCCGGGAATTCGTCTCCGACATCGGCCGGGAGGCGGAGCGCCTCTCCCGCATCACCGAGGACCTCCTCCGCCTGACCCGGCTGGACAGCGGCGTGCTGGACCCCCCGGCGGAGGTGGACATCCTGCCGGTGCTGGAGCAGGTCATGCGGATGATGAACCTGGTGGCCCAGGAGAAGGGGGTGGACCTCACCTACTCCGCCGGGGAGGACTGCGTGGTCCTGGCCACCCGGGACGAGATTCACCAGGTGATTTACAACCTGGCGGACAACGCCGTGAAGTACTCCGCCATCGGGGGCTCCGTCCAGGTCTCCCTGGAGCGGGTGGGGGAGCTGATCGTCCTCACCGTGGCAGACAACGGCGCGGGCATCCCCGAGGCGGACCTGCCCCGGATTTTCGAGCGGTTCTACCGGGTGGACAAGGCCCGGTCCCGGGCCGCCGGGGGCACGGGGCTGGGGCTCGCCATCGTCAGCGACACCGTCAAGCGCCGGGGGGGCGCGGTGGAGGCCGCCAACCGCACCGGCGGCGGCGCGGTGTTCACCGTCCGCTGGCCGGCCCTGGAAAGGAGGGGGGAGGCATGAAATTCCGCGTCCTTCTCCTCCTCCCCCTGCTGCTCCTGTCCGGCTGCCGGAGGGAGGAGCCCGCCCGCACCGCCTACCAGCTCTATTTCCAGGAGGCGGACCTGACCTATTCCGCCGGGGAGGCCCCCTTCCGCACGGAGACCGTGTACCTCTACGACGAGGAGACCGGCTCCTCCTCCCGGCTGGCGGGGGCCCTGATGAACGAGCTGCTGAAGGGCCCCGCCGACGAGACTTTGAAGAGCACCCTTCCCGCCGGGACCAGCCTCCTCTCCCTGGATATCGTGGGGGACCGGGCCCGGGTGGACCTGTCCGCGTCCTACGAAAGCCTCTCCGGCGTGGCCCTGACCCTGGCGGACAGCGCCATTGCCATGACCCTGTCCCAGGTGCCGGAGATCTCCTCGGTGCAGATCACCGCCCGGGGGCGGGAGCTGGCCTACCGGGAGCGGCAGGTGCTGAACATCCGGGAGGTGCTGCTGACCCCGGAGGAGGACGTGGTCAGCACCGTGGACGTGATGCTCTTCTTCCTGAACCAGGAGGGGGGCCTCACGGCGGCGGAGCAGACCCTGGACCTCTATGAGGGGGACACCCAGGTCACCGCCGTGGCCCGGGCCCTGGAGCGCAGGCCCGAGGGCCGGGACCTGTTCTCCCCCCTGCCGGAGGGCTTCCAGGTGAAGTCCGCGTGGCAGGAGGAGGACATCTGCTATGTCAACCTCTCCTCCGCCCTGCTGGAGGGGCTGGAGGAGGCGGCGGTCCGGACCGCCCTCGAAGCGCTGGAGAGCTCCCTCCGGTCCCTGGAGGCGGTGGAGGAGGTCCGCTTCCTCATCGACGGCGAATTCAGCCGGAATCTGGGGGAAACGGCGGGAATCGCCCCTTGACATTCCGCCCCGTCTCCTGTACACTGAAGGTAGACCTTTCCGGAGTCTGACGAAAGCCAGGCTCCGGCGTCTATTAGGCCCTGTTCCGCCATTTCCCGAACAAGGCCCGGCGCCCACGAAAACATCATAAAGAAGCAGGAAGGAGAACCCCCCGTCATGAGAACCCCATCTGACCAGCAGACGCTGTTCCGGCTCCGAGGCATTCCCCCTCTGGGCTCCGCCGTCTCCCTCTCCCTTCAGCACCTTGTCGCCATGATCGTGGGCTGTGTCACGCCGCCCATCATCATCGCCGGGGCCATCGGCCTCAGCCAGACGGACCGGGTGCTGCTGATTCAGGCCTCCCTGGTGATGTCCGCCGTGTGCACCATCATCCAGCTCTACCCGGTGAACCGCTATTTTGGCTCCGGACTGCCGGTGATCATGGGCGTCAGCTTCGCCTACGTGCCCAGCATGCAGGCCATCGCCTCCACCGGCGGCGGCGTGGGGGCCATCGCCGGGGCGATGATCGTGGGCGGCGTTGTGGCCGTGATCGTGGGGGTGTTCGTGAAGAAAATCCGCCTCCTCTTTCCCCCGGTGATTACGGGAACCGTGGTCTTCACCATCGGCCTGAGCCTCTATCCCACGGCCATCAACTACATGGCGGGCGGCACGGCAAACACATACCAGCTGGTGGTGGAAACCAAGGGCCAGACCGAGGCCCTGGTCTACGGCTCCTGGCAGAACTGGCTGGTGGCGGTGCTGACGCTGGCCATCGTCATGCTGCTGAACAACCACGGAAAGGGCATCTGCAAGCTGGCCTCCATCCTCATCGGCATGCTCTGCGGCTATGGCATCTCCATGTTCTTCGGCATGGTCTCCTTTGCCGAGGTGGGCTCCGCCGCGTGGTTCTCCCTGCCCCGGGTGATGCACTTCGGCATCACGTTTGACCTCCCCTCCTGCGTGGCCATCGGGCTGCTGTTCGCCATCAACTCCATTCAGGCCATCGGCGATTTCACCGCCACCACCGTGGGCGGCCTGGACCGGGACCCCTCGGACCAGGAGCTCCAGGGCGGCATCATTGCCTACGGCTTCAGCAACATCCTCACCGCCTTCTTCGGCGGCTTGCCCACGGCCACCTATTCCCAGAACGTGGGCATCGTCACCACCAACAAAGTGGTGAACCGCATCGTCTTCGCCATGACCGGCGGCTTCCTGCTGCTGGCGGGCCTGTCCCCCAAGTTCGCGGCGGTGCTGACCACCATTCCCCAGTGCGTCCTGGGCGGGGCCACCATCACCGTTTTCTCCACCATCGCCATGACCGGCATGAAGCTCATCGCCTCCCAGGACCTGACGGCCCGGAACACCACCATCGTGGGCCTGTCCGCCGCCCTAGGCGTGGGCGTTTCCCAGGCCAGCGGCGCGCTGGGCCAGTTCCCCGAGGGCTTCACCATGATCTTCGGCAAGTCCCCCGTGGTCATCGCCACGCTGATGGCGGTGCTGCTGAACCTGATTCTGCCAAAAGAAAAACACTGAGGAACACTGAGAGAGAATTTGTATGGAAATCGAGATTCTGCGTTTTCACTGCCCCGGCCTGAAGGACGGCGGGCGCTTCCCCCTGGACAACACCGGCCGGGGGAAGGATTTGTCCCCGGAAATCACGCTGGAAAACCTGTCCCCCCAGGCCAGGACCCTGGCCGTCACCCTGGAGGACATGAGCCACCCCATAAAGGGGTTCACCCATTGGGTGATGTGGAATTTTCCCCCCCGGGAGGTGATTCCCGGCGGCCTGCCCAAGCATGAGCGGCTGGAATGCGGAGCGGCCCAGGGGCTGGCCTACGGCCTCCACCGGTACGCGGGGCCCAAGCCCCCCATCTGGGCCCGGCACCGCTACCGGCTGACGGTCTACGCGCTGGACTGCGTCCTGGGGCTGAGCTCCAACGCCAGGAAGAAGCACTTCCTCAAGGCGGCGGAGGGCCACATTTTGCAGAAGGGCTCCCTGACGGCCGACTTCGGATAATAAGGAAAACATCCCCCTGACGCGAAAACTCCGCGTCAGGGGGATGTTCTATGCGGGGTTTTTCAGGGGGGCTTCCGTTTCTCAAAGGAAGAAGAGCTTCAAAACCACCCCGTACAGCACCGAGGCCACGGTGCCGAAAACGATCACCGGTCCCGCCACGGTGAACATCTTTGCCGCCATGCCGGTGATAAAGCCCTCGCTCTTGAAATCGATGGCCGGGGACACCACGGCGTTGGCAAAGCCGGTGATGGGCACCAGCGTGCCCGCGCCGCCGTAGCGGGCGATTTTGCTGTAGAGGTTCAGCCCCGTCAGCAGGGCGGAGAGAAACACCAGCGTACACGAGGCGGCGGTCCCCGCCTCCTCTTTGTTCAGCCCCATCGAGGCCCAGCCGTTTTGAATGACCTGGCCCAGCACGCAGATGCCGCCGCCGATGGCGAAAGCCAGGGCCACATCCTTGACAATGGGGGACTTTTTGGCCTTCTGCTTGACATAGGCCTGATATTCTTTGGGAGACATGTCCATGGAAAATTTCCTCTTTTCGTTCCGGATGTTCCATAGTGTTGCCTGCCCCGGCGGAAATATTCCGCCCTTTTTCGCTGAACCGTGCCGGAATCCCCGGGACGTCTCTCCGCCCTACCGCTCCGGCTCCTCCCGGTCCGCCAAGCTCCCATGGCGCTTCCACCGGCCCGAGAGATACCAGCCCACGGACAGGACCAGTCCAACCGTCCAGCCCACGGCCATGCCGTAATACATAAAATCCGGCCCATAGTGGTCCGCCAGCCAGTATACCGCCGGGACCCGGACCAGAATCAGGGAGAGGATCACGTCCACCATGGGGAACACGCTGTCCCCCGCGCCCCGCATGGCGTTGTTCAGGCAGAACATGACGGCGAAGAGGACGTAAAACGGCATGATGCACTGGAGGTACACCGCCCCCGCGTGAATCACCGCCGGAGTGGGGGAGAAGAAGGCCACCAGCGGCTCCCGGAAGGGCATCAGTGCCGCCGTCATCAGCAGGGACCAGGCGGCGGAGAGGGCCACCGTAACCCGGATGCCCCGCCGGACCCGGTCCGGCTTCCTGGCGCCGGTGTTCTGGCCCACGAAGGAGATGACGGCGCTGGAAAGGCTCTGGATGGGCAGAAAGGCCAGCTGGTCCAGCCGGAAGCCCACATTGTACCCGGCGGTGAACTCCTTGCCGTAGGCGTTGATTTTGCCCATCACCACCATAGCCCCCAGCGCCACCAGCGACATCTGCACCCCCGCCGGAAGGCCAATGCCCATGATCTGGCCGAACAGGGCCCGGTCAAATTTCCGGGGCAGGAGGCGGATGGAAATCTCCGGGTAGCGGCGGTTGATATAGGCCACGCCGAACAGCCAGGAAAAGGCCTGGGCGAGAATCGTGCCCAGGGCCACCCCCAGCACGCCCAGCCCGAAGGACAGCACCAGCACCAGGTCCAGGAGGATGTTCATCACCGACGCCGCCGCCAGAAAGAGCAGGGTGCTCCGGCTGTTCCCCAGGCCCCCGAGGATACCGGCGTTGAGGTTGTAGCCCACGCTGCCAACCAGGCCGGCGCAGACAACTATTAAATAAAGGTATGCTTCCCCATACGCGGCCTCCTCCACCTGGAGCAGGCGGAGAATGGGCCCCACCGCCAGCAGGGCCAGGGCCGTCAGGGGGACAATGGCGGTGAGGAAGGCGGCGTAGATGGTGTCCACCGCGTCCCGGACCCGGTCCATTTTCCCCGCGCCGAAGAACTGGGCGATCACCACCGTCCCGCCGTTGGACAGGCCGATGAAGAGGGAGGCGAACATGGTCAGCACCGGGAAGCCCACTCCCACGGCGGCCAGGGCGCCGTCGCCCACGTAGCGGCCCACGACCCAGCTGTCCACCATGTTGTAGAGCTGCTGGAGAAGGCTCCCCGCCAGCAGGGGCAGGGCGAAATAGAGGATATGCCCGGCGGGGCTGCCCGCCGTCATGTCCCGGAGACCGTCTTTGTTCATAGCCGCTCCTTTCCATCTGCGGGGCGGACACCGGCCGGAGACCGGCCCAGGGCAGGATCCGGCCCGGGTTTTTGAATACGATTTGTTGTTTTTTATTTCGACATTACTCTTTGTTTTCGGACAAAAGGCGCTTGGGTCCCCGGCGGGGCCCTCTGCCGGATTTGGAAAGCAGTATATCACAACCGGGGAGAAAAGAAAAGAGCGGAGGGGACGCCCGCCAGAATTGGGAGTGTCCTATTCAGAGAGATTATCTTGTAGGGGCGGACCTGCGTGTCCGCCCTGCTTCCGGGACCCTGGCACTTCCGATAGACGGTGTGTCCGTCATTCCCCCAGGACTCTGGCGCTTCCGATAGACGGCGTGTCCGTCATTCCCCCGGGACCTTGGTGCTTCCGATAGACGGGCGGACACATAGGTCCGCCCCTACGGGAGCACCTCCGGGAGAAGGGCGGAAACCCTAGAGGAATGGCCCGGTCAGGGGACCTCGTCGGAAGAAACTCCGCCCACTCCGCTTCCGCCGCCGAAGGCGGCGAAAGCTCCGCTCTGCTCCGTTCCTTCCTCCTCTCCCCACCGCAAACGCTTCGCTGGTTTGCGGCGGGGGCCCCGGTTTAGGGTCGGGCCATCGATAGTGGGTGGTTCCGGAGGAAGCGGTCTACCGGAAGAAAGGTGGAAACCTTAGAGAAATGGCCTGACCAGGGGGTCAGGCCCCGCAAAGATGGTATGGGGTCCTATCGGGAGAGGTTGCATGAATAAGAGCCGTTTACCGGTAGACCGGTGAAAACCTGGGGGACGGGCGGACACACAGGTCCGCCCCTACGGGTGTCCTCTTTTAAAAATGCGTCATCGGGCCCCCCGCCGGAATTCCGAGAGTTGACAAACAACCCGATCTGTAGTATGGTCTCTTACCAGCTGGAATTTGTACCGCGATTTTAACTTGAGGAGGAATTGATATGAACATCGAATACAGAAAGGCACAGGGTTTGGACGTCGCGGTCGTCTCCGGCGATGCGGCGGAGGTCACAACCCCTCAGGCCGCCCTGGACCTGGCGGCAACCGTGAAATACGAGGCGGGCGCGGAGCGCATCGCCATCGACAAGCGGGTGCTGGGGGAGGACTTCTTTGTCCTCAGCTCCGGCCTGGCCGGGGAGATCCTTCAAAAATTTGTCAACTACCGCGTGAAGGCCGCCATCTGGGGCGACTTTTCACGCTATACCAGCAAGCCCCTCCGGGACTTCATCTATGAGTCCAATCAGGGCAAGCACTTCTTTTTCACCGCCACAGAAGAGGACGCCGTGGAGCGGCTGACCCAGGCGCGGTGAGCCCCGCGATGCAGATTCCAGTGCTCCGGCAGGCGAAACACCGGTTCCGCCTGCCGGAGCAAGCCTGTCAGGACCGCGGCCCCCAATTCGGGGGCCGCGGTTCTTTTCCCCCTCCGGCAAAAAATCCCTTGCAAAATCTGGCGTGTTCGCCTATACTGTATAATTAGATTGACCATGCGCCCGGACGGGGCCCCGTTCGGACGAAATGGCACATGGAGAGAAGGTGAGAACGAATGTCCCTGGAAGCAATCGAAAAGGTAACGCAGGTGGAAAACGAGGTTCGGGAGCGCCGCGCCGCCGCTGAGGCGGAGGCGAAGCAAATCGTCGCCAACGCGGAAAAGGAAGGTCAGGCGCTCTTGCAAAGGACCCGAAGCGCCGGGGCGGAGTCCGGCCGGGAGCTTCTGCGTCAGGCGGAGGAGCGGGCCGCGGCCGAGGCCGCCAAAACCGCCCGGGCGGCGGAGGCGGATGCCGCCAAGCTGCGGGAGGCGGCGGAAAAACGCCTGGAATCCGCTGCGGAGTTTATCGTCGGAAGGGTTGTGAAGCACTGAGATGGCCATTGTAAAAATGAAAAAGCTCCGCGTTATGGCCATGGCCGACAGCCGGGACGCCCTCCTCCGGGAGCTGCTGCGCCTGGGCTGTGTGGAGATCAGCGAGCCCGCCGACAGACTGGCGGACCCCGCCTGGGCGGCGCTGCTGCGGCGGGACGCCTCCACGCTGGCGGAGACCAAAACCGAACAGGGGGAGGCCAATGCCGCCCTGGAGGCCCTGAAGCGCTACGGCGGAACCAAGGACGGCCTGTTCATCCAGCGCCGCCCCGTGGGACAGGAGGAATTCCTCAGCCAGGCGGTGCTGGAAAAGGGACGGACCGTCAGCAAGCAGATCAACGGCCTCCTTCAGGACATCTCCCGCCTTCAGGGCGAGGAGGGCCGCCTCCTCAGCCGGAGGGCTGGGCTGGAGCCCTGGGTCCCCCTGGACATGCCGCTGGAGCTGAGCGGCACCGCCAACGCGGTGTTCCGCCTGGGCGTTCTCCCCGGAGCGGCGGACCCCGCCGCCATTCGGAACGAGCTGGGGGACGCGGCGGCGGAGCTCTATGAGATCAGCATGGACAAGCAGCAGCGCTGCTGCCTCCTCGCCGCCCACCGGGAGGAGGAGGAAAAAGCCCTGGAGGTCCTGCGGCCCCACGGGTTCAGCGTCACCGCCTTCCAGGGCGTGACGGGCACGGCGGCCCAGAACGTCCAGGCCCTGGACGCCGCCCTGGCGGAGAACCGGAAGCAGCGGCAGGAGGCCGAGGCCGCCATCGCCGCCCTGGCCCCGCAGCGGGACTGGCTCCGCCTCTACGCCGACCGGCTCAGCGCCGAGGCCGCCGAGGACGCCAGCACCGATCGCCTCCTCACCGACGGGACCATTGTCTTCTTTGAGGGCTGGGCCCCGGCGGAGAACCTCAGCGAGGTCCAGTCCCTGCTGGAGAGCAAGGGCTGCGCCTGGGAGGCCAGCGACCCCACGGAGGAGGATGTTCCCGACGTCCCCGTGCGCCTGAAAAACAACTGGCTGACAAAGCCGCTGAACATGGTGACGGAGATGTACTCCCTCCCCGCGTACAACAACGTGGACCCCAACCCCCTCATGGCCCCGTTCTTCATCCTGTTTTACGGCATCATGATGGCGGATATGGGCTACGGCATCCTGATGTTCCTGGCCGGGACCATCATCGCGAAAAAGTACCGCCCCAAGGGAACCATGGGACATATGATGGGCCTGATGCAGCTGTGCGGCGTGTCCACCTTCATCATGGGCGCGATTACCGGCGGCTTCTTCGGCGACTTCCTGACCCAGGTGGTGAAGATCACCACCGGAGGCGATTTTGCCCTCCCGGCCCTCTTCACCCCCCTGAACGACACCCTGATGATTCTGGTGGGCGCCATGGCCTTGGGCCTCGTGCAGATCATCACCGGCATGGCCGTCAGCTTCATCCGCAAGCTGAAGGCCGGGCAGGTGCTGGATGCCGTCTTTGAGGAGGTCACGTGGTGGATTGTCTTCGCGGGCATCGGCCTGATGGCCGCCGGCGTGACGAATCTGGTCCTCTACGCGGGCCTGGCCCTGATCGTCATCGGCCCCCTGGTCACAGGACAGGGCTTCGGCAAGATCATGGGCATCTTCGGCTCACTCTACAACCATGTCACGGGCTATTTCGGAGACATTCTGTCCTATGCCCGTCTCATGGCCCTGATGCTGGCGGGCAGCGTCATCGCCCAGGTGTTCAACACCCTGGGGGCCATTCCCGGCAACATCCTCATTTTCCTTGTGATCTCCCTGGCGGGCAACGCGCTGAACTTCGCGCTGAACCTGTTGGGCTGCTATGTCCACGACCTCCGTCTCCAGTGCCTGGAGTATTTCGGAAAGTTCTATGAGGACGGCGGCAAGCCCTTCAAGCCCCTGGCTATGGAGACCAAATACGTGGACATCACGAAGTAAAATTATTTTAGGAGGAACAACAACTATGGACGCGAGTATCATTCAGGCAATTGAGCAGAACGCGGCGGCACAGTCCTTCCTGGGCGCTTTCGGCGGCCTGGCCCTGGCCCTTCTGGGCGCTGGCCTGGCGGCGGTGCTCCCCGGCATCGGCTCCGCCAAGGGCACCGGCATCGCCGGCGAGGCGGGCACCGGCCTCCTCTGCCAGGACCCCAGCAAGTTCGGTAAGGTCATGATTCTCCAGGTTATCCCCGGCACCCAGGGCCTGTACGGCCTGGTGGTCTGGTTCTTCGCCATCTTCTCCATGGGCCTGCTGGGCGGCGACGCCAGCGGCATGAGCGTGGCCCAGGGCCTCCAGTACTTCTGCGCCTGCCTGCCCATGGCGCTGGGCGGCCTGTTCTCCGCCATTGCCCAGGGCCGCGTGGCCGCCGGTTCCATCAACATTCTGGCCAAGAAGCCCGACGACTGGTCCAAGGGCATGGTCCTCTGCATCACCGTGGAGTTCTACGCCATCCTGTCTCTGCTGGCTTCCATGCTGATGATCATCAACATTTCTTGATTACCCCGCAGAAAGGGGATGGAACCATGAACGGAATTGAAAGAATCACCCAGCGCATCAGCGCCGAGGCCCAGGCGGAGATCGAGCGCCTTCTGGGCGGGGCCCGGGCCGAGGCGGAGAAGATCGCCGCCCGGTATCAGGCCCAAGCGGACGCTGAGGCGGCGGACCTGGACGCGCGAAACAAAAAGGCCGCCGCAGAGCGGGAGGAGCGCCTGGCGGGCACCGCCCAGATGGAGGCCCGGAAGGCCGCCCTCGCCGCTAAGCAGGAGATGGTGGAGAAGGCCTATGACCTGGCCCTGAAGAAGCTCTGCTCCCTGCCGGAGGAGAAGTACGCCGCCGTGCTGGCGGAGCTGCTGCTTCAGGCGTCCTCCACCGGGACGGAGGAGGTCATCTTCTCCGAGGCCGACCGCCGCAAGGTGGGCAAGGCCGCCGTGGAGAAGGCCAACAAGGACGGCAGGAAGAAGCTGACCCTCTCCGGCGAGACCCGTTCCATTCAGGGCGGCTTTATCCTCCGCTCCGAGAACGTGGAGGTCAACTGCGCGTTCGACACCCTGGTGCGCCTGCAAAAGGCGGAGACTGCGGGAGAAGTGGTGAAGAAGCTGTTCTCATGAGAAGGAGGAAGTGTCTTGGCTAAAAAAATCAAAGACACCGATTACCTGGCGATCTCGGCCCGCATCAAGGCCATGGAGACCGGGCTCCTGACACGGGAACGGATGGAACAGGTGCTGGAGGCCCGCACGGAGGAGGAGGCGGTCAAGCTTCTTCAGGAGTGCGGGTATCCGGAGCTGGACGCCCGCAGCCCCGAGGCCATGGACGCCGCCCTCTCGGCGGCCCGGGAGGCCACCCTCTCCGACGTGCTGGACGGCGCGCCGGACCCCAGGTATATCGACATTTTCAAGCTGAAATACGACTATCACAACATCAAGGCCCTGCTGAAGGCCCGGGCCATGAACGTCAGCCCGGACTCCATGCTGATGGATATGGGCCGGGTTCCGGCGGCGGTTCTGAAGGAGGCCCTTCTGACGGGGCGGCTGGAGGAGCTGCCGGAGGGCCTGGCCTCCGCCGCGGCGGAGGCCGGAGAAATCCTGGACGCCACCCGGGACCCCCAGCTCAGCGACATCGCCCTGGACGGGCGGTGCTATCAGGAGATGATGGCCGTGGCCGAGGCTACGGGCAGCGCCTTTCTGGCGGGCTATGTCAAAATCCAGATCGACGCGGCGAACCTCCGGGCCCTGGTCCGCACCCTGCGGATGGGCAAGGGCGGGGAGTTTTTGAAGACCGTGCTTCTGGAGGGCGGCGACATCGGCGCGGACGCCGTGGCCGCCGCCGGGAACGCCGGGAGCCTGACGGAGCTCTACGGCCCCACGCCTCTTCAGGCGGCGGCGGAGGCCGGGGCGGAAGCCCTTCGGGGCGGGTCCCTGACGGACTTTGAGAAGCTCTGCGACGACGCGGTGGGAGAGTACCTGGCCGGGGCCCAGTTCGTGCCCTTCGGCGAGGCCCCGCTGCTGGGGTATCTGGCGGCCCGGGAGACGGAGTACACCAACATCCGCATCCTGCTGATGGGCCGCGGGGCGGGCTTGCCCGCCGGGGTCATCCGTTCCCGCCTGCGGAACGGATATGTGTAAGGCGGTGAACGTATGGCTATGACCTATCAGATCGCCGCCATCGGCGATTGGGAGTCCGTCATGGGCTTCCGGGCTCTGGGGCTGGATACCTACCCCGTCGCGGACGCGGCGGAGGCCAAGGAGAAGGTCCGGGAGCTGGCGAAGGGAAACTGCGCCGTGATCTATCTCACGGAACAGCTGGCAAAGGATATGGAGGATGTGATCTCCCGGTACAAGGACGAGCTCCGGCCGGCCATCATCCTCATTCCCGGCCGCCAGGGGTCCCTGGGCATCGGCAGGAACAATATCCAGCGCGCGATTGAACGAGCAGTAGGAGCCGATATCCTATAAAATTTTTACGTCGTGCATCCACTCCTTGCCGGGGGTCAAACGGGGCCCCCGCCGGAGCCCGGCGAAACGGGCGGGGAGGGGAGGAGCAAGGGAGCGGGCGCGGTTTTCGGCGAAGCCGGAAACGGGCCGGGCGGACTTTGCGACGACGAGAAAGAAGGTTGCATAAATTTGAGCGGCAAAGTTGTTAAGGTCTCCGGGCCGCTGGTGGTCGCCACAGGGCTGTCCAACGCCAACATGAGCGACGTGGTCCGCGTCGGCCCCCAGAGACTGATCGGTGAAATTCTGACCATGAAGGGCGACGCCGCCTCCATCCAGGTCTACGAGGAAACCTCCGGCCTGGGCCCGGGCGCCGTGGTGGAGACCACCGGCGCGCCCATGAGCGTGGAGCTGGGCCCCGGCATGATCGAGGGCATTTACGACGGCATCCAGCGCCCCCTGGAGAAGATCGTGGAAAAGGTGGGCGCCAACATCACCAGAGGCGTGGAGGTCTCCGCCCTGGACCACGAGAAGAAGTGGGAGTTCACTGCCACGGCGAAGGCCGGAGACAAGGTGATTGGCGGCGACGTCATCGGCACCGTCCCCGAGACTCCGGTGGTCCTCCACAAGATCATGGTGCCCCCCAACCTGAAGGGCACCATCAAGTCTGTCAAGAGCGGCAGCTACAAGGTCACGGACACCGTGGCCACCCTCACCACCGAGGACGGCAGGGACGTGCCCCTGACCATGGTGCAGAAGTGGCCCGTCCGTATCGGCCGTCCCTATGAGAAGAAGTATTCCCCCGAGCGTCCCCTGTGCTCCGGCCAGCGGATTATCGACACCATGTTCCCCATCGCCAAGGGCGGCACCGCCGCCGTTCCCGGCCCCTTCGGCTCCGGCAAGACGGTGGTCCAGCATCAGCTGGCCAAGTGGTCCGACGTGGACATCGTGGTCTACATCGGCTGCGGCGAGCGGGGCAACGAGATGACCGACGTTCTGCGGGAGTTCCCCGAGCTGAAGGACCCCCGCACCGGCGAGTCCCTGATGAAGCGGACGGTGCTGATTGCCAACACCTCCGATATGCCCGTGGCGGCCCGCGAGGCGTCCGTCTACACCGGCATCACCATCGCGGAGTACTTCCGGGACATGGGCTATGACGTGGCCGTCATCGCCGACTCCACCTCCCGCTGGGCCGAGGCCCTCCGCGAGATGTCCGGCCGCCTGGAGGAGATGCCCGGCGAAGAGGGCTACCCCGCGTATCTGAGCTCCCGCCTGGCCCAGTTCTACGAGCGGGCGGGCAGCGTGGAGTGCATCGGCTCCGACGAGCGCCGGGGCTCCCTGACCGCCGTGGGCGCGGTCTCCCCCCCGGGCGGCGACCTGTCCGAGCCCGTCTCCCAGGCCACCATGCGGATC
The DNA here is from genome assembly GCA_041223955.1 of Oscillospiraceae bacterium 38-13. Lineage (GTDB taxonomy): Bacteria > Bacillota > Clostridia > Oscillospirales > Oscillospiraceae > Oscillibacter. Next base: position 155,168 of record JBCLRG010000001.1, on the reverse strand, counting down.
GTCAAGGTCTTCTGGGCCTTGGACGCGTCCCTGGCCTACAAGCGGCATTTCCCCGCCATCAACTGGCTGAACTCCTACTCCCTGTACCTGGATACCCTGAAGCCCTGGTTCGACGAGAATTTCGGCGCGGACTTCATGAAGGACCGGGGCCAGGCCATGAGCATCCTCCAGCAGGAGGCCAGCCTGAACGAAATCGTCCAGCTCGTTGGTAAGGACGCCCTGTCCCCCGCCGACCAGCTGACCCTGGAAGTGGCCCGGATGGTCCGGGAGGACTTCCTCCAGCAGAACGCCTTTACCGACATCGACGGCTACTCCAGCTACGACCGCCAGGGCAAGCTGCTGGCGCTGATTCTCCGCTATGAGGCGCTGTGCCGGGACGCCATCGCCAAGGGGGCGGACGTGATGAAGCTCTTCGACATTCCCGTCCGGGAGAAGATCGGCCGGGCCAAGAGCGTCCCCGCCGAGGAGTATGTCAAGGTTTATGAGGGCATCGGGGCCGAGATGGAGAGCCAGATCGCCGGGATTGCCGCTCAGGGAGGTGACAACTGATGATTCGTGAATACAAAACCGTAGAGGAAATCGTCAGCCCGCTGATGATGGTCCGGATGGTCGAGAACGTCACCTACAACGAGCTGGTTGAAGTGGAGCTCCACGACGGGTCCACCCGCCGGGGGCAGGTGCTGGAGGTCAACGGCGACACCGCCGTGGTCCAGCTCTTCGAGTCCGCCGCGGGCATCAACATGGCCGACGCCAAGGTCCGCTTCCTGGGCCATCCCCTTCAGCTGGGCGTGTCCGGCGACATGCTGGGCCGGGTCTTCAACGGCATGGGCCACCCCATTGACGGCGGCCCCGACATCCTGCCCGATGAGTACCGGGACATTGACGGCCTGCCCATGAACCCCGCCGCCCGGGACTATCCCAACGAGTTCATCCAGACCGGCGTGTCCACCATCGACGGCCTGAACACCCTGGTCCGCGGGCAGAAGCTGCCCATCTTCTCCGGCTCCGGCCTGCCCCACGCCAACCTGGCGGCCCAGATTGCCCGCCAGGCCAAGGTGCTGGGAGATGAGAGCGCCAACTTCGCCGTGGTCTTTGCCGCCATCGGCATCACCTTCGAGGAGTCGGAATTCTTCGTCAACGAGTTCAAGCGCACCGGGGCCATTGACCGGACGGTGCTGTTCTCCAACCTGGCCAACGACCCCGCCGTCGAGCGTATCGCCACGCCCCGCATGGCGCTGACCGCCGCGGAGTACCTGGCCTTTGAGAAAGACATGCACGTCCTGGTCATCATGACCGACATCACCAACTACGCCGAGGCCCTCCGTGAGGTCTCCGCCGCCAAGAAGGAGGTCCCGGGCCGCCGCGGCTTCCCGGGCTACCTGTACACGAACCTGGCGACGCTGTACGAGCGGGCCGGCCGGCAGCTGGGCAAGAAGGGCTCCATTACTCTGATTCCCATCCTGACCATGCCCGAGGACGACAAGACCCACCCCATCCCCGACCTGACGGGCTATATCACCGAGGGGCAGATCATCCTGGCCCGGTCCCTGTACCGCCAGGGCATCCATCCCCCGGTGGACGTGCTGCCCTCCCTGAGCCGTCTGAAGGACAAGGGCGTGGGCAAGGGCAAGACCCGGGAGGACCATGCCGACACCATGAACCAGCTCTTCGCGGCCTATTCCACCGGCAAGGACAACAAGGAGCTGATGTCCATTCTGGGCGAGGCGGCCCTGACGCCCACAGACCTGCTGTACGCCAAGTTTGCCGACGAGTTTGAGCGGCGGTACGTGAACCAGGGCTATGAGGAGAACCGTTCCATTTTTGAGACGCTGGACCTGGGCTGGGAGCTGCTGAGCATTCTGCCCAAGGCGGAGCTGAAGCGTATCAAGCCGGAGCTGATCGAGAAATACTGGCCGAAAAAAGACGAGCAGTAAGGAGGGGTGAGCCATGGCGAATATCACGGTAAGCCCCACCCGAATGGAGCTCACCCGCCTGAAGGGCAAGCTGCGCACGGCCCAGCGGGGCCACAAGCTGCTGAAAGACAAGCGGGATGAGCTGATGAAGCAGTTCCTGGAGACGGTCCGGGAGGTCCGGGCCCTCCGGGCGGAGGTAGAGGAGGAGCTAATGACGGTCCACGGGGCCTTCACGGTGGCCTCCGCCCTGATGAGCTCCGAGGCCATGGAGCAGGCCCTGCTGTATCCGAAGCAGAGCGTGGAGCTGACCATGACCTTCCAGAACATCATGTCCGTGAACGTGCCGGTGTATGATTTCCAGACCCAGACCCGGTCGGATTCGGATATTTATCCCTATGGCTTCGCGGCCACGTCCGGCGAGCTGGACACGGCGGTGGACGCGCTGGGGAAGGTGTTCCGGAAGCTGCTGAAGCTGGCGGAGATTGAGAAATCGGCCCAGCTGATGGCGGAGGAGATTGAGAAGACCCGGCGGCGTGTCAACGCCCTGGAGTATGTCATGATCCCCAATACGCAGGAGGCGATCCGGTATATCAACATGAAGCTGGATGAAAACGACCGTGCGACAACCATCCGGCTCATGAAGGTGAAGGACATGATTTTGAAGGAGTCCTTGGAAGAGAAGCGGGCTGAAACCGCTAGAGCCGTAAAGGCTTTCGGGTCTGACGGAGAAAGCCCGGTAGAGGTTTAAGGGGAGCCGTACCGTAATTGTACCGCTTCTACGATGGGCCTAAAAAGTGAAAGATGGTACTGCCTGGGAGGAATCCCGGGCAGTACCATCTTTTATCATATATATGCACATAGCAAAAGGGCACCCTCAAAGAGGGTGCCGCCTTCATTTACGCTATCATTCAATATGAATGTAGCAACTATTTATATATATCATTATACGCAAAATGAAGAAAAAGTCAACAAGAAATAAAAAACTTTTTTCTTCATTTTTTTATAGCATCTATGTCAGCTTGAGAAAGAGCTTTTCTTATATCTGCGATTTGGGTTAAACTACTATGTGGCATATGACTTGTATCATATATTAACTCAATTTCTACGCCCTCGTTTTTTGCTACCTGTATTGCAGGAATAAAGTCGCTATCACCAGTAATAAGTATAGCTTTCTCAATACGTTGCTTTGCAGACAACAAAACCAAATCGCAACCAAGCAAAATGTCTACTCGTTTTTGCTGAAAAATTGGAGAACCGTCCACCTTTCGTCCTCGGTATTCTAATTTTCCCAATTTAACCTCATAACGATCAAGACGCTCTAAAGAGTTAATAAATCTTTGCATATTATTATATCTGTTGTTTTCACCGCTTGTAGGTGTGGCACTTTTATACGGCATACAATTATAATAATATGTTCTTAAAAGCGGGTCTCCATTCGCAAGGTGAGAACTGAGTTTGGAAAAGTCAATTTGTGGAGATGCAAAGCTTTCTTTTAATACTTTTGAAAGATATGCGCCATCAATGAAAATAGCAATTTTACCCATGCTAAAACCTCCTTTTCTGACATTATAATACTTTCTATACTCAATGTCTATAATAATTTTAATAGTACTGCACTTGGGAGAAATTCCGGGCAGCATCTCCGTTTTATGCCTGTTTCAGGTGTTTTAACTTTTATTGGGACGTATTTTGTTGCTCTGAAATGAAGATTTTTATAAAAATGAGACGTACCGAAAGATTGCGCCGAAAACAGAAACGGAGTTTTCGGGACACGTCCAGAGGGGGAAGAGGGGGAAAGGCCGGGACGCTCTGAAAGGTATAGCTTTCCGGGCGCAACTCTTTCGGGACGGTTTTGGTGTTCAGTTCCATTTATAAATCTAGTTGAAAAAGGAGCGATTACAATGAAGGTAGGGTATATTCGTATCAGTACACGGGAGCAAAACACTGCCTGTCAAGATTTACTTATGGAGGAATTAGGGGTTGAGCGGGTATTTACGGATAAGGTCAGTGGAAAGAATCAGGAAAGACCCGAATTGCATAGAATGATAGATTTTGTGCGGGAAGGTGACAGCCTGACCGTGGAGAGTATTTCACGCTTTGCGAGGAATACCCGTGACTTGCTCGACCTAACTGCAACACTGGACGCAAAAGGTGTGCAGTTTATCAGCAAAAAGGAATCTATTGATACCAGCACACCAGCGGGGAAATTCATGTTGGCGGTCTTTGGTGCACTGGCTGAACTGGAACGGGAAAATATATTAGAGCGTCAGGCCGAAGGGATAGCGATTGCAAAAGCAGAGGGGAGGATGAAAGGCCGGCCTAAAAAGGCAGTTGATACATTTGAGGCTGTTTATCTCGCTGTGAAAGAGGGGAAGTTATCAGCGACAAAAGCGGCTAAACAGTTAGGGCTTTCACGCTCAACGTGGTATCGGAAAGCGAGGGAATATGAGGAGGAGGATCCTTTTATTGACCTTTGATATACAGGGGCGTAAAATGTTGGGAGCAGTATCGTTCCCAACATTTTTAATCTTTGAGAATCCTCTGTGATGAAAAAGCGGAAGGGGAAAAGTTGGTCCCGGCAGTCAAAAAATTGGGCTGTACATTGGCCTTTTTCGATGGTGTGCATAGCTGAATTTTAGGGTAAGCATTGGGGCCAAAATAGCATGATTTTCAAAAGTGAAAATTTTTCTATGCCGCTTTTGCGTCTGTTAATTGGGGAGACATTGGGAGCAAGAAAAATACTTCTGGATAGTGGTGGTACATTGAGGCGGAAAGAAAGCAAAGTCTTTTGCGTAAATCATATGCACCAAAATCACAAGCAGTTTTACAACGAGGCCAACACGGTATCCGGGAGATAGACTTTACTGGGTGCTTAACCCTTGGCCAAAGATGTATATACATAGGACAAACGGTTGTAATAAGAGACTAATAGTACAATTTTTTAATCTTTTGTGGTTGATTGTAGTTGCTTTATAAAAATAAATCAATATATTAAAAGCAAACTCATAGAAGAAAGGACACCAGCCAAATCAGGCGGTGTCCTTTTGAATCAGGTCTTGACGAAAGATAGCCCCTGCGGTAGAATGATAAGTACAAGGATAACGAATAGCAGGCACCTGGGGACGGGATTAGGCCCCCGTCCCCAGGCTGTACGGGTATCATAGCTACCCAGCACAGCAGAGTTACTCTGCACCCAGCATTATTATACCTGTCCAAGTCAGATTTAGCAATAGGGCAGGAAAAATAGCTGTGTTTGTTCTGATGAAACGTCAGGCAATGTGATGGGTTTATACAAACTCGTCGCATTGCTTTTGTTGTTCTTGGCAGGGAAAGCATGAACTGTCCCTGACCGCCAGTCAGGGCGGTTTATGCGGAACCTGTTAAGAATACAGTTTGGAGGAAGGGAACATGAAAAACAGCAAATTCGCAGCACTGGGATTAAGCGTGGTTCTTGCGCTTGGTTTAGTTGCTTGCGGTAGTCAGACACAGGAGCCAAAGGAGAACCAGCAAGGTGGGAGTGGGAGTGTCACCACCTCACCAGCACCAGCAGAAAGCGCACCATCTTCTGGAAACAGTGTAACAGATGATTTCTTGAAAACTATTACGGCGGAGACAGCGGAGGCCAAAGGAGTTTGTGGAGCAGACCTCACATGGTATTATCAAGATAATGTGCTTGTCATCAAAGGCACCGGGGAAATGAATGATTACAGTAGCCCTATGTATGACAATGTAGCCCCTTGGCGGGCAGATGAAGATACCAAAATATACACACAAATAAATTGGGTGATTATAGACAAAGGAGTTACATCAATAGGTAATAATGCATTTTATGACTGTTCTGCAATCTCCAAAGTGACATTACCAAACACGCTGGAGAAAATTGGAAGACGGGCATTTGTGTGTAACTTCGGTTCTAATCACCTTAGAGAAGTGATTATCCCGGACTCAGTGACTTACATAGGTGAAACTGCTTTTGGTGCTTGTTGTTTTGAAACTGCAACATTTGAAGGAGATGCTCCAGAAGGTGCAAAGTACATTGCATATAGTATGAGAGAGCGAGACGATCAAGGTAGTGTTGATAATGGCGTTGGAACGGTTTATTATAGAGGTTCTGGCTTTGATGAATTGATAGAGCAATTCCCCCAGGTCAACTGGGTCAAGCAGTAACGCATCAATACACAGAAAAAGGCTGTCAGGTTTGATATCTGACAGCCTTTTTTGACAATTCAGCATTTCTACTCTCTTTTCAATAAGCGTATATCTGAGATCAAGTAAGTTTATTTGAAGGGGGAAAATTATGTCATACATGAATAAATATGGTTTTGATATTTGTCAGAATTTATATCAGGACCAGAGTAAGGAGATACATAACGAATACCACTTCCGGTCGCCAAACGGATTTTATTTGGGGGGATTACGGTTCCCCTCTGATATGCAGTATGCTTTTGATGATAAAATGCTAGAGATAATCGCAAAGGCGCTTGCCATTAGGTATGGTTATATTAAACCGAAGCAACGTTGTAAATAAGAGAGTTCAGATAGGCCAGATGTGAAAACATCTGGCTTATTTTTATGTTTATTTTGAAAAAGTGAATTTTATAATACAGTTGAAAGGCTGGTTATAAATTAAAAAAATGACAAGGAATATATTTCGGTTAATGCAATCAAGGGTGATTACCAAATTTTCGGTTAATTTATTTTTTTAATATTACTGATGGATGATTTTTAAATTTCGAGGGTTTGAAGATGTGAAAATAGGGGGTTCCAGAAAAAAGAATGGGAGGGGAAAGGGAAGTTGAAAAATCTGTGCTGATACAGAAAACGGGCTAGTGGAAATTCTGTTTCAGATGTTTCAAATTACTTTCATGACAATGATAGGAGACAGTACCGGGTTGAGAAGTTTACCAGTATAGAGCAGTTAAGCGATACAGAAGATTTGACAGCTACAAACTCCCTAATTTCAGGGGTTCATCCTCTTGCAATATCACGTCTTGTGCATCAATGACCCCAGCGTTATAGTTTAATTGTGGTTGAGAGAAAGGCCACGATAAAAAAATGAAAGTTGAGGAAAATAAAATGTGCAAGAAGTTGACGGTTGCGTATGGTGATTATATCGGCTCTCGGATGGTTGGCTGGTGTGTGTTCAACGGCAAGGACTACGGTTTCATTTCTGACAAGGCGGTCAAGGCCCGGATCAGTCAGGGCGATCTGGTCAATGGGCTGACCTTGGACGAGGAAAAGAATGTGGCAATTGATAAGACGTTTACGAAAAGCCTGATGGGAAAAAGCGGCCTGTCGTTCAATCCCATCACGGCGGCGGATGACGAGGATGATGAACCTGTAATGAATAAGTATTACGCACTGGTCAAGGTTGTCAAGGGTAAAGAGGGGACCGCTTACCACTTTATCACAAGCAGATGCGGCTATGAGGTGTTTACTGAGGATCAGGTAAAGTCCATGCTTGCCATTTTGGATATGGGCGGGGTTCAGATGGGGGCGGACGGCTCCTTGGTGGTACATGGTGCTGTGGATGTGGAGGAGGCCAGCGGGGACCAGAACAAGGCCCAAGGGGGTTCGAAAGAGAGGGAAGGGGGCGTTCAGAAATGAGCGTCCCGCCTGATTTTCTGATAGGGTTTTGTTGTTGTAGCATGGTGGTGTTTTTATATCTGCTCCATGAATTGGTGGAAGTCATGAAAGTGTTGATAGCGATGCTACGGGAGAGTTTTGAGGAACTGAGAGAGGAGTAAAATTCCAAAAATTCTAAATGAAACAGCCAGCTTGGTTTTATCAGGCTGGCTGTTTATTTGATGGTGATTGTCTGGACAATGTCTTGCGAGACTTGTAAGTCTATGGTGTTAAGTATTAAACATGCTGTCATTTGAAATCCTTTTATTCAATACAGATATAAAAGATGAATAAAGTGCCGCCAAAGAGCGGATATAGCACAAAAATTTAAACAAATTTACTTCGTCATATAATATTGAACTGGAGGAAGATTTTCCCAAAGTGCCTAAAAAACAAAAAATTTGGGTGAAAATGGACGCTTTGGAAACTTGTAAATGTGAGTATCCGAATTTATTATGGTCACCAAGGAAGGAGGTGACACATGTGAACGAGAAGGAAGCAAAAACCGTATTAACGCCACAGGATGTTGCGAGAATACTTCGGATATCTCGCAACAAAGCATATGAGGTCGTTCGGAGTAAAGGCTTTCCTTGTTTTAAAATTGGGAAGCAGTACCGTGTAGAGCGGGAAAAGTTTTACGCCTAGCTGGAGACAGTTCAGGAGGTAGCTTGATCAGCGCGTGGCTGGATAGGAAAAAAATATAGTTGCAGATAGTGCAAAAAAGAAAGGAAGAAATGCAAAAATGGACAATTTGAACAACGAGAAAAAGGATGCAGTTCATATGCACGACATTATGGCACTCATACCGGAGGAGGAAAGAGCGGTAGAAGAGGATATACTTTGTGAGCCGAAGGAAGTCGCACTTGAGTACATTGACCCATACGCCAATGTACTTTCTACAGAGGAATTAGCAGTTGAGCCAGTAGAGAAATCAGGCGCGTTGGAAAAGGCTGATAAAAAGGGCTTCTTTTCGCCAGTCATTGGAATGGCACGGCTGTCGAATATACTGGGTGGAAAATACTTTGCCCAAGTCTGTATAGATGAAGAGGGCTGTCGGCGGATTGAAATTTGTCAAGAGTATGAAAGCGGCGGCTATTCACCCAAAATTAAAATCAAACAGTCTGATTTTGTGAGAGCGGCGGGCTATCAGTTTAACGGAGCCAACATATCGAATAGAAAGATGAAAAATGCTGTTGAAAGCTTCCTGATGAGGCTTTCCAGCGAATGCCTCGATAAATTTGATGGGATAATGAGCTTCGATATCGTAAAGATTTTGAAGACATTGGGAACATGCTACCGGAATCTTCCGATTCACAATGATTTCAATGAGGACTACAGCCCAGCTGAGTTCTACCAAAAAATTATGGAAGTGCTGGAACAATGCTACGTCTTGGAAGATGACTCATTCTGCGGACACAAGGCTTATTTTCCGCTTGACGGCGGGGATATTAAATATATCGCGGAGCAATTGGACATGACGAAAGGGGAGTTTTTAAAAAAACTGAAAGCATATCATTTCCTTTATTTGACGGACTCTTCGGTTGCGTATCAAACAAATGTCCGAATTACTGTAGAGGATGAAACATATACGGCGCACAAATACTGTATTCTTCGACTACAATATCTGGCGGATCAATAATCATGAGTCTTGACAAGTGGGGTGGATTGGCGTTACAATCCGCCCCACAATTTTGAAAGGAGCGAATTAAAGATGGCAAAGCGGGCGAACGGAGAGGGGAATATCAGGAAGAGGACAGACGGCAAATGGCTGGTAACATTTCCGACCGGGCTTTATAAGGAGAGTGGAAAACGGGAATACATTTACCGCTATGCGGACACGCAAGCGGAGGCGGCGGAGATTCTGCACAAACTCCAGGCGGAAAAAGGTGTGGGAATCAGTCACGGTAAGGCGGCGATGAAAACAGGTGATTGGGTTGAGACTTGGATTGAAAAGCACAAGGCGCCAAGGCTGGCTCCGTCAACGCTGACGAGCTACCGGACTAATTTTAAAGTACATATCCGGCCAGCAGTTGGAGAAATTCCCTTGCACAAGTTGACGAATTATCACATTCAAAGAATGTTGGACAACGTGGGAGGCAGTTTGTCCCTATTCGTCAAGGTCTATAATGTGATTCATGGAGCATTGGAAAAGGCCGTTGAATTGGGTATGCTTGCAAGGAATCCCTGCAAGGGCGTGGCGTTCCCGGAGGATGATAAAGGGGATATGCGGGTATTGTCCAAGGAAGAACAGCAAAGGTTTATTGCGGATCTGGATGATGAATATTACCGGGTCATGCTCTTGACTTATTTGTACACAGGTATGAGGGCGGGGGAAGTGATACCGCTGTTATGGAGCGATATTGACCTTGAAAAGCGGTCAATTCGTGTGAATAAGAAAGCGATTACAACTCAGAATCTGAAAGAACACTCCACGAAGCAGGAGGTTCAAGACTTCTGCAAGACCAAATCCAGCAAGCGGACAGTAGTCATTACGGCTGGACTGGTGGAGATATTGAGGGCGCATAAGGAGTCTATGAAGAAGAGATTTAACGCTCTTGGGAAAGAATGGTCAGAGGATAGCCTTGTATTTCTCAATACCCGGAATCACATTGTTCAGTATGGAAACATTAAAGAGGTCTTGAACCGGATATATGAGAAGGCGGGCATTGAGGGAGCAACGATGCACACGCTACGCCATACATATGCTACTCGGTGCTTTGAGGCTGGGGTGGATATTAAGGCAATCAGCGAGCAGTTGGGTCACGCAAACGTGAAAACTACTTATAATATTTATGTTCATTTGTTGGAGGATACTAAGGCCAAAGAGATTGATAAGCTGGGGGAGATTGATAAGTTTATTGAGACAAGCGGAGCAGAAAATCATTCAACTATCATTATTCCATTTCCCAGCAGTGGTGAGGCAGTATGATGGAACAGATAAGCCCGGTAGCTCTAAGGTAGGGCTACCGGGTTTTACCGGATTTTTACCGCTTCTAGCTTGGGACTAGGTGTGGCGGGGTGGGACTAGTTGGGAGAATGAGGACAGAAAAGCGTTGACAGATGGGACTAAATGTGGTATGTTAGCACTACCTAATAGCGTGGCTCCATAAAGGTGAAGGACATGATCCTGAAGGAATCCCTGGAGGAGAAGCGGGAGGCCACCGCCAAGGCGGTCAAGGCCTTCAGCGGCCAAGGGGAGGCCCCGGCGGAAGTGTAAGGGGCGTGAATCAAAGACGATGCCGCTGTCCGGAAGGGATTCCAGACAGCGGCATCTGTGAAAAGTGGAAAATTTTTTCAGCGTAGGCGCCTACGCTATGTTTTGTGCTAACACAAAACATAATAAATCCTGAGGAGCAAAAGGGAGAAGTGAGGCGCCGGGCTGAGGAAAGGCGGAGGAATGAAACTTGTAATCATCGGCTACAGCGGCGCGGGGAAAACGACGCTGGCGAAATCCCTGGGAGAAGCGTTACATATTAAGGTTTTTCATATCGATTCCGCACTCTATGACAAGAATGGGGGACGCCGGGAAGCCGCAGAAGTTATGTCAATTGCAGAATCCTGCATAGATACCGCACAGGAAACCAGTTGGATTATTGATGGGTATGAGAGGAATTGCGTGAAGGAAACATGGCTGGCGGATGCGGAGCAAATCGTCTTTCTCCGTGTGGGAAAATGGACCTGCTTTTGGCGAGTCTTTCTGCGGGATGCCAAACAAGTGGTTCCTTGGGCTATCAAATGCGCATCCAGATATTTTAGACATGCCCCTTCCGTACAACAGACCGCAAATCAGGAACGAGAGACGAGTACCGTAAAGCCACCCAGTTTTATATCACGCATATCCGCAAATTGCTGGCAGCTGCGCGATATCATTACAAAGACACATGGTCCCGAAGGGGAAGCATACTATATGAGATTTGGACAGCGCTACCCCGAAAAATTTATAGTGCTGCGAACCAAAAAGGAAATCCATCAATTTAAAAATGCTCTGTTGAGAGAAGCGCAAAAAGAAAGACCGTGATCAACGGTCTTTCTTTTCTGGAGGTGACACCCGGATTTGAACCGGGGAATCAGGGTTTTGCAGACCCTTGCCTTACCACTTGGCTATGTCACCATCTATACTTTATTATATGCGATCTCTCCGAAAAAGTCCACCCCTTTTTGAAAAAAATTTCAAAAATTTTTATCCCCACCGCACCGCCCTCTCCAACCCAAAAGCAGTGCGAACCGCCCAGCGGGCGGGAGCGCAGCGACAAAAACCCGGGGGCCCCCGCCGGAACCCAGCGCAAGCGGTTCCGGTGGGGAAGCGAAGGAATTCCCCGTCCGGCGGAGCTTTCCGCCCCTTCGGGGCGGGAAGCGCAGCGGTAAGGGGAATTCCTGAGCTGGAGCGGGCAACGAGGCTCGAACTCGCTACCTCCACCTTGGCAAGGTGGCGCTCTACCAGATGAGCTATGCCCGCATGAAGGGCACAAAGCACTCGTAAAACGACTGCGCAGTACCCATAAATGGTGCCCAGAGCCGGAATCGAACCAGCGACACGTGGATTTTCAGTCCACTGCTCTACCAACTGAGCTATCTGGGCAAGTGGCGACCCGGAACGGGCTCGAACCGTCGACCTCTAGCGTGACAGGCTAGCGTTCTAACCAACTGAACTACCGGGCCGTATGGAAAAACGTGGGCGTTTTTCAGGGAGAAGCTGGTGGGAACAACTGGACTCGAACCAGTGACCCCCTGCTTGTAAGGCAGATGCTCTAACCAGCTGAGCTATGCTCCCGGGTCGCCGCCCACGTCAGACGGCATGGATTAGTATACGAAATTATTCCCGTTTTGTCAAGGGCTATTTTCAAATTTTTCTACTTTTTTTGATTTGCCATTGAAGTGCGAAAGCTCGAAAGAACTCGACGCACTTTAATTTAACAAGGGTATCACGAGGAACAAAAAAACGGAGGACTTACGGCTTTCCGTTTATTCAAAGTTCGTGGTAAAATTCAGCTCTAAAGATTTACCCGTTGGAACAGTGTTTACAGTGCAAAACGATTCTCAAAATGAAGACGGGAAGTGGTTTGCTGGGTTCACCGCATGGGAAGCTATTTTGGGATTTGAGACAATATGCGTGAGGTCATGATGAAGGAGGAACCCTGAACCGCCGGGGCCATCGCTGGAGGGGCGTCCTGCCTCCGGGCTCCGGCTTTGAGGAGGACGCGGTCCCTGGGGCCTGCCGCTAGATGCCCCCGCTGTCCCGCGCGGCGCGAAAAGGGCCGGGAACCCGCAGGTTCCCGGCCCTTTTCAGGACTGGTTCTCCTCATCCTCCTCCAGATTCGCCAGGGCGACCCGGACGGCCTCTACCACAAAGGCCGTGAAGGTGCAATCCTTGCCGCGAATCGCGTTTTCGACCTGCTCAATGACATCGTTGGGAAAGCGGATACTTTTACTGGAAGTTGGTGGAATTCTCGGAATCCTAAACTTGGCCATGTCGCACCTCGTCATTCCTTTCATATGACAAGTGTATTGCAAATTGCACAACATTTATGAGCCGCATTTGAGCTTCAAATGTATTGCACTTTCTGGAAATATATGGTAGCATAAAGCCGAGGTGATTGAAATGGAAAAAACTCCAAAATACTACGCCACGCTTTTCAACGCTGTCACAAAAGCTCTGGAAGCACTGGAGGCCCGTAATTACGGCATTGCCAGCGACCTGCTGATGCATGCGCAGTGCCAGGCGGAAGGGGAATTCATCGCGGAGTCCGAACGAACGGTAAAACCCAGATGAAAAAGAGGCGGAGCCCTTCAGCTCCGCCTCTTGCCGCTTATTCAGCTTTTCCCATATAACGCGCCGGCACTTCCAAACCCGCCTTACAGATTCTTCAGGACGCCGCTCTCCTCGTTAAAGGCATTGATCAGCTCATCCAGGTCCCGGGCCTGGGCGTGCACCGCGTCCCAGGTGCCCTCCACATCATACCACAGGGCATTCAGCTCCCCGGCGTCCTTCCCCTGCTGCTCGACCCAAGTGTAATACTTCAGGTGATGGACCCGCTTCCGCTCCGCGTACGTCAGCTCCATCATGCTGTCCGTCTTCAGGTTCAGAATGTGGAGGCAGTGGTCCAGCTTCGCCCCGGCGGCGGTATACGCGCCGTGCTGGCGGTTCAGCTCTTCTATCCGGCTGCCGTACATGACGGCGGAGTCCGTCAGCACCGTACCAACGACATCCTTTTCCGTGAACTCATAATACTTCGCCATCTTGATGCAGCACAGCACATTGGCGATGCCGGAAATGCCCAGCCAGGTCAGCTGCTCCACCAGGACCGGGTCCAGCCTCAGGGAGTTCAGCAGATAATCCTGCCCCTCGGGAGTGTTGAACAGGCGGAGGAGGCGCTGAGAATCCTCGTCGTCAATGGCAATCGCCATATCCGTGTTCTTCACATTGTGAATCCAGGGGATATGCTTATCCCCGATGCCCTCAATCCGGTGCCCGCCGAAGCCGTTGTTCAGGATGGTGGGGCACTGAAGGGCCTCGCCCACCCCCAGCTTCAGGCGGGGATAGCGCTCCTTGAGGAGATCCCCGGCGCTCATGGTCCCGGCGGAGCCGGAGGTGAAGCATGCCCCGGCAAAGCGGTCCCCGGGGCGCTTGATGGCCTCGAACACGTCCGCCAGCGCGGCGCCGGTGACATTGTAATGCCAGAGGGGATTGCCCATCTCCTCAAACTGATTGAAAATCATATACTGGGGGTCCTGCTTGAGCTCGTTGGTCTTGTCGAAAATCTCCTTCACATTGGACTCGCAGCCCGGAGTGGCGATGACCTCCGCCCCGATTTCATGGAGCCAGTCAAACCGCTCCCGGCTCATCTCCGCCGGGAGAATCGCCACGCCCTGGGCCCCCAGCAGCTTGGAGTTGAACGCGCCGCCCCGGCAGTAGTTGCCGGTGGAGGGCCAGACGGCCTTGTGGAGCTCCACGTCAAACTGCCCCGTCACCAGCCGGGGAGCCAGGCACCCGAAGGAGGCCCCGACCTTATGGCACCCCGTGGGGAACCACTTGCCCACCATGGCGACCACCCGGCAGGGTACGCCGGTGAGCTCCGGAGGCAGCTCGATGTAGTTGGGCACCGCCTGGAAGAGGCCCCCGGACTCCTTGGCCTCATTCTTCCAGGTGATGCGGAAGAGGTTCAGGGGATTCACGTCCCACAGGCCCACGTTCTTCAGCCGGTCCTGGACCTTGCCGGGGATGGTCTCCGGGTTTTGCATCTGGGCGATGGTGGGGATGAGGATGTTGTGCTCCCGGGCCTTTTTCAGGTTGTGCTCCAGGCCCTGCCTGCTGATGGTAAAATCAATCATGTCCGCTCTCCTCCTGTTTGTTCATATCAATATAGGAATACAAGGTGTACTTGGAAATGCCGAAATATTTGGCGACCTTATCGCCGGACTTGGTGATGAGAAACGCGCCGTTCTGGCTCAGGAACTGGATGGCCCGGACCTTATCGTCCTTGTTCATGACGGCGGCGGGCTTGCCCACCAGCGCCACGGACTGCTGAATCAGCTCCTCCAGGAGGTCGTTCACATTGGTGATCCTCTCCGGCTCGGCGGGGACCTCCTCCCCGGTGGAGGTGAGGTCGTGAAGGGCCTCCTCCATGAGGATGAGCCGGGAGATGTCGTAGTTGATGGACAGGATGGCGGAGACCTTCCCCCTCCGGTCCCGGATGTAGACGGTGGAGGATTTCAGGATTTTCCCATCCGGGGTCCTGGTGAGGTAGCAGAGGTGGTCCCGGGGCTCCGGGTCCTGGGTGCGCAGCTGCTCCATCACCACGTTGGACGCCCCATCCCCCACCTTCCGGCCCGAGACGTGGCCGTTGGCGATGAAGACGATGGACCGGTCCGGGTCCCGGCTGAGATCGTGAATGGCCACCTCGCAGTTGGAGCCGAACTGGGCCGCGATGCCCGAGGCCACCTGACGCAGCAATTCCAGTTTACTGTTTTCCGTGGGTCATACCCCCTTTTTTCGGATTTTTTATGAAAAGACACTGATTCATGCTATCATCATACCACGATATTTCGGAGAAATCAACAGCTGTTCAAAAAAATTTTTTGGTTTTCAAAAATTTTGTTTGACAACGGGAAAACTTGTGCTATGATAGGAGTGTAAGAAACAGGCGGTCAGTGCGCGAGACCGTCAAAAATACATTTTAAACGGAGGTCTGCATCATGGATTTTGAGAAGATCAAGTCTGCGGCGGAGGGCTACAGGGCGGAGATGTCCCGGTTTCTGCGGGATATGATTTCCCACCCCAGCGAGAGCTGCGAGGAGAAGGAAGTGGTCATGTGCATCAAGGCCGAGATGGAAAAGCTGGGCTTTGACAAGGTGGAGATCGACGGCCTGGGCAACGTCATCGGCTGGATGGGCCAGGGCGAGAAAATCATCGCCATCGACTCCCACATCGACACCGTGGGCGTGGGCAACGTGGACAACTGGGAGGCGGACCCCTACCAGGGCTATGAGACCGACGACATCATCTTCGGCCGGGGCGGCAGCGACCAGGAGGGCGGCATGGCCTCCGCGGTGTACGGCGCCAAGATCATGAAGGACCTGGGCCTGATTCCCGAGGGCTACAAGATCATGGTGGTGGGCTCCGTTCAGGAGGAGGATTGCGACGGCATGTGCTGGCAGTTCATCGTGAACAAGTACTTCCAGGGCCCCGAGGACGCCCGGAACAAGATCGAGTTCGTCATCTCCACCGAGCCCACCGACGGCGGCATCTACCGCGGCCACCGGGGCCGGATGGAAATCCGGGTGGACGTGAAGGGTGTTTCGTGCCACGGCTCCGCTCCCCATCGCGGCGACAACGCCATCTACAAAATGGCCGACATCCTTCAGGACGTCCGGGCCCTCAACGAGAACGGCGACGGCCCCTCCAACGAGGTCAAGGGCCTGGTGAAGATGCTGAACCCGGAGTTCAACCCCGAGCATTACGAAGACGCCCAGTTCCTGGGCCGGGGCACCTGCACCACCTCTCAGATTTTCTACACCTCCCCCAGCCGCTGCGCCGTGGCGGACAGCTGCTCCATCTCCATCGACCGGCGCATGACCGCCGGGGAGACCTGGGACTCCTGCCTGGAGGAGATCCGCCAGCTGCCCAGCGTGAAGAAATACGGGGACGACGTGAAGGTCTCCATGTACATGTACGACCGTCCCGCCTGGACCGGCACTGTCTATGAGACCGAGTGCTTCTTCCCCACCTGGATCAACAAGGCCAGCGCCGCCCACGTCCAGGCGGTGGTGGACGCCCACCACGCCCTCTGGGGCGGCGAGCGCATCGGCCACGCCGACGCCGACGAGAAGAAGGACGCCATGCACCTGCGCACCGGCCGTCCCCTCACCGACAAGTGGACCTTCTCCACCAACTGCGTGTCCATCCAGGGCCGGTACGGCATCCCCTGCGTGGGCTTCGGCCCCGGCGCGGAGTCCCAGGCCCACGCGCCCAACGAGATCACCTGGAAGCAGGACCTGGTCACCTGCGCCGCCCTGTACGCCGCCGTTCCCGGCCTCTACAAGCCCGAGAACAAGACCGCCGACGTGACCGAGTTCCGCCAGAGCCTCACCGATAACGACATCAAATAATTTGCCGGTATTACTTTAAAATTACATTATAAGGAGATTTACGATATGTCTAAGACCATCGAGCTGGCGCAGCACCTGGAGACGCTGCACATCAACAACATGTACAAGTCCGACTTCTACTGGACCTGGGACAAGACCGACGAGGAGCTGGACGCCATCTTCACCGTGGCCGACGCCCTCCGGGACCTCCGGGAGCGGAACAAGTCCACCCGCATCTTTGACTCCGGCCTGGGTATCTCCATCTTCCGGGACAACTCCACCCGGACCCGCTTCTCCTTCGCCTCCGCCTGCAACCTGCTGGGCCTGAACGTCCAGGACCTGGACGAGAAGAAGAGCCAGATCGCCCACGGCGAGACCGTCCGGGAGACTGCCAACATGGTGTCTTTCATGGCCGACGTCATCGGCATCCGGGACGACATGTTCATCGGCGAGGGCCACAAGTATCAGAAGACCTTCATGGACGCCGTGAAGGACGGCTACCGGGACGGCATCCTGGAGCAGCAGCCCACTCTGGTGAACCTCCAGTGCGACGTGGACCATCCCACTCAGGCCATGGCCGACATGCTGCACATCATCCACCAGTTCGGCGGCGTGGAGAACCTGAAGGGCAAGAAGCTGGCCATGACCTGGGCCTATTCTCCCTCCTACGGCAAGCCCCTGTCCGTGCCCCAGGGCGTCATTGGCCTGATGACCCGCTTCGGCATGGACGTGGTGCTGGCCCATCCCGAGGGCTATGACGTCATGCCCGAGGTGGAGGAGATCGCCCGGAAGAACGCCGCCGCCACCGGCGGAAGCTACAAGAAGGTCGCGACCATGGAAGAGGCCTTCCAGGATGCCGACATCGTGTATCCCAAGAGCTGGGCTCCCTTCGCCGCCATGGAGGAGCGGACGAAGCTCTATCAGGCCGGGGACCAGAAGGGCATTGACGAGCTGGAGAAGAAGCTGCTGGCCCAGAATGCCCAGCACAAGAACTGGACCTGCTCCGAGGAGATGATGAAGCGCACCCGGAACGGCTCCGCGCTGTATCTCCACTGCCTCCCCGCCGACATCACCGGCCTGAGCTGCGCCGAGGGCGAGGTGGACAACTCCGTGTTTGACCGCTATCTGGTGCCCCTGTACAAGGAGGCCAGCTATAAGCCCTATGTCATCGCCGCCATGATTATGATGAGCAAGGTGAAGGACCCTGTGTCCGCCCTGATGGCTCTGGACGCGGCTGATAAGCGGAAGATGTTCTGAGAGGCTTAAAGGGGGGACGGAGTCCCCCCTTTAGATTCCCCCTCGACGCGCTGGCGCGCGTTTCAAGGGGGGACAGCGTCCCCCCTTGAGAATCCCCCCTCACCAGTGACATCGGTCACTGGTGCCGCCGCCCAGGGCGGCTGGAGTATCGGTATTTTTGGCACGCGCATGTCGCGCCAAAAATGATTGCATGTTCTTTCTCCGCCGGAGGCGGAGAAACCAGGGGACTTCGGTCCCCTGGACCCCTGGGGTGCGGGGGTGGAATAATCCGGTTGAATGCGTCCATACTGTTTCGTATCCATTTTTGATTGTGAAAGAGGTAAATCGCCATGTCTGAGCGTATCGTTATCGCCCTGGGCGGAAATGCCCTGGGCAGCAACCTCCCCGAGCAGATGATTGCCGTGAAGCAGACCGCAAAGGCCATCGCCGACCTGATCGAGCAGGGCCATCAGGTGGTGATCGCCCACGGCAACGGTCCCCAGGTGGGCATGATTCAGAACGCCATGACCGAGCTGACCCGGTCCAACCCGGAGAAGTATATCCCCTGCCCGCTGTCCGTGTGCGTCGCCATGAGCCAGGGCTATATTGGCTATGACCTCCAGAACGGGCTCCGGGAGGAGCTGCTGGACCGGGGCATCAACAAGGGCGTGGCCACCGTCCTCACCCAGGTGGAGGTGGACCCTGAGGACCCGGCCTTCCAGAATCCCACCAAGCCCATCGGCGCGTTTATGACCAAGGAAGAGGCCGAGGCCCTGATGAAGGAGCGGGATTACAAGGTGATTGAGGACGCCGGGCGGGGCTACCGCCGGGTGGTGGCCTCTCCCAAGCCCGTGTCCATCGTGGAAATCCAGTCCATTCAGGACATGGTGGAGGCCGGCCTGGTAGTCGTGGCCTGCGGCGGCGGCGGCATCCCGGTGTTCAAGACCGAGGGCCACCACCTGAAGGGCGCGGCGGCGGTCATTGACAAGGATTTCGCCAGCGAGAAGCTGGCCGAGCAGCTGGACGCCGACACCCTGATTATCCTCACGGCGGTGGAGAAGGTCGCCATCAACTTCGGCAAACCCGATGAGAAGTGGCTGGATTCCCTCACCCCCGCCGAGGCCGGACGCTATATCGAGGAAGGTCATTTCGCCCCCGGAAGCATGCTGCCCAAGGTACAGGCGGCGGTGAAGTTCGCCGAGTCCCGTCCGGGCCGCCGGGCGCTGATCACCCTGCTGGAGAAGGCGGGCGCGGGCGTCGCCGGGAAGACCGGTACGACCATTACCATGTAAACCATGCAGACAGAAAAGGACCGCCTGACGGCGGTCCTTTCAGCTTGTTAAAAAATCGTTGCTTGAAAGAGGACGGAAAGGAAAAGAGCTACGAGAGAAACCTATCAGGGGTTTCTCTCGTTTTCAATCATAAGTTTTTCAGAACTTTTTAAAGGTCTGAAAAACTTGCTCCGGCTGGCGAAAATTCTTTTTCGCCAGCCGGAAAGGACCGCCTGACGGCGGTCCTTTTTTGCGGGATCAGCCCATGAACATCTGCACCCAGTAATGGCCATAGCCGGAGGAGGACTTGACATAGCCGATGCCGATGGAGGAGTATTTGTCGCTCAGGATATTGGCCCGGTGGCCCTCGGAGTTCATCCAGGAGTCCATGACGGAGGCGGGAGAGCTCTGCCCGGCGGCGATATTCTCGCCCATGTCTCCGCCGGAAATCCCCGCTTCCTTGATGGCGGTGAAGCAGCTGCTTCCGTTGGGCCGGGTGTGGGAGAAGGACTGCACGATTTCATCCGCCCGGAGCTGGGCCACATCGGTCAGATCGTCCCGCAGGGTCAGGGGAGACTTGCCGTTCTGGGCCCGGGCGGCGTTGACCAGCTCCAGCACGCCCTGTCGCATGGCCTCAAGGTTGTCTCCGGTGGGGGCGGGGGGAGGCGTGGGGACGGTGGGCGTCTCGCCGGGGGCCTCGCCGCCGGACTCGATGATGTACAGCAGGGACCAGAAGTCCTGATAGCCCTCAAAGCCATCGCTGGTGTGGACGTAGCCCACGCTCAGGTGGGTGTGCTCCGGGTTCATCAGGGCGGACGTGGCGGAGGGGGTGTTCAGCACGACCTCCATAGCCGCCTCCGCGTCCGTGATGCCGGTGCCCACCACAAAGCTCTCGTCCACAAAGTCCGCCGGTACGCCGGTGTTCTTCAGCACGGAGGTCCAGTCGCTGCCGTCGGCGCGAATCTCAACATAGCCGCCGGAGAGGTCCTTGGCCCGGGTCTGAGCCGCCTTGTCCAGGCTGTCCATGGAGTCCAGGGCCTTCAGTCCGGCCTTGGCCCGCCGGGCGTTGATCAAGCGGATCAGCTCCGCCGCGGCCTCCTCCGTCTTTACCGGCGCGGCGGGAGTTTGGGGGGGCTCGGGGGTCTGGGTTTCCGTGGGGAGCGGTTGAATGTACCGGTTCATCCGGTCGATGACCACGCAGCCCTGGGCCCGGTTCATGGCGCTTCCGCCGCCGAAGGTGCCGTCGGACAGCCCGCTCAGAAGCTCCAGGGCGTAGCAGGAGGCCACGGCGTCCCGGTAGCCCGCCGGAATGGAAGACCATTCCTTGATTTTCGCCTGGGCGGCGGTTTTCTCGGCGGCTCCGGCGGACTTGCCTCCGGCGCGCATGATGTTCGCCATCAGCTGGGCCATGTCATAGCGGCTGATGGGTTGGTTCATGGTCTCCGCCTGATTGTAGCCGTCGCGGAAGCTGGTCCCCTCCAGCACACCGGCTTTGTGCAGGGTGTAGGTGCTGGGGACAAACCAGCCCTGTTCCCGCAGGGCGGCGCTGTCGTTCTCCGCCGCCTCGCCGGGGTAGAAGGCCCGGCAGAGCATGACGCAGAACTGCGTCCTGGTGAGGGTGGCGGCGGGCTTGAAGATCCCGCCGGCATAGCCGGATACGATGCCCTTGCCGACGCACGTGTCAATGGCGGAGGAGGCGTAGTGCTCCGCCGGGACGTCGGAGAACCCGGCGGCCAGCGCCGGAACGCTCAGCCCCGCGCACAGCGCCAGGGCCAGGATGAGGGAGAGAAATTTTTTCATAACGGGCTCCTTTCATAATAACTCTGCATATATAGTACCGGGAAACGCCTCGCCGGTTTTATGCCCGGGGGGGAAAAATTTTCAGTAAAAATCTTTGATGTAGTTCAGCACGTCCTCCCGGGTTCCCTGGAAGGGGCCGGGGGTTTCCATCTTCAGGGACACCAGCGCCGTGCAGTACAGCAGGGCCTCCTCAACCCCGGCCCGCTGCCGTTCCGTGATGTATCCGGCAAAGGTGGTGTCTCCCCGTCCGGTGCGGCCGGAGAGGTTCCGGGCCTTGATGGGGCAGGTGTAAACCCGCTGGCCGTCATAGGCCAGGACCTCGGTGTTGTGGGTAATCAGGACCTCCTTGGCGCCCCAGCTGTGGAGGAGCTTGGCCGCCTCCGCCCGGTCCGTGAGGCCGGTGAGAATCTCCGCCTCGGCGGCGTCGGTCTTCAGGTAGTCGATATAGGGGAGATACTCCCGCTTTTCCGCCCAGTCGTGAAAGGCCATGGTCTTGTCCGCCTCCACGTGCCGGAGGAGGCACTGGACATCCACCGCCGTCTTGCCGTGCTTGGAGGCCTCGGCGATGAGGGCCCCGTCGAAGTCCCCGTAGACCAGCCCGGCGAAATGGTAGATGTCCGCGCCGATGTCCGGCAGCTCGTCAAAGCGGAAGGGGTCGCAGACGCCCATGGAGGTGCAGGAACGCTTCTCCTTGTCGGCGGTGAAGTACTGGTTCCGGATGGAGCAGGTGGCGGCGGAGGGCTTCCAGTACAGGTCGGCGCCGGACCCGGCGAAACGGGCCTCCACGTCGGCGTCGGCGGGGTTGAGCTTGGTGAAGAGGGCGGTGCGGTTTCCGCTTCTGGCGGCGGCGTAGCCGGAGGCCACCACGGCTCCGCCCACCTCCTTCCGCTCGCTGCCCTGATAGTCGATGTTGTGGTCCAGGGACACCGGTCCGATGACCAGGACGTCATAATGTTTCTTCATAGACCTCTCCATTCTGCCGCAGGGGCGGCGTTTTTCTCATTATACCCCTCCTTCCGGAATTTCGCAAGGCTTCCCCCGCCGGGGGCGTGCCCCCTCACGCATTTTCCCTGGTGGTTGTACCATAGGAGGCGGTCCCCGGACCGTCCCGTTTTTCCGGAAATGCCGGGCTTTTGGGGGACGTTTCCGGGAATGCCGGTCTTTCGGGGGGCCTCCCGGAAATTCCCATCTCCCGGGACGGGACGGAGCCCGGCCTGGACGGGGAGCTTTCCCCGGCGTTGTATGGAAAAAGCAGGTGTGCGCGGAGGCCGGAGGACGGCCCCAGCTTCGTCATTTTAAACGATAAAGACGGCGGGAAACGGCGGCGGGTTCGGTGAAGTAACCGGAAACCGCCGGGTTTCGGATTTTTTTGTTGCGCTTTTCCCATGAGCTATGTATAATAACAAAACAAGACAGGCCGTCCCCCAGCGGGAGGCGGGCCTGTTCCGAACGCTCCGGCAGCGCGTATGCGGAGGAGAAGGCTATGCTGACAAGCATGATTCTGAACAGCATCCTGGGCCTTGACATTATTCTGGTTCTGGTACTGGCAGTTGCGGTGCCGAAAAAGAATAGTGCGTTTGGTCATGCGCGAAACAAGGGCGCGATCAAGGGTTTCCGCCGGAGCGCGGCGTGAAACAGGAGACCGCCGGAAGCGTAACTTGCAAGTCCGTGACCCGACTGGGGCCACGGGCTTTTTGGCTTTTCACCAACGGCGAAAGGAGCTTGGGAAGCATGGAAATGACAGGCGCGCAGATTTTAATGGAGGGACTGGCCCGGGAGGGCGTGGAGCGCATCTTCGGCTATGCCGGGGCCACCATCTGCCCCATCGCCGACGCCCTGCGGGAGGACCCGAACCTGGAGTACACCCTGGTCCGCACGGAGCAGAACGCCGGGCACATGGCCTCGGGCTATGCCCGGGTGACGGGGAAGACGGGAGTGTGCATCGTCACCTCCGGCCCCGGCGCGACGAACCTGATCACCGGCGTCGCCACGGCCTATATGGACTCCATCCCCCTGGTGGCCATCACAGGGCAGGTGCCCTCCACCCTCCTGGGGCGGGACATCTTCCAGGAGGTGGACATCACCGGGGCGGTGACGCCCTTTACCAAGCACTGCTACCTGGTGAAGGACGCCGGACAGCTCCCCCAGGTGCTGAAGGAGGCCTTCCACATCGCCTCCACCGGGCGGCCCGGGCCCGTGCTCATCGACATCCCCGTGGACGTGCAGGAGCAGCTGGTGCCCGGCGTGACCTTCCCGGAGGAGGTCCGCATCCGGGGGTATAACCCCAGCGTCCGGGGCAACGAGAAGCAGATTGCCAACGTGGCCGGGGCCATCGGCATGGCGGAGCGGCCGGTGATCTGCGCCGGGGGCGGCGTGTTCCTGGCCCACGCGGAGGAGGAGCTCCGAGCCTTTGCCGGGTCCACCGGCATTCCGGTGGTGACTACCATGATGGGCCTCTCCCTCCTGCCCACGGAGCACCCGCTGAACATGGGCATGATCGGGGCCCACGGGAACAACACCGCCAACAGGGCGCTGGTGAAGTCGGACCTGCTGATCATGATCGGCACCCGGGTGGCGGACCGTGCCATCGTCTCCCCGGACGAGATTCAAAAGCGGATGCCGAACATCCACATTGACGTGGACCCCGCCGAAATCGGGAAGAATATGCAGTCCACACTTCCCCTGGTGGGGAACGCCCGCGTGATTCTCCAACAGCTCATGGAGCGGGGAGTCCAGGCGGAGTGCCGCCGGTGGCGGGAGGACCTTCAGGCCCTCCGGAGGACCAATCTGAGCCGGGGCTATCCCACAAAGGACGGATACGTCTTCCCAGGCCGGCTTCTGCGGCTGCTGGGAGAGCGGCTGCGGGAGGACGCCGCCGTGTGCGTGGACGTGGGGCAGAATCAAATCTGGGCCTGCAAGCACCTCCGGCTCAACGGGGCCCGGTTCCTGACCAGCGGGGGCCTGGGGACCATGGGCTACGCCATCCCCTGCGCCGTGGGGGTGAAGACCGCCCAGCGGGAGCGGCAGGTGGTGGCGGTCTGCGGCGACGGGTCCTTCCAGATGTCCATGAACGAGCTGGCCGCCGTGAAGGCCGGGGGCTTTGATTTGAAGATCCTCCTCCTCCGGAACGGGGTGCTGGGCCTGGTGAACCAGATTCAGGGGAAGGAGCCCTATCACGGCCCCTTCGGCGTGCAGCTGGAGGGCGACCCGGATTTTGCCGCCATCGCCGGGGCCTACGGCATTCCCTGCATGACCCTGTGCACCGAGGCGAAGGTGGAGGAGACCCTGGACCGCTTCCTGGCGGCGGAGGGGCCCTGCCTCCTCATCGCGGAGGTGAGTCCCGAGTGGAAAACCACGGACTGAGAGGGAGGTGGAAAGGATGAAACAGACGATTTCCATTCTGGTGGAGAACCGGGCGGGAGTGCTGAACCGGGTGGCCAGCCTCTTCTCCCGCCGGGCCTTTAACATCGACTCTCTGGCCGTGGGGGTGACGGACGATCCCTCCCTCTCCCGGATGACCATCATCGTGGACAACGGGAACAGCGTGGTGGAGCAGGTGGAAAAGCAGCTGAACAAGCTGGTGGAGGTCATCAAGGTCCGGACCCTGGACGAGGGGAACATGATCGGCCGGGAGCTGATGATCATCAAGGTCAGCGCCAACAAGAACAACCGGGAGCACATCATGACCATCTGCAATATCTGCGGGGCCAAGGCGGCGGACATCTCGCCCACCTCCATGACCCTGGAGATTTCCGACACCCCGGACCGGGTGGACGTGTTCGAGGATATGATGCGGCCCTTCAACATTCTGGAGGTGGCCCGGACCGGCGTCATCGCCCTGCAAAAGGGCGGGGGGAAGATATGAACTTCCTGAAGAAGCGGCTGGGGGGAACATGGTATCAGATTACCCCCATTCAGCTGGTTCAGTGGGCGGAGCCCCTGTTCGGCAGGGATGGGAGGCCCGCCCGGGGGATTCCGGAGGAGCAGATTGTCTCCTTTGAGACCGCCGTGGGCATCCGGCTTCCCGGAGCGTTTCGGGAATATCTGCTGGCCTGCGGCGGGGCGAGCCTGAACAGGATGCTGGACCGGATTCAGCTTCCGGAGATGGAAGGCCGGCCGTTTCAGGACCACCTGACCTTCTCTTATGAATATCTGGAGGATGAGCTGGAGTGCAGCGACCCGGAGGAGGACAACCCGGAACAGAAACGGTTTCGGGCCCTGCCCAGAGAGCGCTGGGGAGAGGTTACGGGAAATTACCTGCAAATCTGCCTGGAAAGTCAGGGCGGCTGGGCCGCGGGCATCCGGGCGGAAGATCTGGACCAGCCCGATCCGGTGGTGTGGCGCGACGACGACAACCCCTTTCCTCCCCACTGGGTGAAGATGCACGACTCGGTCAGCGCCATGCTGATGGGGGTGATTCTGGTGGCGATTCAGGAGAAGAGCACTGCGGAGACGAAGTATCTGGAGAACCCGGAGGAAATCCGGGCGGCGCTGAAAAAGAACCGGGTAGATTTTGACCGCTTGCGGGCGGCACCGCCCTTCGCCGGAGGCGAGCAGGTCCACACCTGCCTGAATACCCGGAGCAACACCCTGTTCGTCTACCATGAGGCGGACGGGGAGCTCCCGGAGGCCCTGACGGTAATCCGGGAATGCCCGGAGGGGAGAGGCGGATAAACAATATAGTTACGATTACAGGAGAAAAATGAAATGGATAAAGCGCAGAAAAAAGCACTGACGGAGGAGTGGAAGAACCGCCGCCCGGAGATGGGCGTCATCTCCCTCCGGTGCAAGGAGACCGGAGAGGCCTTCCTGGGAACCGCCAAGGACACCAAAGCGGCGTTCAACAGCGTCCGGGCCAAGCTCTCCGGAGGCATTCACCCCAACAAGCGGCTCATGGAGCTGTGGAAGCAGTACGGCGAGGAGGGCTTCGAGCTCTCCGTGGCGGCGGTGCTGGAGTACGAGGACCCGCTGGAGGACCACAGCGAGGAGCTGGAGACCCTGCGGGAGCTGTGCCTGGCCGAGGACCCCCAGGCAGTGAAAATCTGGAAGTGAGGAGAAGGGGCTGTGGACTACAGAAGATTTGGAAACACCATTGTCGCCCGGATTGACAAGGGCGAGGAGATCGTGGAGAAGGTGATGGAGCTGGCCGCCAGGGAGCGGGTTGCCCTCGCCAGCGTCCGGGCCCTGGGGGCCGTCGGCCGTTTCACGGCGGGGGTCTTCCGGACGGAGGAAAAGCAGTACCACTCCAACGAGTTTCAGGGCAGCTTTGAGATTGTTTCCCTGACGGGAACCGTAAATACCATGGACGGCAAGCCCTACTGCCATCTGCACATCAGCGCGGGCAACGAGCGGGGGGAGGTCTTCGGCGGACACCTGAACAGCGCCGTGGTCAGCGCCACCTGCGAACTGGTGCTCCAGCTGATCGACGGGCAGGTGGACCGGGCCTTCGACCCGGAGATTGGACTGAACCTCTTCAAATTCCTGT
This sequence comes from Oscillospiraceae bacterium 38-13, assembly GCA_041223955.1. Classification (GTDB taxonomy): domain Bacteria; phylum Bacillota; class Clostridia; order Oscillospirales; family Oscillospiraceae; genus Oscillibacter. The sequence goes on along the minus strand of JBCLRG010000001.1, from coordinate 128,253 downwards.
GAGCGGACCCCATAACCAGCCGGGCCGTGAAGGGCGGATTACCCGGCGCAAGGAGGAAAGAATGTGAAAATCAGAGCCACTGCGGCCATCATGGAGTGCCTTTTGGAGCAGGAGGTGGACACCGTCTTCGGCTATCCCGGCGGCACCATCCTCAACGTCTATGACGAGCTGTACCGGTACAAGGACAAAATTCACCATGTATTGACCGCCCATGAGCAGGGGGCGGCCCACGCCGCCGACGGCTACGCCCGGTCCACCGGGAAAGTCGGCGTGTGCTTCGCCACCTCCGGCCCCGGGGCCACGAACCTGACCACCGGCATCGCCACCGCCTACCTGGACTCCTCCCCGGTGGTCTTCATCACCTGCAACGTCACCGAGGCCACCCTGGGCAAGGACGCCTTTCAGGAGGTGGACATCACCGGCATCGCCATGCCCATCACCAAGGCCACCTTCCTGGTTCGGGACCCGGCCACCATCCCCGCCGTCATGCGGCAGGCCTTCGCCGTGGCCGCCAGCGGCAGGCCGGGGCCGGTGCTCATCGACTTTCTGAAGGACGTGACCTTCCCCAGCGTGGAGATTGAATATGAGTTCGTCCCCTGGCGGGAAAACCGGGGCTGCGCCGGGATGCGGGAGCTGAACCGGGACCACGAGCTGAAAAAGCCCACCCCCAATCAGGAGGACGTGGACATCCTCCTGGAGATGATCGCCCAGGCGGAGAAGCCCTTCGTCATCTGCGGCGGCGGCGTGGTGCTGGGAAGGGCGGACCGGGAGTTCCGGGAGTTCGCCGAGAAGCTGGACGCCCCGGTGGCCATCAGCCTCATGGGCGGCGGCGGCTTCTCCGGGAGCCATCCCCTCACCACCGGCATGATCGGCATGCACGGGTCCCGGGCCTCCAACACCGCCTGCAACGAGTGCGACCTTCTCATCGCCGTGGGGTGCCGCTTCTCCGACCGGGTGGCCCTGAATCCGGCCACCTTCGCCAGGCAGGCGAAGATCGTCCAGATCGACATCGACCGGGCGGAGATTGACAAGAACGTCCTGACGGACCACCACATCATCGGCTCCGCCCGGCGGGTGCTGGCGATGCTGAACGAGAAGCTGCCCCAGTACGACCACGGGGCCTGGAAGGCCCACATCCTGCCCCTCCGGGCCCCCTCCGTGGCGGAGGACAGCGACCGCCTGACCCCCCAGCAGGTGCTGGAGACCATCCGGGTCCAGATGCCCGGGGACGCCATTGTGGCCACGGACGTGGGCCAGCACCAGATGTGGGCCATCAAGTACCTCCACTTCCAGTACCCCGGCCAGATGCTCACCAGCGGCGGCTTCGGCACCATGGGCTTCGGCCTGGGGGCCGCCATCGGGGCCCAGACGGCCCACCCGGACAAGCGGGTCTTCCACATCACCGGAGACGGCTGCTTCCGGATGAACTGCCACGAGCTGGCGACGGTGGGCCATTACAAGCTGCCCATCATCACCGTGGTGTTCAACAACGGCACCCTGGGCATGGTCCGCCAGTGGCAGAGCCTGATCTACGGCGGGCGCTACTCCGAGACCACCCTGGACCGGGGGCCGGACTTCGTGAAGCTGGCGGAGGCCTACGGCATCCGGGGCTTCCGGGCGGAGACCCGGCAGGACATGGAGGCCGTCCTGGCGGAGGCCCTTGCCGGAGGGGAGGCGGCGGTGATTGACTGCCGCCTGGACATCGACGAGATGGTCCGGCCCATGGTGGCCTCCGGGGCCGAGATCACGGACTTCCTGCTGAGTGAAGGAGGAGAGGCATGAGAAAACAATGGGACACGGAGAAGAAGCTCTACACCCTCTGCATCCTGACGGAGGACACGCCGGGCATCCTCAGCCAGGTGGCCCGGCTCTTCTCCCGGAAGGGCTATAACATCGAATCCATTGTCTCCGGGGCCACGGACCGGCCCCGCACCGCCCGCATCTCCATCGAGCTGCTGGCGGACGAGCTGGTGGCGAACCAGCTGGCCACCCAGTGCCGGAGGCTGCTGGGGGTCCAGGCGGTGAAGATCTTCGACGAGGAGAGCTGCATCCGCCGGGAGATCGCCCTGATCAAGGTCCGGGCCACGGACCACAGCTCCCGGGACGAGATCATCCAGATGGCCAACATCTTCCGGGGCCATATCATCGACGTGGACAAGGAATCCCTGACGGTCTGGGTCTTCGGCTCCCAGAGCAAGAACGCGGCGCTGATTCAGATGCTGGAGGACTTCGGCATTCTGGAAATCGCAAAAACCGGTACTATCGCCATCGAGAGAGGGCGTAGCACGATATACGACGAGAGCAAACTGAAGGAGGAATACGAATATGGCAAGAATGTATTATGAGAAGGACTGCGACCTGGGCAAGCTGGACGGAAAGAAGATCGGCATCATCGGCTACGGCTCCCAGGGCCACGCCCACGCGCTGAACCTGAAGGAATCCGGCTGCGACGTGTGCGTGGGCCTCCGCCAGGGCAGCAGGAACTGGGCCTCCGCCGAGAAGGCGGGGCTGAAGGTCCAGACCGTGGCGGACACCGCCAAGTGGGCGGACATCGTCATGATCCTCATCAACGACGAGGTGCAGGCGGACGTCTACAAAACGGACATCGCCCCCCATCTGGAGGCGGGGAACATGCTGATGTTCGCCCACGGCTTCAACATCCACTTCAAGCAAATCGTTCCTCCCGCCGGGGTGGACGTGAGCATGATTGCCCCCAAGGGCCCGGGCCACACGGTCCGCTCCACCTACGTGGCGGGCAAGGGCGTGCCGTGCCTGGTGGCCGTGGAGCAGAACGCCACGGGAAAAGCCCTGGACCTGGCCCTGGCCTACGCGGCGGGCATCGGCGGCGCCCGGGGCGGCGTGATGGAGACCACCTTCCAGGACGAGACGGAAACGGACCTCTTCGGCGAGCAGGCCGTCCTCTGCGGCGGTGTGGTGGAGCTGATGAAAATGGGCTTCGAAACCCTGGTGGAGGCGGGCTATGCCCCGGAGAACGCCTACTTCGAATGCATCCACGAAATGAAGCTCATCATCGACCTCATCAACAAGGGCGGCGTGGCCATGATGAATTACTCCATCTCCGACACGGCGGAATACGGCGAGTACGTCTCCGGCCCCCGGATTCTCCCCTACGAGGAGACCAAAAAGAACATGAAAGCCGTCTTGACAGACATCCAGGACGGCGTGTTCGCCGGCAAGTGGATCGCCGAAAACAAAAACGGCCGGACCTTCTTCAACGCCAAGCGGCGGCAGCTGGCCCAGCACCAGATGGAGACCGTAGGCGCGGAGCTGCGGAAGAACATGCTCTGGGGCGACGACACGGACCCCGACACCGCGTCCAACTGAAAGAGAACCAGCTTGGAGGGTCCAGGGGCGCCGCGCCCCTGGCGGGGTGCAGGGGCAGGGCCCCTGCCGTCCCCCTCCGGAGCCGCCGCCTCCCGGGAGACGGCGGCTTTTTCACAAGGAAAGGATGGATTCCATGAACCGCATACTCCCCCACCTCATCCTCTACAGCGCCCTGGGCCGGGACAGCATCCTGGTCCGCCTCGCGGAGATCATCCGGGACTGCAAGAACGGCGGAGCCAAGGAGCTCCTCCTCCAGCGGGCCAACGCGGAGGTCAAGCGCATCCTGGACCTCTCCACCGCCTGCGGCTTTGACGAAAACCTCTGGCAGTGCTACCTCACCTGGGTCCTCATGACCAACGACAACTCCTTCACCCGGACCTGCGAGCGGACGGGGGCCACCGAGGGCGGCAGCGTAAACCTCTTCGCCGAGAGTGACTTCGCCGTCTTCCACCAGCTCTTTCACTATGACTTCTCCGAGCTGGAGCAGTACCTGCTCACGGACAGCTTCACAATCTTAACCAGCTACCGGGCCATTCCCAAGCGGGAGCGGACCTATAACCGGGACGTCAGCGCCCAGGTCCAAACCCTCCGAAGGGCCCTGGCGGAGGCGGAGAACGGGCATGAGATGTTCCAACTGGTGACAGACTATTACAAGCGGTACGGCTACGGCGTGTTCGCCATGAACCGGGCCTTCCGCATCCGCCGGAACGGAGCGGAGCTGGACTTCCTGCCCATCAGCAACGTGGACGGCGTCCGCCTGGAGGACCTTCTGGGCTATGAGGGCCAGAAGGCGGAGCTCCGGCGGAACACGGAGGCCTTCCTCGCCGGGAAGCACGCCAACAACGTCCTCCTCTACGGCGACGCGGGCACCGGCAAGTCCACCAGCGTCAAGGCCCTCATCAACGAATACTACGACCGGGGCCTCCGGATGATCGAGATCTACAAGCACCAGTTCGGGGAGCTGTCCCATATCCTGGGCGAGATCAAAAACCGGAACTACCGCTTCATCATATTCATCGACGACCTGAGCTTTGAGGAAAACGAAGTGGAGTACAAATTCCTCAAGGCCGTCATTGAGGGCGGCGTGGAGACGCGGCCGGAAAACGTGCTGATCTACGCCACCTCCAACCGCCGCCACCTCATCCGGGAGACCTGGAACGACCGGCAGGACATGGAGCACCACGGGGACATCCACCGCTCCGACACCATGGAGGAAAAGCTCTCCCTGGCGGCCCGGTTCGGCGTCACCATCAACTACAACGCCCCCACGCCCCGGGAGTTCCAGGCCATTGTGAAGGCCCTGGCGGAGCGGCAGGGCATCCGGATGGACGAAGAGGAGCTGTTCCGGAAGGCCAACGCCTGGGAAATCCGCCACGGGGGCTTTTCCGGCCGGACGGCCCAGCAGTTCATCCACTATCTGGAGGGCCTGGCGGAATGAAAGTGCTGGTCAGCGCCTGCCTCCTGGGGGAGAACTGCAAATACAGCGGCGGGAACAACCGGAGCCCTCAGGTGCTGAAGTGGCTGAAGGACCAGGGCCACGAGGCCGTCCCCGTCTGCCCGGAGGTGCTGGGGGGCCTGCCGGTTCCCCGGCCTCCGGCGGAAATTGTGGACGGACTGGTAACGGACCGGGAGGGCCGGAACGTGGACGGGGCCTTCCGCCGGGGCGCGGAGCTGGCCCTGGAAACCGCCCGGCGGGAGGGGGCGGAGCTGGCCGTCCTCCAGCCCCGGAGCCCCAGCTGCGGCGTCCGGCAGGTCTACGACGGCACCTTCCGCGGCCGGAAAATTGCCGGACAGGGCGTGTTTGCCCGGCTGCTGGCGGAGAACGGCTTCCGGCTTCTGGAGCCGGAGGAGCTGCTCTGATTGGGGATTGCGGCGGGGCGGACTTTATGCTACAATGACCGCAGTAATTTTGTGCCGTGGAAAACCACGGGAAAGAGAGTTGACGCATGATGATGGACCAGAAGTGGATTCAGACGTACCGGGAGGAGATTCAAGCCTTCTCCGAAAAAATCCGGGAGTTCCAGAAGGGGGAAATCGACCGGAAGGACTATAAGGGCATCTCCGGCGGCATGGGCAGCTACGCCCAGCGGGACCCGGAAAAGCACATGCTGCGCCTGCGCCTGCCCGCCGGACGGCTGACGGCGGAGCGGCTGAAGTTCCTGGCGGACACCGTGGAGCGCTATGACGTCCGGCGGCTGAAGCTCACCACCTGTGAGACGGTGCAGCTCCACGACCTCCCGGCGGAGCAGGTCCCCGCCATCATGGAGGCGGCCATCTCCTGCGGCATCTTCTGCCGGGGCGGCGGCGGGGACAACCCCCGGAACGTCATGTGCAGCCCCCTCTCCGGCGTGCAGGAGGGGGAGGCCTTCAACCCCTATCCCTACGCGGAGGCGGTGACGGACTACCTCCTCTCCGTCTGCCGGGAAATCCGCATGCCCCGGAAGCTGAAGATCGCTTTCTCCAACGGCGCGGACGATTCCGTCCACAGCGCCTTCCGGGACATGGGCTTCCGGGCGCAGGCGGACGGGACGTTCTCCCTCCGCATCGCCGGGGGACTGGGGGCCATGGGCCACCGCATGGGAGTGCTGGTGGATGAGTCCGTGAACCCCGCCCAGGTCCTCTACTATGTAAAGGCCATGGTGGACACCTTCTGCCAGCACGGCAACTATGAGAACCGGGCCAAGGCCCGGACCCGCTTCATGCAGGATACCCTGGGTCCCGAGGGCCTGCGGGAAGCGTTCCTGAAAAACGTGGAAGCCGCCAAAGCCGCCGGAGGGCTGGACATGCCCCGGCTGGAGGCGCTGGCGGACCTCTGCGGAGGCGAAGAGACGGTGGACCACCCCCGGGTCATCCTCCAGAAGCAGCCGGGGATGTACGCGGTGGCGTATCACCCCGCCGGGGGTGTTCTCCCGCCGGAGAAGCCCGGAGAGCTGTACGCCGTGCTGAAGGACTTCGCCATGTACAGCGCGGAGTGCCGGGTGGGGCCGGACGGGACCCTGTATATCGTCAACCTCCCCGCCGCCGGGGCGGAAAAAGTCCTGGCCGTCACGGAGGACGGCGGGGAAACGGAGTTCGAGCACAGCACGGCCTGCATCGGGGCCACGGTGTGCCAGCAGGGCATCCGGGACAGCCAGGGGCTGCTTCAGGCCGCTATGGCGGCGGTCCGGGAGGCCGGGATTCCCAACGGGGCCCTGCCGAAAATCCGGATTTCCGGCTGTCCCTCCAGCTGCTCCGCCCATCAGGCGGGAATCATCGGCTTCCAGGGGGGCGTCCGCCTGGAGGACAAGAAGCCCCAGCCCGCGTTCCGGATGTTCCTGGACGGCAGCGACGCCCTGGACGCCGCCCGCTTCGGCGAGGCGGGAGCGGTGATTCTGGAAAAGGACGTCCCCGCCCTTCTGGTGGAGCTGGGCCGGGCCGCCGCGGCGGCGGGCCAGGGCTGGGCCCAGTGGTCCGAGTCCCACCGGGAGGACCTGAACGCCATTGTGGCAAAATACGCCTGACACAGGATTTGCAAACGGAAGGGAGGCCGGGTCTCATCCCGCTCCCTTTCCTCGGATTGGAGAAAATGCCTATGAAACGTTTTAGCGCCTTACTCACCCTCCTCCTGCTGCTGACCGCCTGCGGAGGCCCTCCGCCGGAGGCCCCGGCTTCCTCCGGCGAGACCATCGCCTTTACCGATGACCTGGGCCGGGAGCTGGAGCTGGAGCCCCCCCGGCGGACCGCAGCCATGATCGGCAGCTTCGCCGACATCTGGTGCCTGGCCGGGGGCAAAGACACCCTGATAGCCACCGCCGGGGACGCCTGGACTTCCTTTGACCTGGGCCTGGGGGAGAACGTGGCGGACCTGGGAGCGGTGAAAGAGCCCAGCCTGGAGGTGCTTCTGTCGGCGGAGCCGGACCTGATTCTGGCCAGCGTCAACACCGCCGCGAATCTGGAGCTGGAGGAGGCCTTTGCCCAGGCGGGCATTCCCGCCGCCTACTTCGAGGTGGACTGCTTTGACGACTACCTCCGGATGCTGGACATCTGCACCCGCCTCACCGGCCGCCCGGACCTCTACGAGGCCAACGGAGCCTCCGTCCAGGCCCAGGTGGACGCCGCCGTGGCCCGGCAGGACGGCAGCGCCCCCAAGGTCCTCTACGTCCGGGCCAGCGGCAGCAGCTGCAAGGCCAAGGGCAGCGAGGGCAGCGTCCTGGGGGAGATGCTGGCGGACCTGGGCTGCGTCAACATCGCCGACGGCGGCGGGCTGCTGGAGAACCTGAGCCTGGAGGGCATCCTCGCCGGGGACCCGGACTACATCTTCGCCGTCCTTCAGGGGGCGGACGCCACGGCGGCGCAGAAGTCCCTGGAGGCGGCGCTGCTCTCCAATCCCGCCTGGAGCGGCCTCCGCGCGGTGCGGGAGGGCCGGTTCATCACCCTGGACCACCGCCTCTACAACCTGAAGCCCAACGCCCGCTGGGGGGAAGCCTATGAAGGACTCGCGGAAATTCTCTATCCCAACTAAATACGTGCTCCCGGCCCTGGCGGCGCTGGCGGCGTGCTCCGCCCTGCTGAGCCTGTGCCTGGGGGCGGTGCCCGTGCCCCCGGGAGAGGTGCTGGCCGCGCTGCTGGGGAAGGGGAGCGGGACCTCCGCCTCCATCGTCCTCTACGCCCGCCTGCCCCGGACCTTCGGCTGCCTTCTGGCGGGGGCGTCTCTGGCGGCGGCGGGAACCGTCATTCAGGGGGTGCTGGGGAATCCGCTGGCGGCCCCCAACGTCATCGGCGTCAACGCCGGGGCGGGACTGTGCACGGCGGTGTGCGCCGCCCTGTGGCCCGCCTGGACGGCGCCCTTCGCCGCCTTCCTGGGGGCGCTGGGGGGCGTGCTGCTGGTGTTGTCCATCGGGTCCCGGACCGGCGCGTCGAAAATGACCCTGGTTCTGGCGGGGGTGGCGGTGTCCGGCATGTTCAGCGCCGGGATTGACGCCGTGCTGACCTTCTTCCCCGACGCCCTGAACGGCTACACGGACTTCCGGGTGGGGGGCTTGGCGAACCTCACCATGACCCGGGTGACTCCGGCGTTCTGGGTGGCGCTGGCGGCGTTCGCGCTGGCCCTGTCCTTGTCGGGGGAGATGGACGTGCTCCTCCTGGGGGAGGAGACCGCCCGGAGCCTGGGCCTTCCGGCCCGGAGGCTGCGGCTGGTTCTGCTGGCGCTGGCGGCGGCGCTGGCGGGGGCGGCGGTGAGCTTCGCCGGCCTGCTGGGCTTCGTGGGGCTCATCGCGCCCCATATGGTCCGCCGCATGGTGGGGGAGGACAGCTCCGCCCGCCTGCTGTTGGCGGCGGCGCTGGGGGGCGGGGCCCTGCTGACCCTGTGCGACATCCTGGCCCGGACCCTCTTCGCCCCCTACGAGCTGCCGGTGGGGGTGGTGCTGTCCCTTCTGGGGGGGCCCTTCTTCCTCTGGCTGCTTCTGCGGCAGAGGCGGGGAAGGGGGGCGGGCCATGGTTGAGCTGCGGAACGTCTCGGCGGGCTATCCCGGCCGGAGGGTGCTGGAGGGGGTATCCCTGACCCTGCGCCCGGGACGGGTGCTGGTTCTCCTGGGGCCCAATGGCTGCGGGAAGAGCACGCTCCTGCGGACCATCCCCGGCCTCCTGCCGCCGCTGGCGGGGGAAATCCTCCTGGACGGCGCGCCCTTTGGAAGCTACACCCCCCGGCAGGCCGCCCGGAAGATCGCCTTCCTGCCCCAGTCCCGTTCGGTTCCCAGCATCACGGCCCGGCGGCTGGTGCTCCACGGGCGGTTTCCCTACCTGTCCTATCCCCGGCGCTGCCGGAGGGAGGACTACGCCGCCGCGGACCGGGCGCTGGCGGCGGCGGACGCCCTGCCTCTGGCGGACCGGCCCCTTTCGGAGCTCTCCGGGGGCCAGCGGCAGAAGGTGTATCTCGCCATGGCCCTGGCCCAGGAGACGGAGACCATCCTGATGGACGAGCCCACCACCTACCTGGACATCCGGCACCAGCTGGAGGTCCTGACCCTGGTCCGCCGCCTGGCGGAGGAGGGCCGGGGGGCGGCGCTGGTCCTCCATGACCTCTGCCTGGCCCTGACCATGGCGGACGAGATTGCCGTCCTGGGGGAGGGCCGCCTTCTGGCCCTGGACGGGCCGGAGGAAATTTACCGGAGCGGAATTCTGGACCGGGTCATGGGCGTCCGCCTGGACCGCGCCGCCGGTCCCCGGGGCTGGCGCTATTTCTGCGAACTGCCGGAGGAGGGCTGAGTATGGCATACTTTCCGTTTTTCATGGATATCGCGGGCCGGGTGGGCCTGATTCTGGGAGGCGGGGCGGTGGCCCTGCGGAAGATACGGGCGCTGCTGCCCTACGGCCCCCGGCTCACCGTGGCCGCGCCGGACATCCTGCCGGAGATCGAGGCCCTGCCGGGGCTGACGCTGGCGCGGCAGGCCTTTGCCCCCGCCCTGCTGGAGGGAAAACAGTTCGTGATTGCCGCCACGGACGACCGGGAGGCCAACCGCGCCGCCGCCGCCCTCTGCCGGGAGCGGGGGGTGCCGGTGAACGTAGTGGACGACCGGGACCAGTGCACCTTCCTCTTCCCCGCCCTGGTGAAGCGGGGGGACCTGTCCGTGGGCATCTCCACCGGCGGAGCCAGCCCCGCCGCCGCCGCCTGGGTCCGGCGCAGGCTGGCGGAGGGAGTGCCGGAGGACTTCGGGGACCTGCTGGCCTACCTGTCGGCGCTGCGCCCGGTGGTCCGGGAGCGGGTGCCGGAGGACCGGCGGGCCGGGGTGTTTTCCCGGCTGTTCGGCAGCTGCCTGGAAACCGGCTTTCCCCTGAAGGAGGCGGAGCTGGAGGCGGTCCTGACCGGGGCGGAGCGCGTCGGGACGGTGTATCTGGTGGGCGCGGGGTGCGGAGCGGCGGACCTGATTACCCTCCGGGGCCTCCGGCTGCTGGAGCGGTGCGGCGCGGTGGTCTATGACGACCTCCTCGCCCCGGAGCTGCTGGACGCCGCCCCGGAGAGCGCGGAGCGCATCTATGTGGGCAAGCGCCTGGGGCAGCACTCTATGGCCCAGGAGGACATCAACGCCCTCCTGATTGCCAAAGCCCGAGAGGGAAGGCCGGTGGTCCGCCTCAAGGGCGGGGACCCCTTTGTCTTCGGCCGGGGCGGGGAGGAGGCCCTGGCCCTGGAGGCCGCCGGGATTCCCTGGGAGTACGTCCCCGGCGTCACCTCCGCCGTTGCCGTGGCGGGAGCGGCGGGCATCCCCGTTACCCACCGGGGCGTGAGCCGGAGCTTCCATGTGGTCACGGCCCACACGGCGGACGAGGACCTTCCGGAGGACCTTCTGGCCCGCCTGCCGGGGACGCTGGTGGTCCTCATGGGCCTGTCCCGGCTGGAGCGGATTGCCCGCCGCCTCCTGGCGGCGGGGGTTTCCCCGGAGACTCCCGCCGCCGTGATATCCGGAAAGGGCGGGGCCGTCCGGGGGACGCTGCGGGACATCGGGGAGCAGACCCGGGGGGCGGGGCTGGAGGCCCCGGCCATCATCGTGATCGGGGGTACGGCGGGGATGGACCTGGGGAGCCCGCCCCCCAATCAGAATCCGTAGCCGTACCGCCGCCGCTGGCTCACCAGGAACGCCGCCGTAACGCTGAGGGTCAGCAGCTCCGCCGCTGTCACCGCCAGCCAGATGCCGTCCAGCCCCAGGAAGAGGGGGAGGATGAAAATGGCCGCCGTCTGGAACAGCAGGGTCCGGAGGAAGGCGATGGCGGCGGAGAGCACGCCGTTGCTGAGGGCGGTGAAGAAGGCGGAGCCGAAGATGTTGAAGCCCATGGCGAGGAAAGACAGGGCGTAGAGCCGGAACCCTCGGGCAGTGAGGGCCAGCAGCTCCGGGTCATAGCCCACAAAGATCCGGGACAGGGGCTCCGCCAGTCCCACGGCGGCGGCGGTAAGCCCGGCGCAGCCCCCCAGCATCAGCAGGAGGCTCTTGCGGAGGAGGCTCCGGAGCTCCTCGTGATTGCCCGCGCCGTAGTGATAGCTGATGATGGGGCCCGCGCCGATGGAGTAGCCCATGAAGACGCCGATGAAGATGAAGTTCACATACATGATGACGCCGAAGGCCGCCACGCCGTCCTCGCCGATGAGGCGCATGAGCTGGAAGTTGTAGAGGATGCTGACCAGGGACGTGGACAGGTTGCTCATCATCTCCGAGGAGCCGTTGGAGCAGGCCTGGGCCAGCACCCGGCCCTCCAGCCGGGGGCGGGCCAGCCGGAGGGGCGTTTTGTTGGGCAGGAGGAAGTAGACCAGCGGCACCACGCCCCCCACCAGGGAGCTGGCCACCGTGGCGATGGCGGCTCCGGCCACGCCCCAGGGCAGGACGCCCACCAGCAGCCAGTCTCCCGCCATGTTGGTGAGTCCTGCGGCCACGGTGAGTCCCAGCCCCAGCTTGGGCCGTTCCGCCGCCACCAGGAAGCTCTGAAACATGTTCTGGAGAATGAAGGGGATCAGTGCCAGGGATAAAATGCGCCCGTAGAGGACTGCCAGAGGAAGCATTTCTCCTGTGGCGCCCAGGGCGGCGCAGAGGGGTTCGATGATCAGAAGTCCAAGGGCCGTCAGAACCGCCCCCGCGATCACCCCGGCGGCGATGATGAGGGAGAAGTACCGGTTCGCCCGGGGGAGGTCTCCCTCTCCCATAGTCCGGGCCACGATGGCGCTGCCGCCGGTGCCCAGCATGAAGCCCACCGTGGCGAAGATCATCAGGGCGGGCATGATGAGGTTCACCGCCGCGAAGGCGGTTTTCCCCGCGTAGTTGGAGACGAACACGCCGTCCACCACGCCGTAGATGGACGTGAAGATCAGCATGACCACGGTGGGGAAGGTGAAGTGCAGAAGCTTGGCGTAGGTAAAATGTTCGGATAAACGGATATGCATGGGGAATTCCTTTCTCTATCAGGTTCCGCCGGAGGATTCCGGCGGTTTTGTTTTTGGGATGGATGCGGCCTCCTCCTGAAAGAGGGCGAACCAGTTCCGGGTCAGGCGGAGCATGGTGGAAAGCCCCTCGCCGCCCATGCGGAGGGAAGCGGCCTCCTCTGCGGCCTTCAGGGGGAGAATCTTTTCCCGGATCAGGGCCCGGCCCGCCTCGGTGGGAAAGACCCGAACCTCTCGTCCGGGACCGGGCTGAAGGAAGAGAAAGCCCTCCTTCGCCAGCTTCCGCACGGAGGAGTGCACGGTCTGCTTGGTCAGGGAAAACTGGAGGCAGATGTCCCGCTGGGTGCAGCCCTCTCCCAGGTCGGTCAGGGTCCACAGCACCAGCAGGGCGCTGTCGGAGAGGTTCTGCCGGACGGCCAGCTCATGATAAAACTCATCAATCTGGTGCTGAAGGCGGATGTAATCCTGAAACAGTTTATAAGCATCCATAGGCGAAGGTTCTCCTTTGAGTACGAAATCAGACCACCGGCGGGACGAAAGGTAGTATAGTCTGATTTCATACCAAAGTCAACGGTCAATTTCCACAAGGATGCCCGCCGGTTCCTGTGGAACATGCAAAAAAGGGGTTTCCTGCCGGAAAAATTATGTAAGGGACCCGTCTCTCCGGAAGCCAGGCGCCTCCGGAGGACGGGCTTCTTCATGCAGCTTCTATTGCAGCAGCATGCACGCTCTCTGCGGGGCCTGATCCCCTGATCAGGCCATTTCCCCAGGGTCCCCGCCGGTCTCAGGCCGTTCCCCCTCACTTTCCCATAGAAATGCAAAGCGCGTGGCAAATCGACGGAATGGACTCCCCCTGAAAGCTGGAGGTAGGCGACAGCAGCGCTCCGGTAGGCGCAAACACGATCTTCTTCCACTTCCCCTGCCGCATCCCGGAAAGGAGATACCCGTTCAGCACCGAAGCGGAGCACCCGCACCCGGAGCCCCCGGCGTGCATATCCTGCTTTTCCCGGTCATACAGGAGCAGGCCGCAGTCCTGAAAGCCCTCTCCCATATCCAGCCCGTCCTGCTGAAAGAAATCCCGGACAATCGCGTGGCCCAGCTCCCCCAGGTCTCCGGTAACCACCAGGTCGTAATCCTGGGGCTTGGTGCCGGTATCCTGGAAAAACGCGGACAGCGTGTCATACGCCGCCGGAGCCATGGCGGCGCCCATGTTGTTGGCGTCGGCAATCCCCTTGTCCACAATCTTCCCGCAGGTGACATGGGTAATATAGGGCCCCTCCCCCTGGGACGCCAGAATCGTGCACCCGGCGGCGGTGGCGGTCCATTGAGCGGTGGGCGTCCTCTGGTTCCCGTAGGGCACGGGCATCCGGTACTGCCGCTCCGCCGTGCAGAAGTGGGAGGAGGTCATGGCGGCGGCCTTCTCCGCGAAGCCCCCGTCGATGATCATCGCCGCCAGGGAAAGGGACTCCCCCATGGTGGAGCAGGCCCCGTAAAGCCCATAAAAAGGAATCCCGAATTCCCGCAGGCCAAAGGAAGACCCGATGCACTGATTCAGCAGGTCCCCGGCGAAAATGTAGTCCAGGTCCCCCGGCTTCAGCCGCACCTGGTCCAGCGCCCGCTGAAGGACCCGCTTCTGCATGGCGGATTCCGCCTTTTCCCAGGTCTTCTCCCCGAAGAAGGAGTCCTGGTCCAGCTCGTCAAAGTGCTCCCGCAGGGGGCCCTCGCCCTCCAGCTTGCCGCCGATGTTGGCGTAGGAGATAATGGAGGGGGGATGCTCCAGGGCGATGGTCCGCCGTCCGGTCCGTTTGTTGTTCATAGCGCGCCTCCTTGTGGCAGTGGTGTCGCGGTATAGGGTGCCCTGGGGCGGAGGCTTTTATGCGGGGGTGTGCAAAAGGTGCCGTGTTGCGGCTCCGGCCTTGCGGAGCGGGGGGCTCTTTGCTATACTGAAGGGAATCAGAGCCCGGCTCCCGGGTGAAACAGAAAAGGAGAGAAACGCGATGAAGTACGAAATCAAGGGCGAGCCCATGCCGGTGGTGCTCTGCGAGCTGAACGCCGGAGAGACGATGGTCACGGAAAAGGGCTCCATGGTGTGGATGAGCCCCAACATGGAGATGCAGACCTCCGCCGGAGGCAGCCTGGGCAAGGCCTTTGGCCGGATGTTCTCCGGGGAGTCCATGTTCCAGAACCTCTACACCTCCAAGGGCGGTCCCGGCATGATTGCCTTTGCCTCCAGCTTCCCCGGCGCCATCCGGGCAGTGGAGATCGGGCCGGGCAAGTCCATTGTGGCCCAGAAGAGCGCCTTCCTGGCCTCGGAGCAGGGCGTGGAGCTGTCGGTATTTTTCCAGAAGAAGATGGGCGCGGGCTTTTTTGGCGGCGAGGGCTTCATCATGCAGAAGCTCAGCGGCCGGGGCATGGCCTTCCTGGAGATTGACGGTTCCGCCGTGGAGTACGACCTGGGCCCCGGGCAGCAGCTGATTGTGGACACGGGAAATCTGGCGATGATGGACGAGACGTGCACCATCGACATCCAGGCGGTCAAGGGTGTGAAGAACATGCTGTTCGGCGGCGAGGGGATGTTCAACACGGTGATCACCGGCCCGGGCCACGTGGTGCTCCAGACCATGCCTCTGAGCGCCTTTGCCGGGTCCATCGCCTCGGTGCTCCCCAGTAAGAGCTGAACAACCGCATAGGGCAAAGAAAGGAGGGACCCATCCGGGTTCCTCCTTTTCGGGTTATGCGTTCAATACCATTTGCCGGGACGCCGGATACACCGGCCCTCTTCCGCCCTCCCCGGAGGGGCGTGTTGGGGAGCTCCTCCGGGGGACAGGCGTTTTTCCTTGTCAGAAGGAAAATGTTTGTCCGGCCCGTTCCACAGGCACGGCGCGGTCTGTAAAGGCGGGATGCTTTTCCAGAAACTTCCAGATAAACCCGAACTCCCCCCACTGATGCATGGGGATAAACCGCCGGATATCCGCCGTTTCGAGAAAATACGCCGGTCCCAGGAAGGCCGCCTCCCCCAGCCGGGGGTCCAGCGGCAGCATAGCCAGATCGATGTTCCGGCCCCGGAGAGGCTCCGCGTACCGTTTGAAATTCACTTCCATATTCCGGTTATAGGCCTTGTCCTCCCCCTTCCAGTGCCACCAGTTCAGATCCCCGGCGTGGAAGAAGGTCTGCCCGTCCACCGTGACCAGGAAGGCCTCTCCCTCGTCGGTGGAGGACAGGGCCTCCACCCGGACTCCGGGGAGGTCCAGGGCCTCTCCGCCCCGGAGGTTCCGGCACTTCTCCGCTGTCTCCGGGGGGAGGCGGCGCAGGGCGTTTCGCCGGATGTCGTGGCCCAGGATGAAGCGCACGTTCCGTCCCCCCTGGTCCAGGGCAAAGATTTGGGGGTCGAAGTGGTCCGGGTGGATGTGGCTGGCAAAGACGAGGAGGGGGACCTCCGGCGCGATGGCCGGAAGCTCCCCTTTCCACCAGTCGAACAGCAGCGCGGCGGAGTCCGTTTCCACCAGAAAGCCGCTGTGTTCCAGGAAAGTAACCCGCGTCATTTCAGCCGCACCGCCGTGCCGTAGGCCACCACCTCGGCGGCGCCCTGCATCACGGACGAGGAACCGTAACGGACGTTGACCACCGCGTCGGCCCCCAGGGCCTGGGCCTCGTCCACCATGCGTTTGGTGGCGATCTGGCGGGCCTCGTTGAGCATTTCGGTGTAGCCCGCGATTTCACCGCCCACCAGGGTTTTCATACCAGCCATGAAATCCTTGCCGAAGTTTTTGGACTGGACCACCGTTCCCTTCACGATTCCCAGGGCCTCGATTTCCTTTCCGGGCACATAGTCAATATTCAGCAGCAGCATCGTATTCTCCTCCTTCAATTTCGTTGAAACGTTCTTTTAACACCACCAGGGCGGGAATGACCAGCAGTCCGCACAGGCCCGCCAGGGCAGCGAACAGCCGGAACGCCCACCTGGGCAGGTCCGGGCTCAGGCACAGCGCGGCAAAAATCGCTATGCATGCCGCTTGGAGCAGGGCGAAGGCCGCCACGCTCAGCAGGGCCTGCCGTCTCAGGGCACGCCTCCGCGCTTCTTTGGAAACCGTCATAGATTCCTCCTTTTCCGGCTTTTGGCTCCCCCGGGAAGAACCGGGGGGCTTGCGGCCAAAGCCTTTTTATGATATAATGTCCAATCAGAGGCAGTCGTATCGATTGCCCCGGCGGTAAACAGCCATAAAATAATTGATTCAGGTGGTGCGGTATGGGTATCTTTTCCTCTTTTATGTCCCGTGACCAGGAAATCCAGGAGGTCGAAGCGGCGCCGGTAGAGCCGGTGCTGGAGGACACGGGCCCGGCGTTTCCGGAGATCTGTAATGAAATGCCCATTGAGGTTGTGGAAAAAACCGGCCGGATGCTGAATACCGGCCTGATCACCGCCCACGCGGCGGGCGAAATCTCCATGGGGCGTCTGCCGGGAGGGCTGTCCTTCAAGATCTGCAAGCCGGGCAGCACGGTGTATGTCCGGGGCTGTGACAACAAAATGACGCAGTTCTATCTGCGGTCCACCGTGGCGGAGTCCACCCGGACGCTGATGCGCCTGACGGACCTGGAGCCGGAGGTGCACGACAATCACCGGGACACCTTCCGACTCTCGGTGAACGTTCCGATTTCCATCTATTTTGCCGCAGACGAACGCTTTGAGCGCCCGGAGCAGTGCATGCTGGTGGACATCAGCACCGGCGGGTGCTGCCTCCAGTCGGAGTATCTCCACGGCGAGGGGGAAGTGCTCCGCCTCAAGATCAAGCTGGAGGACTACGTGGCGATGGATTTCGTGGGCGAGGTCATCCGGGTGGTGGAGTGCGCCCCCAACGAGTTCCGGTACGGCATCCTGTTTGCGCAGCTGAAGAAGGAAGAGATCAATTCCCTGACCAAGATACTCTTCAACATGCAGCTGGGCAACCGCAGGGAGCACAGCCGCACCGAGGAGGGGCATTGGTAAAAACATCTCCGGCGGGGCGCTTCTTCGGAAGCGCCCCGTTTTTTGCGGCCCTGGCGCACAGAGATGCCGGGGCGTGTCCTCTCACGCGTTTTACCAAGCGGAGCGGATGTATGGGGCGGCCCCTTGCCCGCCCCATCTTTCGGAAGTGCCGGACTTCCGGGGGACTTCGCCGGAACTGCCCGCCTTCGGGGGGCGTTTCCGGAACCATCCGCCTTCCGGGGGACGTTTTCCCGAACCGCTTATCTTCCGCGAGACGGGCCCTGTCCCGGCTCCTGCAAAAATCCGCGAACCGCCCTGGGATTGCAAGGGGGAAACAGCGCGGTACAGCGGAAAAAGCTCTTCCGGACGGCGTTCGGCGGCGGTGGGTTAATATTGGCTGGCCTCGTCCTCCTCGCCGCCGTCGATTTCGTCCAGCCGCTGGAGCAGGGCCCGAATGACCCCCACGATCACCGCGCCGCCCAGGAAGGCATACCCCAGCAAGGGGAGTGCGGTGAAATCTCCCATTTGAGTCAGGCCGTTCATAGATGCCAGGGAGAAGCCCACCAGCGGGGTGATATACAGTACCACTCCGACGGTGATGAGAATGGGGGCGACTTTCTTTTTAGTAGTTTTTCGCATCGTCAATTTCTCCTTTCCCGATTTCCCGTATCCGCTGTACCAGAGCCAGCAGGATGCCGCCGGTAATCACCAGCGGGACCAGAAGGATAACCGCCAGTATGAGGGCGGGGGGCGAATTCTCGACACCGGCGGCGATGCTCCACAGCAGCAGCCCGGCGAAGGCGCCCATCAGCAGCACTGTCACCACGGCGATGAATACCGGGGCCACGTAGCGAATCCGCACATCCCGCCGCTGCCGGTTCTGGAAGGTAGTGCCGCTCTGTTCCATGGCTTCCATCTCCTTTAGAATGCTTTCGGCGTCCAGATCGCTGAGACGCTCCTGCCGGCCAGTCAGCCGCCCACAGAGACGGATGGCCTGTTCCAGGTTGTCCCGGTCCCGTTCCAGGGTGACCAGATGCCTCCGCATGCCGTCCCCCACGGTGTGGGCGCCGCTCTGCATCCGCCGGATTTCCTCAAGGGAGACGCCCAGCTTCCGCAGGAGCTTGATTTGCAGCAGGACGGAGACCTCGGCCTCGCCGTAGTCCCGATAGCCGTTTTCGCTGTTCCGCCGGGGGGCCAGCAGGCCTTCGGACTCATAGAAGCGGATGTTTTTCCGGGTGATGCCCACCAGGGCTTCTACCTCATTGATTTTCATGGCTTCACCTCGATTTCGCCTTCATGGTACACCTTCCAGTGGGGGGAAGGTCAAGAGGAATTTTGTAAATTCCGCAAAAAGGGACAAACTTCCGCCGCCGTCGAACGGGGGACTTGGGGTGGGGAGGGGAAGCCTAGAGAAAGTTTGCAGGATTATTAAACAAATTAGGCAAGGAAGTCGAATGGAGAACGACAGCGGAGATGGTGCATCGGTAAGTTGCTAGAACATTGGGCATGAATAGTGAGCTGTTTCCCAAAGCCGGCTGGGGAGAGGTAAAGAGTGTGCAGAATAAAAGCGTTCCGGGTCTTCCGGGTAGCTGCGTTCCTCCTTGCCATTTTGCCTGGGCATATAGAATGGGTCAATTTATACTAGATGCTAGGCCTTGTTTGAAAAATGCCGAAACACCCGAACGACGGATCTTTTTCCGCCGCTCTGCGTTAAATTTCCTTGCCGGGCGTCAGCCCGCCTGCGAAAATTTGTCTTGATTGGCGTAAAAATCTCTCGCCGTTGGGCATTCTGCTAATTTTCAAACAAGCATTAGCCTCCTGGAGCCGGATAGCCGGGTGATAGCAGCGTTAAGGGTACATCTGGGCTAATGCTTTTTTATATGTGGTCATGAGGCCTGTGGGTTTAAATTTTCTCAGATATGGCGTTTTTCTGATGGGGAGATGGTTTTTTAACGAATGTGGGGGGAAGCAATCATCTCCATGGTTTTGCGGCACAAGCTGATAAAGTGCACTATGAGGCCAATTAACATGTGAAATCACAAAATCTTGAGAAGCCGGTTGAAATTTGTAGATATAGCAGGTATAATAATTATATTATTCAATTGTTAGGAACTTGTTGTCCAATGGCCCTGCTCTGTCGATTGCCTAACCCTTGAAAAGATGGGAAAAAGGAGGAGCATTAAATGTTAGATCCCCGTAAAGAGTACTTGGAGACTACCATTCGTAAAATCAAGAAGAACGAAATTCTTCTTCCCGATTTTCAGAGGCAATTTGTTTGGAAAGAAGAAGAGATACAGAAGAAACTGGTAGCGTCTGTTTTGACAAGACTACCCATTGGGAGCATACTCCTTTTAAAATCAAATAGTGCGCATGAGTATTCATGTAAGCCCATAGGCGCTAAAGAGCCAATCAGTCAAGAACACCTTCCTACCGGTTCAGTGGAGTTTCTCTTAGACGGACAACAGCGAATGACCGTTTTGGCAAATGTGTTTTCAAATGTTATTTTTCAATTAACCCCACAAACCAGCAACCTAATTGCTCCTAATGCGCTAAAACGGCGGTTTTACCTTGCCTTACCCAAATATGGAAACAGTGCATACCCCGATCTATTTGGACTGCACAGTCTGATGTTTCCGATGGAATCTCCAGAGACAGGTGAGCCAAACTTTTTAACACAAGATATTCTGCCTTTTATCAAGGTAATTCCTTTTACAGTTAAAACCGATGCCGGGAAATGCTATAACCCATATACAACTAATGTTCCCAAAGCATTGAGCGAATTGGAATCGTACTGTCTCAATGTTGAAGAAGGGTGGATGTATATCCCCTTATACTTGTTGGTTGCGGACGAATTCGTCAGGGTAAGTCAAGCCACGCTAGACGGTATCATTGATGCAATTTCAAAAACTGTTTTAACCATAAAGAAGAATATGCTAGGTGAATTGTTGAACGATGGGAAGTTGGATGAAGTCCGGCGTTTTATAACAGATAATATAAATCCTGACATTTATTATGATATCGATTATTCTGAAGATACGCCCGAAAAAATATCCGAAAAGTTTTCTAAAATTCTGGAAAGCCAGCGCAGTACATGGGCTTCCAATATGTATACATATTTAAAGTCCTGCATCACACAAATCAATCTCAGCCAGATTGTGCTGGAAGAATCCCAGCGCGCCCGCGCAATTGACATCTATGAAAATTTGAACCGCGGCGGTGTCAGCCTGGATATCTTTGACTTAGTCATGGCACGTGTTGCCAGAGTTACATCTGAACCGTTTTACCGGCGTTTAGAACGAAATGTTGCCACAGGCTGCGGCGAGAAATACTCTGCCGGTTATATTTCCCAACCATACGTAAAAAAGGCATACCAGAATTATGTGGGGCGGCAAAAATACCATGCCTCAGAAAATATGGAATGCTTTCATAGCGAACGGAATGAGTTCCTGCGGGCATATCTGGAAAGTTTTCTGAATGTATTGGCTCTTATGTGCCACCAGCAAAGCGGTGAAGCGGACGAGTTCAATGTTGAGCACTTAAAACGCCAGTATAAGCTTCAGCTGACTCCCGAACAGATCGACTCGAACTGTGAGAATTGCTGCCGGGCGATTGACCGGGCATGCTTTTTCTTTCAGGCACGTTGCGGTGTTCGCACTTTAAAGGAAATTAACTACACACTGATGGTTCCAATTGTGGCATTCGTTTTAGGTGAGGACTCATTTTATAACGGAAGCATTGGAATACAGATTTTTGACCTGCTTGAAGCATGGTATTGGGCCAGCATTTTTGGAGGGGCGTATGATAAAGATCAGAATCAGGTAATGATTAACGATTTAAACCGTCTGCTTGTGAATGCTCAAGAAATCCTGATGGGAAATACGCCAAGCACGGATTGGATAAAAGAGCGCCGTGAGCATGTCCTAAAGGTAAGAGGTTTTTCTGATTTCGATTTCTTGATCATGTCAAATGCCGATAACGGCGAATTCCCCAAAACCGTTATTGGAAATACCATCTGCCAATTCTACTTATCCCTTGGCTACGAAGATTTTTTGCCTAATGAAGATGGCCATGCTGTGTGGTTGACCGCCTTTTCTGAGTATGCTTCCAGCCTGCAAATTCATCATGCAATTCCTCTGGGCTCTGCCACTAACATTCTTGAGTCTGCAAAAAAGCTGCGCAAAAACAAAAAGCATTACTTGAATTCACCATTAAATTATATGTACATCACAGACCGCGCAAATCAAGTTGTTTCCAGCAAGTCCCTTTCGGAATACATCCAGTTGCTTCCAAAGGGGGCGGGCCTTAGCAGATTGGGTTTTTCTGATACCATCACAGCTACAGCAACGGATGCTATGAGAAAAGATATCTTGCAGCACCGCTATGCAGCAATACAAACTGCTTTGATTTCCCATATCGATCATTTGCTGGAACTGTAAAACTGTAGGGTACGGAGGGAGAGTCGCTTACGATTAATTATAAATGCAAGAACTGCAATCTTAAAACGGAGCTCTCCACGTGCCCTCACTGTGGGCAGCGCACAGGTGTAGAAAGCTCCTCTATTTACTGGTGCCAGCAGTGCAATATCCCTCTGTTTGAAGAAACTTGTCCCTGTTGTGGGGAGCAGGGAGGATATATTGGAAGAGATTTGCGCCCTGTATTTCCCGAAGAACGTCTTCTGCTAGAAATCATTCTTGGCCAGCCCTTAAAGTATAAAAACAACTCTGTATGGAGTTCAGGCAGCGGCCTTTATATAGTAGACGGCAAACGTGTCCGAATCTCTGTGGAAAAGACAAAACAATTGAATGTGGATTCTATCCGAACGCAGTTGCAGACATATGCTGGGCAAAATACGTATGAGGCATTTGATGCAATGATAGGAAAATTCATTAGGGCCAACAGAAGACGGTTAGATTTCTTAATTGCAGAGGCTCTTCAGTTTATCAGGGATGTGGCGGACCATTACAGTCCAACCGAACGATACGTTTCTTTTAGCGGTGGAAAGGACAGCACAGTCGTATCAAGTTTGGTTATGCGGGCTTTAGGCAGCGACGATGTCCTTCACATTTATGGCGATACTACGCTGGAGTTTCCAGAGACATTGGAGTATGTAGCCAGATTCAAGAAAGACCATCCGAAAACGCCGCTGTTGTCCGCAAAAAACAAAGACAAGGATTTTGTGCAGTTATGTGAACAATTAGGCCCCCCCAGCCGGGTAATGCGCTGGTGCTGTACAGTCTTTAAAACTGGCGCAATACAAAGAAAGATCACGACCCTATTTCGGGACAAGAAGCGAATTTTAACGTTTTACGGCATACGGCGCAGCGAATCCACCTCTCGAAGTAAATATGAGCGAGAATCCGATAGTCCCAAAATTGCCATACAAAAAACGGTATCACCCATTATTGACTGGCTGGATTATGATATCTGGCTTTATATACTATCCAGCGGCATTGATTTTAACCTTGCATACCGGCTGGGCTATACCCGTGTCGGCTGCTGG
Source organism: Oscillospiraceae bacterium 38-13 (assembly GCA_041223955.1). Lineage (GTDB taxonomy): Bacteria > Bacillota > Clostridia > Oscillospirales > Oscillospiraceae > Oscillibacter. The sequence goes on along the minus strand of JBCLRG010000001.1, from coordinate 105,546 downwards.
TGCTGCCCGAACAACGGCATGTGGTCAGAGTTTTTATCTAAAATCTACATGCCGGAGGAATACCGGAAATTCCACGATATGCTGGTATCTTTCGCAGTTAAAATTGGCAAGCCAGACCCGAATGTCTATGTAGATGACGGATTCTGGAAAGCGCGCCAAGGCGGCAACAACTTAGAATATGCACAAAACTCAAAGCTTACATTCGAGCCCTGCGCGCTCCAGGAAAACACCATAAACTTCGATCTGCAGCGGCCTATCTCCGAGGAACTCTACGAGCTGTTTAAGCCCTTTGGCCTAATCAACAAGGACATGGGAAACGAACGGCTAGGAGAGGTCTTTGTCCTTGATCAAGAAGGCAAGCTGTTGCTAAAGCTGCAAGGAAAGATGGGCAGTCCTCACCTCAAAGTGAGCATTTTAAATCGGTACACAGGGCACAGCACTAGCATTCGAGCTGTTGAAGACAAAGTGAAATGCCAGATCACAAAATATCAGATGTGTATGGGTTGTCTGGGCTGTGAGAGTGTTTGCATGCATGGAGCAATCTCAATCCGTACAGATGCCTCCGGGCTGCTTTCATATCAGATAAATAGCAATAAATGCGTGCGTTGCGGAGCGTGTATAGGCCATTATGATGGCGGATGCTATATTCGAAAAGTAATGACAATTAAAAGAGGCTGACAAGATGTTGACAAGATATAGGATCAAAGGCCACGAATCTTTCATCCTACGGGATGGATGGCTGACAAAGGGGCTCCGTGCGGTGGAGAGCGGCAACCTTGTGTTCTCCAAGAACGCTGGCGCAGACGTGCTGGGAGTTGGTACAAACATGGCAAAGTCTATCCGCTATTGGCTCCGCGCCTCTAGGCTGACAGATGAGCAAGGCGGAAAGACTGGCGTGGCGCTTTCAGCACTGGGCAAAATGATTCTTGACAACGATCCATATTTTGAGGATCCGTTTTCTCTGTGGATTGTCCACGTTAATATTGTGCGGAATGCATCGTTAGCTACTTCCTGGAATGTGTTTTTCAATGATATTGACGTGAGCAGCTTTAAACGGGATGAACTGACTTCTCTTATGAAAGATGCATTAGTTGAATGTACTGGCGAAACTGAGCTGTCGGATCGCTCTATACGCGATGACTGTGCGGCTATTCTGCAAATGTACAGTCCTGGAGACAAGATGCGGTTTGATGATCCGGAGGAGAAAAAAGTAAGTCCATTTTCTTCTTTAGGATTACTGGGCGCCACATCCCGCGGTAACTATGAAAGGCTCCGCCCTGCTGTGGATGCGATTGACCCACGCCTGATTTACTATATGATTGCCAGGCCTCTGACAGAGGATGGAAGTATAGCCATTGAAAGCCTCCTCATGGACCGGGATATGCCTGGAAAAGTTCTTAATTTAAATCGTGTTATTTTAAACGACTATTTAGATGTTCTTCAAGAGCTTGGACACATCATCATAAACCGAACGGCTGGCCTGGATATCATTTACGCGAATTCCCGCGTGTCTCCAGAGGCGGTTATTCAGGAACATTACAAAGCAAGGACGGGGTGCTATGCGGCTTTCTGACCTTATTAAAATTGATAACCGGTTCGAGAAAGCCATCAATCTCGGATTGGACTTGAATTCCCAAGATAAAATCGATCATTATATACCGACTCGATCAGCAATGAATATCTTGGGAGATTACATCGACTCAGTTCGTATTTTCAGCGGAAATCGGGCACGAGTTCTAATTGGACCTTATGGAAAAGGAAAAAGCCATCTCCTTCTGATTCTTCTGGCAATTCTTTCAAGAGAACAGAACATCAAACTTTCAGATTTATTCCAGCGCATGGAAAGCGTGAATCCAGAGGTGGCCAAGGCTGCCCGAACAGTTATGGATACGACCGGGCCTATGCTGCCGGTCATCATTAACTCTAACGGAAATACACTCAGCCAGGATTTTATGCGGGCGTTGGTCAAAGCCCTCAACGCCGCTGGATTGAAGGATGTTGTTCCAGATAGCTACTATTCTGAAGCTGCCAAAATGATCCGCACGTGGAAAAACCAGTTTCCCGATACCTATCGGGCATTTGAGGGGCACTTGGGCAGCATAGGTGCGGATAAGTTTATCCGAGCGATTAAGAAGTTTGATGAAGGAGCATTGAACCAATTTCGCGAGATTTATCCGGCACTGACATCCGGCGCCGCTTTCAACCCAATCGTAGATGATGAAATCGTAGCAGTGTACCAATCTGTCAACCGCGCTTTGCGGGTAAAGCATGGATACAGTGGAATTTTTATCATCTTCGATGAATTCAGCAAATACATTGAGGGCCATCCTGTAGATCGGTTTTCTGAGGACATGAAAGTATTGCAGGATTTGTGCGAACTATGCAATGCTTCCAGAGATGAGCAGTTACACCTCACATGTGTGGCGCACAAGAGTATTAAGTCCTACGGCACGACACTCGCACCCGAGATTTTAAACTCTTTTAAGGGGGTAGAGGGAAGGTTAAAAGAAACCTTCTTCGTAGTCACAGCGCAAAATAGTTATGAGCTTGTTTCAGATGCGATTGGCAAAACTCCTGCTTTTTACCATTGGGCTGAGAAAAGCGAAAAATTTCTATCTGTCGTCCAAGAAAGCTGGAGCCTTAAATCATTTCAGGCACTGTTTTCTATAGAGGATTATAAGAAAATTGTTGGGGAGGGATGCTTTCCCCTTACCCCGGTAGCAGCGTCGCTGCTGCTCATTTTAAGCGAAAAAATAGCCCAAAACGAGAGAACGGTTTTTACTTACATAGCCAGCCGGGACGATGGCAGCCTGTTAAAGGCACTTCAAAAAATCAAAACGCCTGACTTCATAGGCGTTGACGGGATTTACGATTATTTTGCGCCCCTGTTTAAAGAAGAAACCGAAAACAGAGTGCATCATGAGTGGCTGAAAGCAGAATATGCCCTAAGCAAGACCTTAAATAAGGCGGAACAGGCAATTATAAAGACAATTGCGGTTATCCGTATGATCAACCGCTCGGATGAGCTCATTGCGTCGGATAAATTTCTGCGTGCCGCCAGTGGGATGCCGGAAGCCGTGTATTCTCCCGCAATCAAGGGACTGGTGGAGAAAAAATTAGTTGAGCTTCGGAGCAGGACTTCTGCATATGAGTTCAAAAATAATATCGGAATTGATGTTGAAGCGGCTATTACAGACTGCATTAAGAAGCGGTTCTGCAAAGCGGACGAGGCTGGAGTTCTTCAAGATGTTTTCATAGAAAAGTCAATCTTGCCCAAAAAGCATAATCAAGAGTGCTGCATGACCCGATATTTCAACACTGCTTTCCTCAGTCAAGATCAATTCTTGGCCATGAAATCCATATCTTATCTATCTTGGCCAAATGATCCGGACGGAGCGGTTATTTTTATCCTTCCCGAGGCCGGGTTAGATGAAGCTGCCGTTTTCACCCATACAGCTGAACTGGGGAATCGCTGCTTGCTGGTCTGTATGCCAAATTTAAATCGGGATTGTAAGGAGATGGCAAAACGGTTCCTTGCGGTTACGTATCTTGCGGGAGACACAGCATTTATTGACGAAAATCTGGTTATAAAGAAGGAATTGGAGAATATTCGGGAAGATTTGGCTGTCGAGCTAAACCGGTGGGTTGTGTCTGCTTATTTCCCGTTAGAGCGCGTTTTTGCTGCAGATGGCCCGCAGACGCCTGATGCATTTGGCTTGAACAGATTGGTCAGCAATGTGTGCGACCAGGCGTATTCGTCAACGCCGGTTATCAACCAAGAGCTTATTAACCGGCATCATATTACCGCGCAGATCGTCAGGGCTCGAACCAATATTATGCTGAACATGCTGGACGGTAATGATGTAGAGCTATTTCAAACAGGCAGCAGTGCGGAATCTACAATTTACCGCTCTATTTTCCGGCAATCAGAACCTGGAAGCGGATTGTACCAAGTGAAGGAAGAAATCCGCTCATTTATACAAGCTTCAGAGAAGGATAAGCAGCCGCTTTCCAAACTGATCGATAAACTGACCTCTCCGCCTTATGGAATGCGAAAGGGTCCTTTGCCTCTTCTCTTGTTAGACGCGATTCTTAAGCAGCCAGGCATGCCTGTTATTTACCTAGGCAGCAAAGAAGTGCCGTTAAACGTTGATACTGTTGTCAACATGGTTGCTTGCGCAAAAGATTACTACTTACAAATGGAGGCAGAGACTGTTCAGGCAGAACGTTATCTGTTGGGCATGGCGGAGCTATTTTCAGATTTTAGCGAGTATTGCCGGGAAGCGAATCACCACAATAAAATGGCTTATCTTGTTTGTATGATGCAATCCTGGTACCGTTCTTTGCCTCAAACTTCCATGATATTCAGCGATCCAGACAATGAAGAGCAGAATATGCCGCAGATTGTAGCATTTCGCAAACTCTTTGCTAACCTGTACTTGAACCCACGGCAAATTTTGTTTGAGAAACTCCCAACCATCTTTTCTGCAAGCACTTTGGAGGAGACGTTTGAGGCGGTGGCAGATGCTCGGAAAGAAATTGACGCTCATATCCATGTGGTGAAGCGGAGCGCTGTTCAAACGATTAGAACAGCCTTTATGCTGGAAGCAAGGGCAGATTTGGGTCAAAGTCTAAAGGCTTGGTATCATCGTCTTCCGGATACGACGAAGAGCAGTATTATAAGTGCGGCATCCGAGACGATTACAGCCGCGATCTTGGGAATCAATACAAGCGACGAAGAAAGAATTGCGAGCGACATTGTTTATGCTGTTACAGGTACATTTATTGAAGACTGGAAAACCGAAACAGGCGATATGCTATACACAGGGCTTCATGCATATATTCAAGAGTTGAAAAATCAGGAAAATGTTGTTGCAGAAAAGGCGAAAAAACTTGTATTTCTTTCCGAGTCTGGCAAACCTGTGGAGTGTTTCTATGATTACAATCCTGACCGCATTTCTTCTGTTGGTACATTTTTCAAAAATGCTCTTATAGATACCTTAGAGGAATATGATACGCTGGAGAAAAGCGAGAAAATCGGAATCCTCATGGAAATGGTCCGAAAATTAACCACCTAGGAGGAAGGTCCCTTTGATTTACCTGGACAATGCGGCAACCACATTTCCTAAACCGTCGGAAGTATACGACGCTATGGACAAAGCAAACCGAACTATGGCGTTCAACGCCGGCAGGGGCTCCTATGAAGCTGCACGTGTTTCCGCACGGTTGATAGATGAAGTCCGTTCCAAAATCAGCGCACTGCTCCATGCGGATAAATGCGCGGATGTGGTTTTCACGCCTTCCATTACCCACGCATTAAACCAAATCGCCTGGAGCATGCCAATGGATGCACAGACTGTTGTTTACTTGTCGCCTTACGAGCATAATGCGGCCGCTCGGGTACTTCAAGCAGTCTCCCGGGAGAAGGGCTGCAGGATAAAGCTTCTGCCTCTCGCTTCAGATTTGAAGATTGACCTCGACAGGGTAAACTACGAATTTTCCATGGAAAAGCCTTCCTATGTGTTTGTTTCTGCCGTCAGCAACGTTACAGGATATATTCTCCCGGCTATGGAAATTTTCGAGGCCGCTAAGAAATGCCGCGCTGTCACCGTGCTGGATGCTGCCCAGGCGGCAGGGCTTCTCCCGATTGATATGGAACAGACCGCAGCGGACTTCGTGTGCTTTGCAGGGCATAAAACATTAAACGGCCCCTTCGGCGCCGCAGGATTTGCAATTCGGCGTGATGTAGAACTAATGCCCCTGTTCTCGGGCGGGACGGGCAGTGATTCCTTAAATCTGGATATGCCGCTTTCCGCTCCCGGCAGATATGAGGCATCCAGCCTAAATGTAGCAGCGCTTGCAGGGCTGGATGCCGCGCTTCGGGTAAACGACGTAAATACTCACTTTGAGACGGTTCGAGGATTGACGCAATACGCAATCACGCAGCTGTCCGGCCTCTCCCATATCCATCTGAAGGGCGTATATGAAGATGGCAGTACCCTGGGTATTTTATCTTTGGTAGTTGAGGGGTATTCATCGGATGAAGTAGGGGAAATTTTAGCAGAGGAATATGACATCGCGGTTCGTACGGGCTACCATTGCGCACCCTATATCCATGATTTTTTAGATGACAAACCCTATCATGGAACGGTTCGCATTGGGCTTGGGCAGTTTAACACAAAAGAAGATATTGACGCTGTAGTTGCTGCATTGGAATCTCTTTGCGGTTAGAGGCCGATTTTATATGAGTTTTTTGGATTTAAATATTGTCCTGCGATATCGTTCGAATGAGCATGATTTCCCTTGTGACTTTTTGATTCCGGTTTTAAAACACTCGGTTGCCTACAAAAGAGCTGTAGGATTTTTTTCAACATCCTCCTTGGTCGATCTGTCTCGAGGCTTATTTGATATGGCCGAACGAGGCGGAAAGGTACAGTTAGTGTGTTCCCCTCGACTCTCTGAAGAAGATATCAAGGCAATCAATTTTGGGTATCGGAAACGGGATGAGGTTATTGCAGCATGCTTACAGGCGAGTTTAACTGCTCCAATTAATGAATTTGAAGAAGAACGGCTGAACCTGGTTGCCACTATGATTGCAGGAGGTATGCTGGAAATCCAGTTGGCCTTCATGGAAACGGATACGGGAATTAATATCTACCATGAGAAAATGTCGGTTTTTATCGATGATGAGGGCAATCGGATAGCCTATTCTGGTTCGCTGAATGAAACAGATGCGGCATTCTGTCAAAATTTTGAGTCGATCTTTACATTTTGCAGCTGGAAAGATAGAAGCCAGAGAGCCGGCGCGGAGCAAATTGAATGGGACTTTGACAACATCTGGACAAATAACACCAAAAAGCTAAATGTCATTCCCTTTCCCAAAGTTGCTTTGGACCAGCTCATGTTGTACAAAAGAGAGGCAGTTTCATTTAATTCGGATATCCGGGAATACGGACACGTGCAGATTCGAAAGCCTGTAAATACCGCCGCGATTCCTCCAAATGTAACGATGCGTCCCTATCAAACAGAGGCAATCAAGCGCTGGTTTGCTCAGTCCTGTTGTGGAATTATGAGCATGTGTACTGGCGCCGGAAAAACTTTTACCGCCATGGCCGCCGCTCTGCGGCTTGGAAATAAGTTGGACCAAAAGCTGGGTATATTTATTGTCTGTCCATATATTCATCTTGTAAGCCAATGGGAAGAAGATTTAGTAGAGTGGGGGTTTTCCCCCATCATTGCCCATTCCAAATCAGCAACACCAGATTGGCAAAACGCATTTCGAACCGCTTTTAGGCGTTTCCGGCGCACTGGAACACCATTCGTCTGCATTACAACAAACGACACCTTTGCCAGTGCAAAAATACAGCCAATAATTCAGGCCTTTTCCCCCGATGAGAATATCCTTCTCATTGTAGATGAGGCGCATAACTTTGGTTCAGCAACCCTCTCGGCACGCATGCCGGAAAACATAAAATATCGCATGGCATTATCCGCCACGATTGAGCGCCACATGGATAAGGCGGGAACAAGGCGGCTGTTTGAATTTTTTGGGAAACAGTGCATCGTTTATGGCTTGGATAGAGCAATCCAAGACGGAATTCTGGTGCCATATGAGTATTATCCGATTCCTGTTTTTTTAGAGGATGACGAGCTGAAACGATACCAGGAGTTATCCCAAAAGCTCAAAAAATTCCTTGTCAAGAAAAATGGGAAGTTACAGGTTTCTGATGCCGGGAAATCGGTTGTTTATGCAAGGACCCGCCTTTTAGCTGCCGCAAGAGCAAAAATTCCTTTGCTGATGTCTCTCCTCGAACCCAGAAAGCACGAGAAAAATATGCTGGTTTACTGTGGAGCAGCTGCTATAGAAGATGAAGCATATCGTACAGAAAACCGGCAGATCGATGTTGTAACTCAAAAAATGCGGGAGGAGTTACATATTTCCGTACAAAGATTTACCGCGGAAGAAGGATTGGCGGAGCGGCGGGATATCAAGCAATATTTCCAGGATGGACTCTATCAGGCAATAACCGCAATCCAATGCCTCGATGAAGGTGTTAATATACCTAAAATATGCACAGCATTTATTCTGTCCAGCTCTCATAATCCAAAACAGTTTATTCAGCGCCGGGGCCGTCTCCTGCGGCGAAGTGAAGGAAAAGATAAGGCCATTATTTTTGATTTTGTAACGCTTCCGCGCGATTTGAGAGAAGTTGTTCCTGAAGATTATGAATCTGATCGGACCATCATCTTAGGTGAATTGGCAAGGATTCATGAGTTTGGCCAGTTAGCCAATAATCGGGATGAGGCGGAAGCTCTGATAGACCAGATTATGGGAGCATATAATATCTACTTAAATATTGAGGAAGAAACGAAAAGGATGGAGGAGTATTATGGAGAGGAGTAGTCAGCCACAGGTAAATTTGGCCAAAGTGCGCACATTTTTTGCGGCCGCAAAAAGGGAAGAGATTGAAAATGTCAGGACAAAACGCTACGATGACAAGGAAATGGTCAAAAGATTAGCTGGTGGGTTGATGAAGTTAGCGAATGAAGAAGAGGTGGATGAGGCGTGAAGTTTAAAAGCATCAAACTCCATAATTTTATGAGGTATAAGGGTGACGCTATACTTGACTTCTCTTGTGATGAAAAGATGAACGTTACTGTAGTTCTGGGCAATAATATGTTCGGAAAAACTACTTTAGCGCAGGCGTTTCGATGGGGACTGTTTCAACAGCTTGCTTCTACTAATTACTCAAAAAAAGGGGACATTGTCCTGCTTAACCATGAGGTTATTGCATCTATGACTCCGGGGGCCCGGCAGGAGGTATCCGTAGAAATTACTGTAGAAGATAATGAAGACGTTATCACTTTTACCCGGCGTGCGTACTTTCGGCGAAAGAACACGGACCCGGAAATTTTGGCAGTTGCTCAAGATGGCGAAATCTCCTTGACGATGCTTGTGGCCCACAATGGCATTCCTGGCATCGTTGTCAACAACAACGGAGAAAATCGAGAAAAAACGCAAAAACGAGGGTGCGTACAAGACCGCATTAATTCGATGCTGCCGGAATATCTTTCCAATTACTTTTTCTTCGATGGTGAGCGTTGGAGTGATGGAAAAGCTAGCAGAGCTGAGGTCAAGCAGGCGATTGAAACGATTCTGGGGGTCACTGGATACATAACTTTGAAACGGCACTTAAAAGAAGACCCCTATAATAATGTTATTAAAGCGCTGCGGGGACGGATCAAGGGTTCGAGTGACGAATACCAGCGAATTGAGGAGGAGATGCAGTCTCTCCAAAAAGAGATAGAAAGGCTTTCCGACGAAGAAGCGGAACTAAAAAAATGCATTGAGATTGCGGAAAAGCGCAGGGATAACTTACAGCAGCAATTGGATGGATTTCGAGACGATGAGCAGCAGCTGCGGGATTTCAAAGCTGCGGAGGACCGCATCAAGGTTTTGGAGAAAATGAACCGGGAGCAATATGTGGATATTATCAGGGATTTTTGCAGGCCTGGTACAGGTGCTGCCCGGTTTTTTGCCGCGGGACTGCTTCCTGAAGTAACCGCACTACTCAAGCAAGTGGATTTGTCGGGTAAAGATATCCCGGGCGTAACTTCGGATACAGTAGATTATCTTTTGAAAGAAGGAACTTGTATCTGCGGAACACCGTTAGACGAGGGGTCCGACGCGCATCAGTATATGCTGAATCTCAAGAAACAAATCCCTCCTGAGATGATTGGAGGCGCCGCTGGAAAGCTTCAAGAGCTGCTGGAGGGGTGGAAAGCAGACTGCGGTACTCTTGTTGAGGAAATCGAGTCAAGAGCAAATGAATTTGACGATACCAATTATGAATTATCAGACCGCATCCGTGAAAGAGACCGGATATCCAGAAGCTTGAATAAAAATGTAGATATTGCGGCAATTCGGCGTAGTCTCAACGATGCCCGCTCCAGGCTGAACGACTATGTCCGAAAACAAACATCTGTACGGCAGAAAATTGAAAACGACCAAAACACACTGGATCAAAAGAGCAAGCTATTGGAATCTCTGGCGCAGCAGGATGAGAGCAACCGGAAGGTTAAGCACGCAATCGCCTACGCTGAGGAACTCTACAAAGTGGCCGAACGATATGCCCGCCGGGCACAGGAAGGCATTTTTGAAGAGCTGAATGGCATTATTGAAAAAAATTTCAGCATCATGTTTAATGATGGGGAAAAGTATGCCAGATTAGAGGAAGACTATAAGGTCCACGTATACTACCGCAGCAGCGGGAAGGAAGAGCTAAGCCTTTCAAATGGAGAAGCAACCGCAATCAATTTCGTCTATATTGTCAGCATTTTGGAGCTGGCAAGAAAGCGGGCAGTTGAGGCGGATGATGCGGGCGAAGAAACAGCAGCCCAGGACGTTTCTTCCGGAATTATACAGCTCCCATTGGTTTTGGATGGCCCGTTTTCGACCCTGAGTAACGAAAACACGAATATGGTAGCACAGAAACTGCCTGAATTTGCAGAGCAGGTTATAATATTCATGCTGGATAAAGATTGGGAATCTTCTGGTTTAGAAAAGTTTACGGATAGAGCGTATTGTTACCATATTTATAAAGCTGAGCGGTCGGCGAGTTCCTCGCTGGCGAAGGGTGGTGAGATGTGATGCCAGAAGCAAGGGTCTATGAATATTTCAAAATGTCTGATTTCTACTTTACCGGTTCTCAGCGTGATTATGTCGAAAAGATGTGGACCCAAAATCAGATTAATGAATCCTATTTTGCAAGGCTTGTTGACCTCTACGCTATGGCGGCAGTTGTGGGGCTTAGGCTTCATCGCCGGCTTCCGGCGGAAAGCACGGAAGATCCCAAAAAGCGCACAGTACAGCTGACTCAAATTGCTACACTGCATCAAACACTCATCCCGATTATGAAACTAGTTTTGTTGCTGGATGACAGCCGTGGATTAAGTGCCGAACAGAGAATTGAAAGTGCATTCCGTAATCCGGAATCCAAAGAAGAGTATGAAGCAAATATGGAGCTGTTCAACTCTTATGTTCGGGGTGGAACAGAATTTTTGTATCAGCAGTTAATCCTCAGAACACAAGACGAAATCGCGGATACTCACGAGGATAATCGTATTAACAATATTCTCGCATTGTTAAAAGATTTCTTATTTAACAATCAAGAAGCCCTTATATAGAACTTAATGTCACAGAGTAGCTCTGAGCAAATCTTCTGAGCAAATCTGCAAAAGTTTTCCTTGACATTTTGTCAGATTTCGATATAATAAATAAGTCTGTAGTTACAGGCAAATCCTTGCTCTCATCAAAGAATGAGGGCCATTTGTCCAAAAGGAGGTGCAAACATGGCAAAGGTTACTGCCAATTATGAGGTCGTGTATATCATCGACCCTGCACAGGGGGAGGAGAACGTCGCCGCGCTGGTGGCAAAGTTCAAGACCCTGGCTGAGCAGAATGGCTCCGCTGTCGAGGTGGAGGAGTGGGGCGCCCGGCGTCTCGCTTATCCCATCAATTACAAGAACGACGGCTATTATGTGCTGATGAGCTTCACCAGCGAACCGTCTTTCCCCAAGGAGCTGGACCGCGTTCTCGGTATTACCGACGGCATCATGCGTTCCCTGATCGTCTGCAAGGGCGAGTGATTGAGGAGGATCCCAGATGCTGAACAAGATCATCCTCATGGGCCGTTTGACCCGTGACCCCGAACTGCGCCGTACTCAGAGCGGCACCGCCGTCACGTCCTTTTCCATCGCCTGCGACCGGGATTTCAAGTCCCAGAGCGGCGAGAAGGAGACGGATTTTATCGACGTGGTGGCCTGGCGCGGCACTGCGGAATTTGTCAGCAAGTACTTCTCCAAGGGCCGTATGGCCGTGGTGGAGGGCCGCTTGCAGATCCGCGACTGGACAGACCGGGACGGCGGCAAGCGCAGAAGCGCTGAGGTCGTGGCTGACAATGTCTATTTTGGGGACTCCAAGCGGGACGGCGGCGGCGAGTACGGAGGTGCTCCCGCCAAATCTTCCTCCGACTTTGGAGGAGGGTCTGATTTCACCGAGATTGGTGAAGAGGACGGCGAACTGCCGTTTTGACAATTGATGGTTCGGAGAACTCCGAACACCTGAAGCGCGTCCCCCGGCCCTGTGCCGGCGGGCGGACGGAAGGTCCGCGGGCGGCCCGGAAGGGCGGAGCCTGACGCCGATTCTTTAATAAGGAGGAACCATTCATGGCTTTTGATCGTGAATCCCGGCCCGCCCGTCCGACGCGGGGCAAGCGCCGCAAGGTATGCCAGTTCTGCGCCGACAAGTGCGAGCACATCGATTACAAGGACGCCGCCAAGCTGCGTCGTTTCATCTCCGAGCGGGCGAAGATCCTGCCCCGCCGGACCACCGGTACCTGTGCCATGCATCAGCGTCAGCTGACGGAGGCGATTAAGCGCGCCCGCCAGATTGCCCTGCTGCCTTACGTCACGGATTGACGGAGGAGAAGATTTGAAAAAGGCCCGGTCTGCCTTTGGGCGGGCCGGGCTTTGAATTGTGAATTTTTTGCCTTCGCGGCAGAAAAGGACTTGATTTTTAGAGGGAGTTCGTTTATAATAGCTTTGTTACCGCGAGGCAGGGTGGCTCAAACTGAATATGCAGGGTTCGTATATCGGTAATACAACGGCTTCCCAAGCCGTGAAGGCGGGTTCGATTCCCGTACCCTGCTCCAGCTCAGGAATTCCCCTTACCGCTGCGCTTCCCGCCCCGAAGGGACGGAAAGCTCCGCCGGACGGGGAATTCCTTCGCTTTCGGCCGCGATTCGCTTCGCTGGATTCGCGGCCGGGAAGACGCGGGGGACGAAAGACGAGAGAGACCTTTGGGGAGGTCTCTCTTTCTTTTTGGGATTTGGATTATTCGGGGGGGTTGTCCAAATCCAGGATATAGCGTTCGTAGGCGTTTATGATCGTGGTTTCGTTTCGGTGGAGGACTCGAGGGATGTTGAAGCCGTAGTTGACATGGACGTGTCCGTGAATGAAATACTGGGGATGGTATTTGTCGGTTAGTTTTAGGAAGCTTTCGAAGCCCTGGTGGGCGTAGTCCCCGGCGTCGCCATAGCCCTGCATGGGCGAGTGGGTCAGGACGATGTCCACCCCGCCCGCCCGCCAGAGACGGTAGCGCAGCCGGGCAATGCGCCGGGTCATTTGGGATTCTGTATATTGGTGGGGGCCTCCGCTGTATTGGATGCTGCCTCCTAGGCCCAGGATGCGCAGGCCGTTTATGGTGATGAGGCGGCCGTCGATGCAGTCGCAGCCCTCCGGGGGATGGAGGTCGTAGGTTTTGTCGTGGTTGCCGTGGACGTAGAGAAGCGGGCGGCCTGTCATGGTGACCAGGAAGGAGAGATATTTGGAGCTCAGGTCCCCGCAGGAGAGGATGAGGTCGATGTCCTTCAGGCGGCCGGGTTTATAATAGTCCCACAGGTATTCGCTCTCTTTATCGGACAGTAACAACAGCTTCACAGGATGGGGTCCTCCTTTTCCGGGGGGATGGCGTCCCGGTAGACGCCCTGGAGCCGGACAATGGGCCGGGCCATGGGAAGCAGGTCTTCATAGCGGGGGATGGCGCCGTGGACACAGTCCAGGAGGGTATCCATATGGAGAATTTTTTCCGGGGTGGCGTCCGGGAAGGGCTGGATGCTCCCGTCGATGATGCCCGCCCGGAGGATGGATGCCAGGTGCCGGATGCCGGCGGGGAGATCGTCGCTGAGGAGGATGTCGATGGCCCGGCTGTCCATGCCCCACCAGTAGTTGACCGCCTGGCCCTCCGGGGCGCTGAGGGCGTCCCAGCCGCTGCTGAAGATGCTGCGGACAAGGTTGGTATAGACGTTGCCCCAATGCCAATAGGGGGAGGCCAGGGACTGGAAGCGGCCCTCCTTGATCCGGCAGAGGCCCCAGGGCTCCCGGATGCGGTCCGGGGTGGGGATGTCGCGGTTGGAGACCAGGGATACGCCCTCCCAGGCCAGGGCGTTCATGGCGTCCTCTTCTACGCAGGACCAGCGGAGAAGGATTTCCACCCGGGAGTTGGTGAGCTGGGCCCCCAGGGCGAAGGCGTTGATGCTGGCGGGGACCCCGAAGATGGGATTGCTGGCCACGTAGCCGATCCGGCCGCTCCGGCTCATGGCTCCGGCAATGGCTCCGGCGATATATTTGGCCTCATAGATGCGGCTGTAATAGGTGCGCCCCCCGGCGAAGGGCATGGAGACGGAGCAGTTCAGGATCCGGACCTCCGGGTGCCGGGCCGCGGTTTTCCGGCAGGCGCCGATGAGGGGAGGCGTGACGGCGAAGATTAGCTGGGCCCCGTTTTCGATGGCTTCTTCCATGGCATCCTCGGCCTGGGCGCCGGGGTGGACGCCGTAGATGGTCTGGGTGGTTATCCGGTCCTCCATGACCGTTTCCAGGTACTCCCGGCCCAGGTCGTGGGCCCGGGCCCAGTCGCTTTGGGTGGAGAGCTGGTCGCTGATGAAGGCCACGTTCAGGTGGGTGGGCTGCTTGCCCTTGAAGATGCGGCCCAGGAGATTGCTCTCCTTGATCTCCGGGGTGTCGGTTTGGACGGCGATGGGCTCGGAAAGGGCTTTGATATCCGCCCAGACCGCCTTGACGCTTTTAGCCAGCTCGGCGGAGGAGAGGGAGATCAGGTCGTCGAAGTGATAGACCTTGAGCCACACCAGCATGGCGTCCGCCGGGGTGATGGGGAGCTCGCTGCCTCCTAGTTTCTGGAAGGGGTCCTGAAAGTAGGTATATCCGGCGATGAAACGGCGGCGCTCGTCCTGGGTCCAGACGTGGTCCGGCTCATAGCCCAGGGCCTTTTGCAGCTTGACAAAGCTGCCCGCCCGGCTGAACCGGGCCCGGTACAGCCCGGTTTTCAGGAAGGAGCGCATGAAATCGTAATACGCCGCCACGTCGGGGTCCTCCGTCCACACGGGGACCATGCGGGTCACAGAGGCCGGGATTGTGGGCGCGCCGTAGCTCCGCAGGACGCTGACCCGCTTGTTGCCCTCCTGCACGTAGAACCGGCCGAAGTACTCATAGCACCGGATGGGCTCCCGGATGCCCTCGTCGCCCAGGTGGGCCTCGCAGAGGCTCATCCACTTCCCGGCGAACTCCGTATCCACGTCCAGCAGGGGCATGAAGTCCGCCGAGAAGGCGGAGCGCCGTCCCGCCGTTTTAGTGCCCACGATCTGGTCCGAGGGAATCTCGATGACGCCCAGCTCCGTTTGCCCCGCCACCATGGCGTCGCTGATGATTTCATCCAGCACCTGGGGATAGGGGTAGCGCCCGTGAACCAGGGCCTCCCGATAGGCCTTGCGGCCCTGCTTCAAAGCGCTGGCGTACTGTGCCGCCGCTTCCTGTCGGTTCATTTAGGATGCCTCCTCTTCTGCCGTCCGGCTATGAGATCTCACATTTACCGCCCTATTGTACCCTGAAGGCCCTGGAAATACAATGGCATTTTCGCCGAAAGCCGGGGCCTTCCGGCCTGGTGGTCCGGGCCTTTCGGCAAAAAATGGGGCGGCGGGAGGCAAAATGGCAGTACCAAAATCCGGAGGGACGTGCTATAATGGGGGAACATTCAAAACAGAAAGGAATGGTATTTCCATGAAAGAGCAAACCTGCGGCTACTGCACCCGGAATCAGGAGCTCCTGGACGGCTTCGGCATCTATGTGTGCGACCTGGAGGCCAGCGTTCTGGTGCTGTTCAAGGAGCAGAGCCACCCCGGCCGCTGCATCGTGGCCTATAAGGAGCACGCCAGTGAGATGGTGGACCTCACCGATGAGGAGCGGAACGCCTTCTTTGCCGACGTGAACCGGGTGGCGAAGGCCGTCCACGCCGCCTTCCATCCGGACAAGATCAACTATGGCGCCTATGGGGACACCAGCGGCCACATGCATTTCCACCTGGTTCCCAAGTACAAGGACCAGGCGGAGTGGGGCGCCACCTTTGCCATGAACCCGGAGAAGGTCTTCCTCACCCAGCCGGAGTACGACGAGATCATCGCCAAGCTCAAGGCCCATCTGTAAGCGGGAAAAAAGCGCCGGACGTGTGTACGTCCGGCGCTTGTCTTATCAGGGGAACGTGGTTCCCGGAGCCTCGCTTAGGTCCAGGCTGCGGATGATCTTCCGCAGAGGCAGAATGGAGGCGGGGGAGACGCTCAGCTCATCCACGCCGTAGCGCAGGAAGGTCTCCGTCAGGGTCTGGTCTGCCCCCAGCTCCCCGCAGATGCCCACCCAGCAGCCGTGGCGGTGGCCCGCCTCGATGGTGTGCTTGATCATGCGGAGCACTGCGGGGTGGTGGGAGTCGTAGAAATTATCCAGCTTGGGGTTCTGCCGGTCGATGGCCAGGGTGTACTGGGTCAGGTCGTTGGTGCCCAGGGAGAAGAATTCCACTTCCTTCGCCAGCTCGTCGGCTATCATGACGGCGGCGGGGGTTTCGATCATGATGCCGGTTTCCACATTGCCGAAGGCCACGCCCCGTTCCGTCAGCTCGGCCCGGCACTCCTCCAGAATCTCCTTGGCGTCCCGGACCTCCCGGACGGAGATGATCATGGGGAACATGATGGACACGGTGCCGAAGGCGCTGGCCCGGAGGATGGCCCGGAGCTGGGTCTTGAAGACCTCCTTCCGGGTCAGGCAGATGCGGATGGCCCGGTAGCCCAGAGCGGGGTTCTCCTCTTTGTCCAGCTCGAAGTAATCCGCCTGTTTGTCCGCGCCGATGTCCAAGGTGCGGATGATGACCTTCTTTCCGGCCATGGTTTCCACCACCCGCTTGTACAGCATGAACTGCTGGTCCTCACTGGGGTAGTCCTGGGAGTCCAGGTAAATGAACTCGCTGCGGAAGAGGCCGATGCCTTGGGCGTCGTTCTGGAGGACGAGGCCCACGTCCCCGGCGTTGCCGATGTTGGCGTAGACCTTGATTTCCTTGCCGTCCAGGGTGACGTTGGGCTTTTTCTTCAGGCTCTGGAGCAGGGCCTGCTGCTTGAGGTCGCCGCTGCGCTTTTCCTCCATGGAGGCCAGAAGCTCCGCGGCGGGCTCGATGTAGACGCAGTGGTTATAGCCGTCGATGATGGCCGGCTTCCCGTCCCAGTCGTCCTGGAAATCCACGCCCACCAGGGCGGGAATGTTCATGGTCCGGGCCAGGATGGCGGTGTGGCTGTTGCTGGAGCCGTGGCGGGTGATAAAGCCCAGCAGCTTGCTCTTGTCCAGCTGGACGGTCTCGCTGGGGGTCAGGTCGTCCGCCACCAGAATGGCGGGCTGGTCGGACATCATCTCCGCGTCGCCCACGCCCAGGAGGACATTGACCACCCGGCGGGAGATGTCCTTCACGTCGGCGGCCCGGGCCCGCATGTACTCGTCCTCCATGGCGGCGAAGGCGGCGGCGAAGTTCTCTCCGGTGGCGGAGACGGCGTACTCCGCCGTGGCCCCCTGGGTCTCCAGAATGCCCCGGACGGCGTCCAGATAGTCGTCGTCGTCCAGCATCATCTGGTGGATTTCGAAGATGGAGGCGTTGTCCTCTCCTACTTCCTCCAGGGCCTTTTCGTAGAGGCCGCCCAGCTGCTCCTGCGCCTTGACCCGGGCGGCGTCAAAGCGGGCGTATTCCTCCTCGGGGGTAAGGATGGAGGTGGCGGCGGTCTGGGTTTCCGTCTTTTTATAGATGCGCAGGGGACCGATGGCGATGCCGTTCAGAATGGATTTCCCGGTTGCTACCTGCATAGCTGTTTCCTCCCAGCGGTTTACATGTTGTCCTTGCAGAACTGCTCCATGGCGGCGGCGCTGGCCTCCTCGTCGCCCCCCTCGATGGTGAAGGTGATGGTCTCACCGGTCTTGACGCCCAGCCCCATGACGGCCATCAGCTTGGTAGCGGCGGCGGACTTTTCGCCCTTGGTGATGGTGACGGTGCTGTCCAGGGCCTTGGCGGCTTTGGCCAGCATGCCGGCGGGACGGGCGTGGATGCCCACAGGATCGGTAATGGTATAAGTGAACTGTTTCATGAGACAACTTCCTTTCTGATCGTGGTGGCCGGAGGGTCCGGCGTCATGGGTATAGGATACCACGTCCCCGGCCCATTTGCAATTGTTATTTAAACGATTACCTGATTTTGCCGCATTTGAAGACTTCTGATTGGAAACGCGCGAAAAAAATTCCCGAGCTCCCGCGTCGGTTTTGGGCGGCCTGGCGGGAAATTGGAAAACGGCTCCGAAAACAGCAGGGCAAAAGAACGCCCCATCCTCTCTCAAGGACAGGGCGTTCTTCCGTCAATCCCGCAGCAGCCAGGCGAAGCTGTTCGGCCACAAATTTACATCCCGGAGGCCATCATGCCGGATTCCATACATTAAATCGGTATACCCGCCGCTCCGGTCCACATGGGCCTGGACGAACTCTCCGCTGAAATTAAAGAGGCACACCAGCTCCCGCTCCCCCTGCCTCCGGACGAGGGCCAGAACACGCGGACTCCCGCTTTCCTCTATCCGGACCTCCGCCCCGGCGTCAAAGCAGGGCTCCGCCGCCCGGAGGGCCTCCATCCGCCGGAGTCCCTGGAAGAGCCTGCCCGGAACCGTCTCCGGGTCCGTCCGCAGGGCCGCCCGGTCCCACGGGAAATCCCCCCGGTGAAGATAACGGCTGTCCTCCCGTTTGGCGGGGTCGTCATGGTAGGCCCAGTCATTCAGCTGCCCCACCTCGTCGCCGCTGTATATGACGGGAATGCCGCTCTGGGACAGCATCCAGGCGTGCAGGGTCAGGTCACAGGCCAGGGCCCGCTCCAGCGCGGCGGGATCCTCCACGCCGCAGAGCGAGGCGGTGGTTCCGCAGAGACGGGCGTCCGCCAGCCGGGGGTCGTCGTTATACAGCTCACCCCGGCTGGGGCTTCCGGGCCATTTCCCGGTGAAATAGTCGTTGAGAAACCGCTTGTGCGCCGCTTCGTTTATGCCAAAGGCCTCCCCCAGCCAGGGATAATCCAGCCCCCAGCCGATGTCGTCATGACACCGGAGATAGTTCAGGAACAGCCCATCCCCCGGCAGGGCGCAGACCGCCTCCATCTGCCGCTTCAGCAGGGAGACATCCCCCGCCGCCAGAGTGTGCCAGGTGGTGGCCATGGTGGTGACGTTATAGAGCATGTGGCACTCCGGCGCCTCCGGCGTGCCGAAGTAGGGGGCCACCTTGGCGGGCTCCATCACCACCTCCCCCAGCAGGAGTACCCCGGGACAGACGATCTCCACCGCAATCCTCAGCATGCGGGCCAGGGTGTGGACCTGGGGCAGGTTCCGGCAGGAGGTCCCCGGCTCCTTCCATATGTAGGGAATCGCATCCAGGCGGAGAACGTCCGCGCCCCGGTTCGCCAGATACAGCAGGTTCTCCGTCATGTCCCGGAAGACCGCCGGGTTCCGGTAGTTCAAATCCCACTGGTAGGGATAGAAGTTCGTCATCACCACGGAGCCGTCTTCCAGCTGGGTGAAGCTCCCTGGCGCTGTAATGGGAAACACCTGGGGGATGGTTTTCTCAAGCTCCCGGGGGACGTCCCAGGAGTCATAGAAGAAATAGCGGTCCCGGAAATCCGGGTCCCCGGCCCGGGCCCGCCGGGCCCAGGCGTGGTCCTCGCTGGTGTGATTCATCACAAAGTCCAGACACAGCCGGATTCCCCGGCGGCGGCACGCGTCCGCCAGGGCCTCCAGGTTCTCCATGGTCCCCAGGCCGGGCTGGACCTTCCGGAAGTCGCTGACGGCGTAGCCCCCGTCGCTGCGTCCCTCCGGGCTCTCCAGCAGGGGCATCAGGTGGAGGTAGTTCACCCCGCACTCCTGAAGATAGCCCAGACGCTCCCCCACGCCCCGCAGATTCCCGGCGAAGGCGTTTACATAGAGCATCATCCCCAGCACGTCCCGCCGCCGGTACCAGCCCGGGTCCTCCTCCCGCCGCCGGTCCTGGTCCCGAAGGGGCCGCTTCCGCTCCGCCCAGCAGCGGCGGAGCATTTCCACAAAATCCGCGAAGGCCCCCTCATCCCGGTAGAGCGCCTCATGGAGCCCCTTCAGCCCGGCGGCATGCCGGGCCAGCCGCCGGTCAAAAACCGAAGTCCTCACGGCAGGCGCGGCGCTCCGTCCGGATCAAACAGCTCCTCCAGCGTGGGCATGGCGGGAATGGCCCCGCTGCGGGAGCAGGTGAAGGCCGCCGCCCGGTTGGCGAAGGCCAGGATGTCTTTCATCTCCGCCCGGGTCAGACCCTCCAGCGGCTTCTCCCCCCGGGCGCACAGGCGGCTGAGGACAGCCCCCAGGAAGGTGTCCCCCGCGCCGTTGGTGTCCGCCACCTTCACGGGGATGCCGGGCTGATGCCAGCCCTCTCCCTTCCAGCGGCAGAACACCCCATTGCTTCCCAGAGTAACCATAATCAGGGACACGCCCCGGTCCTCCAGGATGCGGGCGCCCTCCTCCAGATCGGTGGTCCCGGTGAGCAGGGGCAGCTCCTCCTCCGCCAGCTTGATGATGTCCACCAGGGGCAGGGGAATGGTCATCCACTCCGCGGCCTCGGCGGGATTGGACCAGAGGGCGGGGCGGTAGTTGGGATCATAGCTCACCAGGCCGCCGTTTTTATGGGCGGTGCGGGCGGCGAAGATGGTGGCGCTGCGGCTCATGCCCGCCGTCAGGCTGACGGAGCCGAAATGGAGGATCTTCGTCCTCAAAACCGCGTCCTCGTCCACCTCCTCGGGGCAGATGTCCCGGTCCGCCCCCCGGAGGAAGCGGAAGCTCCGCTCTCCGGCGGCGTCCACGGAGACGATGGCCATGGAGGTGGCCTGACTCCCGGTGCGCAGGCCGGAGGCGTCCACCTTGTTTTCCGCCAGAACCTGCCGCAGATAGGCGCCGAAGGCGTCGTTCCCCACCTTACCCCAGAAGGCAGTGCGGGCCCCCAGGCGGGAAGCGGCCACCGCCGCGTTGGCGGGCGCCCCGCCGGGATTGGCGGAGAATTGGGGCACCCCCGCCGAATTGACCCCGGTTTGGGTCAGGTCAATCAAAATCTCACCTATCGCTGTCACGTCCATGATACCGGCCTCCTGTCTGTTTAGTGTATGAAGCGGGATAGGAAAATGTCCTTTTTCTGCCAGTCGTTCGCTCCGTAATCGATTTTTCCGGATTATATCAAACTATTTTCGCCTTGTCCAGTACTTTGTTATACCTAACTCAAAATTTTTTCGCGGGTAAAAAAGAGAGAAACCCGGGACGGGTTTCTCTCAGGTGAAATTTCGTTTTCCGGCGGCCTGACCCGGGGCGTCAGCCGTTCTTCCCCAGATAGGCCTCCCGGACCTTCTCGTTTGCCAGCAGCTCCGCGCCAGTGCCGGAGAGGGTGATGTTGCCGGTTTCCAGCACGTAGGCCAGGTCCGCGATTTTCAGGGCCATGTTGGCGTTTTGCTCGATGAGGAGCACTGTCACGCCCTGCTTGTTGATCTCGCCAATGATGGAGAAAATGTCCTGCACCACCAGGGGGGCCAGGCCCAGGGAGGGTTCGTCCAGCATCATCAGCCTGGGGCGGGACATCAGCGCCCGGCCCACGGCCAGCATTTGCTGCTCGCCGCCGGAGAGGGTGCCCGCCAGCTGCCAGCTCCGCTCCTCCAGCCGGGGGAAGAGGCTGTAGACCCACTGAACGTCCTTCTCAATCTCCGCCTTGTCCTTCCGGAGGTAGGCCCCGATGCGCAGATTCTCCAGCACCGACATGTCGGCGAAGACCCGCCGGCCCTCGGGGCTCATGGCGATGCCCGCGCCGATGATCTTGTCGATGGACTTCCCCAGCAGCTCCTCGCCGTTCCACAGGATGGAGCCGGAGGCGGCCTTCACCAGGCCGGTGATGGTCCGCAGGGTGGTGGACTTGCCCGCGCCGTTGGCCCCGATGAGGGTGACGATCTTGCCGTCGGGCACCTCCAGCGAGATGCCCCGGAGGGCCTGGATGCCGCCGTAGCTGACGTGGAGATTTTCGATTTTAAGCATCCTCGCTCACCCCCAGATAGGCGTCAATGACGCGCTTGTTGTTCTGAATCTCCGCCGGGGTGCCGCTGGCGATCAGCTCGCCGAAGTCCAGCACATAGATGCGCTCGGAGATGTGCATGACCAGGTTCATATGGTGCTCAATGAGGAAGACCGTCAGATGGAACCGGTCCCGGATCTCGCTGATGAAAGAAGTCAGCTCGTCGGTCTCCTGGGGATTCATGCCCGCCGCCGGTTCGTCCAGCAGGAGCAGCTTCGGCTCCGCCGCCAGGGCCCGCGCAATCTCCAGGCGGCGCTGCTTGCCGTAGGGCAGGGAGGTGGCCAGCTCGTCCTTCACGTCCGCCAGGCCCACGGTCTCCAGCAGTTCCTCCACGTTTTCCCGCTGGGCCGCCTCCTCTTTCCGGTTCAGCCGGAAGGCGGCGGAGAAAACGCCGCTGGCGGCCCGGCAGTGCTTGGCGATGAGGACGTTGTCAAACACGGTCTGGCTCTTCCACAGCCGGATGTTCTGGAAGGTCCGGGCCATGCCCAGGCGGGTCACTTTGTCCGGCGTGGGGGCCAGTACCCGGCTGTAGTCCCCGGCGTGCCGGCCTTTATACAGCGCCTTCATTTTCCCCTGGGGATGATTCTCGATGATCCGTTCCCCCAGGAAGCTCACCGCGCCGTTGGTGGGCTGGTAGACGCCGGTGATGACGTTGAAGGCCGTGGTCTTCCCCGCGCCGTTGGGGCCGATGAGGGCCACAATCTCCCCCTCGTTGACCTCCAGGTTCAGATTGTCCACCGCCACCACGCCGCCGAACTGCATGGTGACGTTTTCCACTTTCAAGATGTTCGCGCTCATTTCGCCGCGCCCTCCTTCCTGTGCCGCCGGAAGAGGTCCGGCAGTTCCCGGTCGCCCATGATGCCCCTCCGGAAGAAGAGCACCACGATCATGATGACCACGGAGAACACCACCATGCGGAAGCCGTTCCGCAGCAGGGGCACCTTGAACCCGTTGGACAGCACGGTCTCCGCGTCCAGGAACCGGAGCCACCACTCGCTGGCGGCCACGTAGAGGAACGCCGCGATGCAGCTGCCGGAGATGGAGCCGATGCCGCCGATGACCACGATCAGCAGAATCTCATAGGTCATGGCGGTGGTGAAGGTCTTGGCCTGGGCCTGATTGGCGAACATGGCGAACATGCCGCCGCCCACCCCGGCGAAGAAGGAGCTGATGACAAAGGCCATCCGCTTGTGCCGGGAGAGGTTGATGCCCATGGCCTCGGCGGCCACCTCATCGTCCCGGATGGCCTTGAAGGCCCGGCCGTAGGTGGAGTTGATCAGCAGCACGATGACGGCGATGCACACGCCCGCCAGCAGGAAGGACACGAAGGTGGACAGGCGCAGCACCGTCTCGCCGTTGGCATTTTGAATGTTGAAGCTGGAGAAGGTAGGGAAATTTTTCAGGGCGTTGGCGCCGTTGGTGACGGGGCCCAGCTTATCCCACTGGAAGATGGCCCGGATAATCTCTCCAAAGCCCAGCGTGGCGATGGCCAGGTAATCGCTCTTCAGCCGCAGCACCGGCAAACCGATGAGCCAGGCCACCGCCGCCGCCACGCAGCCTCCCAGAATCAGCGCGATGATCACGCCGGGCACCAGCCCAAAGGGGCCGAAGAGCTCCGGCAGGGAGAAATTGATGGCGGAGCCGTTGTAGAGGTAGTAAACGGCGTCCCGGCTGGCGGTGGGGATGGTCAGGATGGCGTAGGTATAGGCCCCCAGGAGCATAAAACCCGCCTGCCCCAGGGAGAAGAGGCCAGTGAAGCCGTTCAGCAGGTTCATGGACACCGCCACCAGGGCGTACACCGCGCTTTTCTTCAGGGCGGTAAACACCATGATATTCTTGTTGGGGTCCAGCACGTTCTCCAGAATGACCACAGCAGCCAGCAGCACCGCCACGAAGAGCAGGACTGCCCACGTGCCTTTTTTCGAAGTCTGTTTCATCTCGTTCCGCCCCCTTACACTTTATCGGTGACTTTCTCACCGAAGAGGCCCGTGGGCTTCACCACCAGAATGACAATCAGCAGGGCAAAGGTGAAGGCGTCGGAGAAAATGCTCCAGCTGGACCCCTTGATGACACTCTCGGACAGGCCGATGATGAACGCGCCCACCACAGCCCCGGGGATGGACCCAATGCCGCCGAACACCGCCGCCACGAAGGCCCGGAGCCCCGGCAGGGAGCCGGACAGCGGGACGATGGACTGGTAGTTGGTGAAGTACAGCACGGAGCCCACCGCCGCCAGGAAGGACCCAATAATAAAGGTGATGGAAATAATGGTATTAATCCGGATGCCCATGAGCTGGGCCGTCTCAAAGTCCCGGGCCACGGCCCGCATGGCCATGCCCGCCTTGGTATGGTGAATCAGCTGGGTTAGTGCCAGAACGAGGACCAGCACCAGCACCGGCGTCACCAGCGTGACCCACTTGGTGGACACGCCCGCAATGTTCACGGTGGCGGAGATGCCGGGAATTTCGGGGTACATCTGGGGCAGTCCGCCGGTGATATAGGTCGCCAGATTCTGAAGCAGATAGCTGACGCCGATGGCGGAGATCATGACGCTCATCCGGGGGGCGGAGCGGAGGGGCTTGTAGGCCGCCCGCTCAATGATAAAGCCCAGCAGCACCGTCAGCGCCAGGACCAGGGGAATGGAGACCGCCAGGGGCAGGTTGGCGCTGAGATAAACCATCATCAGCCCCGCCACCATAAACACGTCTCCGTGGGCGAAGTTGATGAGGCGCAGGATGCCGTAAACCATGGTGTAGCCGATGGCGATCAGGGCGTACTGTCCGCCCAGGGACACGCCGGAGAGCAGGATGGAAATGGCGTATTGCACGAGGGACCCTCCCTTGTCGTATTGTTGTGAGGAAAGCGCGGGAGAACCACGGGACCGTCCCGAAAGAAGCTGCCCCGGGGAAGCCTTTTTCGGGGCGCGCCCGTGAAATGCCGCGACCTGCCGGGGGAAGCATCCCCTGGCAGGCAGCGGAACAACCGGACTGCGTTGCCGCCGCTCCGGCCCGGTTCAGCGCCGGACTGCCAGAGCGTGCGAAAGCTCTTTTGGTTACTTTTCTCTCGAGAAAAGTGACAATTACTTAATCGTCTGCACCGTCTCCAGCGTCCACGCACCGGCGGCGTTGTCGGCGGTCTTGATATACGCGGTGTCCCGGATCGCGTCGCCGGTGGCGTCGAAGGCGATGTCGCCGGACACGCCGGTGTAGGTCAGGGCGGGCAGCGCGGCCTTGACCGCGGCCTTGTCGGTGGAACCGGCGGCCTTCAGGGCCTCCAGCGCCACATAATAAGCATCGTAGCCCATGGCGGTGACGGCGGCGATGGTGTCGTTGCCGCCATTGTTGGTCATGGCGGTGGAATCCTCGTTCAGCCACGCCTTGATGCCGCTGTCAAACTCCGGAGAACCACCCTCCTGATAGAAGGTGGACACGTAAATCTGAACATCGGAACCCATAGCGGCCTCCAGCACCTTGTTGCTGTCCAGGGTGTCGGAGCCCAGAATGGGAATGTTCAGCTTCATGGAAGCGGCCAGCTTCACGATCTGGGTGGAGTAAGCGATGGAGACGGGGCAGAAGATCACGTCGCAGCCCTCCGCCACGGCCTTGTTCAGATAGGTGGAGAAGTCGGAGGTGTTGGTGGGGAAGGAGTCCTTCACGCACTCGCCCTCAAAGGCCTGCTCAAAGTAGTTCAGAAGGCCCTGATCGTAGTCGTTGCCCAGCTCGCCAAGAAGGTACGCCTTCTTGGCGGCGAACTTCTCCTGGGCGAAGTTCGCCAGGACGGTGCCCTGGAAGGGATCCAGGAAGCAGATGCGGAAATAATAATCGTTGCCCGCAGTAACGCCGGGGTTCGTGCAGGTCACGCCGATGGCGGCCAGACCGGCCTCGCCGAAGATGGGGCCGCCGGCGATGGCGGAGCTGGAGCCGTAGGTGCCCAGCACCAGGCTCACGTCCTGACTCACCAGCTGAGAGGCGGCGGTGGGAGCCTTGGCGGCGTCGGAAGCGTTGTCGGCGTAGACCAGCTCGACGGTGTAGGTCTGCCCGCCGATGTCCACGGTAGGCGTCTCCCGGTTGGCGTACTGCATGCCCAGCATCTCCTGCTTGCCGCCGGCGCCGGAGTCTCCGGTGGCGGGCTCAAACACGCCGATGCGGACCACGCCGTCCCCGGCGCCGGAGGGCTGCTGGGCCGCAGAACCGGAATCGCCGCCGGTGGACCCGCCGTCGGAAGAGGCGCCGCCGCCGCTGCCGGTGGACGCGCCGCCGCCGCAGGCGGCCAGACTCAGGACCAGCGCCAGAGCCAAAAGCATCGCGAAACATTTTTTCATTCTTTTCATCCTCCTGTCAATTGGGACCTTCCGTCCCTGGTATGCCCTTTATTCTACGTGTTTCCCGGAGGTTTTGCAAGGTAAAATCTTCACAGAAAGATTTCTCCTATTTTGCCGCCCCCCGAAAATCATGTTTGCAAACCGCTGTCTTTTTGTCCTCCAACGGAGGACATTCCAAAAAACCGGTAAAAATTCCCCAACCCGCTGTCCCTCTCCGGCGGACAGACGTTTTCGTGATTTTGCTGAACGGCGGAGCAGGGGCGGCGGATTTTCTTCCCCGGCGGCAGGCTGGGGCGGGGAGGGGACAGGCTGCGGCAGAAAAATTTCTCTCCGCCCGCCGGTTTATATTGCATTATCCGGAGAGGGTTGCTATAATAAGAACAATACTATGCTCCGCGCCCGGCCTTCCCCCATTCCGCAGGCGGGCCCGTCCTCTCCGGCGGCGCGGGAACCGGCACGGAGCGCAAGAAATCCCAACAGAAATGCAAGAAATGGAGACGGGAGGATACATATCTATGGGAAAGAGCATTAAGAAAAAGGTGCTGGTCCGCATGGCGGCGGCGCTGGCGTCGGTCCTGCTGTTCAGCTTTGTGACCACGGCGAACATTCTCCGCATTCAGGCGGTCCAGAACAGCAATACACAGGCTGCGGAGATGCTCCAGCGGGCGCAGGCGGCGGAAACCGCCCACTACAAATGGGCCAGCAATCTCAGCAGCGCCCTCTACGCCGGAAGTGAGTTCACCGGCAGCATTGACCCCACTTCCTGCACGCTGGGCCACTGGATTTACGGGGACGCGGAAACGGACGACCCCACGCTCCTGTCCCTCCGCAGCCAGATGGAACCCCTGCACAAGGAGATTCACGAGTCCGCCACCCATGTGCTGAACCTTCTGAAAAACAGCCCCGCACAGGCACAGGATTACTATCAGGAAACCATCCTGGCCAATATCGCCACGCTGGTGGGCGATCTGGATCAGGTGGTTGAGATCCAGACCCAGGCCAACAACGATGGCCTCGCCCGGATGCACACCATGATTTTGCAGATGCAGCTGGTTTGTTTCCTCTGCCTGCTGCTGGCTCTAGTCTGCCTGTTCAGTCTGGTGCGCTATGTCTTCCGGCAGGTGGTGAAGCCCATCCTCACCATTACCAGCCACACCCGGCCCCTTCAGGAGGGCCATCTGGACTTCCAGATCAGCTACCAGTCCGAGGATGAGCTGGGCGAGCTGGCAAAGACGCTGGAGCAGTCCATGGGCCTCATCCGCAGCTATGTGGAGGACATCAACCGCATCATGGCCCAGCTGTCTCAGGGCAATTTTGACGTGTCCACCTCCACGCCCTACATCGGCGATTTCCGCTCCATCGAAACCTCCCTGGAAAGCTTTACCTCCACCCTCTCCGACACGCTGGGCAGCATTGTCCGGACACAGGGCCGGGTCTCCAGCAACGCGGGCCAGCTCTCCAGCGGCGCGCAGGCCCTGGCCCAGGGCGCCACAGAACAGGCCAGCGCCGTGGAGGAGCTCTATGCCACGCTGGACGATCTCTCCAAGGGCGCCAAGCAAAACGTGGAGTCCGCTTCCGCCGCCCTGGAGAACGCCCGCCTCACCGGCGAGCAGGTGACGCTCAGCAGCAAGCAGATGGAGCAGATGGTGGCCGCCATGGCGGACATCACCAACTCCTCCCAGCAGATCGGGCGCATCATCGCCACCATTGAGGACATCGCCTTCCAGACCAACATCCTGGCCCTGAACGCCGCCGTGGAGGCCGCCCGGGCGGGCAGCGCCGGCAAGGGCTTCGCCGTGGTGGCCGATGAGGTGCGCTCCCTGGCCACCCGGTCCGACGAGGCAGCCAAGGCCACCAAGGACCTGATCGACAACTCCGTCCAGGCCACTGAGCAGGGCAGCCGCATCGTGGGCCAGGTTTCCGACTCCCTGAAGAAGACCCTGGAGCTGGTGCTTCAGTCCAACACCACCATCGGCGCGATTGCCGAGGCCATCCAGGGCGAGGCCGCCTCCATCGCCCAGGTCACGGAGGGCATCGGCCAGATTTCCGCCGTGGTCCAGACGAACTCCGCCAGTAGCGAGGAGTCCGCCGCCGTCAGCTCGGAGCTCTTCGAGGAGGTCCACAAGATGGAGGACGAGACCAAGAAGTTCCGGCTCAAAAAGGGCCGCTGATCCCCATACGCAAAAGCCGCCCGGGAGATGCCCGGGCGGCTTTTTTTCTAGTCCATCAGCCCGGCCCGGCGCATCTGGGCCGTTTTGGACTGAAGGCGGGCGAAGGAGGTCACGCTGTCGTCCTCCTCCAGCAGAGCCCTGACTTCAGGGGACAGGGTCTGGAAAAATTCGTAGGCCGACGGGTCCTGGTCCAGCAAATCCTCCAGGCTCAGGTATTCTGTGCCATACATCCAGATCACCTCCGGCCTTAGTGTGCCCGGATGGAAAGGAGAATTTTCATGGAATTTCGTGCAATTTCCGACAACCGGCGGGACTTCCTCCCCCTGCTCCTCCTGGGGGACGAGCAGGAGGAGATGATTGCCCGCTACCTGGACCGGGGAACCCTGTGGGCCCTGTACGACGGGGCGCTCCGGGCCGTGTGCGTGGTGACGGAGGAGGCGGAGGGAGAGTTTGAAATCAAAAACCTCGCCGTGACTCCGGAGAGCCGGCGGCGAGGTTATGGGCGGGCGATGGTGGAGCATGTGGCCCGGCAGTGCCGGGGAAAGCGGCTCACGCTGGGCACCGGGGACAGCCCGCTGACGGTGCCGTTTTATGAGGCCTGCGGCTTCCGGGAGTGCGGGCGGGTGAAGGATTTTTTCCTGGAGAACTATGACCACCCGATTTTCGAGGCGGGGCGGCAGCTGACGGATATGGTGCTGTTTTCCAGGGCGCTGTAACGGCGCGGTTTTCCCTCCCCGGATTTCCTCACGCCGCCGGAACCGGCTTCAGCTCCAGGGGCGGCGCTTCCTCCGGAGGAGTCGGGTTCTCCTTCCGGTCCCGGAGGACCAGCATGGCCCAGATTTCATCCCCGTTCCACAGGAGGGTGGGGGCGTTATAGTTTCCGGTTCCCGTGAGAACCCGTTCGCCGTCCTTGAGGTAATACCACCGGATTTCCCCGCCCTCCGGGGCCTGGAAATCATAGGAGAACTCATAGCGGCGCCCGTCCGCCCCGGTGACGGCATAGTGTTCCGGCGTGCCCTCCGGCGCGGCCCCCGCCCGCTCCAGAACCGTGTACAGCCCGCCGAAGCTGATGCGCCGCCGCTCCAGCCGGATGTCCGGGAAATCCTTCTCCGACATCCATTCCCCGGTCTCCCGGTTCATGGGGACAAAGCCGTCCCACTCCCAGTTCTCCTGGATATAGGCCAGGATTTCCTCCTCTGAAAAGTCCGGGCTGGGGAGATTGTAGAAGGCGTAATAGCTCTTGAGAATCTGTTCGCAGCGCGCCTCCAGGCCCTCGTCCTCCTCCCCGAAGAGGGTGGAGTCCTGGAACAGGGCCTCCACAGGGGGACGGAGGCCGGTTAGGGTTCCCTTCGCGCTGGGCGGCGTCCCGGCGTGGGGCTGGAGGGTGTACCAGCTGTGGTAGGCCTCCAGCTGCTCCGCCGCCGCCCGGACCTCCCCCATGGAGGAAAATTCCATTTCGAACCACCATTCGTCCATCTCCCAGAGGTCCAGGCAGCCCCCGCCCTCCAGGTATTTCTCCAGATAATACACCCGGACGGCGCTCTGGGAGGTGTCCGACAGGCGGTAGCCCCAGACGGGCACCGGCCCGCCGTTCCAGTAGCCGCTGCGAATCTCAAAGGGCGCCTCCGGCAGGTCCGCGAAATAGCAGGTCCAGACGCGGTTCTCCGCCCGCTCACCCTCCGCGTTTTCCGGATTTGTGTATGCTTGGGAGACCACCACCTCCTCGCCGGGGAACGCCTCCCGGACGTAGGCCAGCACCTCCCGGCGGCTGTGGGGATAGCCGTGGTCAACGCAGGAGGAGAACAGAAGGGCGAATCCCGCTCCCACCGCCAGCGTAACAGCCAGCAGCTTCAGCAGAAGGATGCCCCCTGCCGCCGCCAGGCACAGCAGCAAGCCCTTCAGGAAATCCCGGCCCTTCGATGGCTCAGCCCCGGTCTCCGGCGCGGCGGATTCCGCTGGGGACGGTCCCGTTGGGGACGGCCTGTCCGGGGAAGGCCCGCCCTCCGGCCCCCGGGCGGCGGGGCCTCCGGCCGTTTTCCCGGACCGCTTCCGGATGCCGCGGACCGCCGCCGCTGCCAGCGCGATCAGCAGGGCCAGTCCTGGGGCCGCTATGGCGAACACCGCCGCCAGGCAGATGCCCAGGACCCGGAGGACCTTTCTCAGCCGGGGGTGGGACTCCGTCCGGCGGTACAGGGCCTTTCCGCCCCGGTAGATTCCATAGCACAGCGCCAGGGTCAGCGCCAGCCCCGGGGCCAGCCATAGCCCGGCAAGGGCCCCGCAGGCCAGCGCGGCCCAAAGAATGTTCCGTTTCCAGTCCATGGCGGTCCCTCCTGAAAAAGGCGCGCCCCGTCGCAGGGCGCGCCTTCCGGTTTTGTGGGGTTTACTCCTTCACGGCGGCCTTCAGTTCCTCCACCCGGCCGGTCTTCTCCCAGGCCACGCCCAGATCCTCCCGGCCCATGTGGCCGTAGGCGGCCAGCTTGCGGTAGATGGGCTTGCGGAGGTCCAGATCCCGGATGATGGCGGTGGGCCGGAGGTCAAAGACCTTGGCCACGGCCTCCTCCAGCTTCCCGTCGCTGACGGTTCCGGTGCCGAAGGTCTCCACCATGATGCTGACGGGCTTGGCCACGCCGATGGCATAGGCCAGCTCGATCTGGCAGCGCCGGGCGAGACCGGCGGCCACGATGTTCTTGGCTACCCAGCGGGCGGCGTAGGCGGCGGAGCGGTCCACCTTGGTGGGGTCCTTGCCGGAGAAGCAGCCGCCGCCGTGGGGGGCGCTGCCGCCGTATGTATCCACGATGATCTTCCGGCCCGTCAGGCCCGCGTCGGCGGCGGGACCGCCCTTGACAAAGCGGCCGGTGGGGTTGACGAAGTACTTGGTCTTCTCATCCAGCATATCGGCGGGGAGGACCTCCTTGGCGACGAGGTTGATCATGTCCCGGCGAATCTGCTCCAGGGTGACGTCGGGGTTGTGCTGGGTGGAGATGACCACGGTGTCGATGCGGACGGGGTTGTTGTTCTCGTCGTACTCCACCGTGACCTGGCTCTTGCCGTCGGGGCGCATGTAGGAGACCAGGCCGCTCTTGCGGACCTTGGTCATCTGGAGGCAGAGCTTCTGGGCCAGGGACAGGGGCAGGGGCATCAGCTCCGGCGTCTCGTCGCAGGCGTAGCCGAACATCATGCCCTGGTCGCCCGCGCCGTGGTTCAGCTCGGACTCCTCGTTGTTCTTGTTCTCCAGGGATTTATCCACGCCCATGGCGATGTCGGCGGACTGCTCGTCGATGGAGGTGATGACGCCGCAGGTGTCGCAGTCAAAGCCGTACTTGCCCCGGTCGTAGCCGATGTCCCGGACCACCTCCCGGGCCAGCTTGTCGATGTCCACATAGCAGCTGGTGGTGATCTCACCCATGACGTGGATGAGGCCGGTGCAGGCGGTGGTCTCGCAGGCCACGCGGCCCTGGGGGTCCTGAGACAGGATGGCGTCCAGAACGGCGTCGGAGATCTGGTCGCAGATCTTGTCGGGATGTCCCTCCGTCACGGACTCGGAGGTGAAGAGATAGTGTCTTGCCATGATGTACTCCTTTTTCGGCCCTCTGAGGGGCGGCGCGCCTGTTTGTCTCCCGCGCGCTGGGACAGTTTTTACCGGCTGAAAGGCCCCTGGAAGGCAGAGAAAACCGCCCGTTTCGACGCGAAACGGGCGGGATAGGGTTCCTCGCTCCTCATCTGTCGTTTCCGCCGGATTTGGCACCTTTCAAACGCAGGTTGCCGTGGTTTCATCGGGCCGTTCCCTCCGCCACTCTTGATAAGGATATTCACTTGACTTCTATTTTAACAGGTCCTGCGGGTTTGTCAAGGGCTTCCGGCCTTTTTCCGAATTTTTTCCGGCCTCCGGGAATGTTCATAAATTATAGGTGACTTTTTCCGGGGATCGGGGTATAATGCTTGTTGCGTAGCATTCTGGATACTTAGGAGGGAAGTCCCTTGAGAAAACTGAACAGCGCCATGGAGCGCTTCGCGCTCCGCCACCCCAACTTCGGCCTGACCAACCTCATGCTGTACATCGTCATCGGGAACGCCGCCGCCTTTTTCCTGCTGCGGATGACCGGCGGACAGGCCATCCAGTACCTGTATTTTGACTGGGGGCTGGTGCTCCGGGGCCAGCTCTGGCGGCTGGTGACGTTCCTCTTTGTCCCCGGGAACACGGACCCCTTCAGCCTGATTCTGTCCCTGTACTTCATGTACTTCATCGGCTCCATGCTGGAACGGGAGTGGGGCACCCCGAAATTCAACCTCTTCTACCTCTCCGGCGTGGTGCTGACGCTTCTCACCGGCATCATCAGCCACTATGCCTTCGGCTACGGCGTGCTGATGGGGGCCTATTACGTGGGCATGTCCATGTTCCTGGCTTTCGCCGCCCTGTACCCCGACGCCCGGCTCATGCTGCTGTACATCATCCCGGTAAAGGCCAAGTGGCTGGCCCTGGCGGACGTGGCCCTGTTCACCGTGGACGTGGTGTCCGCCCTGCTCCGGGGGGCCTATGCCAGCGCGCTGCTGCCGGTGGTGGCGATGCTGAACGTGGTGGTGTTCTTCTGGTGCGAGATCGCGGACCTGATTGCCCGCCGCCGGGGCTATGCCCGGCACTCCCACCAGACCATCCAGTTCCAGTCCGCCGTCCGCCAGCAGCGGAAGAAGGAGGCCCGGCAGGGCTACCGGCACAAGTGCTCCGTCTGCGGCCGGACCGACACGGAGTACCCGGGGCTGGAGTTCCGCTACTGCTCCCGCTGCGCCGGATACCACTGCTTCTGCCAGGACCACATTTTCAGCCATGAGCATTTCAAGGAGTGAACCCGTTTGAAGAAGACCGTTCGCCTCTCCCTGCCCCTGAGCCTTCTGGCGGCGTTGCTGCTGGCGGGGGGCGTGACCCTGCTGGCCCTCTGGTGTCAGCCCAATTCCTTCCGGGGGCTGGTCTCCGGCTTCCTGCGCCAGCCCCTGCTGATCGTCCTCAACGCCCTGCCGGTGCTCCTTCTGGTGCTGGCGGCGGCGGCGCTGCTCCGGAACGTCTTTTTCGGCGCGGCTGTGGTCAACCTGGCCGTGGGCGCCCTGTCCATCGCCAACCGGGTGAAAATCGAGGTCCGGGACGAGCCGGTGTTCCCCCGGGACCTCGCCCTCCTGAAGGAGGTGGGCAGCGCGCTGGAGAGCTATGACATCCGCTTTCCCGTCCCCCAGATAGCGGCGGTGGCGCTGTTCACCCTGGCCCTGGCCGTTCTGGGGGTATTTCTCCGCTGTGAGCCCTTCCCGGTGAAGCGGCTCCGGGGCTGGGCGGGGAGCCTCCTGGGCTTTGCCGCCTCCGGGGCGGCGCTGGCGGGGCTGATTCTGACCGTCTACGCCTCCGGAGACCTCTACCAGTCCTTTCAGGTCCGCAACGCCGAATACGTCCCCTCCGTCTTCAACGACCTGGGCTTTCCCTATGCCTTCTGCCGCCACTTCACCACCTATCTGGTGGACCGGCCCGAGGGCTTCAGCCGCGCCGAGGCGGAGTCCTGGGAGACCGGGGACGCTCCGGGACAGGGGAAGGACGTCAGCGTGATCATGGTGATGAACGAGGCCTTTTCCGACATCACCGACGCCCCCGCCTTCGCGTATACTGAGGAAAACGACCCCCTCCCCAACCTCCACGCCCTCCGGGAGGACCCCCATGCCCTCAGCGGCCGGGTGGTGGTTCCCGGCTTCGCCGGAGGCACGGCCAACACGGAGTTCGACGTCTTGACGGGGATGCAGGCCAACGCCCTCTCCGCCTCCACCACCTCCGCCATGCGGGTGGTGAACCGGAACCTGGACAGCCTGTTCCGGGTCTTCGGGAACGACGGCTACGCCACCTCCTTCTTCCACCCCGGGGACAACTGGTTTTACAACCGGGAGAACGTCTACCGCTGGCTGGGGGCGGAGGAGGCCCGGTTCATCGGAACCATGGAGAATCCGGAGTACAAGGGCCGCTGGGTCACGGACGATTACGCCGCCGCCCTCATTGAGGAGGCCTTCGCGGCGGCGGAGGCCCCGGTGTTTCACTTTACCACCACCATTCAGAACCACATGTCCTACACCGCCGAAAAGTACGGCCCGGACTACGAATTTCCCCCCACGGGCATCCCCGGCCTCTCTGAGGAGGTGGAGACCCTCCTCAGTGTCTACGTGGAGGGCCTCCGGGACGCGGACGCCATGCTGGGCCGTCTCTGGCGGTATTTCCAGGGCCGGCCCGAGCCGGTGGTTCTGGTCTTCTGGGGGGACCACCTGCCCTATCTGGGGGACAATCAGCTGGGCTACCGGCAGCTGGGCATCGACGTGTTCCCCGGCCCGGAGGGCCAGGAGAATCTGGCGGCCTACGAGACCCCCTATGTCGTCTGGGCCAACCCTGCGGCGGCGGAAGCCCTGGACTGGGACCGCGCCGTGGAGGCCCTGAACCTGCCGGAGACCCTTTCCGCCTCCTTCCTGGG
Source organism: Oscillospiraceae bacterium 38-13 (assembly GCA_041223955.1). Taxonomy (GTDB): domain Bacteria; phylum Bacillota; class Clostridia; order Oscillospirales; family Oscillospiraceae; genus Oscillibacter. Next base: position 70,534 of record JBCLRG010000001.1, on the reverse strand, counting down.
GGCGGCGGTGCTGGAGCTGACGGGCCGGGGGGAGGCGAGTCCCTGGTTCGCCTTCCTCAACCAGCTCCGCCGGGAGCTGCCGGTGGTGCAGAAGAGCGCCTTCCGTCTGGCGGACGGCTCCGTAGCGGAGGCGCTGAGTGAGGAGCAGCAGGACCTCCTCCGGAAGTGGCGGCGGTGGAGCTATTACAAGCTCCAGTATAAGGAGGTCCCATGAGGGCCCGGTCCCTGGCCCTCTGCGGCATGCTGGCGGCCCTGGCCACGGCGCTCCTGTGCCTCAGCGGCATCATTCCCGCCGCCGTGCTCTGCGGGCCCATTCTGGCTATGGCCGTGCTCCTGCCGGTGCTGGAGGAGCTGGGCCCCGGCGCCGCCGGGACGGCCTATGCCGCCGTCTCCCTTCTGGCGCTGCTGCTGACGCCGGACCGGGAGACCGCGCTGGTCTACCTGTTCTTCGGCTGGTATCCCATCCTCCGGCCCAGGATTGCCGCCCTGCCCTCCCGGCCGGTGCGGGTGCTGGCCCGGCTGGCGGTGTGCAGCGCCGTGACGCTTCTGCTGTACGGCCTGGTCCTGCGGTTCATGGGCCTGACGGCGGACCTGATGGCGGCGGCGTGGTATGGGAACGCGCTCTTGCTGGCGGGGGGAAACGTGCTGTTCCTGCTGACGGACGCCACCCTGGCCCGGCTGACCAATACCTGGCACTGGAAGCTGAAGAAGCATCTGTATCATTGACCTGATTCAAACGAGGTGATTCCATGAAAACCGCGCTGGTTCTGGAGGGCGGAGCTCTCCGGACCATCTATTCCTCCGGCGTGTGCGACGCGTTCCTGGACGGCGGCGTCCCCCTGCCGGACTATACCCTGGGCGTCTCCGCCGGGATTGCCTACGGCGTCAGCTATCTTTCCCGGCAGAGCCGCCGGAACCTCCAGCTGATCTGCCATTACGCCAACGACCGCCGCTACATGGGCTGGCGGAATCTGGCGAACCCCCGGAACCGCTCCTATTTCGGCCTCAAGTTCGCCTACGAGACCATTCCCAACGAGCTGCTTCCCTTTGATTACGACGCCTTTGCCGCCTACCCCGGGCAGGCGGAGGCGGTGCTGACGAATCTGCGGACCGGCGGCGCGGAATACCACCCGGTGCCCCGGGGAGACGCCCCCAATCTGGTCCTGGAGGCCACCTGCGCGATTCCGCTGATGTTCCCCGTCATCGAGATTGAAGGCCAGCCCTATCTGGACGGCGGCTGTGCCGACGCCATCCCCTGGAAGCGGGCGCTGGAGATGGGCTGTGACCGGGTGGTGGTGGTGCTGACCCGGGAGCGGGACTACCGGAAGAGGCCCGGCAGGACGGACCGGGTAATCTCCCGGGCTTTCCGGAAATACCCCGCGTTTCAGAAGACCATGGAGGACCGTTCCCGGCGGTATAACGCCTGCCGGGAGGAGCTGTTCGCGCTGGAACGGGAGGGAAAGGTTCTGGTCATCGCCCCGGAGGACACCCTGGGCTGTTCCCGGACGGAGCGGAACCTGGATACCATCCGGGCCCTGTGGCAGGAGGGCTATTTCGACGGACGCCGGGAAGCGGAGCGGGTCCGGGCGTTTTGGACGGAGGCGTAAATGAAAACCGGAGCGGCTGGGCAGCCGCTCCGGTTTTTTCCGGTTCTCCGGGAGGGGGATTACGCCTCCATGTGGCGTCCGAGGAAGGCGGCGATGGTCTGGGCCAGCTTGTACTCCGCGTCGCCGGTGGCGGTGTCGGGAGAGGTGCTGACGAACAGTACCATGCCCAGGAGATCGCCCTCGGAGAGGATGGGGGCGGCGACGCTGGTGATCAGTTTGTCGCTGCCGTCGCAGACGGGGATGGGCTGGCCGTCTCCGCCGTACTGATAGATGCGGCGGCTCTCCATGACCTGCTCCAGCTCGGGGGTAATCCGCTTGCCCAGCAGCTCCCGCTTGCCGCCTCCGGCGACGGAGATCACGGTATCCCGGTCGGTGACGGCGCAGATGCAGCCGGTGGAGCGGCTCATGGTTTCGCACAGCTGCCCGGCGAAGTCCTCCACGCCGCCGAGGAGGGAATACTTCTTAAAAATCACCTCGCCGTCCCGGCTGGTGTAAATCTCCAGGGGGTCGCCCTCGCGGATACGCATGGTACGGCGAATTTCCTTGGGGATTACCACCCGTCCAAGGTCGTCAATCCGCCGTACAATTCCTGTAGCTTTCATATCGAAACTCCTTTTAAAAGTGATAATTCTATGTCACTCTGGCAAATGCTAGTATCCACAGTTTCAGGCGGCTTATGCCATTTGCTCCATGGTGATGTCTGGAAAAACGCCGCGTTTTCCGTTGTGTTTCGATTCCCGGCCAAAACCGGGACCTGTCTGTGCTTTTAATAGGAGAATCGCAGGGGACCGGCTCTGTCCCGCCCCGTTTTTCGGAAATGCCCATCTTCCGGCAGACGGGCAGGGCTCCCGCATAAAAACCGCGAACGAAAGCGCCTCCGGACCGCCGAAGAAGGCCGCCCCGCGCCGCGCGGGACGGCCTCCCCTCTTCACATGCCAACCACGGAAATCCGCTCCTGAATGTGCGCCCCGCCGGTGAGCTCGTCCACCATAGCGGCGGCGTAGTCGGCATAGCTGACCACGCTCTCCCCCTTGCTGTTCAGCGTCAGCTCCTCGCCGCCCAGGCGGTAGGCCCCCGTACGCGCCCCCTCCGCCTGAAAGTCCACGGCGGGACTGACATAAGTCCACCGCACGTCCTTCCGGCTCCGCAGTTCCTGAAGGGCCTCGTCGTGAACCGCCGCCAGGGGCCGGAAGGCCTCGGGAAAATCGGGACTGTCTGCCACGGTGCGGGTGTGCGCGGGATTCACGTACAGGCTCCCCGCGCCGCCGGTGATGAGCAGGCGGGTGTCCGTGCCGGACAGGAGCGCGCAGAGATGCCGGACGGCCTGGGGAATCTGGGGGATGGTATCCGGCGTCCAGGCGCCGAAGGCGTCCACCACCGCGTCAAAGCCCCGGAGATCGGCGGCGGTCAGGTCAAACAGGTCCTTCATAATGGCTTTGCCTGCGGCAGACCGGTTTTCTCCCCGGACCACGGCGGTGACGTCCAGTCCCCGGTTCAGGGCCTCCTGGACGATGAGACGGCCTGCCTTTCCATTGGCGCAGATGACGGCGATTTTCATGATGTGTACCTCCATAAATCCATTGGGTCTGCGGAGCGGGTTCCCCGCTGCTGTCTGCATCATACAACACCGGGAAGCCTTTGAAAAGTACGCACAATTTTGTGGTTTAGTTACCGGGAGGTAACGATTGCCCCGCTGCCGGGCCGTCTCCTTTGCTGCCGCCGGTGATTTCCCGGATTGCGGCTTGAAACGGGGCATGGGCTGTGCTATCATCAAAGCAGCAAGTAGAGTTTGCCGTCCTTGGAGGGATTGAATGTGAACATAATCCCGGTTCCGGCTCCGGGATTGGAGCGCAGCGCATACGATGCTATTTGGAATAAAATATACGATGATTTCCACTTTTGCCCTTCTTGTAATGCCTGTCCGGAGTCATGGATATTACTGCCGGGGCCCTATAGGAAATACCGTTTGAATGGCGTTTTCACGGAGGAACAGGAGAAAATGGTCAATTCTATTTTTTGCGAAATACACGCCGGAGAAATGTATGCCCTGGATTGGCGGCATGATTGTTTTATCTATAATCCACGTGAGGAAATATCCTCAAGCGAGTGCTTTTATGATGCGGAGCGGGGCTGCAGCGTATATTTTCCCAGTTATTATCCAGATGGCGATTATCATTTTTTCGCATCCTTTGACTGGTCACTCGGGTTATATGGACATCCGTGGAAAAAGGAAATCCTTGTGGCGGGAGAAAACCTGATACAGGAATTCGATAAAGTACAGGATATCCTCAACATTACAGGACTGGAAACGAATTGCGTTCCAGGAAGAGAAGCATTTCCATGACGGTGGAGCTGCCGTCACAGTTTTATACAAAGAGGAGACGCCATGGAGACAAAACCGCTGCCCGCCTGCCCGGTGGAAACGACGCTGACCCTGATCGGAGACAAATGGAAGGTGCTCATCCTCCGGGACCTGCTGCCGGGGACCCGGCGGTTCGGGGAGCTGAAAAAATCCATCGGCGGCGTGAGCCAGAAGGTCCTGACCGCCCAGCTCCGGCAGATGGAGGCGGAGGGCCTGCTGGCCCGGACGGTCTATCCGGAGGTGCCGCCCCGGGTGGAATACACCCTGACGGAACTGGGATACAGCCTGAAGCCCGTCCTGGACGCCCTGCGGAGCTGGGGGGAGGAGTACCGGGAAAAAACCGGACGGTAAAGCGTGCCGCCGGAGCTCTCCGGGAACAAAAAAAGCGCGGCGGCCCCACGCAGCCTGTCATAAGACAGTGCCGAAAAGCATCCGGCTGGCGAAAACGTGTTTTCGCCAGCCGGAATGTCTCTCGCTGTTTTCTCCGGAAAACCGGTTTACTCGCCCATGGGCGCACCGCACTGGGGGCAGAACTTGCTGTCGGACTCCGCGCTGCAAATGGGGCACTTCTTCCCGGCGGGGGCTTCCTCCTCCTCCGGACGCTCTTCCTTGACGGGCTTGCTGGCCTCCAGCTCCGCGATTTTGGACTTCGCGGCGTTGACGGCCTCCACGGCCTCCCGGACGGAGTCGGGGATCTCGCCCTCATACTCGCTGACAAACCACTCGCCGATGGCGCGGTAGTTTTTGTCAATCTCCTTCTGCTCACCGGCAATCGCGACGTTGATCTTCACCAGCTCAGCGGCGTCCTTGGTCCGGTCGGCAGCCTTGTTGGCCACGTCCTTTGCCTTGCGGGTCAGTTCATCAATGGAAAACGCCATGTTGTATATCCCCTTTCATCATTTGAACCTGAGCGGTCAGGTCCCTTTTACGCAATTACAGTCATTTCGCAGACCGCCGAGGATAGTATAGCGTATTTTTTGGTAAAACGCAACAAGATTTCCGGTTGTTTACAGTTCGTTTTCAATCCCCGGCGGAGGAATTCCCCGCGTTCACGTGTCATGCTCCGCCTTGAGCACGGCTCCGGTGACGGCGTCGATCTCGTATTCGTATTCCAAGGCCCCGGCGCGGAACTCGATCTCATAGACCCACACGCCGTCGTCCTCATCCAGGTCTGTTTTGATATACCCGGCGTCCCCGGCGCTGACGCCCGCGTGCTTCAGCGCGGCCTGCCGGGCGGCCTCCTCGCCGATGAAGCTCCCGGAGGCCTGGACAAGGTGGCCGTTCTGCTCCTGCTTGGCCTCCAGCACCGTGCCGGAGGCGGCGTCGATCTCATAGTCGTACTCCGTGGAGCCGCACCAGAATTCCACATCGTAGATCTTTCGCCCGTCCTCCCAGTCCAGCTTGCACCGGACCTGTGTCACGTCCGCCGCCGAGACGCCCGCGTGGGTAAAGGCGGCTGCCTTCGCGGCCTCCTCGCCTGTCTGAGGGCTTTCGCCGGAGGGGGTTGTCTGCTCTGCCGGGGGAGCGGCCGGAGTTGACGCCGGGGGATTGACCGGTGCCGGGGAATTGGACGGGGTCTGTCCGGAGGAGGGAGGCGTTTCCGCGCCGGTCTCCGGGGCGGCTTCGGGTATGCGGGCAAGGGTCTGAAGGATATCGGCCTGGCCCTCCAGGACCTCGCCGGTATAGGCGTCGATTTTATACTCGAAATCCCCCATGGTGACGTGGTGCAGCTCCACCTCATAGTGGGCGGGGGATTCGTCCAGCTCCGGGTCCGTCTCGCTGGTGACGGAATCCACCGCCAGCGTACCGGCGTATTTCTCCGCAGCCTCGGCGGCGGCGGACATGCCGATGGGCATCCCCGGCGCGCCGGTCTCCCAGAGCTGCTCCAGTTCCACGGCGCACAGCGCCGCCAGCGCATCGGCGGGCAGGGTGTCGTTCAGCTTCCGGATGTTCTCGATCATGGCGGCTTTCCATGGAGAGCTGGTGGGAGAGTCTTCCTGAACCGGCGGCGTTTCCGCCGGGGCGCTCCGAAGCATCTGCCAGATCTGGAGCCCCAGCACCAGCGCCAGCAGGGCGATGGTGGCCATGAGGAGCCATTGGGTGAGCTTCTTCTCTTTGTTCTCAGAATTCATATACAATCACCTTCCTTATAGAACCGTTGAAGCGGCGGACGGGCCTCCGCCGGGTGGCAGGAATACCTTATATTATAGCAGGCGGGAGGCCAAAAGTCCAGAGGCAAGGGAATTTTGAAAGCCCCCGGATTCCATCAGGCGGAGGAGGTGCCGGGCCCCTGCCCGCCTTGTCTTTCGAAACTGCCAATCTCCCGGAAGACGGGCCGGCGGCGGATTTTCTCTTGCGGCCTCCCATTCTATGGTATATAATAAAAACCTGCATTCCGGTGCGGCGAAAATTCCTCAGCCGCCAACTGCGTCAAAAACCCCGCCTCCGGGCGGGAAAACAGGAGGCACGTCATGAATCTGACCATTCCGGCCCTGCTGGACCTCTCCCACACCCTGGCCGGGGAGTATCTCAGCCATTTTCAATTCCCCTGGGAGGCCTTGGACGGCATTAAAGACCTGATCCTGACCCTGGGGCCCGCGCTGGACCCCTCGGAATACGCGGAACCCTCCCCCCACGTCTGGGTCCATAAAACCGCCAGGGTTGCCCCCACCGCCTTCCTCGGGGAGCCCTGCATCATCGGCCCGGAGACCGAGGTCCGGCACTGCGCCTTCATCCGGGGGTCCGCCCTGGTCGGGAGCGGCTGCGTCGTGGGCAACTCCGTGGAGCTGAAAAACGTCATCCTCTTTGACGGCGTTCAGACGCCCCATTACAACTACGCCGGGGACTCCATCCTGGGCTATAAGAGCCACATGGGCGCGGGGTCCATCACCTCCAACGTCAAATCCGACAAGACCCGCGTCACCGTTCAGACGGAGGCGGAAAAGCTGGAGACCGGACGGAAAAAGTTCGGCGCGATTCTGGGGGACCACGTGGAGGTGGGCTGCAACAGCGTGCTGAACCCCGGCACGGTGATCGGGCGGAATTCCAGCGTTTACCCCCTCTCCTCCGTCCGGGGGGCGGTTCCGCCGGACAGCATTTTCAAGGGGCCGGAGAACATCGTCCGGCGCGAGAAACGGAAGGCGCCGTAAGCATCGGAAATGAGGAATCAGGAATTGAGCGTTTCCCAACGGGGAAACCTGAATTCCTGATTCTGTTTTCTTCCGGATAAAAAATTGCGCCCGGGGCTTGACAAATACCCATAGGGGGTATATGATAAAGATACCCCAAGGGGGTATATAAGAAAGGAGCGTACGCCATGGAGACCTGTGAATGCCGCAAGACGAAGGAGCGCAGCCAGGAGGAGTACAAACGCCTCGTCAACCGCCTGAACCGGGTGGAGGGCCAGATCCGGGGCATCCGGGGCATGGTGGAGCGCAGCGCCTACTGCCCCGATATTCTGGCCCAGGTGGCCGCCGCCAACGCGGCCCTGAACGCCTTCGCCAGAGAGCTGCTGGCGGAGCATATCCGCACCTGCGTCACCCGGGATGTCCGGGAGGGGAAGGACGAGACCGTGGAGGAGCTGCTGGCTACCCTCCAGAAGCTGATGAAATAAGGACGGGAGGTTCACATATGGAACAATACAATGTCACCGGAATGAGCTGCGCCGCGTGTTCCGCGCGAGTGGAGAAGGCCGTCGCCGGGGTGCCGGGCGTCACGTCCTGCACCGTCAGCCTGCTGACCAACTCCATGGGCGTGGAGGGCAGCGCCGCCGCCGGCGCGATCATCGCGGCGGTGGAGGGCGCGGGCTACGGGGCCTCCCGGAAGGGGGCGGAGAAAGCCGCCGCCTCCGGAGGGGAGGAGGCCCTTCAGGACCATGAGACGCCCCTGCTGAAACGGCGGCTGTGGTCCTCCCTGGGCTTCCTGCTGGTTTTGATGTACTTCTCCATGGGGCATATGATGTGGAACTGGCCCGTTCCGGCCTTCCTCCACGGGAACCATATCGCCATGGGCCTGATTCAGCTGCTGCTGACAACGGCGGTGATGGTCATCAATCAGAAATTTTTCATCAGCGGCTTCAAGAGCCTCTGGCACCGGGCCCCGAATATGGATACGCTCGTGGCCCTGGGCGCCACCGCCGCCTTCGGCTACAGCACCTACGCCCTCTTTGCCATGACGGACGCCCAGGTCCGGGGGGACATGGAGGCGGTGATGGACTACATGATGGAGTTCTATTTCGAGTCCGCCGCCATGATTCTGGCCCTCATCACCGTGGGCAAAATGCTGGAGGCCCGTTCTAAGGGCAAAACCACCGACGCCCTCAAGAGCCTGATGAAGCTGGCCCCGAAAACCGCCGTCCTCCTCCGGGAGGGGCAGGAGGCCACCGTCCCCATCGAGCAGGTCCAAAAGGACGATGTCTTTGTGGTCCGGCCCGGCGAGAACATCCCGGTGGACGGCGTGGTGGTGGAGGGCTCCAGCGCCGTCAACGAGTCCGCCCTCACCGGGGAGAGCATTCCCGTGGACAAAGCCCCGGGGGACGGCGTGTCCGCCGCCACGGTAAACCAGTCCGGCTTCCTCAAGTGCCGGGCCACCCGGGTGGGGGAGGACACCACCCTCTCCCAGATCATCCAGATGGTCAGCGACGCGGCGGCCACCAAGGCCCCCATCGCCAAGATCGCGGACCGGGTTTCCGGCGTCTTCGTCCCGGCGGTCATCGGCATCGCTTTGGTGACCACCTTGGTGTGGCTGCTGCTGGGGCAGGGTATCGGCTTCGCCCTGGCCCGGGGTATCTCCGTGCTGGTGATCTCCTGCCCCTGCGCCCTGGGGCTGGCTACGCCGGTGGCTATTATGGTGGGCAACGGCATGGGCGCGAAAAACGGCATCCTGTTCAAAACCGCCGCCTCCCTGGAGGCCGCGGGCCGGACGGAAATCGTGGCCCTGGACAAAACCGGCACCATCACCCAGGGAGAGCCCCGGGTGACGGATATCCTTCCGGAGGTGGGGCTGCACGATGTGCTGCTACGGCTGGCCTGCGCCCTGGAGAGAAAGAGCGAGCACCCCCTGGCCCGGGCCATTCTTCAGAAAGCGGAGGAGGAACAGGTTCCTCTGGATGAGGTCACGGATTTCCAGGTCTTTCCGGGAAACGGACTGACCGGGAAGTGGAAAGGCGCCACCCTCAGCGGCGGGAATTACGGTTTCATCAGCACCCGTGCGGCGGTGTCCCGGGAGACCCGGGACAAGGCCGAGGCGCTGGCCGCCCAGGGAAAGACTCCCATGTTTTTCAGCCGGGACGGCATGCTGCTGGGTGTGATCGCCGTTGCGGACGTCATCAAGGAGGACAGTCCCCAGGCGGTGCGGGAGCTCCGGAACATGGGAATCCGGGTGGTCATGCTCACCGGCGACAACCAGCGCACCGCCGAGGCCATTGGAAAACAGGCCGGGGTGGACGAGGTCATCGCCGGGGTCCTGCCCGACGGCAAGGAGAGCGTCATCCGGAAGCTCAAAGAGCAGGGCCGGGTGGCTATGGTGGGAGACGGCATCAACGATGCCCCGGCCCTCACCCGGGCGGATACCGGCATCGCCATCGGCGCGGGGGCGGACGTGGCCATCGACGCGGCGGACGTGGTTCTGATGAAAAGCCGCCTCTCCGACGTGCCCGCCGCCATCCGGCTCAGCCGGGCCACCCTGCGGAACATCCATGAGAATCTGTTCTGGGCGTTCTTTTACAACACCATCGGCATCCCCCTGGCGGCGGGGCTCTTCATCCCCTTCGGCCTGACGCTGAACCCCATGTTCGGCGCGGCGGCCATGAGCCTTTCCAGCTTCTGCGTGGTTTCCAACGCCCTGCGGCTGAACCTGTTCAACCTGCGGGACGCGAGAAAAGATAAGCCCCTGAAATCCAAACATTCCAAACATTCCGAGGAGGTAACGACTATGGAAAAGACCATGAAAATTGAGGGCATGATGTGCGGCCACTGCGAGGCCAGAGTCAAGAAGGCCCTGGAGGCCCTGCCGGAGGTCCAGGCCGCCAATGTCAGCCATGAGAGCGGCACGGCGGTGGTGACGCTCTCCGGGGCTCTGACGGACGAGGCCCTGAAAAAGGCCGTGGAGGACCAGGATTACAAGGTCCTTGGCATCCAGTAAAACGTAAAAAACGGGCCGCCGGTAGGCGGCCCGTTTTTTAGGCGCTTTTTAAAATGGATTATGGATGCGTTTCCGCATATCAATAAGAAATCGCTTTCATGACATCCAGGACTTTCCCGAAGAGAATCGCGTCTTTGGTCTTGTTCCAAGTACCAGTTTCGCCATAATGTCCCACGGTTTTCGAGCGGTATTCCACCCAGTTCAGGGCATTGCCATGGCAGTCGGAGAAGGAACACCCGATAACACCATAAAAGGGATCCCCCTCTTCGAGGATGTTAACCCGAAAGGCGGATTCCAAGGGAAGCGCCACTATGTCCTCCGGAGTTCCGTAGTTGACGCAGCACTTGTCCTCCTCGCCCAAAATGCCGATCTCGCAGAGGTCGTCAATAAAAGCATGATAGTCCTCCCAGGTCATGTTTTTGGGGTTATAACGGTTTGCCAAGCGGAGCCTTTGCTCCTGCGTCAGCCTGACCGCGTTGGCCTGCTCGGAGGTGCAGCTTTTCTTCGCCAGTTTATCCGACAGCCTTGCCCGTTTGAGTTTCTCCACATCCTGCTTGCAGGACTCGGCCTGGGTTTTGCGGAACTCCCCCATGAAGCTCGACAAAAGAGCCTGGTGTCCCATTCCGGTATAGGAAGGAGCGCGAGGGGCTCCCGGCCCTCCACGGCCAAAGGCGTTTGCTGCTGAAATCATCGTCCAGCCTTCCTTTCGATTGGTTTGAAAGCCCCTCAGGCAATCGCGTCCAGAACATCCCGAATCTTCCCAAACAGGATGGTTTCCCGGTCCTTCGTCCAGGTCTGCGTTTCGAAATCCCAGGTCTGGAACTTGGAGCGGTAGTCCGCCCAGCCCAGGACGTTGCCGTTCCAGCCGGAGAAGGAGTTCCGGAGAAGGCCGCCGGTTTCCCGGGTATCGGGGATGATTTGGGCTTTGGTGGTAGACGTCCAGTCCACCGGGATGAGCCCCAGAGGGGTGGCCTGGACAAAGGGCTTGTCCTCCTCGCTCAGGATGCCGTACTCACAGAGCTTGTCGACAAAGCGGAAGTATTCGTCAGATGTCATGTGCTTCGGGTCAAACTGGCTCAGCAGCTCCTGCCTCTGGGCTTCGGTCAGATGGACCCCGGCGCCCTCCGCCTGGATTTTCTCCATAAAGCGGTCGTTGGCCTCCTGCTGCTCCTTCCGCCGGGCCTCGATGGCCTTCTGGAACAGGTCCCGGTATTCCTCCTTCGGGGCGGCGTAGAACCCGTTCAATTGAAACCAGTCCAATTGAATACGTGGGGCTGTTGCAATCATTTTTTTGCCTCCATTCTATAAAAGTACCACAGGGTCTGAGCGTCCCGCGTATGAGTCCCTTCATAGGAAGCGCCCGAAGCTTGATTCCTTTCATTGAGAATATCGGTCGGATTTCTGGAAAAATAAGGCCCCGGAGGAAAAAACGGGGACTCCCGGCGGTACGCACCGCTGAGAGTCCCCAAATTTCAGGCCTTCCGGTCCGCCTCGATTAGCAGCTTCAGCGCCTCCACCGCCACCCGGACGGAGGTGCTGGTGTCCTCGCTCATCTTCTGGTCCAGGCCCGCAGCCTCCCGCTCCTGGTTCCATACCACGTGGAAGCAGCTTCCGCAGCGGCAGTGCAGTGCCGCCGCCACCACGAACAGGGCGGCGCTCTCCATCTCGCTGGCCTTCACCCCCAGGCGCTTCCAGCTCTCCCACTTCTGCTGGAGCTCATAATACACCGGAGAGGCGGCGGGGTCGTGCTGGCCGTAAAAGCTGTCCTTGCACTGGACAATTCCCGTGTGAAGGGGATACCCCAGGGCCTGGGCGGCCTGTACCAGGCAGTTGGTGATGCCGAAATCCGCCACGGCGGGGAACTCCGGAGGGGCGTATTCCAGGCTGGTATGCTCGAACCGGACTGCGCCGGTAGCCACCACAATGTCCCCGGACTGGACGTTCACATCGATGCCGCCGCAGGTCCCGGTGCGGATGAAGGTGTCCGCCCCGCATTTGTGGAGCTCCTCCATGGCGATGGCGGCGGAGGGCCCGCCGATGCCGGTGGAGCACGCCGTTACTTTCTCCCCCAGAAGGGTGCCGGTCCAGACGTTGTACTCCCGGTTATAGGCCACCTGCTTGGCGCCGTCAAAGTACGCGGCGATGGCGGGGACCCGGCCCGGGTCTCCGGGGAGGATGCAGTAGCGCCCCACATCCTCCGGCGTACAGGAAATGTGAAACTGCTTTTCCAGTTTTTGCATATTATTCACCTCTGTGTTGTGATATTGTAAAAACAGTATAGCAAATACCGGTGGAATTTGCAACAATTTGACGGGGAAATTTTGAAGGACACGCCGGTACAGGGCGGGCCCTCCGGTTGAACCGGCGGATGGTTCCCGGAATGGGAGCCTATTTCATCGTCACCACCGTGACGCCGGTCTCCCCCTCGCCGTAGACCCCCAGGCGGAAGCTCTTCACCGACCGGTTCCGGCGGAGGATGTCGTGGACGGCCTTGCGGAGGGCCCCGGTGCCCTTGCCGTGGATGATGGTCACGGTCTCCAGTTTGCCCATGACGGCGGCGGACAGGAAGGTCTCCACCACGCTCTCCGCCTCCAGCGTCTCCAGGCCCCGAATGTCCAGCTCCCGGCTGGCGGCGGCCCGGAGGGTCCGGGTCCCGCCGGAGGAGACCGGGGCCTTCGGCTTCCGGGCGGCCCGCTCGTCGTCCTCGATGAGGCGGACCTCCCCGGCCTTGGCCTTCAGCTTCAGGACGCCGGCCTTCAGCTGGAGGGTTCCGTCTTTCCCCACGGAGATGACCTCGGCGGGCTGGCGCACGCCGGGGAACTCCACCAGATCGCCCTTGACAATGGGACGGCTGGGCTTGGGGATGGGTTCGGGCCGGTCTTTCTCGCTGCGGAGACGGTCCTCCGCCTGATGGAGTCCCGCCCGGATGGCGGCTTGGGCGTCGTTGATGTTTTGGGCGGAATCCGCCGCCGCCTGCCGCCGCCGGAGCTCCGCCAGCTCGTTGAAGGTCTGGTCCGCCGCCGCTTTGGCGTCCCGGAGGATGCGCTTGGCCTCGGCCTCGCCCCGGCTCCGGGCGTTCTCCTTGGCCCGCTCCATCTGCTCCCGGAATTCCCGGGCCTTCCGGGCGTCCTCCTCCCGCTGGCGGTAGAGGCGGTCCGACTCGGCGTCCCGCTTCTCCAGGGCCTGGCGTTTGGCCTCCAGCTGGGTCAGCACGTCCTCGAACCGGACGCTGTCCCCGCTCATCTGGGTCTGGGCGGCCTCGATGACCGTCTCGGGCAGGCCCAGCCGCCGGGAGATGGCGAAGGCGTTGGACTTCCCGGGGATGCCGATGAGGAGGCGGTAGGTGGGGCTCAGGGTTTCCACGTTGAACTCACATGAGGCGTTTTCCACCCCGGCGGTGGTCATGGCGAAGGTTTTCAGCTCGGCGTAGTGGGTGGTGGCGGCCACCTTGGCCCCGGAGGAGCGGACGTGCTGGATAACAGCGATTGCCAGGGCCGCGCCCTCCACCGGGTCCGTGCCCGCGCCCAGCTCGTCGAAGAGGACGAGGCTCCGGCTGTCCGCTTCCTGGAGGATGCCCACGATGTTGGTCATGTGGGCGGAGAAGGTGGACAGGCTCTGCTCAATGCTCTGCTCGTCGCCGATGTCCGCCAGCACCCGCTCGTAGACCGCCACGGCGCTGCGGTCCGCCGCCGGGATATGGAGGCCGCACTGGGTCATCAGGGTCAAGAGGCCCAGGGTTTTCAAGGAGACGGTTTTGCCGCCGGTGTTGGGGCCGGTGATGACCAGGGTGTCAAAGGCGCCGCCCAGCTCCAGGTCGATGGGGACGGCTGTTTTGGGGTCCAGGAGGGGGTGGCGGGCTTTGATGAGGTGGACTGCCCCATCCCGGCGGATCTCCGGGCGGACGGCGTCCATTTTATAGCTCAGCCCGCCCCGGGCGAAGATCAGGTCCAGGTGGACCAGAGCGTCGTAGTCCCACTGGATGTCTTCCCGGTGGGCGGCGGCCTCGGCGGAGAGCTCGGCCAGGATGCGCTCGATTTCCTGCTGCTCCTTGGCCTCCAGCTCCACGTATTCGTTGTTGGCCTGAACGACGCCCATGGGCTCCACGAAGACCGTGGCTCCGGAGGAGGAGATGTCATGGACGAGGCCGGGGAGGTTCCCCTTCTGCTCGGCTTTTACGGGGACCACGAAACGGCCGTCCCGCTGGGTGATGATGGTTTCCTGGAGGACCTTGGCGTAGCTGGGGGAGGAGATGATTTTCTGGAGAATCTGGCGGCTCTTGGCCTGGGCGGCCCGCATGTGGCGGCGGATGTCCGCCAGCTCCGGGGAGGCAGCGTCGGAGATGGTATCCTCATCGGGGATGCAGCGCTTGATTTTTTCCTCCAGGAAGTGGTTTCCGTGGAGGGAGAGGAAGAGGTGGTCGATGGCGGTTTTTTCGAAGGAGTCGGCGTTGAAATACTCCCGGGCCCGGCGGGCGGCGGTGAGGAGGCCGGCGATGCGGAGGAGCTCCCGGGTGTTCAGGCTGCCGCCCCGGTCGGCCCTGTCCAGGGCCTCGGCCACCGGCTTTACGCCGGAGAAGGAGGGGGCTCCGCGGAGGCCGGTCATCAGGCGCGCGGCGTCGGTCTGGTCCAGGAGGCGGAGGACCTCCTCCGGCTCGGTCTCCGGGGCGGTCCGGAGGGCCCGGGATTTGGCCTCGGCGCTGACCGCCTGGTCGGAGAGGAGCTGCAGTACCCTGGGTAGCTCCAGGGTGCGGAGGGATTTTTCAAATAAGCTGCTCATAGAGGACTCCTTTTTTCGGGGGTTCCCCGGCGGGGGGCCGGGGCTGGTGCTCGCCCTTGCGGCCGGGGAGGGTTTCAGCCCTTTGAGGGCTGGTCCAATGCACCCCCCATTTTCTCTTTTTATTCCCGGAATAAAAAGAGAAAACGGGCCGTGCACGGTCCAAAAGAGAAAAACAAGGGGATGCGGTTTACGGGGGCGCGCTTGGACCTTTGGTATAAGACAGGAATGTCCCTGCCCGCGGCGTGGTGCGGGCGGGGGTTTTGGTGGTTGTTGAATTGATAAGCACCGGTTTTGGTGCGGCGGGAAACTGCGGGTGTTGGCTTGTTAGGGAATTCGTTTGTAGAAATCCAGGGTGGAAAAGCTTCGATCTAATTGTGTGTGCAGAAAGGCTTCTGAGGTGGAGGAGAGGCGCTTTAGGGGCTCTTCTCCCAGCCGGAAGGAATATAGTTTTTTGGGGTTCCCATAGACAATATGACGCAGCGCCGCTAGTGAGTCCTCACAGAGCTGCTTCCCGACTCCGCTTCCGCACGCCCGGCAACGGAGTACGCCCTGCATGATATCTAGAACCGGGGACTCTGGAGTCTCCCGGCCACAGATCCCGCAGGCTTCCGCCAGGGGTTCATAGCCCGCTAGACACATCAGACGCAGTTCAAAGGCCGGTTTTACCAGTTCCGGCGGCTTGTGTAAAGTAGAAAGGGCATACAGCCCGTTCAGCAAATGGCGAAGCAGTTCCGGCGCTGGAACGTCCTCCGGAGCGGTTGCTTCTGTTAGTTCCGCCAGGTAGCAGCCCAGGCTGAGTGCCTTCAGGTCGCGCTGGAGCGCTTGAAAAAGCTCCAGCGTGGAGGCGTCGCTGGCGTAGTGCCAGTCCCGGCGCTGGTAGAGCGTCCATTCGGAGTAGGCCAGAGGTTGGGACGCCGCCGCGTATTTGCAGTTTTTCCGACGGGCCCCCCGGGCGATGACGGAAATCTTGCCCTGGTCCCAGGTTAGAAGCGTTAGAATTTTGTCGGTCTCCTTGGTCTCCGTCTCCCGGAGAACGATGCCCCGGTCTACCAGATAGGGCGTTCCCGCCACGGTGGATTCCCTCCCCTGTTATGTACGGAGAGTATTTTGCTCCCCGTTTATGACAAATTGTTTTCGGATTCGTCCTCAATCGACCGGTACAGCATATAGGCCAGGGGTTCGCCGGTGAGGCAGAAGAGCTCCCAGAGGGGCGCGGGTTCCATGTAGTCCATGGTGCAGACCTCCTTTTGTGGATAGTCTGCGGACGCCGCCGGGATGGGATACGTGGAAAGTTCCGGTCTTTCTGGAAGCGTAAAATCTTCGTTTTTGAAACTGCTGCAATACAGCCCTCTTCCGCCGTGAATTTCAGGATGCAGTAGTCCGGGGCTGTTGCGCTTTTTGGGAAGGTCAGGAAAATACTCGGATGCCCTCCCACTCCCGGGGGCCGGCATGGCCCGGGTGGTGGGAAAGCTATCGGCGTCCAGATAGCTGAGATAGGCGAATTGGGCTTTACCGGCGGTGCCGCCTATGTTTTTCGGAGGCCCGCATGCTCAGTCCTCCCGGTAACCCAGACTGCGGACGTAGTTCACATTGTCCCGCCAGTTTTCCTTGACCTTCACCCAGGTTTCCAGATAAATCTGTGCGCCCATGAATTTCTCCATGTCGTGGCGAGCGAGGGTGCTGATTTTCTTCAGCATGGCGCCCTGTTTCCCGATGATAATGCCCTTGTGGCTGGCCTTTTCGCAATAAATCGTGGCCTCCACATCAATGACTCCACTGTCCCGCTCGGAGAATCTGGTGATTTCCACAGCGGTGCCGTGAGGAATCTCCTTGTCCAGACAAAGGAGCAGCTTTTCCCGGAGCAGTTCGCCCATGACCTGCCGCTCCGGCTGGTCAGAGGTCTGTCCATCCGGGAAGAGCTGAGGGCCCTCCTGGGCGTATTTTCCAAGCTCACTTATCAGATCGTCCAAACCGCTGCCGGTATGGGCGGAGATGGGAATGATGGCGTCAAAGCCGTCCCAGACCACGTTGTACGCGGCAATCACGGGGAGGAGCTGCGCGGGCTCCACGGTATCAATTTTATTGATGCAGAGAATACAGGGGATATGCTCCTCCCGAATACGGTCGATGAGGGCCTTCTCAGGACCTCCAACATGGGGGATGGGCTCCACCAGGAGGAGGGCGCAGTCCACATCGGAGAGGCTGGCGGTAACAACCTTGACCATGTAATCTCCAAGGGCGGACTTAGGGCGGTGAAGGCCGGGAGTATCCAGGAGGATGAATTGCGTATCCTCCCGGTTGACAATACCATAGATGCGGTTCCGGGTAGTCTGGGCCTTGTTGGAAACAATGGCAACCTTTTCGCCTACCAGAGTATTGGTAAGGCTGGACTTACCCACATTAGGGCGGCCGCAGACGGTAATCATAGCAGTTTTTTGAATGTTCATCAGGTGATCCTCAACTTTCTTTGTTAAGCATTTTTAAAATGATTTAATGATTTCAGAAGGATGAGCTATCGAAAAAGACTGGCCGCAGCTTTACCGCCGCACTGAAATTGGCGCTGGTCGATTCGATGGTATCCCAACCCCCGCTAAATCTACGCCGCGGGCAGGGACATGCCTGTCTTATTCCAGACTCCCCACCGCGTCCCCGTAACCGCATCCCCTTGTTTTTCTCTTTTGGACCGTGCACGGCCCGTTTTCTCTTTTTATTCTGGGAATAAAAAGAGAAAATGGGGGGTGCATTGGACCAGCCCTCAAAGGGCTGATGACCTCCCCGCCCGTTAGGGCGAGCAAAATCCCCCCTCATCGGATGAGGGACTTTTTCAAATACCTCCCGGTATAAGATCCCCCGCAGGCCGCGACGCTCTCCGGCGTCCCGGAGCAAACAATACTCCCCCCGCCGTCGCCCCCCTCGGGCCCCAGGTCAATAATCCAGTCGGCAGACTTGATCACATCCAGATTGTGCTCAATGACCACCACCGTGTTCCCATTGTCTACTAGCCGCTGGAGCACCTCCAGCAGCTTCCGCACATCGTCGGTGTGAAGCCCCGTGGTGGGCTCATCCAAAATATAAATCGTCTTCCCGGTGGCCTGCTTGCTCAGCTCCGTGGCCAGCTTCACCCGCTGGGCCTCTCCTCCGGAGAGCTCCGTGGAGGGCTGCCCCAGTTTCACATACCCCAGCCCCACGTCCTGAAGGGTCTGCAAACGGTTCCGCAGCTTTGGCAGAGGCGCGAAAAACTCCAGCGCCTCGTCCACCGTCATACCCAAAACCTCCGAAATGTTCTTCCCCTTATAATGAACCTCCAGCGTCTCCCGATTGTACCTCCGGCCCTTGCACACCTCGCAGGGCACAAAAATGTCCGGCAGGAAATGCATCTCAATCTTCAGCACGCCGTCGCCGGAGCACGCCTCGCAGCGCCCGCCCCGCACATTAAAACTGAACCGGCCCGGCCCGTAGCCCCGGCTCTTGGCCTCCTGGGTGGAGGCGTAAAGCTCCCGGATATCATTGAACAAATTCGTATACGTGGCCGGATTGGACCGGGGCGTCCGGCCAATGGGGCTCTGGTCAATGCTGACCACCTTGTCCAGATACTCCAGCCCGTCAATCCCCGCGCACTTGCCGGGATGGACCTTCATCCGCATCAGCTCCGCCCCCAGGCGCTTGAACAGCACCTCGTTCACCAGGGACGATTTCCCGCTGCCCGACACGCCGGTTACAACCGTAAACGTCCCCAGGGGAAAGTCCGCGTCCACCTTCCGGAGGTTGTTCTCCTCCGCCCCCCGGACCCGGAGGAACTTCCCGTTTCCGGGACGGCGGACGTCGGGAACCGGCACCTTCTTCTTCCCAGAGAGATACTGCCCCGTCAGGGAGGCGGGGTTCGCCATGACCTCCTCCGGCGTACCGGCGGCCACAACCTCCCCGCCGTGAATCCCCGCGCCGGGACCGATGTCGATGAGGTAGTCCGCCTCCCGCATGGTGTCTTCGTCGTGCTCCACCACCAGCAGGGTGTTCCCCAGGCTCTGGAGATTCCGGAGGGTGGCCAGCAGCTTGTCATTGTCCCGCTGGTGGAGGCCGATGGAGGGCTCGTCCAGAATATACAGCACCCCCATGAGGCTGGACCCGATCTGCGTCGCCAGCCGAATCCGCTGGCTCTCTCCGCCGGAGAGGGTCCCGGCGGCCCGGTTCAGGGTCAGGTAGCCCAGCCCCACGGACTGGAGAAAGCCCAGCCGGGACTTGATCTCCTTTAAAATCCGTCCGGCAATCAGCAGCTGCTGCTCCGTCAGCTCCAGCTGCTCCACCCACGCCAGCTCATCCACCACGGAGAGGCGGGTCAGGGCGTCGATGTCCTTTTCTCCCACCGTCACGGCCAGGGACTCCTTTTTCAGCCTCCGGCCCTTGCAGGCGGGGCAGGGGCACTCCGCCATCAGCTCCTCCAGCTCCCGCTTGCTGGCGTCGCTCTGGGTCTCCTGATAGCGGCGCTCCACGTTGTTGCAGATGCCCTCGAAGGGCTGGTAGAGAACCCCCTTGCCCCGGGGCTGGTCGTAGTGAAGCTCCAGCTTTTCCCCCTTGGTACCGTAGAGGATAATGTCCCGGACCTCGGCAGTCAGCTCCTCCCAGGGGGCGTCCAGGGAGAAGCGGTATTTTTTCGACAGGGCGTCAAAGTACATCCGGGAGATGCCGTCGGAGCGGATATTCCCCCAGCCGCTGGCCTGAATGGCTCCCTCCAGAATGGACTTCTTGGGGTCCGGCACCACCAGGGACACGTCCACCTTCAGCTGGCTCCCCAGGCCGGTGCAGGTGGGGCACGCGCCGAAGGGGTTGTTGAAGGAGAACATCCGGGGGGTCAGCTCCTCGATGGAGATGCCGCAATCCTCACAGGCGTAGTTTTGGGAGAACATCAGGTCCCGCTCCTCCCGGAGGAGGTTCACCACCACCAGGCCGCCGGAGAGGCTGGAGGCGGTTTCCACGCTGTCCGTCAGCCGCTGCTGGATGTCCGGGCGGATGATGAGGCGGTCGATGATAACCTCGATGGTGTGCTTTTTATTCTTCTCCAGCTTGATTTCCTCGTCCAGCTCATAGAGGTTCCCGTCGGCCCGGACCCGGACGTAGCCGGAGCGCTTGGCGTCCTCGAAGATTTTGGCGTGCTCGCCCTTCTTCCCCCGGATAACGGGGGCCATGACCTGGATGCGGGTTCCCTCCGGCAGAGCCAGGACCTGGTCGATGATCTGGTCAATGGTCTGCTGGCGGATAACCTTGCCGCATTTGGGGCAGTGGGGGGTGCCCACCCGGGCCCAGAGGAGGCGGAGGTAGTCGTAAATCTCCGTGACGGTGCCCACGGTGGACCGGGGGTTTTTGGAGGTGGTTTTCTGGTCGATGGAGATGGCGGGGGACAGGCCCTCGATATAGTCCACGTCGGGCTTGTCCATCTGGCCCAGGAACATCCGGGCGTAGGAGCTGAGGGACTCCACGTAACGGCGCTGGCCCTCGGCGTAGATGGTGTCGAAGGCGAGGGAGGACTTTCCGGAGCCGCTGAGGCCGGTCATGACCACCAGCTTGTCCCGGGGGATGGTGACGTCGATGTTTTTCAGGTTGTTTACCCGTGCGCCTTTGACGGTGATGTGTGTGTGCATGGCGGTTGTTCTCCTTTGCGTGTGTTGCGTCACGCTTTACAGACTAACGGAAGGAATTTTTTATGTCAAGAGGGTTTTTGCGGTTCGCCCGGAATCCAGATGGAGGGTTGGGAATCCGGGACCAGCTCCGCCCGGAAGAACGCGCCCCCGCCGCAGAGCAGCATGGTCTCCCCGTCCAGCAGCACGAAGCGCCTGCCGGAGTCGGGGAAGCTGCCGCTTGTGAGCTCCGCGGTGACGTGGAGGTACGTGCCGGGCTCTATGCCCAGCTCCTCCAGAGGCGTTTCGTAGAGTGCGGCGAAATCTTCCGATGTGATTTCCTGCTCTCTGTAACGGTCCACGCCGCAGCCTCCGCCGGAGCCGGAGAGGGAGAAGAAGAGGGAGTCCGCCCGGTAGGAGAACTCCGCGCCGGTGGTTTCCTCCAGAAGCTCCGGGGATGCCGGGCTCAGGGCCTCGGTGACGGTCCAGGTTCCGAAATAGGGGCGGTTCTCCGGGTCCGGGATTCGGTGGCCCGCCGGGTCCGGGATGGAGGAGGCGGGTTCCACCCGTTCCGCCCGGAAGAAGATGCAGTCATGGTAGACCATCAGGGTGTCCCGGTCCAGCAGGTAGAAGAGGGTTCCTATGGGGCGGCTTTTTCCGATGTTCTCCTGAAAGTTCAGGAGGACGCAGCGGAGCTTCCGGTCTTCCAGGTCCAGGGCCTCAAAGGAGGTGCTGACGAGGCTTCCGGGGATATAGATGGAGGCCTCCCGCCAGATTGTGGACTCGTCGAAGGGCTCCTCGGGGTTCAGGGCGTAGACCAGCCCGTTGGAGGAGAAACGGTCCGGCCCGTAAGCGATTCGCGTGCCGAGATAGGAGGAGATTTCTTCCTCGGTGCGGGTGTAGCCCGGGGGGATGCCCTGGCAGGAGACCAGTTCCCACTCGCCATAGCAGATGTGCCCGGCGTCGAAGGGGGTTCCGAAGTCTTCCGGGATATGCTGGAGGGGGCGGATGAGGAGGAAGAGGGCGCAGAGGAAGACGGCCCAGGCCTGCCAGAGGAGGGCCAGAAGGGTGACAACCCCCCTGTGGGTTCCGGATTTTTTCCGCCGGGCGCGGAGGAGGAGAATCAGCAGGAGCAGGTTGAAGGCCAGCAGTCCGGCGGCGATGGCGTTGATGGTTTCCGGATGGGAGATGGCCCATTGGAGGGGGGCCGTGACGGCCTGAAGAAGCAGCCCAAGGAGAATGATTGGGAGGAAAATCCAGCCGAAGAGCGCCATAAAGGCCATGGCGGGGGCTCCTTTCTTTCCCCCCGAAAGGGGGGACTTTTGCTCGCCCTGACGGGTGGGGAGGATTTCAGCCCTTTGAGGGCTGGTCCAATGCACCCCCCATTTTCTCTTTTTATTCCCGGAATAAAAAGAGAAAACGGGCCGTGCACGGTCCAAAAGAGAAAAACAAGGGGATGCGGTTTACGGGGGCGCGCCTGGGGCCATGGAATAAGACAGGCATGTCCCTGCCCGCGGCGTAGTGCGGGCGGGGGTTTGGAGGTTGTCGAATTGACCAGCGTCTCTTTTCGCTGCCGCTGGTGCTCCGGCAAACGGGCCCGGGATGCCCCTGATATTCCGATAGACGGATCCGTAGGGGCGGACCTATGTGTCCGCCCGTCTCTAGGGTTTCCTCCGGTCTGCTGGTAGACAGCTCTCATTTATGCAATCTCTTCTGGTAGGACCCCGCACCATCTTTGCGGGGCCTGATCCCCTGATCAGGCCATTTCTTTAGGGTTTCCACCTTTCTTCCGGTAGACCGTCCCCTCTGGAATCTCCAATCTTTCATCGGACCTCCCAAGCAGGTAATCGGCACTTACTCCAAAATAATCCGCCAGAATGCATAGGGTCGAGGCGGGAAGATTGATCTCCCCATGCTCAATCCGTTGGTAGTTCCGCAGAGTCATATCAAGTAGGGTACTCATGTCTTTTTGCCGGAGCTCCCGCTCTTTCCGAAGCCCCTTTATCCGCTGGCCCATTTTTTTCTGAATATCCATTTACTTTCTCCTTGATATGCGACAAAATATGCCGTATAATTCAAGTGTGACAGATGATGTCTCTTTCTGCGCTCCGGTTAGCTGCCTGAACGTTCTTCGGACCGCCCCAGCAAATAGTCGGTGCTCACCCCAAAATAATCCGCCAGAGTACACAATGTCAAGGTGGGAATATTAATTTTCCCCTTTTCCACCCTTTGATAATGTGTTTGTGTAATGCTCAATATTTTTGCCATATCTACCTGACGAAGCCTTTTTTCTTTCCGTAGGGAACATAAGCGATTCCCTAAAATTTGCAAAGTGTCCATAAATCCCCCTTGACAAAGTACATTTGATGTTGTAAAATATACAACATCAAATGTTGAATGAGGTGCCGCCCATGAACGAAACCATTGAAAAGCTCTACGATACCTACGGCGAATCCATCTTACAGAGCCTGAACCACCGCCCCCGTGCCGATATCCTCAACATGGTCGAGGCCCTTCCCGTTGAGGAAAGCCGCCGCGTTGCGCTCATCGATCAGATTGACCGCTCCAGTCTGGAGTTCTCTTCCAAGGCCTTCGCGGTGGGCCTTCATCTGGGCTTGACGCTGATGGGCGGCTGGCTTAAATGATGAGGTCTGCTGTCTCCGCCCGCAGAAGCGCCAGCAGGGCCCCGGGTTCTGCCTCGACCTGTGCCCCGATTTTTCCCGCTGAGATATAAATGGTTTCGAAGTCCAGGGCTGTTTTATGGAACAGGGTGGGGTATGCTTTTTTCATGCCCACCGGACTGCACCCGCCCCGGATATAGCCCGTCACGGCGGTGATGTCCTTGACCGGCAGAAGCTCCACGGATTTCTCCCCCGCCGCCTTTGCCGCTTTTTTCAGGTCCAGGCTCTCCTCCACGGGGATATCGAAGACATGGAAGGTCCCGGAAGCCCCTTTTGCCACCAGCGTTTTAAAGGCCCGCTTCGGGTCCTGTCCCAGCGCCTGTGCCACGTGGACGCCATAGTCCCGG
This sequence comes from Oscillospiraceae bacterium 38-13, assembly GCA_041223955.1. Lineage (GTDB taxonomy): Bacteria > Bacillota > Clostridia > Oscillospirales > Oscillospiraceae > Oscillibacter. Next base: position 47,011 of record JBCLRG010000001.1, on the reverse strand, counting down.
GTGCCCTCCGGGCCCTCCTGCTCCTCGTAGAAGTGGGGCGTATAGGGAATTTTCTTCTGGTCGAGAATCCGCATGACGTTGGTTTTTTCGTCTTTTTTCTTTGCCATAATTCACCTCAGAATATACACGCCCGCCAGAACGCAGAGGATACCCAGCGCCGTCAGCGCCCCCATGGGTTCGCCGAAGGCCGCAACCCCCGCCAGGGCGGCTACCACCGGCTCCACGCTGGCCAGTATGGAGGCCCGGCCCGGTTCTATCCGGGCGAGGCCCCAGGTATACAGGATGTAGGGCGCGGCGGTGGAGAACACCGTCAGAACCAGGGCCGTCAGCCACACGCCGGGGTCTCCGGCCCCCGCCAGCTCCGCCGGACGGAGCAGTATCAGCGATGCCGGGCCCGCGAAGAGGAAGGTCCAGAGCGTCACCGTCAGCGGCGGGTAATGGGCCAGGGCGTACCGGCCGAAGACGCTGTAGAGCGCGTAGAAAAACCCGGCTCCCAGACCCAGCAGCACGCCGGGAACCGTGACGGACAGCCCGCCGCTGAACAGCCCGCAGACGCACGCGCAGCCCAGCAGCGTCAGCGCCAGCGCCAGGAGCTTTCTGGGCGTCACCGGCTCCTTCCAGAGCAGGGCGGAGAGGAGCACGACGAAGGAGGGCGCGGTGTACAGCAGGACGGAAGCCACCGCCAGGGAACAGAGCTTCTGGCAGGAGAAATAGCACACGGTGAACAGCAGCACGCTGACCACGCCGGTGCCGAAGAAGTACTTGAGGTGCCGTCTTTCCACCCGGAAGACGCTCCGGTCCTTGATGGCGAAGAAGAGGGCCAGCACAACCATGCCTCCCATATTCCGGACCGCCACGATGGTAAAGGGCGAGAGTCCCGCCGCCATCAGCCGCCGGTTCCATAGGCCAATCACGCCCCACAGAGCCGCCGCCGCCAGAATCGCGGCCATGGCCGGGGCTTTTTTCTGTGTGTTCATAGGGCCTCTCGTTTCTATAAACCGCTCCCGGTCAGGGCCAGGAGATACCCCACCAAGGTCAAAAACAGCCCCAACCCCAGGCTGAAAAAGTAACCCAGCCAAAAGAGCTTTGTGGGCTCCGGCTGTTCCACCGTCCACATATGCCGGAGCGTGAACAACGCCTTTGGAAACGCGGCGTTGAACATGAAAAACAGCGCCAGAACCGTTACCCCTAAATAAGCGCCCCAGCTGGCCCGGACCCGGTCCGCCTCCGGCAGGGCGGCAAAGAACTGGGCGTCTTCCTCCGTAAACACGTATTCCTCCCAGCCATAGGGGGGTCCGCTTTCCCGGGGGGCGAACAGGCGCTCCGTCCGGTCCTCCGCCGCTTGATAGACCTGGGTCTCGCTCTCCCCGGCGGTAAACTCCACCCGCACGCCGCCGTCCTCCGGCAGGCAGGTTACCACAATGGGGATTTTCCGGTTATAGCCCATGCCGTACCCGCTGTAAACCGTCCGGTCCGGCAGGTCCTCCCGGGTCATGGAGAGACCCTGGAAGGCAAGGTCCTTTTGAAACTGGCCCAGAAAGGTCAGCACAGCGAAGAGTGCGATCATCCCCGTCAGCAGAAGCAGCGCCGCCCTTCGAAAAAGTGGCCAATCCCCAGTTGTTTTCTTCATCCTTTCCGCTTCCTTTCCCATATTGTATGACGGTTCCCAGGTCCCCTCTATTCTCCCAAAATCTCCCGCTGAACATACTTGGGCAGCTTTTTCAAAACCAGCTCATGGGACTGGGCGCAGAGCTCCCGGAGAATCTCATCCGGCAGCGCCCCGTCCAGAAGACAGGCAATCCAGGTCCGTTTGTCGCAGTAGAACCCCGGCAGAATCTCCGGGTGAACGGCCTGAAGCACCTCGCTCCGGACGGGCTCGCACTTCAGGTTCACCAGATCGTGGCCGTTGTACGCCGGGTCCTTCATCCCCTCCGGGGAGCACACGGCGGCAAAGAGCTTGCCCCGTATCTTATACCGGAACCAGGCCCACTCGGGCTTATAGTCCTTCTCCGCCCCGGGAAGGGAGAGGAGGTATTCGTCCAGCCAATCGTATTTCATGCCTCCTATTTCTCCCCCCGCAATTCGATGATCCGGTCCCGCAGCACCGCCGCGTACTCGAACTCCAGCATCTTGCTGGCTTCCTTCATCTCCTTCTCCAGCCGCTTGATCTCCGCGTCCCGCTCCGCCTGACTCAGCTTCCTGTGATGGCGGGCCCGGGTGGTCTCGTCCTCGGCGGTGGTGGAGATTTCCAGCACCTCCCGGACGCCCTTGATGATGGTCTTGGGGACGATGCCGTGCTCCTGATTAAAGCGGTCCTGAATTCCCCGGCGGCGCTCCGTCTCGTCCATGGCCGCCCGCATGGAGGGCGTAACCGTGTCCGCGTAGAGGACCACCAGGCCCTCCGCGTTCCGGGCCGCCCGGCCGATGGTCTGAATCAGCGAGGTCTCGGACCGGAGGAAGCCCTCCTTGTCCGCGTCCAGCACGGCCACGAGGCTGACCTCCGGAAGGTCCAGGCCCTCCCGCAGGAGGTTGATGCCGATCAGCACGTCGAATTTCCCGAGGCGGAGGTCCCGGATGATCTCCATCCGCTCGATGGTCTCCACGTCGGCGTGCATATACCGGACCTTGATTCCGGCGTTTTTGAAATACTCCGTCAGGTCCTCCGCCATTTTCTTGGTGAGGGTCGTCACCAGCACCCGCTCGTCCCTGGCCGCCCGGGCGTTGATTTCCTCCATCAGATCGTCAATCTGCCCGGTGACGGGCCGCACCTCCACCCTGGGGTCCAGCAGGCCCGTGGGGCGGATTACCTGCTCCACCACCTGGTCCGCCCGCTCCCGCTCATAGGGCCCCGGCGTCGCCGAGACAAAGACCGCCTGTCCGATGCGGCCCTCGAATTCCTCGAATTTCAACGGCCGGTTGTCATAGGCGCAGGGGAGGCGGAAGCCGTATTTCACCAGCGAGTCCTTCCGGGCGTGGTCGCCGTTGTACATGGCCCGGACCTGGGGGAGGGTGACGTGGCTCTCGTCCACGAAGAGGACAAAATCGTCGGGGAAGAAGTCCAGCAGGGTCATGGGGGCGGAGCCCTGGAGCCGCTCGGAGATGATGCGGGAATAGTTCTCAATGCCGGAGCAGTAGCCCAGCTCCTGCATCATCTCCATGTCGTACTCCGTCCGCTGGCGGACCCGCTGGGCCTCTACCAGCTGGCTGTTCTCCGTAAAGACCCGGACCTGCTCCTCCATCTCCCGGCGGATCTCGCCGATGGCCCGGTCCATCTTATCCTTGGTGGTGACGTAGTGGCTGGCGGGGTAGATGGCGATGTGGTTCAGCACCCGGTTCACAGAGCCGGTGATGGGGTTGAACTCGCTGACCCGTTCGATCTCGTCCCCGAAGAACTCCACCCGGATGGCCTTGTCCTTGTAATAGGCGGGGTAGATTTCCACCGTGTCCCCCCGGACCCGGAACATGTTCCGCTCGAAGGCGATGTCGTTCCGCTCATAGCGAATCTCCACCAGCCGCCGGAGGAGCTCGTCCCGGTCCCACTCCGCCCCGGCCCGGAGGGAGACCACCATCTTGGCGAAATCGTCCGGTTCCCCCAGGCCGTAGATGCACGAGACGGAGGAGACCACGATCACGTCCCGCCGCTCCAGCAGGGCGCAGGTGGCGGAGAGGCGGAGACGGTCGATCTCGTCGTTGGTGGAGGCGTCCTTGGCAATATAGGTGTCCGTGTGGGGGATATAGGCCTCGGGCTGATAGTAGTCGTAATAGCTGACAAAATACTCTACGGCGTTGTTGGGAAAAAATTCCTTGAACTCCGCGCAGAGCTGGGCAGCCAGGGTTTTGTTGTGGGCCAGGACCAGGGTGGGACGCTGAACGGCCTCGATGACCTTGGCCATGGTGAAGGTCTTTCCGGAGCCGGTGACGCCCAGAAGGACCTGTTCCTTCAGCCCGTTCTCGATGCCCGAGGCCAGGGCGGCGATGGCCTCCGGCTGGTCTCCAGAGGGCTGGTATTCGGATATGACTTGGAATTTCGGCATGAGAACCTCCTTGGGGCGGCCGCCGCCTTCCATAATAGCACAGGACGGCGGAAATAGCAACATTTGTTCGACTGTTTTTGCGGCTTTTTCCCGGGTTTTTCCGGCGCTCCTCAGAAGGAGAAATAGCCGGACTGAGAATAGGAGACATAGTCCCCGTCCGCCACGATGATGTGGTCCTCCAGCTGGACGCCGATGGACTTCAGCGCTTGATGGGCCTGCTGGGTGGTGGCGTGGTCGTCCTGAGAGGGGAGGGCGATGCCGCTGGGGTGGTTGTGGGCCAGAATGACGGAGCTGGCGGAGCACAGGAGGGCGTTTTCCACCAGCTTGCGGATGTCCAGATTCACGGCGGCGGCGCTGCCCTCGCCCAGGCGCTTGCAGGCCAGGAGCTTTCCTTTCCGGTCCAGGCAGATTTCGTAAACCGCTTCGTTCCGCTCCTGGGAGAAGAGCTCCAGCAGATAGCCGCCGATGCGCTCCCGGGTGTCCAGGGCCAGCTCCCGCTCCGCCTCCGCCAGGCGTGCCCTGGCCGAGGCCAAGGGAATCAGCCGGAGGAACGCCGCCGTGTTCTCGCCGACGCCGTCCACCTGCTCCAGCAGCTCCGCCGGGGCGGAGAAGACGCCGGACAGACTGCCGAACCGGTCCAGCAGGGCGTGGGCGATGGGATTTGTGTCCCGCCGGGGAATCGCGTAATAGAGCAGCAGCTCCAGAACCTCATGGTCCGCGAAGCCGGACAGGCCGTTTTCCCGGAAGCGGCGGCGCATCCGCTCCCGGTGGAAGTCATGAACGCCCATGAAAACCCTCCTTCCTCCCTTGAAAATATGCCCCTCTTCCGCACTCCGGAGGGGCGGAAACGGGGCGGGGAACTCTTTATTATAATACGGAGTTCATAATAGCACATTTTCGGGGGGACGTCAATCTCTGAGAAAGGCCGTCCCCTTTGCTTTTTGCGCGGCTGGAAGCCGGTTTTGGAGATGCTTCATCAAAACAGGCAGCCCGCTGCTTACCAGTCCCGCTCCCGAATCGCTTCCTCTGTGTCGATGGGAATGCCGAACCACTCCAAAATATAGCGAACCGTTACCCCGATACAATCGCGTGCCACCGTTTCGATCTCGCTGCCGTTCTCGTCAAACTCCTCCTGCAAGTCGTTGACGGCGCAAACCGCCTCATCCAATTTTGCCTGAATGACGCCGGTGTTGGTTTCGCCGGTCTCCAGCAGGGCAATTACTTTTTGAAGCTCGCCCTTCACCTTGTCTACCAAAAAGTCAGGGTAATATTCATCCTGGTACATTTCGTCCAGGAGTTTATAGTTTTTATCAAATGCTTTCATGCTGCGCCCCTTCCGGTTCCGATTTATCCTGTTGATTATACCATGGAGAATTCCGCGGTTCAATCTTAAATCGGGGAAGGGAGATTATCTTGTAGGGGCGGACACACAGGTCCGCCCCTACGGGTGTCCTCTTTGAAAAATGCATCATCGGACACCCCCTAACTCATATTCCGTCTTGCGCCAACGGGCCCCCTATGGTAAAATCAGAACAGCGGAAAGCGAGGCGATGCCACCATGACGGATTTTCGAAAAGCCGGACCGGGGGACCGGGACGCCATCCTGCATCTGGTGAACCGGGTATTCAGCGGCGAACAGGGCATTCCCAAGGAGCTGCACCCGGTTCCGGAACACATGCATCCCCAGTGGTGGTGCGCCCTGCGGGAGGGACAAATCGTGGGAACCGCGGCCCTTTTCGTGGAGGATGAGGTCTGGCACATGGGACGCATCGCGGTAGCCCCGGAGCTGCGGCGGCAGGGGATTGCGGCGGGGCTCCTGGAGTTCGCGCTGCGGGATACCTTTTCCCAGAACGTGCCCCGGGTGTTTCTGGAGGCACAGGATACCACCATCCATATCATGCGGAAATTCGGGGCCAGGACCCTGGGAGAGCCCCAGCTGTTTTACGGCAGCGCCGTTACGCTGGTTGTTCTGGAGCAGGAGGACTTCTTCCGGAGCACCGGGGAAGCCTGCGGAACCGGCAGAAGAAACCCTTCCGAGACCTGCCATAAGGACGCCGGCACCCATTGAGAAGGATTTGCTTTAGCGGCGCCGCTTTATAACAATGGAATTAAAACCGTGATTTCAGGGGGGAAATCATATGCAGGAGGCTGTACTGAAAATACAAAAATTAGGAGTGCCTCCGGAAGGCTTTGAAGATGCCGGATTTCCCGAAGAGGAGGGGTTTCCCTCTGACGAAACTCTGGATTTGTGGGAAGAATATCAGGATGCAGCCGATTCTGTCATCCGGCCGGTCACATGGGAAGAAGCGGAAATCCTGATCGGGTGCTGTCCCACAGATCATATGTCCGGAATTGAATGGACGCTTTTGCATTGTATCGAAAGTGTTTTTGTGCCTGAAGAAATCGAGAACTTCCGAAAACTGATTGAGAGGTGCAACTCAGACATGATGAAGAATATGTTGTTGGAGCGGCTCCGGAATTACATCAGCAATAAGGGATAATCGTATCCCGAGTGTCACAGTGGGTTATACGAGTATAACAGGGCAAGGCAGACGGTTGTGGTCTGCCCTGCCCTTAACTTCTTGCCGAAGGGTTCCTTTCCGTGCTTTGGAGAGAGGCGGCGCCCGGAATCACACCGCGCTGTGGCCCCGGGTCTCCCGCTCAATGGGCAGGTCCGGACGCAGGGCGGCGATGCGGTCCAGCACCTCGTTCGCGGTGGACAGCTTCTCGAACATGAAATCCTGATACGCCTCCCCCTCGTAATACAGCCGGAGGCGGGTCATGGGCAGCGCCTTCCCGCAGCAGCCCGTCAGGGGCAGGCTGGTATTCCGGCTCAGAGCCCGGGTCAGCGCCTGGAAGGAGAGGTATTTCGTCCCCGGAAAGGCGGGGAAATAGATCGCCTGACCGCTGACGCGGTATTGCTCCGCCCGGAGGGAGGCCTTATAGTCCCCGGCGGGGTCCGCCAGCGGGCAGCCGGGGACCAGGGGCTTGGGAGTCAGAATGGACATGAGCGCACTCCTTTCGCGGAACCGGGCCGGTTTTCCCTGTCCGCTTCGGCCGGGAAGAACCGCCGGTTTCAAATCTACAGGGACACCATACCGGAATTTCTCCGAAAGCTCCATGGCAAATGCAACAGCTCTCCCAAATACTGTGGAAATGCATCTTGTTCCCGGCGGGAAAGTAGATTATACTAAAGAGACTGCGAAACCACGCTGAGAAGGAAATTTCACTCTGTATGGTATGGAGGTTTGCCTCATGTATCGAATCCGGACTTTCAACAAAATCGACCCCGCCGGGCTGGAGCGGCTGGACCCCGCCCATTACGCCGTGGGCGAGGATATCCAGGACGAGGAGGGCATTCTCGTCCGCTCCGCCAACCTGCTGGACTACCCCTTCCCCCAGAGCCTGCTGGCCATCGCCCGGGCCGGGGTGGGGGTGAACAACATCCCGCTGGACCGCTGCTCCGAGGCCGGGGTGGCCGTGTTCTCCACCCCCGGTGCCAACGCCAACGCCGTGAAGGAGCTGGTGATCTGCGGTATGCTCATCTCCTCCCGGGACGTCACCGGCGCGGTGCGCTGGGTCCGGCGGCAGGCGGAGAGCGGCGTGGATGTGGAGACCGTGGTGGAGAAGGGCAAGGCCGCCTTCGTGGGGCCGGAGCTCTACCGGAAGACCCTGGGCGTCATCGGCCTGGGGGCCATCGGTTCTCTGGTGGCCAACGTGGCGCTGGACCTGGGCATGGACGTCTACGGCTATGACCCCTTCCTCTCCGTGGATGCCGCCCTCCGGCTGGACCGCCACGTCCACGTGGTCCGGGATGTGAACGAGCTCTATAAGAAAGCGGACTATATCACGGCCCATATCCATTTCAACGAGAAGACCCGGCACCTGATCGATGCCGGAGCGCTGGCCGCCATGAAGCCCGGTGTCCGGATTGTCAACCTGGCCCGGGGAGGCATCGTGGACGACCAGGCCTTGCTGGACGCCCTGGACGCGGGACAGGTGACGGCCTATGTCACCGATTTCCCCACTAACGCCCTGGTGGCGTCCCCCCATGTGGTGGCCATGCCTCACTTGGGGGCCTCCACGCCGGAGAGCGAGCAGAACTGCGCCGTGATGGCGGCGGAGGAGCTGCGGGACTATCTGGAAAACGGCAACATCCGGAACTCCGTGAACCTCCCGGATGTGCATCTGGAGCGGAGCGGCGTCCAGCGGCTGTGCGTCCTCCACCGGAACATTCCCGCCATGCTGGCGAATATCACCGCCCTCCTCAGCCGGGACGGTGTGAACGTGGAGAACCTGAGCAACAAGAGCAAGGGCGACTGCGCCTATACGCTGGTGGACCTGGGGGCCCGGGTGGAGCCCGCCGTCATCGCGGACCTCCGGGGGCTGGCCAACGTCATCCGGGTCCGGGTTATCGGCTGAGTCCGGGAGAGGGGGGACGCCTGTGTTCGACCTGAACGGAGCCCTGGAGCGCTTCGCCGGGAAAATCGATCTGGAAAACCTTCTGGCCGCCGGCGCCGCGCTGCTGGTGTGCCTGGTGACGGTGCGGCTGCTGCTGAAGGTGGCCCAGCGGCTGTTGGGCCGCACCCGGCTGGAGGAGCGCATCCGGCGCTACCTGCTGATGCTGATTAAACTGGTGCTCTATACCCTGACGGTGGTGATCACCGCCGGGAGCCTGGGAATCAACATGACCTCGCTGGTGGCCCTGCTGTCCGTGGGGTCTCTGGGCGTGACCCTGGCGGCGGAGGACGTACTGGGCAACCTGGCCGGGGGGCTGGTGATTTTGTCCTCCCACCCCTTTGCCATCGGGGACTATATCGAGTCCGGCGGCGTGTCCGGCACGGTGGAGGAGATCAACCTGAACCACACCCTCCTCGTCACCCCCGACGGCCTGACGGCCCTGCTGCCCAACAAGGAGCTGGCGGCGTCCAAGGTCACGAATTACACCGTGCTGGGGCGGCGGAGAATCGTGTGGAAGATGAGCGCCTCCTATGACGCGCCCACGGAGACGGTGAAGGCCGCCTGCCTCCGGGCCGTGGAGGCCACAGAGCACATTCTGGAGGACCCGGCCCCGGCGGTGTACCTCACGGCCTTCGGAGAGAGCGGCATCGACTATACGGTCTACTGCTGGGCGCTGGCGGGGGATTTTTGGACCACCCAGTTCACCCTGGCGGAGAATCTTCGGAGCGAATTCCAGCGGGCGGGGGTGAACATCCCCTTCAGCAGGCTGGACGTCCGCATGGTGAACTGAGAAGGATTTCTCCGGATTCCGGCAAAAAACCGCCGCCCAGCCGGGCGGCGGTTTTGTCCGTATAAGAGTGCTCAGCCCGCGGGGCCGATGATGGTCCCGTCGTCCTTCTCCGCCTCCAGGCTGTTGGAGACGCGGAGGAGCAGGAAGCCCATCAGCGTCAGCGCCCCTCCGGCGGTGATCAGCAGGGAGGACAAATAGGCGCTGCCGTCCGCCAGGGAGGCCGCGCACAGCACCGCCGACGCTCCGGCGTACAGGGAAAAGCGGCGGGTGCGCCCCGCCTGAAAGGCGAAGGAGCTGAGGCGGTAGAAGCCCAGAGTCAGGGACACCAGGGCCAGAAGCTCCACGTAATACATGGACAGGGAGGGGTTCACGGAGTCAATCCGGTAGGTCAGCACCAGCCGGATCACCAGCGTCCCCACCGGGATGAGGGTGACGGCGGCGGGGGGGACGGGGCCGTCCGCCCGGCGGCATCCGGCCAGCATCCAGAACAGCGCCCCGGCGGTGGCCAGGGACAGGGCGCCCAGGAGAATCTGCCCCTTGGGGGTGAAGCCCAGCCCGCCTTCCCGGAGGATGCCGTAGATGGCGTGGCTGGAGAGGGAACCGATCTCCGTCAGAATTCCCAGGCTCTCCGCCAGGTCGGCAAGGCCGCTGAGGGCGATGAGAAACACGCCGCACATGGGGACGGTCAGCAGGCCGGGGCCGGGGGTGATGAAGTCCACCGGCAGGGCGGGGCCGGGGTCCTCTTCGGCGGGATAGAGCCGGGAGGTCAGGACCAAGGCAAGGACCAGCCCCGCAAACAGGGCCGCCAGCGCCAGCCCTGTCGGGTCCCCAGGGATGGGGAGGCCGGTGTCCGCCTCAAAGCCGGTCCGGGTTTGCAGCAGGCGCAGCACCCAGGCGGCGGCTCCGCCCAGCCCGGCCGTCAGAGGGAGGGCGTATTGCTTGTTCATATGCGTGCACGTCCTTTCGGAAGTCGATTCGTGGTCCGGGGAAAAACAGAATTCAGTATAACACAGAAACGTCTTCCTGAAAAGCATTATTTTTCACTCCCCCGGCTCCTCCAGCAGGGTAAACCGGGGATTCTCCTCCGCCGCCCGGCGGAGCAGCGCCCGCAGGGCCCGGCCCCGGGGGCCCAGGCGGTCCTCCAGGGCGGCGGGGTGGAGGAGGCGCAGGACCGTCTCCCCGGTCAGGTCCGTCAGGCAGTCGTACAGGGCGTCCAGGTTCCGCCCGTAATAAGCGGGAAGGTTCAGGGCCTGGAGAAAGCGGGCGTGGACGTCCTCCATGGTTTCCAGCTCCAGGGCGTCAATGGTGAATTCCGCCGTCATTCCCGGTCACCATACAGCAGCTCAAAGGATGCGTAGTGGTCCTCTGTGTAATAAATCAGGCCGTCGTTGGAAAAGACAATCCGCTTCGCGCCCCGGCTCCCGGCCCCCAGGGTGTCGATGTCGCACTCCGTGTAGGTCCGGCCCTCCGCCTCCGGCAGAAGGCCCTCGTAGTTGCCGAAGCGGTTCCCGCCGATGCACATGCCCGGGGCGTAGGGCTCCAGGTCCCCGCCGGGCCAGCCCAGGTCCTGGGCTTCTTTTTTCGTGATGAAGTTGTCCGGCAGGCGGTCATAGGTGTGGATGTAGAGGGCTACATCCTCCTTGGTGGTGTAGGTCCCGTTCTCCGGGAGGGCGGCGGGTTCCGATTCCTGTGGTTCCGTTTCCTGCGGTTCAGGCTCCGGCGCGGCGGGGGATTCGGGTAATTCCGGGGAGGCGTCCTCGTGTACCGGGAGGTCGACGAGCTCCTCCTGACAGGCGTTCCCGGGAGTCTCCGCCGGGGCCGCGGCGGGAAGGCCGCAGCTTGTGAGGGAGAAGAGGGTCAAAGCGGCGAGAAGGCCGCTGAGCCAGCGTTTCATAAGCCATCATCCTTTCTGTTGATGGAAATCAGTATACCAGCCCGGGCAAAAAAAACAAGAGCTTTCGCTCTTGAAGAAGTGGCCCGCCGCGATTTTTTACAAAGAAGAGGCGGAACAGGGGGCGGCCCCGCCAGCCTTCCGAAGGCCGGGACGGCCCCTGCTGTTATGTACCCCTACAACACCCACTGGACCAGCAGCAGGAGCACAAACCCCGGCAGGCCCAGCACGCCGATCACCAGCGCGTTCCACACGTTGACCCCCAGGGCGATTCCCGTCGCTCCGGCGGTGAGATTCACCGCCCAGAGCGCGAAAAACCCCAGCAGCGTATTCATCAGCAGCTTCACCGCCAGCTTCAGCGGCGCGCTGAACACCCGGAGAAGCGCGATGATGAAAAACCCCGCCAGCAGCGCGGCGATGATCTTCTGATTCAGGTCCATACGGCGTCACCCTCCAGCCTCGGGACGGGGAAGCCCTCGGGGCTCCGCTCCTTGATGGCCCGGATGAGGTAATTGCACCGGGCCTTCTCCGCCTTGATCTGGTAAATACAGGATTCCACCAGCTCCGGGTCCACCGCCTGGTCAAACTGCCGGTAGGCCAGGGACAGGTCCCCCTGGGCGCTTTGCAGCTCCGCCTTCAGGGCCAGGAGCTCCGGGTCCGTCCGCTTTTTTTTGAAGAAAGTGGTTTTCATAGTGTTGTCCCTCCTGTATAATACTTATGGAGAGTTTGGACAATTATTCCAGATTTCATACGGGAGGAAGCCCTATGCGGGAATTTTTTATGAGACAGGCCCTGGCCCTGGCCCGGGAGGCCGCCGCCGCCGGAGAGGTCCCCGTGGGGTGCGTCGTCGTCCGGGAGGGCGTGGTGGTGGGCCGGGGGCGGAACCGGCGGGAGGAAACCCATGCCGCCGCCGCCCACGCCGAGATGGAGGCCATCGCCCAGGCCAACGGGACGCTGGGCTCCTGGCGGCTGGAGGACTGTGAGCTTTATGTCACGCTGGAGCCCTGCCCCATGTGCGCCGGGGCAATTCTCAATGCCCGGGTCCGCCGGGTCTGGTTCGGGGCCAGGGACCGGGCCTTCGGCGCCTGCGGCGGCGTGACCAACCTTTTTATGGAGGATTTCCCCCATGCCCCGGCGCTGGTGGGCGGAATTCTGGAGGAGGAGTGCCGGGGGGTTCTTTCCGATTTCTTCCAGGGGCTCCGGGAGGGAGGATGAGGCGCAGGAACGCCGGGGCGGTCCGGAATAAAAATTTGGCCCGGAAAAAGAATTTAAGACTTTTGTAACAATTGGTGCTGGTTTCCTTAACATCTTCCCTGTATCTTAAGAATTGCAAGAGACAAAACTTCTTTTCATCCAATCTTCCAAACAATACGGGTCAGGACCAGCCGGACGGCTGGTCCTGATTCGTTTTTTCCGCCGCCTCCGGCGGAGCTCCGGTTTCTCCGGCAGATTTCATAAACTGTTCACCATTTTCCCAAGCACTTCCTGTATATTATAGATATCAGCCGCAGGCACAGCTCCGGCTTCCCGCGGCTTCTGCCCACCTACCACGACCTGAGCGGAGCGCCCGCTCTCCAGAAAAGAGGCATGATCGTGAATATCGCTTACCTTCTCACCCCGAAGCACTGTGTCGCTTATCTCTACGACGACAACACCATCCGTCAGGGACTGGAAAAGCTCCGGCATCACGGCCGCAGCGCCGTCCCCGTGATCAACCGCAAGGGCCAATACGTGGGCACCGTCAGCGAGGGAGACTTCCTCTGGCGGCTGCTGCCCGACGAGGGAACCCCCTGCCCCTGCTCCATGAAGGAGCTGGAGCGGCTCCACGTTCGGGATATCCTCCGGGAAAACCCCTCCGTCCGGATTACCGCCTCCCTGGACGAACTGCTGGACAACATCGTCCGCCACAATTTCGTTCCCGTGGTGGACGATCTGAACAGCTTCATCGGCATCGTCACCCGGCAGGATATCATCCGCCGCCTTGCCGAGGAGAAGGAGGCCAGACCCCCGCTCCGGAAAATTGTATAGGTGCGTCAGGCCGGTGGAAGCCCGTTTTCACCGGCCTGAACCATGTGCCCGCCTTTGAGGACTGCGGGGAAAGAACAGATGCCGGAGGTGCCTGTGATGCAGCATGATGTCAATTTGAATATCCACTATACCTTGCCGGATGATCTGTGGGAAAGGCTCGGCGAGGTATATGCCTCCATGCCCTATTGGGCGGGGAATGAAAAGGGCCCCTGCTGGAGAGGGGAGCAGGTGGACTTAAAGGCTTCCGTTGAGCCGGGAGGAATCCAGATTTATGGGGAAATGCCGGAGGAAGTTTGGGAAAGCTGGTATTCCGAGCTGAAGGAACGTCTGACAGAGGCCCTGGGTTATGAAATCGGAGAGCCTGAGGACGGATATGAATTCAAATACTTTGACTAAGGCCGTTCCTTTTTCCTTTCGTGTTGTCTGCCGGAAACTTTGATAATTTGACGGATCACAGGTTGAAAGGGAAATACTATCATGAGAAAATGTATTCGGTGCGATATAGAAATGTTAGAAGGATTGGATATCGTAGAACCCATGCATCGTTCTATGTTAAAAGTGATCAGGCCGGAAACATCAGGGGTAATGCCCAAAAACAATTTTGGAAACATTAAAGCGGCGGTTTGCCCTGAATGCGGCTATGTGGAACTATATCTGTCACGTTTGGACAGAATTCAGCAGTATAACAGATAAAGATGCAAACCGAACCGGATGTTCTTCTATAGGAAACACGAAAGAGGAAACCGCGCGGTTCCTTTATCATCAGGCGGAGGCCGTTCCGGAACCGGGGCGGCCTTCTTTTTTTGCGCCCGCGGCATCCGCCGCCGCCGGAAAACCGCCGAAAATTTTCACAAAAAAAATCCGCCATGCAAGTGCATTCATGTGAACTTGCAAAAATTATGTACTATGAGAAATTGCCCCCTTGTAAAATAAGGTATGCCATGGTATGATATCCGCATACTTGCAGGAGTTGACTTCAACCCTCGCAAAATCCAATTCCGAAAAGAGGAAGAACGATGAAAAAGAAATTCTCTCTGCTGATGGCCGTCCTCATGCTGGCCATGCTCCTCGCCGGATGCGGCGGCGATAAGGGGGCCGGCAGCGGCGCTCCCTCCGACAGCAGCGCCCCCTCCGACTCCTCCGCTCCCGCCGACTCCGGAAGCTCCGCCGACTCCGGCGCTTCCGCCGTGGCGGAGGACACCAACACCGTGGCCGTGGGCGCGGTGGTCATCGCCCGGGACGATGTGCCCGAGGAGGACATCTACAACTTCACCTCCGCCATCTTCGAGAACGCCGGGGCCATTACCGAGCAGCACGCCAAGGGCGGCGAGCTGGACCTGGACTTCGCCTCCTCCGTCACTTCCGTGCCCTATCACCCCGGCGCCGCCAAGTACTTCGCCGAGAAGGGCAAGGAGGTCGCTTCCGTGAAGGACGGCGCGGGCTCCGGTGATTCCAAGTCCCTGACCTTCGGCACCGGCGGTGAGTCCGGCACTTATTACGCCTTCGGCGGCGTGCTGAGCAACTACGTCTCCAACAACACCGGCGTCTCCGTCACCGCCATTACCTCCGGCGGCTCCAAGGAGAACATCGAGAACCTGGCCGCCGGGGATGTGCAGCTGGGCTTCGTTCAGTCCGACGTCATGAGCTACGCCTATAACGGCGAGCGCCTCTTTGACGCCAAGGTGGAGAACTTCTCCGTGGTGGCCGCCCTCTACATGGAGCAGGTCCAGATCGTCACCACCAATCCCGACATCAAGTCCGTGGCGGACCTGGCGGGCAAGTCCGTCTCCATCGGCGACCGGGGTTCCGGCGTGTGGTTCAACGCCGTGGACGTCCTCAGCGCCTATGACATCGACCCCGACACCGGCATCAGCCCCGTGTATCTGGGCTTCGCCGACAGCACCGAGAACCTGAAGGACAAGAAGATCGACGCGGCCTTCGTCGTGGCCGGTGCGCCCACCACCTCCATCGTGGACCTGGCCACCAGCGGCCCCGTGTACCTGGTCAGCCTGGACGAGGAGCACACCAACGCCCTGCTGGAGGTTTCCCCCTACTACAGCGCCTATACCATTCCCGCCGGGACCTATTGATTTCCCCTGCTCCGGCAAGGGCCGCCTGTGCGGCCCTTGCCGCATTGAAAGGGCAGTGTTTCCGCCGCCCCTTCAATACGGCAAGGACCCGGTTTTTTCGCTGTGTTTATTTTAATAAGGAGTGCGATTCCTATGAGCGAGAACGATAAAAAGAACCTTCCGGACACCGGCACGGCGGCGGACATGGATGAGGTCATGCGGAAGTATGACCGGGAATCCGCCACCCGCATCTGGGAGGGGAAGCCCAAAGCCGTGACCAGCGTGGTCATGGCCCTGTTTTCCCTGTACTGCATCTGGTCCACCCTCTTCTGCACCTGGGATATGCCCATCCGGCTCAGCTCCTTCCTGGGGCTCATCATCGTCATGGGCTATCTGACCTATCCCGCCCGGAAGAACCATGTGAAGCCCAACTCCATGCCCTGGTATGACGTGGTGCTGATGCTCCTGGGCGCGGGATCCTTCTTCTATTACTGCGTCAACTACAAATCCCTGGTCATGGTCATCACCAGCGCCGGGAAGATCAACCCCGCCAGCGAGACTGCCATTCCCAACGCATGGTTCTATCTCGCCATCGGCGTGGTGGCGGTGCTCTGCCTGGCGGAGCTCTGCCGCCGCTGCGTGGGCCTTCCCATCCTGTGCGTGGTGGGGGTGCTGCTGGTCTATACCTTCGCCAGCGGCCAAAATCTGGCCCGGGTGGTCTATACCCTCTTCTACGGCACCTCCGGCGTCATGGCTACCCCCATTCAGGTCTGCGCCAAGTTCATCGCCGTGTTCATCATCTTCGGCGCGTTCCTGGAGCGGACGGGCATCTCCAGCTTTTTCATTGACCTGGCCAACTCCCTGGCGGGCAGCACCTCCGGCGGTCCCGCCAAGGTGGCGGTGATCTCCTCCGCCCTCTGCGGCATGGTGTCCGGCTCTTCGGTGGGCAACACCGTCACCACCGGCTCCGTCACCATTCCCATGATGAAGCGCACCGGTTATCAGGGGGAATTCGCCGGGGCTGTGGAGGCGGCGGCCTCCACCGGCGGGCAGATCATGCCCCCCATCATGGGCGCGGCGGCCTTCCTCATGGCGGAGTACATGGACACCACCTATGCCAACGTGGCACTGAAGGCCATCCTCCCCGCCCTGCTGTACTTCACCGGCATCTTCCTGGCCGTCCATCTGGAGGCCCGCCGCCTGAACCTGAAGGGCATCCCCCGGGACCAGCTGCCCAAGTTCGGCATTCTGATTCGCAGCATCTACCTGCTCCTGCCCCTGGTGGTCCTGGTGTGGATGGTCTCCACCGGCGCCCGGACCCTTCAGTATTCCGCCTCCATCGCCATCCTGCTGGCGATTCTGGTGAGCCTGCCCCACATCTTCGCGGACTGCCGGGAGCAGCATGAGGAGGGCGCGGGGGTCCGGTTCGTAAAGGACATCGCCTCCATGACCGTCCGCTCTCTGGAGGCCGGAGGCCGGAGCTGCATCACCGTGGCCGTGGCCTGCTCCATGGCGGGCATGGTGGCCGGGTGCATCACGGTGACGGGCCTTGCCTCCAAGCTGATCAACGCCGTGGTGAACATCAGCGGCATGATTCCCTATCCGCCGGTCTCCATGTTCATTGCCTTGTTTTTGACCATGCTGTGCTGCATCGTGCTGGGCATGGGCGTGCCCACCACGGCCAACTACTGCATCATGGCCTCCACCTGCGCCCCCATCCTGATTCAGCTGGGCATCGGCAAGATTCCCGCCCACTTCTTCGTGTTCTACTTCGGCATCGTGGCGGACATCACGCCCCCGGTGGCCCTGGCGGCCTACGCCGGCAGCGCCATCGCCAAGTCCGACCCCATGAAGACCGGCGTCAACGCCACCAAGCTGGCTATCGCCGCCTTCATCGTCCCCTATATCTTCGCCTACAGCCCAGCCATGCTCTTTGTCAACGACCCCAGCGTGTTCCAGGTGGCGCAGATTGTCGTCAGCGCCCTGCTGGGCATCTTCGGCGTGGCCGCCGCCCTGAACGGCTTCCTGTTCCGGCCCATCCCCCGGCTGCTGCGGGTTGCGCTGGTGATCTCCGGCCTCGCCATGATGATTCCCGGCTCCGCTACGGATGTGGTGGGCCTGGCGGCTCTGGCCGCGATCCTCTTCTACCAGAAGACCATGGCCAGGCGGAGCGCCGCCGGGGCCTGAGTTTCTCCCACCCGCCCCGATTTGGGGCGGGTTTTTTCGGCAGGGCCGTTTGACGGGAATTCCGCCCTGGAGTTCCATATTTTTGTGCATATTTTCCGGAAACCCTTCCAGCTCTTCAAACGTCTAACAATATAAGAGGGCGTTTCCTGTTCTTCAGAAATTCTTAAGAAATCTGTAACCGTTTTGTTGTTGTTTTCCATGGCAAACTGTTCTAGCATAGATGATACAGTTTTGCTGCCACCCTGTGGTATCCTCTGTTTGGACCCTCCCCCGAGGGCTCCGGGGGAATCTCGAACCGATGAAGGAGAAAGCATATGTCAGAAGTTATGGATCGCGAACAGCAGGCCGTTCCGGCGGCTCCTGAGACCGCCCCGCCCCCTCCGGCGGAAAAAACCTCCCTCCGGAAGAAGTGGTCGGGCATGCCCCGGAAGAAGCGGCGGAAAATCATCCGCTGGTTTATTACCCTCCTGATTCTCATCGCCATTGGCCTGGGCGTCCGCCAGTTCCTGGCAGGGCGGAGCGGCGAGGGGGAGACCGAGGTCCTCACCGATGTGGTGCAGTACAATTCCATCACCTCCATCGTGGAGAACAACGGTCTCACCAAGGCCCGGGACAGCGAGACCATCACCATCGCCACCACCGGCACCGTCAGCGAGGTCTACGTCAGCGAGGGCGACAACGTGGAACCCGGCACCCCCCTCTTTCACATCGACTCCGACGCCGCCCGCACCGCCGTGGACAAGGCCCGGCAGGACGTGCTGGGCCGGGAGAAGCAGCTCAACGCCCTGCTCAAGGACGTGGCCGGGCTGAATCTGGCGGCGGGCTACCCCGGCAAGCTGATGGAGGTGGTGGACCTGAACCCCGGCGACACCATCAGCAAGGGGGAGAAGGTGGCCGTCCTGGCGGACGATACCCGGCTCCGCCTCACCCAGTATTACAGCTATGCCTATGAGGGCATGATTCACCAGGGCCAGAGCATGGACGTGTCCATCCCCGCCCTGATGAGCTCCATCCCCGGCACGGTGGAGGCGGTACATATGGTCAGCCGCATCACCCCCGAGGGCACCAAGCTCTTCTCCGCTGACATTCTGGTGGACAACGAGGGGGCCCTCACCGCCGAGATGGCGGCCTCCGCCACCGTGACCACGGCGGAGGGGGAGACCATCTACCCCTATGAGCCTGGGGAGCTGGAGTACTTCCGCACCGGCGATCTGACCTCCACCGTCAACGGCACCGTCCTGTCCAGCTCGCTGGTGGACTATCTTCAGGTCACGGCGGGGCAGGTCCTGGTCCGGGTGGACGGCGAGGACAGCGAGGCGGAAATCTTCTCCGCCCAGCAGAGCCTGGAGGAGGCCCAGAAGACCCTGGAGACCGCCGAGGAAAATCTGGCGAACTGCAGCGCCGTGGCCTCCATTAAGGGCCGGGTCATCGGCCTGACCATGAAGCCCGGAGACGAGATCGCCGCCAACACCACGGTGGTCACGATTTCCGACACAACCTCCCTCATTGTCAACGCCACGGTGGACGAGCGGAACGTCAGCGCCGTGCAGGTGGGGACCATGGTGGAGCTGGACCAGTGGGGCACCACAGCCGTGGGCACCGTGGAGAGCGTCAGCCTCTCCAGCACCATCAACAACGGCGTGGCGACCTATCCCATGGTCATCTCTGTGGACAACACGGAGGAGACCCTGCAGGTCAACAGCAACATCAACTACCGGCTCACCGTCAGCGAAAATGACAACTGTCTGGTGCTGCCCCTCCAGTCCGTCCGCACTGTCTCCACCGAGGAGGGAGAGACCATAACGGTGGTTTATGTCAAGGGCGACCGGCCGGAGAACGTGGTGGAGAACATCATGGCCGACGAGACCATTCCCGAGGGCTTCTGGCCTGTGCAGGTGGAGATCGGCATCTCCGACAACTACAACGTGGAAATCAAGTCCGGCGTGGAGGAAGGCACCGAGGTCTTCACCCAGATTCAGACGGCCAATCCCTGGGGTTACTGATATGGCGAATCTGATTGAATTGAAGGACATCTACAAGATCTACGGCGAGGGTCTTGAGAGCGAGGTCCGGGCCCTGGACGGTGTTTCCCTCAGCATTCAGCGGGGGGAGTTCGTGGCCATCGTGGGTCAGTCCGGCTCCGGCAAGTCCACCATGATGAACGTCCTGGGCTGCCTGGACATCCCCACCCGGGGGGACTACCTCCTGGACGGCACCGACGTCCGGGAGCTGACGGACACGGAGCTCAGCCGCATCCGGAACAAGGAGATCGGCTTTATCTTCCAGCAGTACAACCTGATTCAGTCCCTGACGGTGCTGGAAAACGTGGAGCTGCCCCTGATTTACCAGGGCATCCGGGCGGACGACCGCTATGACATGGCCCTGGAGGCCCTGGACCGGGTGGGCCTCTCCAAGCGGGTCAAGCACAAGCCCACGGAGATGTCCGGCGGCCAGCAGCAGCGGGTGGCCATCGCCCGGGCCATCGCCACCAAGCCCCCCATCATTATGGCCGACGAGCCCACCGGCGCCCTGGACTCCCGGACGGGCCACGAGGTGCTGGAGTTCCTCCAGCAGCTGAACCGGGAGGGGACCACCGTCATCCTCATCACCCACGACAACGGCATCGCCGCCACGGCCCGCCGCTGCGTGCGGCTGACGGACGGGAAGATCGTGGAGGACAAGGAACAGGAGGTGGACTGGTTTTGAACATCCGGCAGGCAGTGAAAATGGCCTGGAAGTCCATCATCGGCAAAAAGGGCCGGTCCATGTTGACCATGCTGGGCGTCATCATCGGCATCGCGGCGGTGATGACCATCGTCTCCGTCATGAGCGGCTACGCGGCCAAGACCATGGAGCAGTTTTCCGCCATGGGCAGCAACAAAGTCACCGTGGAAATCTACAGCTACATGTATGAGGTGGACGAAAACGGCAACATGATCAGCGCGGGAAGGGACTACTTCCCGGATCTCTATGCCTACTGCAAGGCCCTCTCCGAATACGTGGTGGGCGTCACGCCGGAGGCCGGCGCCAATGTCAACGTGGTCTACGGCACCAAGAGCTCCAACAACTTCCAGTGGGACTGGGAGACCCAGACCGGCCAGCGGGCCCCCAGTGTGTATTACGTCAGCAGCCAGTACAGCGCGTGCAGCAATCTGATGATTACCAAAGGCCGGGACCTCAGCGAGCTGGACGTGGACCGGTACAATCAGGTCTGCGTGATGGGCTCCCAGGCGGCGGAGACGTTTTTCGACTCCGCGGACCCGGTGGGCAAGGTCCTCCAGCTCAACGGACAGAATTTTGAGGTGGTGGGGGTCTACGCCCCCCGCCTCACCGGAAGCGAGGCCCAGGGCAGCTTCATCGACAACATTATCGTCCTGCCCTACACCGCCCGGCGGCTTTTGGGCGGGGAGAATATCTCCAGCTTCATCGTCAAGGCCCGGGACGGCGTCTCCACCACGGAGGTGGCCACCCGCATCCGGGGTTTTCTGAAGGGGCTGGTGGACCCCTCCACCGGGGACAGCTGGGTCCAGCCCGACGACCGCTGGCAGCAGAGCATGAACGAGCAGATGGGCATGATCTCCCTGGTGCTGGGCGGCATCGCCGCTATCTCATTGCTGGTGGGCGGCATCGGCATCATGAACATCATGCTGGTGACGGTGACGGAGCGGACGCGGGAGATCGGCATCCGCCGGGCCATCGGCGCCCAGCGGAGCAGCATCGTCACCCAGTTCCTCATTGAGGCAGCCATGCTCTGCGGCATCGGCGGCATCATCGGCATCCTCATCGGCACCCTGGGCTGTTACACTGCGGGCAATCTGCTGTTCCACATGACAATTTATCCCTCCGCCTCCGTCACCGCCGGGGCCCTGGGGTTCTCGGTGCTGCTGGGCCTGATCTTCGGCAGCTATCCGGCCATCAAGGCGTCCAAGCTCCAGCCTGTGGAGGCCCTGCGGGCGGAGTAATCCGGATGCTTCCCGATTGACCTTAGGGTTAAATTCTCGAACAAGGAGAGAGATTATGAAACGAATCCTGTCCCTTCTTCTGCTGCTGTCTCTGACGGCGTCCCTGCTGGTGCTTCCCGCCGGGGCCGCGCCTCCGGCCAACCGGTTCCACGACCTGGGGGACAACGCCGCCACCCGGTCCGTGGAGTCCCTCCGGCTGATGGGAATCATGGACGGCTTTTCCGACGGCAGCTTCCGCCCCAACGGACAGCTGACCCGGGCTCAGTTCTGCAAGATGGTGGTCTGCGCCATGAACGCCGAGGACGAGCTGGGCCTCTACCGCACCGTCACCATCTACCCGGACGTGAAGCCCTCCCACTGGGCGGCGGCGTACATCAACATGGCCTCCAAGGGAAAGAACGCCATCTCCGGGTTCTCCGACGGGAAATTCTATCCCGACCGCACCGTCACCTTGGGACAGGCGGCCACCATTCTCCTCCGGGTCCTGGGGTATAAGGACGAGAACGTGGGCGGCGTGTGGCCGGACAGCTACCTCTCCTTCGCCGCCTCCATCGGCCTCACCGACGGCATCGACACCACCCGGGGCAGCGCTCCCCTGACCCGCAGTGACGCCGCCATCCTCTTCAACAACCTGCTTCAGGCGGACGTCCAGGGAGAGAAGGGGTCCAGCGCCTTCCTGTCCTCCGCCGGGCTGACCACCGTGGCCGACATGGTGCTGGTCTCCTCCAACGCCAAGGGTCCCGACGGCGAGGAAACCGCCATGCTCTTCGCCAACGGCGAGGTGTATCAGATGGCGGGAGACAAGGTCTCCAACGGGTCCCTCAACGGCTATAAGGGCACGCTGGTGCTGGAGGGCAAGCGGGTCCGGACCTTCCTGCCGGAGGCCCAGGGCATCACCCGGGCCATTGTGGCCGCCAAGATCGAGGAGTTCCAGATCACCGACCGCTCCGGCGGCAAGTACTCCGTCAGCGCCGGAACCAAGGTCTACTACCAGGGCGGGGAGCAGGACTGGAGCAAGGTCCGCAGCTGGTTGAACCCCGGCGCGTCCCTGACGCTGTATCTGGGCACCGCCGGAAACGTGGAATACATCTTCGTCGGCGGCGGCAACACGGTGAGCGAGGCCATCGTGGTCTATGACCGGGGGTCCACCAAGGGCTTCGAGTCCCTGACCGGCGGCGTGGGGGGCTATAAGATCTACAAGAACGGCTCCAAGGCCAACCCCAAGGATATGCGGCCCTATGACGTGGCCACCTATTCCAGCGCCACCAATACCATTCGGGTCTGCGACACCCGGATCAGCGGCTATTACGAGTCCTGCACCCCCAGTCCCACCGAGCCCACCTCCATCCGGCTCCTGGGCCAGAACTTCCCGGTCCTCACCACGGCCCAGTCCTCCCTGGCCAGGTTCCGCCCCGGCGATCAGATCACCCTCCTGCTGACGGAGGACAATCAGGTGGCGGGCGCGGTGAAGGAGGGCACCAGCGGGGCCGGCGCCAACGCCATCGGCGTCGTGACCTCTATCTCCGGCACCAGCGCCAAGGTGGAGCTCCTCTGTGGCATCACCATCGAGGGCACCGTGGACGTGGGAGCCATGGGCAACCAGAAGCTGGAGGAAATCCGCATTGAGGAGCTGAAGACCATCGTCAACCGGCTGGTCCGGGTCAGCTCCACCGGAAAGCGCACCATCGGACTGGTCCGCCTGGGCGGCGGCGTCTCCGGCGCGCTGGACCTGGAGACCCGGAAGCTGGGCAGCCGGAACCTGGCGGAGACCGTCAGCGTCTTCCGGTACAGCGCCAATGGTCTGGAATACCTCAGCCTCAACGACCTGGGGGCCGGGCCCATCTCCTCCGGAGAGATCAGCTACGCCCACCTCAACTGGGCCGACCAGGTGGACATCATCGTCCTGGGCGGCATCAAGAGCGGCGTGTTCTACGGCCGGGCCTCCATCTCCGTGACGGAGAGCGGCGGACGGGATACCTACCGCGTGTCGGTGGTCAGCCCCGACGGGACCATGGGCCCCTATATTACCCAGTATGAGGACATCGTCCAGGGGACCTACGTGGCGGCGATGGAGAGCAGCACCGGCCTGGGCTTCTCCAGCCTGAAGCCCCTGACGGCGCTGAAGGACGTGCCCAACACGGCTTGGAGCGGCCAGGGCGCCGTGACGGTGGACGGGCGGAGCTATTCCATCCCCAGCAACGTCATGTGCTACAACCGGGACATCAGTGACTGGGTCACCCTGGAGGAGGCCCACGCCTACGCCAAGGAGTGTGACATGTACGCCAGCGACGACGGCGTCATTCGCGCCATTGAGATTGATACCCGGTTCCCCGAATGACCATAGGAGGCGGCGCGTCCGGCGAAGGCCGGGCGCGCCGCCTGATTTTATAGGCCCGCCGGACGAGAGCGGAAGGATTTGCTTTGCCCCCGGCGGCGTGGTATACTGAAGCGGTACACACCAGCGCGATAACCCGGCCCCACGGGCCGCGAAAGGACGGATTGCCATGAATGAGACTTTGAAGGTATTGAAAGAACGCCGGAGCATCCGCAAATACCGGCCGGAGCAGGTCACGGAACAGGACCTGAACGCCATCCTGGAGGCCGGAACCTGGGCCCCCACGGCCAAGAATCTCCAGACCCCCGTCATGGTGGTGGTTCAGGACCCGGAGACCATCGCCCATATGTCCGCCCTGAACGCGGAGATCATGGGCAAGCCCGGTACGGACCCCTTCTTTGGCGCTCCCACGGTGGTGGTGGTTCTGGCGGACGGAACCCAGAGCAACTGGCTTCAGGACGGGTCCCTGGTGATGGGGAACCTGATGACCGCCGCCGCAGCCACCGGCGTGGGCTCCTGCTGGGTCAACCGGGCCATGGAGCTCTTCGACCGCCCGGAGGGCCGGGCGCTCCTGAAGCGCTGGGGCTTGCCCGAAACCCTCCGGGGCGTGGGCAACTGCGTCCTGGGGTACCCCGACGGCCCTGCTCCCGCCCCCAAGCCCCGGAAAGAGGGCTGGATCATCCGCCCGTAAGGAGGCCGCCATGAACGACGCCATCAAGCAAGTCACCCACGCGCAGAATATCCGCTATGACCGGGAGGCGGAGGCCCTTTACATCATCGACCAGAGCCTCCTGCCCAACGAGGAAAAGGAGATTCGTCTCCAGACCCTGGAGGAGATGGTGGAGGCCATTCAAAAGCTCCGGGTCCGGGGCGCGCCCGCCATCGGCATCTGCGCCGCCTACTGCCTTTACGTCCTGGCCCGGTCCACCGGCGAGCCGGACCCCGCCGCCTTTCTGGAGCGGCTGTCCGAATGCGCCGGGGCGCTGAACGCCTCCCGTCCCACGGCGGTGAATCTGGCCTGGGCGCTGGGGGAGATGGAGAAAACCGCCGCCGCCCACAGGGACTGCCCCCGTTCCGCCCTGCTGGACGCCCTGTATGAAAAGGCGGTCTCCATTCATCAGGACGACATCGCCAAATGCGCCGCCATCTCGGAATACGGCCTCAGCCTTCTCCGGGAGGGCGACGGCGTCCTCACCCACTGTAACGCCGGTCCCCTTGCCACCTCCCGCTACGGCACCGCGCAGGGCCCCTTCTTCCTGGCGGCGGAGCGGGGGATGCACATCCGTGTCTATGCCGGCGAGACCCGGCCCCTGCTTCAGGGGGCCCGGCTCACCAGCTATGAGCTCCACCGGGCCGGGGTGGACGTCACGCTGATCTGCGACAACATGGCCTCCATGGTGATGAAAAACGGCTGGATACAGGCCTGCTTCGTGGGCTGCGACCGGGTGGCCGCCAACGGGGACACCGCCAACAAGATCGGCACCAGCGGCGTAGCCGTCCTGGCAAAGCACTACGGCATCCCCTTCTACGTCCTGGGCCCCACCAGCACCATCGACCCCAGCTGCCCCGACGGGGCGCACATTCCCATCGAGCTCCGGGACCCGGAGGAGCTGCGGAGCCTGTGGTACGAAAAGCCCATGGCCCTCCCGGGGGTGAAGTGCTACAACCCCTCCTTCGACGTGACGGACCACAGCCTCATCACCGGCATCGTCACGGAAAAGGGCATCTGCCGCCCGCCCTATACGGAGAGCCTGGCGGCCCTGTTCCGCTGAGGAGGGGGCCATGGTCCGGATATACGGAACGCTGGGCCCCGCCTGCTCCGATACGGAGACGCTGGCGGCCCTCTTCGCCGCCGGGATGACCGGCGTGCGCCTGAATCTCTCCCACGCCGGTCTCCCGGCGGCGGCGGAGCAGATCGAACACCTCTGCGCCGCCGCCCGCCTCTGCGGCGTTACGCCCCGGCTGCTGATCGACATGCAGGGCCCGGAGCTCCGAGTGGGCGTCCTCCCGGAGCCGCTTGCGCTGGAGGAGGGAACCCGCTTCCCCCTGGGGGAGGCCGTGCCCCTTCCCCCCGAGGTGCTCCCCCATCTGGTCCCCGGGCAGGAGGTGCTGCTGGACGACGGAAAACTTCTCCTCCGGGTTCTGGAGCCTGGTGGGGCCCTGGCCCAGGTGGAACGGGGCGGCGTCCTCCGGAGCCGGAAGAGCGCCGCCCTCCCCGGCGTGGACCTCCGCCTGCCGCCCATGACGGACAGCGACCGGGAGAATCTGCGCCTTGCCGGGGACTTCGGCGTCACCGGCGTCATGCAGCCCTTTGTCCGGAGCCGGGAGGACCTGGAGGCGGTCCGGGCGGCCCTGGACGCCTCCGGAGGCCGGGACATCCGCCTGTTCGCCAAGATCGAAAACCGGAACGGCATGGAGCGGCTGGAGGAGCTGCTTCCCGCCGCCGGGGAAATCGTGATCGCCCGGGGGGACCTGGGGAACGCGGGGCCCCTCTGGCAGCTCCCCGCCCGGCAGAAGCGGATTGCCGCCGCGTGCCGGAGGGCGGGGAAGCCCTTTATGGTGGTGACGCAGATGCTGGCCTCCATGGAGCAGAACCCCGTCCCCACCCGGGCGGAGGTCAGCGATATCTTCAACGCCGTGCTGGACGGCGCGTCCTCGGTGATGCTCACCGGGGAGACCGCCGTGGGGAGGTATCCCGTGGAGGCCATGCGGTACCTGGTTAACACCGTCCGGGAGGCGGAGGCGTACCTGCAAACTGTATAGCGCAAAAGAACGGCGGGAGTATTTCTACCACCCGCCGCAGAGTGTCGAAAAACCGTAAAAACCATCCTCGACGGGAAGGAGGAGAGTTACGAGAGGAACCCAGGAAGGGTTCCTTTCGTTTTCAATCATAAGTTTTCAAAACGTTTTTTAACGTTTTGAAAACTTGCTCAGGCTGGCGAAAATCCTTTTTCGACAGCCTGCGGCGGGGGTATTTCTACCACCCGCCGTTTCTGGGCTTTGCCGGTTTTTCTTCCAAGGCCCTGACGCCCGCCTGCCGCAGCCAGCCCTGCATCTTCTTCACGGAGAACCCGGTGAACCACAGCCGTTCCCCGGCGCGGCTGTGCAGGGTCACCTGCGTAAAGAACCCCCGCTTCTCCACGGAAAACCCCAGTATCTCCGGCAGCTTCAGCTGGAATTCCACGCCGCCGCTCCACATGGTCCGGAAGAAGACCCGCCGGTCCGTCACATAGAGGGTCCCGGGATGGGAGTCGCAGGAGGTCATCCCGCCAAGGGACAGGACCGGAACCCAGTACGCCAGCATGCCTTTGCCGATCAAGGTTTCCCCGCCCTGGAGGCCGGAGTACGTCAAGCCGGAATACTCATAATATTTTGGAACCGCCATGCGTCCTCCTACGTCCGCTCATACAGCGGCTTCTGCCGGTCGTAGGGCTGGGCCCGGTAAGTGACAGAGGCGATTTTCCGCCCCGAGACCCCGTATTTCGGGTGCACGCCGAAAAGGTCGATGTACCGCTCCAGATCATCCCGTTCCTTCGCCATTTCCTCCAGCAGCAGCGCCGCCGCCCGGGCGTCGTCAATGGCCCGGTGACTGTTCACCGCCCGGTCCTCCAGATGATAGGCGGCGATGGCGTGCTCCAGCTTGTGGGGATAGTCCCGCCGGTCCTTATAGACCGTCAGGGCGTCCAGGAACCGGGGCTCACGCAGCACCCCCGCCAGATTCCAGGGCCGCAGGAGGCCGTACAGAAAGTTCAGGTCGAACTGGGCGTTGTAGGCCACGATCAGGGGCCGGTCCGCCCCCTCCAGCAGTCCGGCAAAGGCCTCCGCCGCCTCCCGGTCCCCCACGCCCTCCGTGCGCAGCCGCTCCTCGGTGATGCCCGTCAGCTCCGTGA
The DNA here is from genome assembly GCA_041223955.1 of Oscillospiraceae bacterium 38-13. GTDB lineage: Bacteria > Bacillota > Clostridia > Oscillospirales > Oscillospiraceae > Oscillibacter. The sequence continues at coordinate 19,364 of JBCLRG010000001.1, read as the reverse complement.
TGAAGGGGTCCAGGCGGCGGCCCTCCGGCAGGCGGATGAAGAGGTCCATGCCGCCGGTTTCCTCCCCGTTCTCCAGGGCCACGGCGCCGATTTCGATAATCCGGTCCCGGCTGTAATCGATGCCGGTGGTCTCCGTATCAAAAATTACGATACGGCCAAACTGTTCCCATAATCCGCTCATGCCGCTTCCTCCTCCAGCCGGCTCTCGCCGGTAGCATAGTCGATGGCAACCCCGGGCTGGACGTTGTAGACGAACACATTGAAGCATATGCCCTCCCCGGCGTCCTCCACGGAATAGGCCTCCATCTGCACGCCCCGGGCCACCAGCTCCGTCCCGTAAAACACCGGCGTCACCCGGTAGAGCACGTGGTTGTCCGTCCGCTTCACGTAATCCGCCACGTCGTTCTCAAAGGGGAGCATCCCCGTGACGTTGAGATACCGGGTCCCGGTGATGAGGTTCTTTTCGTTGGCGTTTTCCCCCGCCAGCTGGAAGCCGATGAGGTGGCAGCGGTTGTACAGGTATTTCCCGTCCACGCAGTCGTACTTGGCGGAGACCCAGCCCGTGGGCTTCACGTTTCCGATGGCCTCCCGGTCCTCCGTGGGCATCAGCTCCGGGCAGATGTTGGCGTAGGCTACGCCGCAGCGGCCCAGGGCGTCCAGGGGGCTGTAGGTCTCAAACACCTCCAGCGTCATGTCCTCCTTGGTAAAACCCGGCTGGTTGTCCTCCAGCGCCACATAGGCCGCTCCGCTCCACTCCGGAATCTCCGCCAGGGACAGGGGCTCGGGCTGCAAATACCACCGCGCCGCCGCCGTCGCGACGCACAGAATCAGCAGCACCGCCATCTGTTTGGGGGTGAGCTGCTTCGCGGACTTCTTTCTTCGATTTGCCATATGCATACTCCTTCCGGTCTTTCCACCAAATATAACATTTTTCGCCAGCTTTTTCAACCGATAATCCGCCCGCCTCCGGACATGCTGAGAAATGACCATTCTCAAATGCCCGCGCTCCCGCCGGGACGCGGGTGAAAACCGGAGGTGCCTATGCTTCAGCGTATTCGAACCATCCTGCTGCTCATGCTTCCCTGCCTTTTCCTGGCGGCGATGCTCTACGTTCAGGGAAAGACGCTCCCCGCCTCGTCCCCGGCCATTATCCCGGCCTCTGCGGACAACTGGGGCCTGTCCTTTCCCAACGAGGGCCAGCCGCCCACCGGCAACGCCCCGGCGGAGTTCCTCGCCCAGTACGACGCCTGGTTCCTGGGGGACACCGGCAGGAAGGTGATCTATCTGACCTTTGACTGCGGCTATGAAAACGGCTATACGGAAGAGATCCTGGACGCCCTGAAAAAGCACAACGCCCCGGCGGCGTTCTTCGTGGTGGGCAACATGATCGAGACCGCCCCGGACATCATCCGCCGCATGACGGAGGAGGGGCACATCGTGGGCAACCATACCTACCACCACCCCGACATGTCGGCGATTTCGGACCAGGAGGCCTTCCGGAAGGAGCTGGACCTGCTGGCGGAGCTCTATGAGGAGACCACCGGCCAGCCCCTTCCCCGGTTCTACCGCCCGCCCCAGGGGAAATACAGCGAGGAGAACCTGAAGCAGGCTCAGGCCCTGGGCTACCGGACGGTTTTCTGGAGCCTGGCCTATGTGGACTGGTACACGGACAACCAGCCCACGCCGGAACAGGCCTATTCCAAGCTGCTCCCCCGGATTCACGACGGGGCCATCGTCCTGCTCCACTCCACCTCGAAGACCAACGCCGGGCTTCTGGACGACCTGCTGACCAAATGGGAGGACATGGGGTACACCTTCGCCTCTCTGGAGGACCTTCCCGCCGCCTGAGCGCGCACCCCGGGGAACCCTGCGGAGGGTTTCCCCGGGCTTTTTTTTAAAGTTTTTCGTAAAGGAACCTTGACAAAATCCGGCGGGTGTGGTATCTTTTGTGTAAAGGGACCTTTACTTATCGGGAGACGGCCGCTCTGTGATGGAAAGGAACCTTTACAAGAAGGGAGGCGGCTATGAAGAACCGCGTGGAGGAGCTGCGGAAGAGCCGGGGACTGAGGCAGGAGGAGTTCGCCCGGGCTATCCGGGTCTCCCGGCAGACCGTCAGCTCTATTGAAAACGGGCGGTACAGCCCGTCGCTGGAACTGGCCTTTGTCATTTCAGATTTTTTCGAACTCCCCATTGAGAAGATTTTTCTTTACGAAAGGAGCGATACACCATGAAGAAACACGACCTCTGGACCGGGCTGGTCATGATTGCGCTGGGCCTGCTCTGCCTCGCTGGAACCATTTTCTGGAACACGGTGCTGGACAGCATCCTCTGCGGCTTCTCCGGAGCCCTCATCGGCCCCGGCGCTGTGCTGGTCTGGAAATACATCCGCTGGACAAAGCTGGAGACCGCCGACGCCTGCCGGAGGCACTTTGAGGAGGAGCAGATCGAGCTCCGGGACGAGCGGAAGGAGATGCTGCGGAACCGCTCCGGACGCTATGCCTACGTTGTGGGGATGCTGGCGGCGGTGGTGTCGATGAACGTGTTTTTACTCCTCGGGAAGCTGGGGATGCTGGAGGAGGCTGCCAGCCGCCTGATCGTCCTCTTCCTGGGGGGCTATGCCTTCTTTCAGGTCCTCGCCGGATGGGTCATTTACCAGCTTCTGGACAGGAAATACTGACCCCGCCGCCGTCCCGCTCTCCGGGGCGGCGGCCCCCATTTCTTTATTTACAAAAACTTAACGCCTCCGGCAGTACAAAACAGTTGACAGGGGCGTTAGCCCTGACTATAATAAGTGACAGCTTGTCATAAAATGACAGGGTGTCATGTTTGGAAAGAGGGATACATATGTGTACAGAGACCTTCCTCCGGCTGCCGGAGGAGAAGCGGCGCCGCTTCCTCGGCGCCGCTTGGGAGGAGTTCTCCGGGGCCCGCTTCTCCGACGTTTCCATCAACCAGATCGTCCGCCGGGCGGGCATCCCCCGGGGGAGCTTCTACCAGTACTTCAGCGATAAGGAGGACCTGTTCGCCTACCTCCTGGAGGAGGTCCGGAACCACGTGAAGGAGGAATACCGCCGGGTCCTGCGGGACTGCGGCGGGGACATCTTTCAGGCCCAGCTGGACTGCTTTGACCGCATGACCGCCCAGGACCTGGACCCGATGATGGAGCGCTGCGTCCGCTTCGTCCGGAACAACCGGGGGGTGGACCTGCAAAAGCTCCTCCCCACCCGCCCGGGCCAGCGGCTGCTGGACGGCCTCGGGGACCGGATGGACCTCTCCGGCCTTCGGGACCCCACCCCGGAATATGGCCGGGTTGTCTTCGGCCTGCTGATGGCCGCCCTGGGCAGCGCGTGCATGGACGCCATGCTCTGCCCCGAGAACCGGGAGCTCTGCCGGGAGGAGCTGGCGGCCAAGCTGGAGATTGTGAAGCACGGCAGTCTGCGGGTTTCGGAAAATTCCTGAGATTTCCCTTGACTTTCCCCCTGGTGGAAGGTGTAAAAAAGAAGGGCGGGGAGGGCTCCGCCGCCTCCGGACAGGGGCCGGGTATCGGACAGACACCGGCAGACTGCCGTAAATGGGATAGTTCAATCCGAAAAAAATAAAAGTGAGAAAGAGTGACGATCATGGGAAAGAACAGACATTTCCGCTTCCTCGCGGCGCTTACCCTGCTCTTGTGCGGCTGCGGCTCCAACGCCGCCACGTCCGCCGCGCCTTCCCCCGAGCCCCAGACACAGGCTGCGGAAGAAGACGGCGGCGAGGCCGGGACGGCCCCGGAGCCCCAGACCCCGGAGGAAGATTCCGCCAGCAGCGGGGCCGAGACGGGGTTCCAGGTCCGCTCCGTCCGGGACCGTATGCGGGATATGCTCGAGGACAGGGAGAACGAAACTGCGTCCCAGTCCAACTCCGTCCAGAACAGCACGAGCGAGACGGCCGGGGACAGCGGGACAGCATCCCGGACCAGCTCCGTCCGGGACCGCATGCGTGCGATGATGGAAGACAGCGGGGACGCAGCGGCAGACGCGCCGCCTGTAACCACCGCAAAGCCTGAAACCACCGCCGCGTCTGCAACAACAAAGCCCGTATCCACCGCAAAGTCCGCCGCTGAGAAGACCAGCGCCGGGGCGATTGCCGAACTCGCTAAACTCCGGGCCAAAGTATCCTTTGAATGTAGAGACTGCGTCGTGGACGTGGACGATGAGCACAACCCCTACGACGTGACCTGGAACTACTTCGGGGAGTACACAACTTACGTCCGGCTCGTGGACAAGGCGGGCATGTGGGATGTGCTGTTCGACGCCCAATATTACATATCTACATACCCCATGCTTGCCAGGCTTTACCATAATAATGAAGCGCTCCTTCTGGAGCATTTCCAGACCGTGGGCATCCATGAGGGGCGGCAGGGCAGCAAGAACTTTAACGTGGCCGCATATATAGACAACTGTGACGGCAGCCTGATCAAAGCCTTTGGCGACAACTACGAATGCTACTATTTCTACTATGCCCTGAACCAGGAGACCGAGTCCAGGGTTGACGTTTCAAACAAATCCGGTAAGTACCCTGTGCAGATGGACATCGAGCTGACCGCATTGCAGAGCAGGGAACTGGAAGGCATCAACGGCTACCGTGAAGAGGCCGGTTCCAATGAAGTTGCTACGAACGCTGAGCCTCTCGCATTCGCCAACTACCGCGCATGGGTGAACTATACGAACGATGAAAAATATGCCCAGGTTGGGCATGGTCATGACTGGGCCATCGACAACGAGGATGCTTTGTACGACATGATGGACCATTTTGGCGCTGACAGCTTCGCAGAAAATACTGTTCATGGTGACCTTAGAGGTAAAGTAATCGTTATCGAAGACAAAGACTACGCAAAAGGATATAGAGATTCCAGCGAACACTATGAATCCATGGTCAGCAGGGAATATAAATACGCCGCTCCATCTAATGTGTATGCCCGCTGGTATGAAGGCAAAGCGCATTACTGCCAGTACGACCTGTATCTCGACGCGTGCAAATAAAAATCTGGAAAGGAAGACCCCATGAAAAAACACTGGATTGCGCTGCTGCTGGCGCTGGCTCTGGCGCTGCCGCTGTGCGCCATTCCCGCTCTGGCCCAGTCAGAGCAGGAGGCCCCGCCGGAGTCCACCGCGGAGCCCCCCGGAGAAGCAGAGTCCCCCGGGGAAACCGGGCCGGAAGCCGGGGAAGAAGCGCCCCCCCTTCCCACCATCCCCCTGAAGCCGGAGGGAACCCCCTCCGCCGGAAGCACCATGGACGACGAGCTGGTGTTCACCGGGGAGGACGACTTCCGCTACCTCGCCTTCGAGGACCTGCGGGACCGGGTCCTGGAGGGGAGCCTCACCGCCCGGATGCTGGAGGAGTCCATCGCCTCCATTGACGCCATGGACTTCACCCAGATGTACATGGACCTGTCCACCCAGCTCACCAGCCTGGAGGCCGCCCAGGCCATGTACGCCCAGATTCCCGTGGCCACCCCCATGGAGGGGGCCATGCAGGGTTATGTGATCTCTAACCTTGCCAGCGCCTACGGGTCCGTGACCAGCACCATGTCGGATCTCACCACCGGGAAGCTCCAGAAGGACTCCGCCGCCGCCAAGCGGCAGCTGAAGAACGCCCAGGACCTGACGGTGGTGGGGGCGGAATCCCTCTACTTTGCCATCCTGGAGCTGGAGCAAACCAAGGCCACCCTCCAGCGGAACCTGGACGCGGTGAACCGCAGCATGGAGGAAATGGAGCTGCGCTACCGGCTGGGCCAGATTTCCGCCCTGACGCTGGAGCAGGTGAAAAACGGCCGGGCCGCCCTCCGCAGCAGCCTCAGTACCCTGGAGATGAACCTCCGCCGGTGCAAGCTGCAAATGCAGTCCATGGTGGGGGCAAGCCTGAACGGGGCCCTGGTGCTGGGCCCCCTGCCGGAGCTGAGCCAGGGGCTGATTGACACCATGGATTATGAGCAGGACCTGGCCGAGGCCCGGGACCACAGCTACGACCTCTTCGCCGCCCGGAAGAAGCTGGACGAGGCCAGCGACACCTTTGACGACGCCAACGAGGCCAGCGCCCGGAATACATACAACTACCGCACCGCCCGGCACACCTATGAGGCGGCGAAATACGAGTATCAAATGTCCGTCCAGAGCTTTGAGATGAACTTCCGGAACGCCTTTGACTCCGTGAAGGACTACCAGCAGGTGCTGAACTCCGCCCGGACGTCCCTGGCCTTCCAGGAGAGCTCCTATGCCTCCATGGAACTGAAGCACCGGCAGGGGACCCTCTCCACAAACGCGCTGCTGGAGGCGGAGGACGAGCTGGCCCAGGCCAAGGACGAGGTGTCCACCGCCAAGCGCAACCTGTTCACCGCCTTCCGGACCTACTACTGGGCCGTGAACTACGGCGTGATGAGCACCGGCCAGACCGGGGCCTGACCCGCTGAACCGACGATTGGGAGGAACTACATGACAAAGCAGAGAATTCTGGCGGCGCTTCTGTCCGCCTTGCTGGCCCTGTTCCTGACCGCCTGCGGCGGACAGGCGGACGAGACGCCGGAGGAGGACCCCGCCGCCGCCGGGGTGGCCGTCCAGGTGGCGGAAATCGCCTCCGACACCATTTACACCGAGAACACCGTCTCCGGCCAGCTGGCGGCGGAGGACCAGTCCACCATCATGGTGGCCGTCAGTGCCAAGTGCACTGCCGTCTACGCCGAGGCGGGAGATGAGGTGAAGGCCGGAGACACGCTGTGCACCCTGGACCTGGGGAGCACCCTGTCCTCTTACAACGCGGCCAGCATCAGCTACCGCTCCTCTGTCCAGGGGTACAACGATCAGGCGGCGGTTTTTGAGAAGCAGATTGCCCTGCTGGAGAAGAGCGTCCGGGACCTGAAGGAGCTGTTTGAGATCGGCGCGGCCTCGCAGATGGAAATTGACCAGGCGGAGCTCCAGCTCCAAACCGCCATTGCCCAGCGGAACTCCACCCTCTCCCAGCTGGAAGCGGGGATGCAGAACGCCCTGTCCAATGTGGAGCAGCTGGACACTGTGCTGGAGAACGTGGACGCCCGGGGCAACGTCATCGCTCCCAGCAGCGGCACCCTGGTGACGATGAACGCGACGGAGGGCGGCTTCACCTCCAATACCATGCCCCTGGCCGTCATCGACGGCGCGGAGCAGATGAAGGCGGTGGTGCAGGTCTCCGAGGCGCTGGTGCCCAAGCTGGCCGCCGGGGATACCGCCAGCGTCAGCGTCAGCGCCGCCGGCCAGACCTTTGAGGCGGTGATCCGCTCCGTGGAGCGGGCCGCCAACCTCCAGACCCGGCTCTATACCGTCACCCTGGCCCTTCCCTCCGGAACGGACGGCCTCCTGGCGGGGATGTTCGCCGACGTCACCTTCCACACCGACGTGTCCGAGAATACCATCGTCGTTCCCACCGAGGCGGTGCTGACCCGGGGCGAGACCCAGTACGTCTTCGTAGTGGAAGACGGCACCGCCCGGCACGTAGAGGTCCGGACGGGCCTTACCGGCAACGGCGTCACCGAGATTCTCTCCGGCCTCACCGCCGGGCAGCAGCTGGTGACGGTGGGCCAGGCCTATCTGAACGACGGGGACCCGGTGCGGGTCGTCGCCTCCGGCGGCGGGGCGGACGGAGCGTCCGGGGAGGAGTAACATGAGTATCGCCAGAGCAAGCATCCAGCACAAGGTGGCAACCATCCTGGCCAGCATCCTGATCTGCGTTTTCGGCCTGATGTTCGCCACCCAGCTCCAGATGGCCCTGATGCCGGAGATGGAGATGCCCATGGCCGTGGTGGCCTGTTATTACACCGGGGCCAGCCCCAGCGACATTGAGGAGCTGGTCACCCGCCCCCTGGAGGGGGCCATCATGTCCGTCCCCGGCGTGGATGAGATTTCCTCTACCTCCTCCGACGGCGTGAGCCAGATTCAGATCACCTATGAGGACGGCACGGACCTGGACATCGCCGCCACCAAGCTCCGGGAGCAGTTCGACATGGTCAGCCTTCCGGAGGACGCCATGGACCCGGTGATCGTCAACATGAACCTCAGCGCCCTGATGCCCACGGCCATGATCGCCCTGGTGGGCGAGGACCTGGGCCAGCTCCAGACGCTGGCGGAGGACCTGGTGGTCCCTGCGCTGGAGCGCATCAACGGTGTGGCCCAGGTGACGGTGAACGGCGGCGTCAGCCAGCAAATCGCCGTGGAGCTGGACCCCACCCGGGCGGCGGGCTACGGCCTCTCCGCCTCCTACGTCTCCCAGTTCCTGGCAGGGCAGAACCTGATCTATCCCGGCGGCAGCCTGGAAAACGGCTCCAAGAAGCTGACGGTCTCCACCGACGCCAAGTTCCAGACGGTGGAGGACGTGCGGAACATGATCCTCTCCCTTCCCACCGGCGGGGCCGTGCGCCTCTCGGAGGTGGCCAACGTCACCCTGGAGGACCGGGACATGGACGCCATGGCCAAGTCCGGCGAGTCCGCCTGTGTGGTGCTCCAGGTCTCCAAGCAGTCCTCCGCCAATGAGGTCTACGTCTCCGAGCAGGTGGTGAAGCGGCTGGAGAACCTGAAGGAGGAAAATCCCTCCCTCGTCTACTCCGCCCCCTACCTCGCCAGCGACTATATCAACGAGACCGTGGACGCCGCCTATCAGAACATCCTTCAGGGCGTGCTGCTGGCGGCGGTGGTGGTGCTGCTGTTCCTCCGCCGGGGCGGGGCTACCCTGACGATTGCCGTCTCCATGCCCATCTGCATCCTGACGGTCTTCGTGCTGATGCGGGCCTTCAACCTCACCCTGAACATGATGAGCCTGGGCGGCATTGCCATGGGCGTAGGCATGATCGTGGACAACTCCATTGTGGTTCTGGAGAACATCTACCGCTTCTCCGCCGACGGCCACAGCCGGGCGGACGCCTGTATTGAGGGCACGAAGGAGGTCTCGTCCTCCGTTCTGGCCTCCACCCTCACCACCGAGGCGGTTTTCGTCCCCCTGGCCCTCACCGGGGGCATGGCGGGGATGATGTTCAAGGACTTCTGCCTCACCATCGCCTCTCTGATCTTCGCCTCACTGGTCATCTCCCTGACGCTGGTCCCCCTCCTCTGCTATTTCACCCTGGACGAGGAGAAGGTCCGCCGCCGGGCGGAGAGGCGGGCTGGGAAGGAGGCCGGTCCCCTGAAGCGCTTCGAGGACCGGGCCGCCGCCCTCTACCTGAAGACACTGGATTTCTTCGTTCATCACCTGTTCTGGGGCATGGCGGCATCCTTCGCCCTGGTGGTTCTCTTCGGCGTCACGCTGATGAACACCAAGATGGTCCTCATTCCCGACATGGACCAGGGGCAGCTCTCGGTCAGCGTCAGCATGCCCATCGGATCCCAGCTCCATGAGACCTCCGCCATCGCCGACCGGGTCACCGCCATTGCGGAGGAGCAGGTCCCGGAGATTGAGGAGATGTTCTACATCGCCTCCAACGAGGCCGTCACCATGATGATGGACATCGGCCCCAAGTCCCAGCGCCAGCGGAGCAGCAACGAGATTGCGGTGGCCCTTCGGGCGGCGGTGCGGGACATCGCGGGCTGTGAGATCACCGTCTCCGCCTCGGACGCCAGCGCCATGATGGGCGGCGGCGGGGACATCGCCGTGAACATCGAGGGGGATGATTATGAGACCCTGGAATTCCTGGCGAACGATCTGATCGATCAGATTTCCGCCCTCCCCGACGCGGTGAACGTCGACAGCTCCCTTTCCGACGAGGTGCCCCAGGTGAAGGTCTCCGTAAACCGGGAGGCCGCCGCTCAGTACGGCCTCACCGCCGCCTCCATCGGCGCGGCGGTCCGGTCGGAGCTCACCGGCTCCACCGCGACAAAGGTGACGATCAACAGCCGGGAGCTGGACGTGGTGGTCCGGGGCGGCGGCGCGGCGGCGAAGAGCCTGGACGCGCTGCGGTCCATGGGCGTGCCCTCCGCCATGGGCGGCACGGTGCCCCTGGGTTCCGTGGCGGACGTGGCCATTGAGCAGGCTCCCCAGACCATTGTCCGGTCCAACCAGACCCGGCAGGTGACGATTTCCGGAGACTCCGTCAGCGGCGATACCGCCGCCATGACCCTGGCGATCTGGGAGATTCTGGACGGCTACACCTTCCCCCAGGGCTACGCCGTGGAGACCGACGGCTCCTATGAGACCATGATGAAGAGCTTCGGGGACCTGCTGATTGCCCTGGCGGCGGCGCTGCTGCTGGTGTATTTCGTCCTGGCGGTGCAGTTCGAGTCCTTCCTCATGCCCGTCATGGTCATGCTGATTCTGCCGGTGGCCTTCACCGGGTCCCTGTTCGGCCTGCCGCTGACGGGGCGGGACCTCTCCATGCTGTCCCTGGTGTCCATCATCATGCTGGCGGGCACGGTGGTCAACTCCTCCATCATCCTGGTGGAGTACATCAAGATCCGCCGGGCCCGGGGCGAGGACCGGGAGACCGCCATTCTCAAGGCCTGTCCCCTCCGGGTGCGGCCCATCCTCATGACCACCCTCACCACCATTCTGGCCATGGTGCCCATGGCCATGGGCATCGGGGAGACCAACGAGATGATGAGCGACATGGGCATCACCATGATTTCCGGCATGGTGATTTCCACCATCGTAACGCTGGTCTTTACCCCGGTGTACTACTCGGTGATCGACAACCTCAGCCACGTGTTCCGCCGGAAGAAGGGGGAGAAGAAACCTCCCCTCTTCAAGCGGAAGAAGGGGACCCCTGCGGAAACCCCGGCGGAAGCGCCGGCGACCGAAACGGTCCCGGTGGAAGCATAATTCTCACAGACCGCCCCTGCCGGTGCTCCGGCAGGGGCGGTCTGTTTCCCGGGCCCCGCGCATAAAATGCCGGTACTGGGAAAGCCTAGGCGGAAAGGGAGGTGTCTGAATGGAATATCTCAACGCGTTTCTCTGCGGAGGCATACTCTGCGCCATTGGGCAGCTGTTCATCGACAAGACCCAGCTCACCCCCGCCCGGATTCTCACCGGCTATGTGGTGGCGGGCGTAGTCCTCAGCGCCGTGGGGCTGTATGAGCCCCTGGCCTCCTGGGGCGGAGCCGGGGCCACGGTGCCCCTGACGGGGTTCGGCCACGCGCTGGCCCAGGGGGTGAAGAAGGCCGTGGCCGTCGACGGCTGGCTGGGGGTTTTCACCGGCGGCCTGACCGCGACGGCGGGGGGCATCGCCGCCGCGGTGGTCTTCGCCGCGGTGATGGCGGCGGCGGTGAAGCCGGACAGCAAGCGGTAACGGAGGCCGGGCGGGGACCCCTCCGCCCGCTTCCTGAAAATCTGTCATAAAATTGTTACCCCTTTTTGCCGGAAAATCTGGTATACTGGGTTTACCGATTTTTCGACAGAAAGGACTCCGACAACATGCGCCGCTTACTGATGCTGTTATCCCTGCTTCTGCTCCTGACCGCCTGCGCCTCCTCCCCGCCGGAGCCCCCAGCCCCTCCCGCCGGGACGCCGGAGGAAGTCCTCCCGGAGGAGACGCCTCCTCCCCCGGAGCCGGAGCCCTATGAAATCCTGGACCCCACCGTCCAGCGGGAGGGGTATGTCCCCTGGGAGGGCGTGGTGGAGCACCTGTTCTTCCATCCTGTCATCGCGTACCCGGAGCTGGCCTTTGACGGGGACGCCCAGGCCAACGGGCTGGACGACTTCATGGTCACGGTGGACGAGTACAACAAAATTCTCCAGAGCGTTTACGAAAAGGGATATGTCCTGGTGGACATCAACAGCGTCTGGAGCGAACAGGAGGGCGAGGACGGCCCCCGTATGGTCCGGAACACCCTCTATCTCCCGGAGGGGAAAAAGCCCCTGATTCTCAGCTACGACGACACGAATTACTACCCCTACATGCTGGAGAACGGCTTTGCCCACAAGCTCATCATCGGCGAGGACCTGAAGGTTGCCTCCTGGGGCCGGGACCCGGAGGGGAACGAGGTGGTGAGCCGGGACCTGGACGCCATTCCGATTCTGGACAAATTCGTGGAGGAGCACCCGGACTTCTCTCCCTTCGGGGCCAAGGGGTGCCTGAGCCTGACGGGCTATGAGGGCATTCTGGGCTACCGCACCCAGACCGACACCAAGGAGTGGGACGACGCCCGGGAGGCCGCCCGCCAGAAGGAACGGGAGGCCGTCCTGCCCATCGTGGAGGAGCTCCGCCGCACCGGCTGGACCTTCGGCAGCCACACCTGGGGCCACATCCGCCTGGGCGACGGGAACATGACCCGCATCGAGGCCGACACCCAGCGCTGGCTGGAGGAGGTGGGCAGCCTGGTGGGGGAGACCACGATTCTCTTCTATCCCCACGGCGAGCGGCCCGACGGCAACGACTGGACCCAGACCGGCCCGGCCTTTCAATACTTACAGAGTCAGGGCTTCCGGGTTCTCTGCTCCGTGGGCGTGGAGAGCTTCAGCTTCATCAAGAAGGATATCAGCGCCGTCATCTGCGACCGGCTCCATCCCGACGGAACCACCCTCCGCCACTCCCGGGACCGCTACATGCAGTTCTACGACGCCAAGGATATCATCGATCTGGACGCGCGTCCGGAGCGAGAGGTGAGCTGGGAGTAAAGCCTGTCTCCCGAACTCTATTTTCAACCTGAAGAAGGAGGCTGTGACATGACACGCGAAGAGCTGAAGGCCCTGGCCGTCTCCATGCTGGACCGGGCCTACATTCCCTATTCCCACTTCCCCGTGGGGGCGGCGCTGGAGTGCTCCGACGGGACGGTGTTCACCGGCTGCAACATCGAAAACGCCGCCTATTCCCCCACCCTCTGCGCCGAGCGGGTGGCGGTGGGCAAGGCCGTCAGCGAGGGGCACCGGGACTTTGTCCGCATTGTGGTGGCGGGCCGGTGCGAGGACTACTGCGTCCCCTGCGCGGTGTGCCGCCAGGTGCTCTATGAGTTTGCCCCAGACATGGAGATCGTCAGCCTGAATGGCCGGGGCGAGGAGCTGTCCCTGTCCCTCCGGGAGCTGCTGCCCCACGGCTTTGGGCCCAAGTACCTTCTGAAAGAAGTCTAATCCGCACAGCCCGCCGGGTTCTTCCGGCTGTGCCTGTACAAAAAACGGAGTGACGCAGCCGCGTCACTCCGTTTTTGCGTTTTCGGACAGGAATCACTCCGCCTCTCCGCACACCTTCACCCCCGCTAGGGCCATGGCGAAGACGAACCAGAAGATGCACATCACCCGGGGATAATTCCAGAGGTAGTCCGCCAGGCCGCAGACCATGGCGCCGCAGAGGGCGGCGCACGCGGCGCAGGTGATGGTCCGGGCGGCGGAATTCCCGCAGTGCCGGACGGCGTGGGCCGCCCGCTTGATGCCCCACAGGATGGAGCCCACAAAGCCCGCAGCCCCCAGAATTCCCAGCTCGGCCCAGACCTGGAGGTAGATGTTGTGGGCGTGGACAAAGGGCGTCCGGGCGTGGTAGAAGTTCAGCAGCTTGACATACCGCTGGACGGCGGCGGTGCCCAGCCCCGCGCCGGAGAAGGGCCTCCGGACGATGACCTCCAGCCCCGCCTTGAACAGGGGGAAGCGGCTGTTCGTGGAGGAGTCGGAGCGGTCGAAGATGGTCAGCACCCGGTTCCAGATGCTGGCGGGCAGGAAGGGCGCGGCCAGCGCGCACAGGACAAGGAAGAGGGGCAGTAGCTTGGGCTTCCATAGGAAGATCATCACCACCATGGAACAGGCCACGCCAATCCAGGCGGACCGGCAGTAGGTCATGCCCAGGGCGGCCCCGCCCAGGACAAAGGCCGCCGCCGCCGCCAGCCGGGAGAGGACGCGGCGGGAGCAGAGGATGAGGGCCAGGGTCAGGGGGAGGAGCAGGAGCAGCACCTCGGCAAAGGTGTTGGGGTTGTCAAAGAAGGACATAACCCGGCTGGGCATGTCGGCGTTCAGGTCCATGTCCACATAGGACTCGTTGACCTCCAGCCCGGAGAGGCGCTGAAGAATGGCGTACAGGGAGGAGACCGCCACACAGCCGGAGGCTCCCGCCGCCAGCCGCTTCAGGTCTCCGGCGGTCCGAACGGCGCTGACCGTCACCGCCACGCAGAGGGCGGCGGAGATGTGGTAGACCAGGAACCGGGTGGAGACATTCCGGGTCAGGGAGAAGACCACCCCCAGCACCACCGCGGCAAAGAACAGCATGGGGTAAAACCCGATGCGTCCCACGTCCAGGGGACGGTTCCCCCGGCCCATGTGCCCCGCCAGAAGCAGCAGGAGCAGCAGGACGAAGGCCATCAGGGTATAGGCGTTGTTCCAGTACTCATAGGGGATAATCCACAGGAGCAGAATCAGCCAGCCCTCGGCAGGGACGGCCTCGTCCCCCAGGCGGAAGGCCAGCCGGGCAAAGGCGCTGTCCGCAAGGGTGCCCTCCCAGAGAAGATAGAGCTTCCTCAGCAGCGTCCCCGGCAGGTTCACCAGCCGGGAGAGGAGCCGGCAGCACCGGCTCTCCGGCCAGGAACGGGCCAGGGCCCCCTCCCGGAACAGCGGCTGGAGGACGGCGCTTCCGTCGATCTGGCCGCCGCACCAGGCCCCGGCCCGGAGGGCCAGCCGGTGGAGCCCGCTGTCCTGATAGGCGGCCCAGAGGAAGAGCAGGAGGCGGCACAGCGCGCTTTCTTTCAACAGAGTCATAGTCGGTTGTCCTCGCTTTGCGTGTTGGATTGGAGGGGGTCAGATGCGGTTTTTCAGCCGGTAGAGCTGGGTCAGGGTGAAGAAGTGCCGCCCCCGGACCAGGTTCGCCACCATCTGCTTGTTGGGGCTGAGGCCCACGGGGGTCAGCTCCCGGATGGCCTTCTCCATCTCCGGCTGGCGGCAGAACTCCCGGACGGCCTTTTGCCGCTGGCGGATGGATTTCGGGTTGTCCCGGGCGTACTCGTTCCCCACGGCGATGAGGAGCCCCGCCCAGTTGGAGCTCTCCCGCCACTGGGGACGGGCGGCCTCCAGGCCGTATTGGGCCACCAGGGCCTCCTTCCGCTCCATGAAGCGCCGGAAGACCGCCGGGAAATCCCGCATGTAATGATGGGTGGCGGAAGCGCCGTGGAGGAAATAGCGGTAAAGGGGCTGGTCCGTGACGGCCAGGGAGCGGGCGCAGCAGAAGTACTCCAGCACGAATAGCTCGTCCTCCAGATAAGGGCCGTCAAAGACGATGTGGTTTTTGCGGATGATCTCCGCCGAGAAGAGGTAGCACACGCTGTACCCGTTAAACACCGGCTGGGTCAGCCGGTCCCCGGTGAGGGGGTACACCAGCTTCTCCCGAAGCTCCTCCTCGCCGCAGATTCCGGCGGGGAGCTGGCTCTGGACCTGGTGCTTCCCGTCGGGCCAGAGGTAGGTGAGGCCGCAGGCGGCGGCGTCCGCGCCGGTCTGCTCCCGGAGGTTCCACAGGGTCTCCAGGGCCTGGAACTCATAACAGTCGTCGGCGTCCAGGAAGGCGATATACTCCCCCCGGGCCTCCTGAAGGCCCAGATTCCGGGCGGCGCTGACGCCCTGATTCTTCTTCCGGTGAAAGACCCGGACCCGGCCGTCCTTGGCGGCGAACCGGTCGCACAGGGCGGGGGACCCATCGGTGGAGCCGTCGTCCACCAGAAGGAGCTCCCAGTCGGAAAAGGTCTGACGGGCCACGCTGTCCAGACAGCGGTGCAGGAATTTCTCCGCCTGATAGACGGGAACGATGACGGAAATACCGGGCATAGGCAACCTCCACGCGCCGGGGCGCTGATCAAGGCGGTCCGGGGGACCCGGGAGTCCCGGAGACGGACGGCCGGAATATAAAAGCATTGTACCCCATTTCTTCCGGAAGGTCAACGGCTTTTCCTGCCGCCTCCCTGCGAATGCGCGGGGGAAAAGGCAGCGCGGGGGCGGACCTTGGCGTCCATCCCCCGCGGATTCCTATTTGCGGACGGGAACATTCCCGTTTACGAAACGTTTCTCCCGGCATCTTCGCCGGGCTGCTCCAGGAAAAGCTCCTCTGCCTCCCTCTGGGCCTCCAGAAGAGTCTCTCTCAATTGGGCCAGCGTCTTTTCCGTGTCGGTGACGATATTGAACAGCAGTAAATACTCTTTGGCAATCGCGGTCATGACAAATCTTCCTTTCTTTCTGAAACACAAAATGTAGCTGGGTCCTATGGGTATCATACACAATATTCAGTGCACATCCTGTCTGATTTTGTCGAGGCGCTCAGGAATATGAAAAATCGGGAGGAACGGAGGGGATTGGCGGCGAACGGCGCGAAAAGCCGGTTTTTCTTCTCCCGGCGATGCGGAAAAACGCCGGACCGCCGGGGCGTCTCCGGCAAATTCCCCGAAAAAGAAACATTTTTCCTCTGTAAAAAGCAGGAAATCTTGACGGAGCCGAAAGGGATAGAGTATTCTTATAGAGTCAGTAAAAGGTAACGCCAGCGGCGGGGCGAACAGGAGGGGCTTATGCCGGAATATGAAAATCGAACCAGACAGGAGCTGGACGCCGCCCTGCGGACGCTGCTGGAGAAGCGGCCCCTGGAGCGGCTCCGGGTCCGGGAGCTGACGGAGCTCTGCGGGCTCCGGAGGCAGTCGTTCTATTACCATTTCAGGGATGTGTACGACCTCTTTGACTGGTCCGTCCAGCGGGAGCGGGCCCTGCTCCTGAAACGGCAGGAGGACTGCATCACCTGGCAGCAGGCCCTGCTGGACCTGCTGGACCGTATCGCCGGGAACCGGGCTTTTTACCGGGCGGTGCTGGACCAGGGGGGACCGGAGGGCCTTGGGGCCCTGATTCCCCTGGAGGAGGCCCTGGGGGCGGCGCTGCTGTATTACCGGGACCGGAGCGGCGTGGCCCCGGACTCGGAGGCGGAGGAGCGGGCCCGCCGCCGGGGCGGGGCGCTGCTCCTGCCGCTGCTGGAGAGCTGGATTCGCGGCGGGCTGGCCCTGCCGCCGGAGGAGATCGCCGCCTCGCTGGAGGAGACGGCGCGCCGCATCGCGGAGGGGACCCTGTGGCAGACTCTGCGGGAACGGGGGGATTGGGCCTTTTAAGCGGGGCTTCCGGCAGAGGGGGACCGCCGCGGGGCCGGGGCGTTTATAGGGATTTTTGAGGGCGAGGACGGGTTTTCCCGTCCTCGTTTTTTGTTCCGGAGTCCGGCGGGAAGGGAAAGGATTTTGACAATTGTTACAACTATGTCCGAATTCCGACGCTTTTCGCAAAATTGTCCCTTTGGCGAAAGGGTTCGCCTATTTATAATCAAACGATAACAGGAAGTGATGCTGTGAAGAAAGTCTGTTATACCGTCGTGCTGCAAAGCCAGCTGGGTCCCCGGGCCGGGGAGCTGCTGCTCCAGGAGGATGCCGGGGCCGTCTCCGGGGAGCTTTGCCTGCTGAGCCGCCGGAACCGCTTCTCCGGCAGCGTGCTGCAAAGCGGGAAATATCTGATTTCCGGCGCTTTGCGTTCCCGTGTGGACAAGGAGCCCTATGACGCCATTTTCACGGTCCGCCAGGGCCGCCTTTACGGCGGCCTGGTGACGCGCCACGGCTGCTGGGACCTCACCGGCGTGGAGGTGACGGCCCCCCAGGAGGCGGAACAGCCAGCGGCGGCGGGGACGTAGGGGCCTGTTCGCCGCCGCCCCAAAGAGGACTGGCGGATTTTTCCAGAAGTTCGCCGTATTTGCCATGCGAAAATAACGTTGCTTATGGGAGGAGGACCCGCCATGGAGAAGCGCCGCGTGAATGAAGCCGCCCTGCGCCGCCTCCTGGAGCGGGAGCAGGCCGGGCCCGAGGCCCTGGTCCTCCGCCTCGCCTGGCTGGAGGGCCTGACCCGGGAGGAAATTGCCGCCCTCACCTGGGACCAGGTCTCCTTTCTGGACGACCGGCTGGAGCTGCCGGACCGGATGATTCCCCTGGACCCGGAGGTCCGGGTTCTGCTCTGGAAGCTCCACGAAGCCCGGGAGGCCCGGGAGGAAGCGGGAGACCCCCACGTGCTCCTCTCCGCCCGGGAGCGGAAGCCCATGCGGCTGGAGTCCATTTCCCGCCTGGCCCGGCAGGCCCTGGACCGGGGCGGCCTCACCGGCGTGCGGCTGCTGGACCTGCGCTATGACTGGATTGCCCGGTGCCTGACCCGGATGGACTGGCCCGAGGCGGCGCGAATCAGCGGCGTGGAGGTGGCGACGCTGCAAATCCGCTTTCCCGGCAGCGCCCCGGCCTCCCGGCCCCCCAGAACCGAGCCGCCCCAGGTGGACGAGTTCAAGCTATGGAAGCTGCTCCAGTCGGAGCGGAACACGGCGGCGGGGCTGGCCATGTGGCTGGCGTGGCAGCTGGGGCTCCAGGCCCAGGAGATGGCGGCGCTGACTTGGGCGGACGTGGACCTGGAGCAGGGCCTCCTCCGCCTGCCGGACCGGGAGGTGGTTCTCACCAGCGCCGTCCGCCGCCTTCTGGAGGAGGAGCTGCGCCGCCGGACCCCGGAGGAGGACCCCCATATCCTTCTGACGGAGCAGTCCCGAAAGCCCCTGGACCTGCCCCGCCTGTCCCGGATGACCCGCGCGGCCCTGATTCGGGGCGGGCTGGAGCGGGTGACGCTCCGGGACCTCCGGCGGGACGACAGCCGCGCCGCTGAGGACAGCTGCATTCTTCAAAAGGCCCTGGAGCAGGGTTACGTGTGCCGGAACGACGTGGCGGAGCTGCTCCGCTTCTCCAAAACCGCCACCTACGCCCGCCTTCGCCGCCTGACGGAGCAGAAGCGCCTGGTCCGGGTGGGGGGCAAGTACTACCTTCCCGGCACCGTCGTGCCTCCGGAGCGCCACCGGGAGACCATATTGGAGTATCTGGCCCAAGAGGGCTTTGCCTACCGGCAGGACATTGTGGACCTCCTCCATATTCAGCCCCGGCAGTGCAGCGTAGTGCTCCGCCGCCTGGTGGAGGAGGGAGTGGTGCTGCAAATCGGGCAGCGGTATGTCCTCCCCCAGCGGGAGGAGCGAAAGGTCGAATAATCGGAAACCGTCACAGGAGCCGAAGCGGGGAGCGCGGACCAGCGCCAAAGGGACCCCGCCAAGGCTCCTGTGCGCCGTTCTGAAAATGGTAAATTCTGGGCAGCGTTACGGCCTTCCGGCAAATCCCCCCAGCGTATCGGACGGTTATTTTCAGTTCGGTTAAAAGGCCGGAAAAAGCCTTGTCAGGCGGTTTTTTTCCTGTTAGATTGCATTTGCGGACGCCGGACGGACTGGGCCAATTCCAGGCTTGATGTGGGATCGGCTAGCCCCGACACGAATCCTGGAGGGGGCGCACGACGTTCGATACGGACCGCAAATCTTTAAAGGAGGAATATTCGCATGAAGAAATTCCTGTCCCTGGTTCTTGCGATGATTATGACCATGT